>JAWKLZ010000001.1:1201653-1802480 GCA_041392475.1 Chitinophagales bacterium | reverse complement strand
GTACATCAATGGGCACAAAGTCTTGTCTATCATGGGCATGGCTCCAATCATTGACGGAATGGGCTTGATTATCACCATTTTTAGCTACAATGGTTTGGTGACGATTTCCCCAACTTCGGATGTCAAAACAATGCCCGATTTGGACACTTTTTCTCGCTATTTACGAGAATCGGCAAATGAATTGGAGGCGGCGATATTGAAGTTGGAAGCAGACAAGAAAGAAGCGGCGGCAAGTAAGGTGACTACTGAAAGCCCTGTTGATTTTTTCCAAAGATTAGAAACCTACTTCAAAAAACATCCTTCTGCAAAAAAAGGCAAGATTCAAATTCATGTCACGGGTTCGATGTCAGACAATTGGCAGATAGACTTCAATGTCATTCCTGCAACAATCAGCGAAGGACAAGCTGAAAATCCCGACTTGGTTATGACCATCCGCAACGACCATTTGAAGCGCATTGCAGAAGGGGATTTGGAAATGGAAACGGCTATTGTTCAAGGTAGGTTGAAAGTTGAAGGAGATGAGGAGTTGTTGAAGGTTTTGAAAATGATTCATGTTTAGTCACTTCAACCAAATAAATTTCCGATTCAGACTTTTGAAGTTTTGTTTAAAAAATTGTTGATTATAAAGAAAATCAACTTCCTTCAAAGAGTAAACTACAAAAGTACCCAGCTCAAATGTGGCATTTATTTGGCTCGCAATCCTAGGCAATGCTTCAAAAATAACTTTGCCAATTTTATTTGGCCCTTTGACAAAATCTGTGATAGGAGGCTTCGGAAGTTTGTCGCTTAAAAAATCAACAAACTATTTTGCTAATATTGGTTTCCGCATTGATTGTTTATATTACTTAATCCCACCCCTTACCCCTCCCAAGAGGGGAATTTCCCACTTGGTACAAGTATTCCCCTCCTTGGAGGGGCAGGGGTGGGTTGCGATTTATTCCTTTTTAATGTGAAGACCTATAATTAATTGCTTATAAAATGAAACTTCCGAAGTCTTTATGGCTTCTACAAAAATTGTCAAAGAACCTTTTATTTGATAAGAAGCTGATATTGAAGTCCTTTTTTAATTTTTATTCCCATTTTAATTCCTTAAGGTATTATATGGTGCTTGATTTTGGGAAACCTCGGTAAGCTAAAATAGAAGGTTGAGCCTTTGCCTTTCTCAGAATTGACCCATATTTCGCCGCCATAAAATTTGATGATTTTATCGCAAATAGCCAAGCCAATACCTGTACCTGTATGGTTGTGTTTTTCTAATTGATTGAAGATTTTAAAAATTTGTTGTTGGTAATCTTCTTCAATGCCAATGCCATTGTCTTCAACCGAAAAAATGTAGGAATCGTTGTTGGTTTTGGCTTTCACTTTGATTTGACACGGCCTATCGCTGCGAAATTTGATAGAATTATTGATAAGGTTCATCAATAGTTGGGTCAAATGCAAACGGTTGCAATAAACAATGGGCAATGCTCCAACTTCAATGTCTGCTTGAGTAGCTTTTATTCGTGATTCCAAAATACGCTGTACTTCTTCAACAACTGACTGTGTTTTCACCTCTTCAATGACCAATCCCTGCACATCTTTGTTCACAGTAGCATATTTCAACAAATCCGACAACAACTCATTCATGTGTGTGGTGTTTTTCAAGATATACTGCATAAATTCAATTGCAGTGGCATCTAAACTATCGCCATATCTTTTTTGAAGCAATGCCGCAAAACTACCAATGTTTCGTAGAGGTTCTTTGAGGTCGTGTGCCACTACATAGGCATATTGCTGCAATTCTTTATTGTTGTATTCCAATACTTTGTAGGATGAAGAAAGGCTTTGGTTTTGCAATTCTACCTTTTTGCGTTTTTCTTCTAACAAGGCAACTTCTTCTTCTTTGTCTAGCAACAAAGCCGCCATTTCTTGTTCCATTTTTTGGTTGTATTGCTTGTCTTGCACCTCTATCACTGCCTTCAAAAAACGATTGGCATTGGCATAGTCTTCCAACATTTCGTAGGTTTCATAAATGCCTTTTAAACAATCAATTCGCTGAGATTCAAAAGAATACTCGTCAATCATTTCCAAGCATTTGTAAAAATATTTCAGTGATTTGTCATACAGTTTTTGCTTCAATCGAATATTGCCGATTCGGTATAGATTCATACACGAATCCAAAAAATAAGAACAATTCCTACTGATTTCTAAAGCTTTGCGGTAGTTTTCCAGAGCCATTTCATAATTTCCCAAATATTCGTGGGCAGAACCTATATCGTGTAAACACTTCACACTCTGCTTCGTAAAGTTGCGGTATTGCATTGCTGTTTCTAGTGCCTGATTGAAGTGTTCGATTGCTTTTTTGTATTTTCCCTGCAAATAATAGTTGCTACCAATATTTATTAAGCAACTGATCAAAGGCTCTGTTTCATTTTGAGATTGGGCAAGACTCATACCTTTTTGAAGATATTCTACGGCTTTATCGTATTTTTTGAGGATAGCGTAGGCGTGGGCAATGTTGTTGTAGAGTGTGGTATTGAAGGATTTGACATCGTATTTCAAGGCTTTGAAGTAATATTCCAAAGCCAATTTGTTGTTGTCTTTGAGTTTGTAGCTATCGCCAATAGCGTTGTATGTTTTTACCAAAGTTGTGGTATCAAAGCACTTTCTGCAAAGATCCAAAGCTTGATTGAAGTATTCCATGGCTATCTCCAAACGACCTTGATGCAAATAGGTCGTTCCCAATATATACATGAGCTTACATTCTGCTGATTTGTCAGCTTTTAAAGTAGCAATCTCCAGTGCTTCTTCTGCCTGCAATATTGCTTTTTGGGGTTGTATGGACGCATGCCATTCTGCCAATTCTAATAATCTATTCAATCGTTTTTCGCCGTCAGATGCTGTTGGCGCTTGGGCCTGAGTTTGCGTAGCTATTGTTGCCATAGTCCTTAGTTGCTTTGGGATTTACTGATAGTTCTTTACTACTGAAACTGTATTTGGAGAAGGGAGGACTAAGAAAAAAAATAACTTTTTAGCTTGTAATTGTATTCACGCTGTTAAATGCAAAAACCAAACCAATTATCACTTCAATATCAAATTATTTTGGTGGCTTGGTGATTTAGGAAACAAAATTCCACGATATTCGGGTTCTTTGACAATTTTATTTGATAACAAACTGATATTGAAGTGTTTTTTTCATTTTCATTTTCATTTCTTCCTTAATGATAGCCCATGTTCTTCAAAAACAAATCGTCGTCACGCCAATTTTCCTTGATTTTTACAAACAATTCGAGGAAAACTTTTTGGTCGAGAAATTTTTCAATGTCTTCACGAGCCTGAGTACCAACTCGCTTCAACATCGAACCGCCTTTGCCAATCAGAATCGGCTTGTGCGATTTTCGATTGGTTAGAATCAAAGCACGGATTCGGGTGAGGTTTTCTTCTTCTTTGTAACTCTCGACCACAACTTCGACCGAATAAGGGATTTCTTGTTTGTAGTTGAGAAGAATTTTTTCACGGATAATTTCCGATACAAAAAAGCGCATGTCCTTGTCGGTCAGCGATTCTTTGTCGTAATACGGCGGATGTTCGGGCAAGTTTTGCAGAATCGTGCCAAACACCAAATTCATATTGGCTTTGAGTAAGGCAGAAATGGGAAGCACTACTTTGGGCGCAAATTTGGCCTTTTCCCAAAGGTCAATTTGGTCGTCCACAAATTGAGGAGTCACCAAGTCTATTTTGTTGAGCAACACAATGATTGGCACTTTGATTTTCTTCAATTTTTCTTCGTACCATTCTACCATGCTGTGTTTTTCGGTAATGTCCAAAATCAACAACACAATGTCGGCATCTTTGAAGGCTACGTTCACAAAACGCATCATGGCTTCCTGCATTTTGTAGTGAGGGTCAATGATTCCTGGCGTATCGGAATACACAATTTGAAAATCTTCACCGTTTACTATCCCCATGATGCGGTGACGGGTTGTTTGGGCTTTGGAGGTGATGATTGCCAAATTTTCGCCCACCAATACATTCATCAAGGTGGATTTGCCTACGTTGGGTCTGCCGATAATGTTCACAAAACCTGCTTTGTGTGCTTGTGTTGTTTCTTTGCTCATTTGCTAGTATTTTTTTGCAAAGATACGGATAGTAAATAGCATCGCCATGAAAACCTTGTTTCAGCTTTAAAATTCTTCCATTATGAGTCTTATTGAACAACCACCCACTTGGTTTGATAAGTGATTTGTTCACCAATACTTAAAGTACAGATATAAATACCATTTTTCAGTCCTTCAATAGACAATTGCGTATGTCCTATAGCAGGATTTACTGCATAATTAGCTATTTGCCTTCCTGTTAAATCAAAGATTTTTAGTTCTCCGAAAGTTTCTTCTTGTGGAGTCCAATAGATATTGGCTATTCCTTTGCTTGGATTGGGCAAGATTTGGAGTTCCTGTTTACCCACTCTGTTACTAAGCGGAGGCAGTATCGTTCTTTTGTGACTTCCACTTCCGTCCAAATCAGGGATATGTGTTTCAAATTGCTCTCCAAAAACCCAATGCAAAATTGCTTGAGCATGAACGGCTACTCTTGTTGGACTACTTGCAATACTGCGAATCGTTGCTTCCTCTTGGGCAGTGATGTCATACCAACTTCTGCCTGCTGATTGCAAACCAATGTGTAGGTTTTGTAAGGCAATGTATTGGGTATTTTCTGCATTGTGGGCAGAGATAAGATTCAAATACTGTTGGGCATTCGCTGTATCGCCTTTTCGGAGATAAAGCGGAATCACTGCTTTGTAGTCGGCTTCATCAGCTTCGTAGAGAACTGCTTGAATCGCTTGGTCCAAGTCCTGTGCTTTTAGGTAGTGCTGAACGATGTATTGCTTTTGCAGTTCTTTTTTGTGCTGCAAATAAGCAATACGGCTTTCGAGTTTGTGGCGTTCCGATACAGGTGTATTGGCTTCGGCTTGTTGAATCGCTTGAATGGAACTGTTCGGCAAATTGGAGCTATTTGATTAATAAATTCTTATGAACTGCCAAGTCAATTCTCCACTTCCAATTCATCCACTCTTTTCTTTACCTTCAATAATATCCCTCCACTACTCCAATTTCGAAACACTTCCTCCCATTCAAAATCTTTCTTCAAAGTTTCCAAATCACTTTCTTCTACATAGACATAGTGCAAATTGAGGTCGGGAGTCAATTCCATCCTTGGGTCAATTTTATTGACCAAGTTGATTTGATTTTCCGTCTTCCATTTCTTTTCGTAGAAGTAAAAAGAAGGAACAAATATCCACTTCAATCCTACATTCACTCGCTCCCCTTCTTCAATCGTAGGAGCAACTTCATCCCGTAAATATTCCATCATTGCCTTTGAATCCCTATCATAGTACCAATCTCGGTAGGTAGTTGTATTGCAAGCACGAATGGTATGGTACACCACAAAAATACTCAAAACGCTTACAACCAATATACCGATTTTTTTGAAGAAAGCAGACCGAAACGCATATTGAAGAGCAAACGAAAAACTCAGAAAAAATAAAGGTATGTAAAACAGCGCAATTCTTTCAAACAAATATTTGGTATCAATCAAATGAAATTGCACAACCGTACTCAACATCGCCAAACTAAATATCAACAACATAGCAGTGAAAGCCCAATCTACATTCCTACCTCTTTGTTTACACCAATGAACCAATAAAATCAAGAGGCTGGTAAAGAAAAAAACGGCAAAAATAATGCTGGTAATGATTTCAATATCACCGCCATAGGGCATTCCATAGATGTAGCTTCTCGCCAAACTCCTCACCGTATCTTGCCAAAATCCATTTATTCCTGCAAAGTAAAACTGATCGGTTTCGACCAATCTTTTGAGGGGTGTGTAAATGATGGCAGCCATGATGAGGGTGACAGTTGGTACAGACCAATGCTTTTGAAGCAGTTCTGGGAGGACAAATTTTTTCGATTGCCAAACATGATAAAGCACATACAAACCCCAAGTTCCCAATAAGGCAACATAATAGTTGAGTAGGGTAAAATTGGTATAAACTGCTAAAAACCCTGCAAAAAATGCCCCAAATAAATATTTGGAGGACTTTCCTTCTTCTTTTACAAAGCGCAAAAAATAATAACAACTCACCGTCATCATCGCTATCGCCAGACCATATCCCCTCCCAATGGAATAGAAATCCAACAAATAAGGATTGGCATTGAGCAGCAACCATGTACAAATCCGAACCCAACGATTTTGATGCAGCAATACCACCAAACGATAGGTGAAAATCAAATAAATGAGGTGGGCTATCAAAGTTGGCAATCGTAGCGTAAATTCACTCGCTCCAAAAAGTGTAATAATGGGTTTGGCTAAGAAGGTCAAAAATATATGACATCCTGCATAGGGCGGGTCTATGATAAAAATACCGTAATAGGAACGCTCTGCATAAGACAATAGCGTAAATTCATCGTGTGTAAACGAGGCATTTAAGGCTTTGTAAATGGTGAATCCCCATAGTAGAATTCCCATCACCACGAACATCAAAAAAAAGCCTTTATCCTGTTGTGAGTAGGGTTGATTATTTCCCATTTTGTCGTTTTTGTGGATGTTGAAATCTCTGCAAAATTAATGATAAAGTTGCCCAAGAAAAATTAGACATTCAAGTTTAACTATCAGATTTTCTTCTCTAATACTTTGCATTTGAAATATTTATCCTTACATTAGCTATATAGTAATTGAAACTTTTTTTGAATCATAACCTTTTTTTGTAATAAAAAATAATGAACGGCAAGAATTTTGTTTTATAAAAGTCAGCCAATTTCAAGAAACAAATTATGCTCAACCAAGTAAAAACAAACAACATGGAAAACTATCAACATGACTTCATTGAAGCACCAGCCGAAGATTTTGACAAAGAAATCTCCTCTCGCAATATCACTTATCGAATTGAAGCAACTGACTCTACTCTAACAAGGGTTTTATATACCAATGAATTTGGGAAAACCATTGACGAAGAAGGGCTTAACCTGCCTTTTGAATATAGTTTTCACAAAAGTTTCAATCCTGCTTCTGCCATCAGTTTGCGTGCCTACAACTATGGAGGCGATGATCTGCAATTGACGATTTTAGTAGATGGGGAAGTAGTCAGTGGT
Source organism: Chitinophagales bacterium (assembly GCA_041392475.1). NCBI lineage: Bacteria > Pseudomonadati > Bacteroidota > Chitinophagia > Chitinophagales > Chitinophagales bacterium. The sequence continues at coordinate 1,795,353 of JAWKLZ010000001.1, read as the reverse complement.
AGAAAATATTTTGGAGAAAACTTCGTGTCAGGTGATTTGATTTACTTCTTCTTATAAACCTTTCCTCTCCCTTTAATCTGTGTAAAACCGTTCGCTCGGTTCTCGGTAAATGGGTAAAATCCACCCAACTCTCGGGCCAATCAATATATCTGTGCGGCTACCTGAGCCATCTGCTTGCGTATTGAAATGGGTGGTACGGCGGCCTTTTGTGAATCCTTCAGTGGCTTCAATGCCAATGTAGAAATTGATACGGCGGTTGAGGCTTAAATGCGTATAACCGATAAATTGGGTAAAAGCCAAGCCACTGGTCAAACGATCGTAGCCCTTTCGGTATTCGCCTTGAAACTGTGGTACGGCACTATTTCTGTCTTCAATCTGTATTTTGTGCTGCAAATAACCCGCACCGAACAATACCGTTATTCCAGAATTAGGATTGACCGTTCCCATCGAAAAAAGTCGCCCAATTTTACCGACCAAAGACAAACCTTGCTGTCGTGCATCCAACTCTGCATACAAGCCATTCACTCCCAATATAAAACCGCCTGCGGTAGTGAGATTTGAAGTATAATTTTCTTCAATGTTTTTTCCAAATAAAAAATGTCCATCTATGCCTAATAACCAATTACTTTTGGTCTTATAAAGCATTCCTACGCCAATGTTCGAATTGCTTCCAAATCGGTCAGCCATGTCACCACCAGGCAATTGGTAAGCATAGTCAAAATGAATCAGATAGGCAGGCAGATTTCCCCCATCTTCTTTTGCGGACTGTGCAAAATTGAAGGTCAAGGTTAAGAATAAACAGCTAATGAGTGTCAATGTATATTTCATAAGCACAAAATTACTATTTTTAGCACAAAAGATGCGCTATCAATGAAAAGGTTCAATCACTTGTTGCAAAAGCGATATTGTTTCTACCTGCTAATTTTCTTGTTTACTTTTTTAGCTCGGCTTGTTTATGGCTTGTGCAGTCCTTTTTGGGGAACAGACGAAAAACAAATTTACTTATTGGGGCTAAAATACTACGCCACAGGAAATTTCCCCTATTATGGGCCAGATGTGGTTTATACACAGACCCAAATTCCTGGTGCACTTCAAGGTATAGTCGTTGGATTACCATTTTTCATCCTCCCCATTCCCGAAGCCCCGTTTCTACTCCTCAATCTATTGAGTACCGGCACACTGATTTTGTTCGCTTACTACCTTCACAAACGTATTCCTACGCTAAGTGGTTGGCTCATCTATGGCTGGTTATTGACTGCTCCGTGGACTCTGAATTATTCTACACACATTGTCAATCCATCCTACGTTTTGCCTGCTGCCATCTTATTTTTCATAGGCACTTTTGAGTTGTTGTTGTTCAACAATCGTCCAATCCTGCGACCACACCACGCCTTTGCAATGATGGGTTTCTCAATTTGTTGGGTCATGCAAATACACCTTTCATTTGTATTGTTGATTCCTTTTACTGCAATTTGTTTCTTGCTCAATATCAGGAAAAAATCTTTTTCGACAATCAGCCGAAACCTATTATTCTTTACATTGGGAGCTGCAATAAGTGGCAGTTTGCTCTTGCCAACTTACTGCAAATACGGCATAGAAGGAGCAGGGCGCATTGAAGCAAATATCGTTTTGCACTTAGAACATTTGACCCAACTACCCACAATCATCACCCGTTTTTTATCATTTTCCAGTTACGAAACAAGCGTTTTTTTAGGCTACAACCTACAAAGTCGCCTTCAGTTTTTGCAGCAGTATCCTTGGTTTTCACCATTTACCGTATTACTTACACTTATAGGTTTTTTGCAGGTAGCCTATTTATTTGTTTCATTTTTCTGCAATTCTGTATTCCATTCAAAAGAAGGAAAACGTTTAAAATGGTTGGTTGCAGCGACCATCGTTATGCTCTACCTTAGTTTTATATTTTCTATAAAAGGGCCTTCACCTCATACTTTTTATGTACTTTTACCTGTTAGTATGTTATATGCTTTTTACTGCTACCAACCACTTTTATCAAAACCCATTTGGAAAAAAATGGCTGCTTTGATGCTTATTCTTGGTCTATTTTTTCATCTTCATTTGGCTCACAACAATTTCAAACACCACTCTTTGTATAAAAATCGAACCATTCCTGAAAAAGCTATTGACCAAAAAAACAATAAAATTTTGGGTGATAGACGTGCAGAAGATTGGGGATGTTGTTATTGAAGTAATCCCTATCGGCAAGCTCTTTGGAACAATATTTGAATTGTAGTACATTTATAGCCAACCACCATTTTACTGCAAAGGTTTCCACTCAAACTTTACTTTTGTATTCTAAACTTCAAATACTGTATTGACTACTGTAAAACTTGTATTAAAAAACATGAAAAAACTATTTTACTTATTGTGTTTTGTATTGATAGCGCACACACTATGGGGACAATCTGAGGCAACGCTTCAACTGGAGCAGGTACGCAGTTTTACCTTTTCTAATAAGGGCAAAGTGGAATATTTGACCTTCAATAACAGCGGCAATCGAATAGCGAGCGTTGGTTATGGACATGTCATCAATATTTGGGATGCCAATTCTGGCAACCTTATATTAAGTCTTCAAGGTCACCAAAATATAGTGAATGACCTGATGTTCAGCAAAGATGGTAATCGCCTGGCAAGTGCTTCAACGGATGGCAATGTCAAATTGTGGGATTTGGAAACGGGTAGAGAAATACAATCCTTTAAAAACCCAGTGTACTTCAAAGAAAATGCAGCATATTTTGTCTTATTCAGCCCTGACGAAAAATACCTCTATTATGGAGGGAAAAACTTCAAACTGATAAAGGCGGAAATTGGCAGTAGTGAAACACCTGAAATCTTGTTTTCGGGTAACTATCGTACGACTACTGCTGACATCTCTCCTGACCAAAAAACACTGGTTTTTGCTTGTGGAAGTAAACTACATTTTCTTGATTTTGCTTCGGGCAAAATTGAAGAATCTAACAACAATGGAGGCCATTATATCAATGACGTGAAGTTTTCGCACGACGGTACTATGCTTGGTGGTTGGAGCGAAGAAGGTAGTCTCCGATTTTGGAAGTACCCCAGTTACAACGAAATATGGCACATTCCAGCCGGGGACAAGGATTATAGTTACATCAGTTTTTCGGCAAATGACCAGCTTATTGCACATGGGAATGCGGCAAATATGTTTAAGATTTGGAATGTGCAAACGAAAAAATTGGAACTAGTGGCTGCAGGACATCAAGACATGGTGAGAAGTGTGTCATTTAGTCCAAACGGGAAATACATTGCCAGTGGTGGCTATGATGGGAAGGTCATTCTTTGGGAATTAGCCTATAAAGAAAAAGCTGTTCCAAAAGTGGAAGAGCCCAAACCTGAGTCTAAACCTGTGATAGAAGAAAAAACTGCTTCTATCCTGCCTCCAAAGGTACTCACTTCTGCCATTACACCTCCTAAAGCGGACACACCAAAACCTACTCCCAAACCTAAAGTGGTCAAAGAAATTCCCAAGCCTGAACCCGTAGTAGAGGTGGTCAAAGAAACTCCTAAACCTGAACCCGTAGTAGAGGTGGTCAAAGAAACTCCTAAACCTGAACCCGTAGTAGAGGTGGTCAAAGAAACTCCTAAACCTGAATCCGTAGTAGAGGTGATCAAAGAAACTCCTAAGCCCAAACCTGCTTATGGTATTGACCTAAACGACAACGGTTTTGTGAACGCCATCAATGGTAGAAAGGTAAGATTGGTAGGCACTATGACTGTTTCGGGAAATCAAGTAGCTTTGGACACTTGGGATGATGGAGAGGTGGACGGTGATAAGGTTTCGATATTCCTAAATGGTGAATGTATTTTGGATAAATACGAGTTGATGGCAGAAAAAAAACGTATTACAGGTACAATTAACCCCACTAAAGACAATTATTTAATCGTATATGCCTACAATGTAGGTCCCAAAGCTCCTGCAATTGCAGCTCTCTGCAAAGCGGAGGAAGATGAAGAAAATCGTATCAGAATGACCGCAGACTACGATTATTGCGAGGCATTGAAGATAATTGTGCAGTAATCATGTAAGAGATAAAACATTGGAAGTATCGCTTTTATAAATAATCATAGGCTTGGAATACAAATACCCATTTTGAAGAAATAAATACTTCCAATGTTTTTTTAGTTGAGTAGTCAGTCATATTTATTTTAACAATTAATATTTTTCAAATAACTGTTTATCAGTGTATTTTTTCATTTTAATTGTCATTTCAATTTTAATTTACTACTTATCGTACTACCGCTTACCTTCCTGCATTTCCATCATTTCTTCCACATCTCCAGAAATCACATGCCCTTTCCGCATAAATATTTCGGACCGAACCTGAATAGGACGAATACCTTCTATGTCTTCAATCACCGTAGTCAAAACCATAAAATTAGGTAGTTCATCAGGAGGGTTTACCTCCAATTCGGTATCTATTTCGAGAGTCCTATTGGTAGAAAAGGTAGTAAACTCAGTACCTATCAACCCTTCATAAATCGGCTCCAATACTTTCTGAGTCCCCAAACTACAACCATCTTTTTCGTCTTGACAATTCACCCAAACTCTGATTTCGCTGTCAAAAATATTCAAACGAAGAGTCGCCGCATTTGGGTCAATATTTTCCCAACTACCGTCAAGCGTAGCAATCAATTTTTCGGCAAGTGCCTTAACCTCTGCATCTGGGTCTTTCACAAAAAACTGACGGTAAACACTCTTTGGTACACCATCCTCATACACTTCCTCTACAATCATGTCAATTCCTACTACCTGCCAATCCTCCATAATCGGACGAATACGCAATTGCGTTTCCAAGCTATTATCTACCCATTTTACCAGTTGTGTACCATCTCCCAATTTCAGGTTTTCCATCTTATATTCACCCATTGCCTTTACTTTGTTGTTCTGTTTCATGAGTTTATAAGGCTGGCAGTACAATTCATTGTTTTTAGAATAGATATTAAAGCGTGGAATTTTCATATCCTCTTCCCACTCGTTCATCCACGAACCTTCCAAAGTCCAAGGGTCAAAACTCGGTCCAATGAGTAAATCATTCGTTTTCACTACATCTCGATGCAATACATCCGTAGAGACCCCTATCCAAGAGCCATTCGGATCAACTATGATAGAATATACCCTAAGTTGTTCGCCAGCAGGCGTTTTCATAGGCATAATCATACATTGTGCTTCCATCAATTTAGTTTCATAACACATTAGCTTTTCAGAAATGTCTAATTTTACTTCTTGGAAGGGAACTCCAATGCCACCTAAGTCAAAATAAGGCAAACTACGGTAGGTATTAACGATGGTTTTGCTGATTTCCATTTTTGAAATCCGCTTAGTTACTGTATCATTGTTCACCCATTCTCCTGCAATATCAAAAAACTGAGAACTGCCCACATATTCATTTTGGGCATTAATGGGCTGTGTGGAGGCAAAAATACATGCCACAACAAAAAAATAAATAAATCTATTCATGTTTTCGCAACTTTTGGGAGTAGCTTAGTCGAAATAATTGTAAAAAACCAAATGCAAGATACAATCTTTGCAATAAGTAACGCAAACAGCTTTAGGTAAGATTGGGAAATTTTACTTTTCTATGTAGTGATGATTCTATTCTACTAAAATAACACTTTTTAGTGACATTGTGTTTTTCATTCGTTTATTTAACTTTTTATGGAAATAAAACCATTAAAAATTTCAAAACTAATTTCTATTATACTTCTAACAATGAATTAATTACGAGCAATTAATAATTTACTATGTGCAGTAGCAATGATAAATCTTTTGAGCGAGCAATTATGTTTAAGGATACAGGTGAGGTAGCTAAGGAAATTGTGAACTAAATTATAGGTATGAACTTACCATACGACTCTAATGGTGAATGAGTTTAGAAATATTGAAGTGGATTCCATCTTTTTATTTTACAATAAGCAATACACCCAGAACAACATTAAAATAAATAAATTCAATGTCTAAATTATATATGTTTTTTGCAACTGGCTTTTATTCAGGACTTGCCCCTAAAGCACCAGGCACAGCAGGTAGTCTGTTTGCCGCCATATTGCTATTCGCAAGCACCAGTTTTGTCCCCGACTTAGTGACAACTTATTCATTATTAGGAGTCATTGCCCTCTTTTTTGTGATAGGTGTTTTTACCACCAATCATTTGGAAGAAACCCTCGGCAAAGACCCCGGATGTATTGTCATTGATGAATTTGTCGGCATGTGGATTAGCCTTCTATTTCTTCCGCTTCAATGGTGGACAATTGCTCTCGGCTTTGTTCTTTTTCGTTTTTTCGACATCCTCAAACCGTTTTTTATTGGAACAATTGACCAAAAAGTCAAAGGTGGATTGGGTGTAATGTTGGACGATGTTTTGGCGGGAATATATGCCAACATTTGCTTGCAACTAATCGTAAGATATTTTATTTGAATTATTTGTCAAAAAACAATAGTATAACATCATGAGTAACCTCAACATCAACCTTATTCAGTCTTTACTTCAATGGGAGAATATAGATGCCAATCTCCACCATTTTGACACCCTCATCAAAACCATTGATACACCTACTGATTTGGTAATACTGCCCGAAATGTTCAACACAGGCTTCACCATGAATGCTGCAAAAGTAGCCGAAAAAATGGGTGGAAAAACGCACCAATGGCTTCAAAACAAGGCACAATCGCTACAAACCACTATCATGGGCAGCGCAGTTATTGAAGAAAATGGCAAGTACTTCAACCGCTTGATTTGGGCTTTTCCTGACGGCACTTTTCAAACCTACGACAAACGACATTTGTTTAGAATGGCAAAAGAGCATGAAACCTATTCTGCTGGCGAAAAACGCCTGATAGTAAATTACAAAGGTTGGAATATTTGCCCCATGATTTGCTACGATTTGCGCTTTCCTGTATGGAGTCGAAACACTGCAAACGAATACGACTTGCTGATTTATGTAGCCAACTGGCCTCAAATGAGGGCATACGTCTGGTCGGGTTTGTTGCACGCAAGGGCAATGGAAAATTTGGCTTATGTTGTTGGGGTCAATAGAATTGGGGAAGATGGCAATAACATCCCATATTCAGGTGATAGTTCGGTAATTGATTCTACTGGAAAAACAATCTGGACTTACTCCCATCAAGAAACTGTTTATTCCTGTACGCTCTCTAAATTGGCTTTGGAAGAATACCGAAATTGCTTTCCTGCATGGATGGATGCCGATAAGTTTGAAATAAACACACTTTAGTCAAAGAGTTCGTGGTAAATTTCTAACCTTTACACAGGCTTGTTGAATATTTGGGCTTTTCGGGGCAATCCTACATTACTCAAATTATTATGTCCTTTATCAATTCGCTGAACATCTGCGTTCTAACATTCCTCATAGATTTTTCACGAACTATTGGCTATAAATGGAACAATGACTTTAAGCCAAATCTTTGATACTATTACCCATGAATACAAAAATACTTCCAACCTATTCTTTTGCCAAAGACAATCCGACAAGCATTGCTTTTCAGCTATTTCCATTGAAAACACGCAAGCAAAAACCGCCGTTTCGTCCACATCGACACAATTTCTATGAGTTGTTTTTCTTTGTAAAAGGAGGAGGTGAGCATATTTTGGACTTCGAACCGATTGAGATATTAGACCGAAGCATTCATTTTGTAGCACCAGGACAGGTGCATTTGGTGCAGCGGGATTTGGATTCTCATGGATTTGCGATTTTGTTTTCGAGAGATTTTTTTCATTTTGATTTGGCGGACAAAAGCTTTTTGAAGGACTTGCCTTTTTGGGAACACACTTCTATGCTGCAAATTGAAGCGGGTGATTTGGAGGAATTTCGGACATTGTTTGAAGCGATGCAGCGGGAATACAAACGAAAAACGAGCATCCAAAAAAGTATTTTGCGGGCTTATTTGCAGATTTTGTTGTTCAAATCGCAGCAGTTGTTTGTCGAACAATATCCGGATTTGAACACGCTGTCCACGCATTTTTCACCTGCAAAAATACTCCTCAAAAAGTTTGAAAGTTTGGTCGAACATCATTTCATCGAGTTGCATCAAGTAAACGATTATGCCCAGCTGCTGGCAGTTACACCCAATCACCTGAACAATGTGGTGAAAAAATTGAAGGGGAAAAATGCAAGTGGGGTAATTTACGAGCGTTTGGTGTTGGAGGTCAAGCGGCTTTTATTGCAGGGAGAACTGTCTAACAAAGAGATAGCCTTTGCGCTTTCCTTCAAAGACCCTGCTTATTTCAGTCGTTTTTTTAAGAACCAAACGGGAGTCAGTCCGAGTGTTTTCAAGCAGCAGATTTACGAAAAGTACCAACTATGGCAGTAATTGTGTATTTTTAGGGAGTAGCAGATGGCTTATCTTTGTGGATATACTTTTGGCTTTAGACAAATCAACGAGCATGAAAAACATTTTTATATTTTTTCTTTTCTTTTCTTCTTTCCATGTTTCCTTCATTGAAGCACAAACTACTCAGTGGCAGCATCTTTCGGGTAGTCATCGAATCAATAGTCTTATCCATGATGGCAATATTATTTGGTTTGGAACAGAGGCGTATGGGGTAGGTCAATACGACCGAACTAGAAACTATACTACTTACTTTAATACAGAAAACTCCAACATTCCTACCAACAATATTAGTCAAATATATTTGACTCCTAAGGGTCAGTTGTGGGCAAGAGGAGAGAACAATTGGTTTGTGTATGATGGTCAAAACTGGACGGTTTTTGATGAAACCAATAGCCCATTGCAGTCGGCTTCAAACTCTACGGCTTATGACATTGCAGGAGCAAAGGATGGAACGGTTTGGTTGATTTCATCGAATGGATTATTGAAATTCAACGGTACAAGTTGGACGACAATTGAAGTTCCCAACCAAGAATTAAATAATTTCACTTCTCAAATAGCAGTGGATGCTGATGATTATTTATGGCTGAATGGCGCCACTCATTTGCTTCAATACGATGGAAACAACTGGCGAGAATTTGTCTATCCAGAAGGAGATATCCTATCGTATAGTTGGGTAAGTGATTTGAAAGTGGATAGCGAGCAGAATGTTTGGATGAGTTTGAGTGGTTATTATCCTGTTGATTTACAAACAGGTGGCTTGGTCAAATTTGATGGCGAAAAATGGACAATTTACAGTGCCTTGGAAACGGGTGTTTCGCTGAACAGTTATTTTTTGGCGATAGATCAAATGAATAAAGTATGGGTGACTTCCAACTCCAATACGATTGTAAGTTTTGATGGACAAGACTTTGAGAGTTATTCTACGATAGTATCAAACGCAAGTATGAATCCATCTGGAATAGCAATTGACGCTCAAAATGAGGTTTGGATTGGTACAAATCGGGGTTTGGAGAAATTGCAGGATGTATGGTTTGAAGAGGTAAAAATTGCTTTTCCCGAACCGTGGCTACTAGAGCGTTTGGCAATCAAACAACATTTGCAGGCTAGTAATATTTGGTTCAAATCACTCGATGGTTTTGTGGTGTTTGATGGTACAAGTTGGACTTATGAGCCTTTTGAAGGTAAATTGGAGGTGTTTAAAACAGGATTTGGTTCTGTAGTGCCTACAACAGACGGCAGTTTTTGGAGTATTAGCCAAGATAAGATTTTTCAGTGTGTGAATAGTGAATGTGTTGAACATGCACCTTTTGACATTGGGACACAACACGGTAGGGTGAATGACGGAATGGAAGATAGGGAGGGCAATATTTGGTTTGTGGTAGATAGGCGGCAGAGGTTGTTTCGATACGATGGTGCGAAATGGACAGATTTGACCGAATCTATGAAACATTTGAACATCAGAAACGGTGAAAGCATTTACGGAATTACCGCTGACCTTAACAACCATATTTGGATTGGTACTTCAAAAGGGAACTTGCATAAATGGGATGGTGAAAGATGGACAAGTTTTGACCTCCGAGACCCACAAGATTTTTACAGCCAACAACCTATTCATGACCTCGCAGTGAACAGCAACAACCATATTTGGGTAGCACATCAGCAGTTTTTGAAGTTGTTTGATGGAGAGCAGGTGATTCAAACACTTGCTTCCGAAGACTTGGGCATCCATGAAACCAATTTTTGGAATTTGAATGTAGATGTTCACAACAATGACCTATGGGTCGGTACGGCAAGTGCAGGGATGCTTCACTTCAACGGCATAGATTGGCAACAATATACTCCTGAAAACAGTCCTTTGACTTACAATTCGATAGACTATATTTTGATTGACCCTAAAGGACACAAATGGATAGTGCCACAATATGGAGGATACGATGTTTTCAGGGAGGAAGGTGTTGCACAACTGATGATGGTCATAGAACCTGATGAGGATGAAGAATCGCATCCTGACTACACTGTGGGGGAAAATATTCCCAATCCATTTACGGATTCTACTCGAATCCCGATAGAACTCGCCGAAGCAAGTTGGGTGAAAATCACCTTATTCGATAATATTGGTCAACTCGTTGCAGAATTTAACGAGCCGCAAGTTTTGGCAGGAAAACATTATTTTGAATTGGATGGAACCCATTTGAAGCCAGATATTTATTACTATACTTTGGAAACGAAGGAGGGTAAAATAAATGGAAAGATGCTGAAACAATGATTTGGTGATTACTCAAAAAAAACTATTTAAGCGAATGCCCATTAATGTATCATTTTCATACATTAATGGGTATTTTAAATATATTCATGTCGTAGTATCTAATATAGGGATTGTTTTAGGTGTTTATACGTTTCCGTGTTTGGGGAATATATCAAAATTCCAATTAACAGAATTTCATTACTATTTACATTTAATTAAAATAAAATATTCAGTCAAGTTATTCCGTTATTTTTTGTTCATCAATACAAGAATTGTTTGTCGTGTAATCACCAAGATTAGTATTCCTTCAATGGTTTGGTATGTAGTTTGCTAATAGGAGATTAGAAAACATCTCCACACGGAGAAGAAAATCACATTTGTCCAAAGAAATTCCCTCCCATTCTTTTCAAACCAGAAAAGCATTTATTTTTTCACATTCCACTCCTCTTTCAAATCCATTTTTTTAATTCTTAACCATTAAAAAGATAGACAAGCCATGAAAAAAAGTCTGCACCTAATTGTGCTGATGCTGTTTTGTATTCAATACAGTAGTTCAGTACAAGCTCAATCAGTACAAGAACTCAAAAGTTGGAATATGGACATAGATAAGGTAGGAAAAATGCACCGATTGTTAGAAGCCTATACATGGATGAAGCAGTTTTCGGGAGTTGTTATTGTTGCCAAGGATGAACATCCAGTTTTTAAATACACCACTAGCTATGCCAATCTTGACTACAAAATACCCAACTCGCTGAACACCCGCTACAACCTCTCCAACATTACACACATCCTCACCGCAACAATTATCATGCAACTCATTGAAGAAGGTAAAATTAGTCGTTATAATTACATCAAAGAATACTTGCCTTCACTGCCATTGGGTGAATTTGAACAGATTACCATACACCATTTATTGACCCATACTTCAGGCATCAAAGATTACTACCAAACTCCAGAATATATCTCCAATTTTACCGAAATCAAAACCATAGATGACTTAACTGCCATTATCTTAAAACAACCACTTTTATTTGGAGTCGGCACAAAAGTCGAAATTTCTGAGTCCAACTATGTACTGCTTGCCAAAATCATTGAAGAATACGCCCAAAAACCCTTTCGTGAATATATGCAGGATAAAATATTTGACCTTGCAGATATGCAAGATTCAGGAGCTTATTTTTGGGATGAAATCGTTAATAACAAGGCCATTGGTTATACCTTCAAAGAAAGTGGAACTCCAAGTAGTCCTCCCAGCCATCTGGGAGCTTTCCCATTTGGTGCAGATGCCGTTTACAGCACCTCAGAAGACCTACTGAAATTTATGATTGCCTTCAATCAACACTTATTTATCACCGCCGAATCCATCAAAAAAATGTTGTCGTATGGTTTTCCTATTGCCGATGGGACAACATTTCAATATGGTTGGCGAACCAAGAAATTGGGTACACAAGATGTAATGTTTCAAAATGGAAGCATTGAAGGTTTGAGTGTAGATTTAAGACATTATCCTGGAGACGGTTATACACTTATTGTTTTGTCAAGTTACTTTGAAGACAAAGCCATAGAACTTGCAGATCACATAGAAAAGGTTTTGTATGAAGAAAATTATGTAGTTGCCAGACATCCGCTTGCCTTCTTTTTAAACGAAATCATCAAGGAAGATGGCATTGAATTTCTTGTTGATAATATAGATTTTATTCTAGAGGTCAACAACTATAAGTTAGATAAAGTATGGACGCTTTATTCACTGGGATATGATTTAATGGATACAGGTAGGATGAAAGAAGCAGGTGAAATTTTTAAAATCAACATCGCCAAATTTCCCAATCAACCAATGGCTTACGACAGTATGGGTGCATTTTACAACAAAAATGGAAACTATGAACTTGCTCTTCAAAATTTTCAGCAAAAATTAAAATTTATTCCTGGTGATAAAAGAGCTTTGTCTATGGTTAATTATTTGCTCGAAAAAATAACAACCGTAAATAATTAAGGTTATGGAGTATATAAAGACTTCGGTAGGTTAGTTTCGTAAAAAATTAATTTTCAACAAAATGCCTATCTCATCCTTTCAAAGGATAAACTACCGAAGTCTCATTTCACAATTCTCACCGACTCATATTGATTTGCTTCTGCAATTCGGTTACATCCTCTTGAAACATTTTGTCAGTTTCCATCAGGTTAAGTACAGCACGACAAGCATGAATCACCGTACTGTGATCCCTTCCGCCAAAGAATTTTCCGATGGCTTTCAGTGAGTTGTCAGTAAAACTTTTGGCTAAGTACATAGATATTTGGCGGGCTTGTACGACTTGACGTTTGCGGGTTTTACCTGTGAGTTGGTCAATCGGCACTTTGAAGTAGTCACTCACAATTTTTTGAATATATTCTACCGATATCTCTTTGGATAAATTGTTCACAAAACTTCGCACAATCGACTTCGCCAAATTGATGTCTATTTCCTTGCGACTCAAAGAAGATTGAGCCAAAAGAGAAATCAATGCCCCTTCCAATTCCCGCACATTTGTATTGATGTGATACGCCATGTATTCTGTCACAGAGCGAGGTACTTCAATGCCATCCATGTAGAGTTTTTTCTCCAAAATGGCAATGCGGGTTTCCAAATCAGGTACTTGTAGGTCAGCCGTCAATCCCCATTTGAAGCGGGAAATTAGCCGTTCTTCCATGCCTTCCAAATCTTTTGGTGGACGATCGGAAGTAAGGATAATTTGTTTGCCAGATTGATGTAAGTGATTGAAGGTATGAAAGAAAATGTCTTGTGTACGGTCTTTATTTGCAAAAAACTGGATGTCGTCCACAATCAACACGTCAATGATTTGATAAAAATTCATAAAATCATTGATAGAACCGTTTTTTACAGCGTCAATGAATTGATTGGTAAACTTTTCGGAAGAAACATACAAGACGGTTTTCTCTTTGAAATTTGCTTTCACGTAGTTGCCAATCGCTTGCGCCAAATGTGTTTTTCCCAAGCCTACTCCTCCATACAGCACCAAAGGATTGAAGGACGTCCCGCCAGGATTATTGGCTACTGCTATTCCTGCCGAACGTGCCAATTGATTACATTCTCCTTCAATGTAATGTTCAAATGTATAATTGGGATTAAGCTGAGATTCGATGTTTTTCATATCTCGAATACCAGGAATTACAAATGGATTCCTGATTGTTGGAAGAGGCTTACCTTTGTTATCCGTTTTAGGCTGCACATTGTCGTTGGCACTCGTAGGCATGTTGATGGTAAGCGGATTGGCATTGTCGTAGTTTCTATCTACGACTATTCGATATTCCAAACGTGCATCTTCCCCTATTTCTTGTCGGATTGTTTTGCGAAGCAGTGCTACATAATGTTCTTCGAGCCACTCATAAAAAAACTGACTTGGCACTTGTATGGTCAACACATGACTCTCTAACTTTACTGGTCTGATAGGTTCAAACCAAGTACGAAAGCTCTGTTCGCTCACATGCGTTCGGATTGTTTCCAAACAATTAGACCATACAGTTTCAAGAGTTTTCATCATAGTTGGCTTGGCTAAAGGTATTTATAAATAATATTTAACCACAAAACATTTAACTTCATTTGGCTATTTTCATTCAAAAAATGAAAGATTTTGAAGCAGTTTTGTGTAGTCGGTGTGAGTTAGGTTATTGAATTAGCGAAATAGCCTACGAAATTCCAAAAAATTTTTGAATAAAAGAAACAATTAACCGCTTGTTTTTCAAGAAGACAGTTGTATTATTAAAAAGCATGATGCACGCTGTTTTATTATGAAGAAAACCGTAATTTTGCTTTGAAAAGCAGTTTTTTTTCTTTAATAGCAAAATACGATACCATGTTTTCGGCAAAAGACCTCACATCTATTTCTCAAAAAGGCATCTCATTGGAAACCTTAGAGACCCAAATTCAAAATTTTCGACAGGGTTTTCCTTTCATGAATCTTGTGAAAGCTGCTACCATTGGAGAGGGCATTTTGCGCTTCAATGATTCACAAAAAAAACAAATGATTGAAAACTTTGAAGAAGCTAGCAAACACCATCGAATCGGCAAGTTTGTTCCTGCTTCTGGTGCTGCAAGTCGAATGTTCAAAGATTTATTTGAAGCCTATCAATCCGATAACTCTCTTATCCAAAAGTATCCCGCTGCTTTACATTTTCTGAATCAAATAAAACACTTTGCATTTTACGAAGAATTGAAGCGAGTTTTGGCAATAGATGGTCACAATCTACAAGATTTATTAGATACTCAAAATTACACTCCTATTTTTGCGTATTTATTGACTGCAAAAGGTTTGGACTATGGCAACCTTCCCAAAGGTCTGCTCAAATTTCATCTTTATGGGGGGAATGTTGTGCGAACTCCTTTTGAAGAACATCTCGTTGAAGGAGCTGATTATAGCCGAAATACAAATGGAAAAGTTTATCTGCATTTCACCGTTTCGCCCGAGCATCGTTCCCGATTTGAGGCATTACTGCAAAAGGTTCGTGCAAAGTACGAGGAGCTTTTTGAAGTACATTTTGAAGTGAGTTTTTCTGAACAACATGCTCACACAGATACCATTGCAGTGGATATGCACAATGCTCCATTTAGAGAAGAAGATGGCAGCATTTTGTTTCGTCCTGGAGGGCACGGCGCATTGATTGAAAACTTGAACGAATTGGGGGAAGTGATTGACATTGTGTTTATTAAAAACATTGACAATGTAGTGCCAGATCATTTGAAAGATACGACTTTCACCTACAAAAAACTCATTGGAGGTGTATTAATGGATTATCAAGAAAAAATCTTTAGCTTTTTGCAGCAGTTAGAAGTACAAAAAACGAATGAATCCCTTAATGAAGAAGTCACTCATTTTCTACAAAAGGAACTTTGTACGATTCTACCCGACCATTTTCACAAATTGACTACCTCCGAAAAAGCCGACTATGTTTACCAAAAATTAAATCGTCCAATACGAGTTTGTGGAATGGTGAAAAATGTTGGGGAACCAGGCGGCGGCCCATTTTGGGCAGAAAATGCAGATGGAAGTATTTCGCTTCAAATTGTGGAAAGTTCACAAATAAATCCCCAAAATGACGAGCAGCAATCAATTCTGCACCATGCTTCTCACTTCAATCCTGTTGATTTAGTCTGTGCTACCAAAAACTACAAAGGGGAACGATTTGACCTGCTCGATTTTCGGGATTCACAGACGGGCTTTATCACCCAAAAATCAAAGGATGGCCGTGAATTGAAGGCCCAAGAATTACCAGGACTTTGGAATGGAGCAATGGCGGATTGGAATACCGTTTTTGTGGAAGTGCCTATTCTTACTTTCAATCCTGTCAAGACGGTGAATGATTTGCTGAGAAAAGAGCATATATAGCAAAACTCGCCAACCAATGTTCTCCCGCATAATCTCCACTCGTCACATTGGGCAGCGCAGCAGCTAAATGCCTGTCTGATGCTGCCTTCAATATGCTTTGTTGAGCAATCGGCAAAGTTTTCACAACTTCTCGAAAACACCATGCTCTCGACAAATTCAAACCATCTAAATGCACCAGTTTCCCATCGCTTCTATCTGTCACCGAAACGGGTGTGAACAAATTTTCGGGATTGCCGTCTGTTAAATTGGGCAAAAACCCTTTTAGCCAAACTTCAAAATCTGTTGGCTGCAAAATGCGACTCATTAAAGCTGCTTCTTGCAGGCTTGGGGAAAAAAAGTCAAACCCATTGGGTTCCCAATTGGCAGGCGCATTTTTGTCGGTCAAAAAGAACACTTTAGCCTTTTCTTCAATTAATTTCTTCAATGCTTCATTTCCAACTGCAATGGCATAATCCCACGCAAAACTCAATCCAAAAGCAGTATTCGGATGTTGTCCCGTGCGAATCGGATAGTTAAGTTTGGGTAAAAAATCAAAATACTTTTTAATCATCAAATCGGTCAATGGCTGCAAATGTTTGTGCCAAACCACCGCATCCTCGTCCTCCCACTTCAATAAGGTTTCGGACAACTTCAACAGCCACGCCCAACCATACGTGCGCTCAAAAGTTTGGTTGTGAGGAGTATGAAAAAAAGCGACTTCTTGCTGTATGTTTTCTTTGGTAAAATGTTGGTAAATGATTTGGCGAATCTTGACAGCTTGCGGCAAGTCGGGAAACTTTTGCAGCAGCGTCACCAACATCCAATGACTGTGTACCGCCGAATGCCAATCGAAGCAACCGTAAAAAGCAGGATGCAATTGTCGAGGTGTTTTCAAATCAGCATTGCTCCCCAAAACCTGCCCTAATTTATTGGGGTATTCTCGCTGAATCCCTTGCATGGCAAGCTCTGCAAAAGATGAAACGGTGTCAAAAGTCAGTTGCATGGCAGAAAAATTGATTTGTATGGTGAATTCTGCAAAAATAGCAAACTCATTGCACTATCGCAGCAAAAATAGGGTGAATGTCAAAATATATAAGCGATGTTTTACAGTTATTGAAGCATATTTTTCTTCACTTCATCCCAAAAAATATTTCACTATGCGAAATCTATTTGTATTCGTTGTCCTCACTTATGTTTTGGTTTCCGCCTGTACCAAAGATTATGAAACTATTTCTACCATTGAAGATACTGCTACAATAGCGGAAGGAACTTACCCAAATGTTGCCGAAGAACTCTGGGTTTATTTTGCTCGTTTTGAAAAGGAAGCGGCTGAAAGGGGGCAAACAATTGACCTAAACAGTTTGAACTTAACAGCAGCTATTGAAGAGCTACATCCCGATGATGTGGCGGGTGTCTGCAATTACAATTCAAGAAATCCCAATCACATAGGTATAGACCAGACTTTTTGGAATCGTGCTGCTAGCCGATGGCGAGAAATGGTGGTCTTTCACGAACTCGGTCATTGTGTTTTGGGTAGAGGACATCGTGAAGATAACTTTGACAACAATCTATGTGTAAGCATTATGCGAAGCGGAACAGGAACTTGTAGAGATGCTTACCAAAGCAGCACAAGGGATTATTATTTGGACGAGTTGTTTGACGAAACAATTGTGCCTTAATCTCGCAACTGTAATCCTTGAACTTACCATGACTTTAAGTGTTGTAGTGATATTATAGAAAAATTTTCGTAGATTAGTTCCTTGAGAACAAATTCACCAATTAACAAAAAAACATGATAGGCTACCGTTTTGGACAATACGTTCCTGAGGAAGACAATCGTTCCACTTTCGAAAAATTGTTGGAGGCGTTTATGGAACTCCTTACCTACACTTCTGGTGATGTACAAGAAGCCTTAGACTGGCTTCAACAACTTGACGAGCAGTACAATCTGACAACGGAGGATTATACAATGGAAGATTTTATTGAAGATTTGAAAAAGCAGGGATATATTGACGGAGACGGCAATTTGCGGAATCCTGCAGGCTTCAAAATGACGGCAAAATCAGAGCAATTGATTCGCAAGCGTTCTTTGGATCAGATATTTGGCAAATTGAAGAAAGGACGACAAGGAAATCACCGTACTCCTTTTAGTGGAAGCGGTGAGGAAACTACTTCTGACCGCCGAAAATTTGAGTTTGGAGATTCTTTGGACAAAATCGCTATGACTGACTCTTTGCGAAATGCACAAATTCAGCATGGCATCAACAATTTTATGCTTACCGAAGATGATCTTGAAGTGCAAGAGAATGAGTACAAAACTCAAAACTCAACGGTGCTGATGATAGATATTTCGCACTCCATGATTTTGTATGGTGAAGACCGCATCACACCTGCTAAAAAAGTGGCAATGGCTCTTTCGGAATTGATTACGACCAAATATCCAAAAGATACACTGGATATTATCGTATTTGGAAACGATGCTTGGCAGATTCAAATAAAAGACCTTCCTTATTTGCAGGTGGGACCTTACCACACCAATACTGTTGCAGGATTGGAGTTGGCGATGGATATACTTCGACGCAAAAAAACGGCCAACAAGCAAATATTTATGATAACCGATGGAAAACCTACTTGTATCAAAGAGGGCAATAAATACACCAAGGTAAGTTGGGGCTTAGACCCAAGAATCCTCAACCGCACGCTCAATTTAGCAGGTCGTTGCCGCAAATTGAAGATTCCGATTACCACTTTTATGATTGCTACTGACCCTTATCTTCAACAGTTTGTACGGGAATTTACGAAGGTAAACAATGGCAAAGCATACTATTCGGGATTGGATAAATTGGGCGAGTTTATTTTTGAAGATTATGAAAGGAATAGGAAGAAAAGGGTGAGGTAAATACAGTTTCAAACCCAAAGCAAAGTCCAAAATCGCCTCTACTTCAATGTTTTTCGTACAATTTCTGGATAACAAATATAATGCTTCACTACAGGATTTGCCAACATTTCAATATTGAAATAGTCAGAAGCATCGGTAATATTTTTAATGTTTTCATCTTTGTACAAAATATTGATTTGAGAGCCTTTGTGCGTGTAAGCACTGTTGCTCGTTTCTCCTACAAAAACCAAATAGCAGGCATCTTCCGAGCTAATTTTGTATTTTTTGGCGACAATTTGAGTGTATTCCTCTACTTTTTGTGGTGAAATCAATTCGTGTCCCAATTCTATCTTCAATAGTTTTCGCTGCATAATTCCTTTGCACAACTCCTTCAATACGATATCTTTTTGATAAAATTGCCAAACCTTAATAGATGCCAAAATATCCGTATCGTCTAACAAAGCAAATTTTTCAAGTATATTTTCATGGTTGTAAAAATCCTCTAAACTGAACTCATTTTGAAGAAAAAACTGCAAAGCAGGAGTTGCAAACAGCTCATGTCCATTTTGAATCAATTTTTTGGCTCTTTGCAAGATTTTAAGCAACATCAATTCTGCTGCAATAACCGTTTTGTGAAGATACACTTGCCAATACATCAATCGGCGAGCAATCAAAAATTTTTCGATGGAATAGATGCCTTTTTCCTCCACGACCAAATGATTGTTTCTGACTGCCAACATTTTGATGATTCTATCCGAACCAACAACTCCTTCTTGTACGCCTGTAAAAAAACTATCACGACTCAAATAGTCCAACCTATCCATATCCAGTTGACTTGATACCAACTCGTGTAAAAAAGCTTTATGATAGTCACCTTTGAAAATTTCAATCGCCAAATCCAAACGACCTCCAAACTCTTTGTTCAATCGTTCCATAAACAAAAGCGACAACATTTCGTGTGGAACGTGGGCCACAATACTGTGTTCCAAAGCGTGAGAAAATGGGCCATGTCCAATATCGTGCATCAAAATAGCAGTAATTGCAGCTTTTCCTTCTTCTTGGTTGATTTTCACTTTCTTTGCCCTCAATCCTTCAATTGCTTGCTTCATCAAGTGTGTTGCACCAAGGGCATGATGAAAACGTGTATGCAATGCGCCAGGATAAACCAAAGAAGTAAGCCCTAACTGTTGAATCCGTCTGAGTCGTTGAAAATAAGGATGTTCTATGAGGTTGAACACCATTTTGTGGGGAATATTGAGGAAACCGTAAACAGGGTCGTTGATGATTTTTTTCTTGTTCAAAGTGAAGTTTGTGTTTAAAAAAAATTGAAAGATGCTTTATTTTGTATATAACATTCGCTTCGATGCTTTGTTTCCAAACAAAAAAAAGCCCCGACCTTACGGTAACGGGACTTTCATTTATCCAAAAAATAGAAGTAAAAAATTGTTTAATACTTATCTCATTATCCACCACATTTCATTTCCAAATACACCACTTGCATCATCAGAAAGTCCCTGACTTTCAATTGCAGCCTGTAGGTTGGTTTCATTTACCAAATATTCAGAAGTTGGATAGGCAAAACGGTGAGGAATGCCTCTACCAGGATAGACAGATTGAGGAACCTCCTGAATTGAAGCAGGATATTTGGTTCTTCTGTATTCAGTATAAGCTTCTGGACCATTTCCAAAAAGAGTAATCCATTTATGCGTAATAATCGCTTCTAGTGCATCTGTATCGTAAAAAGCACTTGCTGCATCCATATAGTCTTGATCTGCAGAGACTCCCATTTTATCCATAGAAGCAGTGATTCCATCCATATATGCCTGTTTATCATTCATTGCCTCTGCTTTGATGAACATTAATTCAGCATAGGTAATAATGCAAGTAGGAGCAGTAGGGTCGTCTATGAAAGCACTGCCTACATAAGAAACAGCGGTTAAGCGCACAGGCTGAACAGAACCATTTGGCTGGCCAACATAGTTTCCTTCATCATTAGATGCTGCAATTACAGGAAGACGAGGATCATTGATAGATGATAAAAGGTCAACCATAGTCTTACTTACTGCGTGATCCACACGGTTATCTATGTTGCGATTCTCATAAATAGGATTTGTTGTATCTGCTGCGCCACTTGTGTAATACAAATCTGCATCATCCGCATTGCTTGTCATCAAATCACCAGAATTCAAAAGCGCAGTCAAAGCACTTGCAGCGGCAGCATCTTTGTGCTTGTAGCGGTTCAAAATTCTTGCACGAAGTGTATTGGCAAATTTGCGCCATTTGCTAATATCACCACCATACAATACATCTCCTTGCCCCAAGTCATCTGCACCTTCGTCAAACATCGATGCGGCAGTAGCTAATTTTTGTTCTAAATCTTTATAAATCGATTCCTGTGTGTCGAATTTAGGCTGAATAGCCTCTGTACCTTTCAATGCTTCAGAATAAGGAATATCTCCCCACATATCTGTCATCACACTGAAATAATATGCCTGCATCACCATTGCTGCAGCTTTCATATTCGGTTCATCTGACCCAGTTTTGTTGATAATGATTTGCAGGTCTTGTAAAGGTCCTGGAACAACTAAACCACTAGTCAATAATGCCCCTGCATACAGGCGTCCCCAATGACTATCAAATGCATCACTACGATAAGCATATTTGTCTTCATCAATATACTGAATTTTAGCATACTGTTGAGACCACAAACCTGCATAGGTCATGTTAAAATTCTCTCCAAGAATTCTTCTGGTTCCACTTGTAATGGACGAAACTAATAAGTTGGTATTGGGAACCGCAGTTGGTTGATTTGGATTGACGTTCATTTGCTCAAAATCATCTGTACACGCAGTAAAGGTGAGGGGTATGAGCATGATAATTAATAAAAATTTGATTAATATATTTTTCATTTTATTTTATTTTTTGATAAATGGATATCTCCAGTGACCTGCTTACTTTAATAAAGTAAGATTGGAAATGGAATGTATCTGTCATAAAGAACTTCACTCTCCACCTAATAAAAATCTATTCGGTGGAGAATGTAAAGTCTTTATTAAACAATCAAAACATTATTTGATTAAAATTATAACTATATGGATTAGAATCCAGCACTCAAAGTGATACCAAAGGTTCTTGCAGATGGCAATTGACCAAACTCAAAACCTTGAACGCCATATTCATTACCAAAAGAAGTTTCAGGATCAATATGAGGTGCATTTGAATCAATCAACCACAAATTACGACCATATACTCCCAAAGACAATCTTTGGATAGGTGTATTTTTGAATACAGAAGAAGGGATACGGTAGTTCAAAGTTACTTCACGCAATTTGATATAACCCCCATCAAATACAGAACGATCATGACCAGCTAATGCATAGTAGAAAAATGCATTCCAACTTTCGGCATCCATAGGCACATCATTTGGACGGTAAGTACCATCACCATTGTCAATAACCCCTTCGTAAACATAACCATTCATGATTTCATCAGTCGTATTGCGACCTTCCAATGATTCCTCTAGTACTCCCGAGTAACGTCCCCACATATTGGTCATTGAGAAAATATCTCCACCTTTTTTGATGTCAATCAAGAAGCTCATATCCAAATTTTTGTAGCTAAAGCTATTGCGAATGCCTCCCAACCAATCAGGTTGAATATTTCCCAATACAGCATTACCTTCAGGATCCAATTGAGGTAAACCACCATCTAATACCAATTGTCCATCATGATATAAGGCTTTTCCTCCTCTAAAAGTACCATAAGGTTGTCCTTCACGAGCTTCCAAATCTAAGCCCCAATAGCGCCCAATACGAACTGCATCTACCCCATCAGGAAGATCTTTTACAGTAGAAGTATTTTTAGACCAGTTCAAAGTTAAGTCCCAAGAAAAGTCTGTTGTTTTGATAGGAGTTACATTCAACATGACTTCCACACCATTGTTCTCAATAGTACCAGCATTCAAGGTACGGAAAGAATAACCAGTAGTTGGAGAAGAATCCACTGAAAGAATTTGATCATCCGTAGCAGCATTGTAGTAAGTCACATCCAAACCAACTCGGTTTAAGAACATTCTCGATTCCAACCCTACTTCAATAGAAGTCGTGCGTTCTGGTTTCAAAACCGCAGGAGGAAGGTTATTACCTTCTGTAAACCTTGGAACACCATTCCAAGATGTAGCAGATTGGAAAGTAGTTGCCAAGCGATAAGGATCTGTATCAGAACCCACTTGTGCCCAAGATCCTCTCACTTTCAACAAATCAAAATTAGAAGAAAGTCCCAATGCTTCTACCAAAGATAGACTCAAGTTGACAGATGGATAGAAATAAGAATTTTCTGCTACAGGCAATGTAGATGCCCAGTCATTACGTCCAGTTACATCTAAGAACAAGAAATCTTTGAAGCCCAAAGACAACATACCGAATACAGAATTCACTTCTTTTTCGTTAGTGACTTGCTCAACTAATGGGTTACCATTGGCATTACCTACGTTGTAAATATCAGGTACTGTCAATGATTCAACAGTAATAGAACTACGAGTATAATCCAATTTACGGTGATTAGCCCCTGCAATGAAGTTTAGATTCAAATCATCCGACAATTTGCGGTCAATATTCAATGTTATTTCAGAGTTGAACTCTTTTACATAAAATTCATCTTCTTCAAAACGGCCACTTGGGTAATCTGCTGTACCTTGTGCAAAAATACGTTTTCTATTTTCCGAGTAAAGATCTGTCATCACTTTACCTTTCAAGGTCATCCAATCTGTTATTTTGTATCCTGCTCCTAAGTGTCCAGTAATACGGTCACGCTGTGTTGGTTTCACGTTTTTGAAAAGTGTGAAGAAAGGATTGTTTTGGTAGTTGTGATTCCAGTTGTACACATTTCCATACTCATCAAATGTATTCCAGTTAGCCCGCAAATCTTTTGTATCAATTTGACGACCAGACCAAATAAACTGCTGCAAAATGTTATCACCAGCATAACCCGTACCAGGACGGTTATCTGAAGATGTATTGGTATAGATAATATTGGATTCTACATCAATCTTAGGCCCTACATTTACACCAAAGTTCAAATTTACACTGTTCTTTTTGTAATCTGTATTAGGAACCATACCTGTTTGATCTACATTTGTATAAGACAAACGAGCGTGTACATTTTCTGCATTACTTGAAATCGCAACATTATTAGTAATCGCCACTCCCGTTTCAAAAATATCTCTAACGTTATCAGGTTGAGCTACCCACGGTTGTTGTGCACCACTGTACTGATCCAACAATGCAGCCTCGCCAGTTTCGTCAATCTCACCATCACCATCGTTGTCTATGCCATCGTTTTCGTTGATGCTAGTATCAAAAGAAGGTCCCCAACTTTCATCTACCCCATCATTCAAACCACCTCCAGCACCATCTACATAAGAGAACTGATGACCTACACCTTGACCAAATTTGTTTTGGTAGTCAGGCAACTTGAAGGGATTGGAGAAAGCAACATTACCTGAGTAATCTACACTCCAACCTTTCCTAGCACCTTTACCAGTTTTGGTAGTAATCAAAATTACCCCATTTGTTGCACGAGAACCATACAATGCAGAAGCATTAGGACCTTTCAATACAGTAAGAGATTCAATATCTTCTGGGTTCAAATCAGAAGCAGCATTACCATAATCTACTGAACCTAATCCATCATCTGTGTGGTAGGTACCATTGTCAATAGGTACACCATTGATAACAAATAATGGTTGGCTATCACCACGTATAGAACTTGATCCGCGAATAACTACACGAGAAGAAGATCCTACACTACCAGAGGCACCAGTAATCTGTACACCAGATACCTTACCAGAAAGTGCGTTCAAAACGTTGGCATCACGAGCACCTGTTAAGTCATCTCCACCTACTTGTTGAACAGAGTAACCCAATGCTTTCTTCTCCCGAGAGATGTTCAAAGCGGTTACTACTACCTCTTCCAAGTCAACACCTGCTTTTAGGTTAACATTGAAAGTAGTTTGAGAACCAATATCTAATGTTTGGCTATCGTAGCCCACATAAGATACTGTCAGCTTTTTTGCATCAGCAGGAACTTGTAAAGAAAATTTACCATCAATGTCGGTAACTGTTCCAACAGTAGTTCCCGTTACGACAATACTAACGCCAGGTAAAGGCTCGCCATCATCAGCGATAGTTCCTGTAACGGTACGTCCCTGTGCAAAAACTTGAAATTGCACACAAAGTGCAAGCATAAGAATGCAAAATCCGTAAAATCTTTTCATGCTTTTCTTTTTTTGTGAAAAATACATTAAAAAATAAATAGTATTATTATTTTTTTATTTCAATCATAGATGTCTTTTCATGTAGTCATCTAAGCATATTTGTGTAGGAAGTTCCTCACATAATTATGTAGGAATAAAGGTGCAGATGGTTGCATACTTTATACTAAAAAAGATGTTTTTTAACATTTAGGAAACAATAATTTTACATTTTGAATATAAGGAAGGTAGGAAATTTGCAATATAAAAATATTGAAAATCAATATTTTGAATAAAAAATGCTAAACATTGCAAAAGGAGACCTGAGCAGTATATTTTTTGCTACCCAAAAAGGTAGGAAATAGTACAAAAGAAGGAAAAAAATGTAGTCTTTAACTCTAATTACAGCATAAACCAGATAAGTGGCAAATTATTTTTTGCACAAAGAACTGACAATTAATAGTTTTAAAAACTAATCACCAGTCACTGTACTAGTACAACTTTTACTAAATAAGTGGTAACATAAAAGGTTGTTCTACCCCTTGTCGTGACTTAAAAATCAAACTTTATATATCATGTAATCTTAAATCTACCTGATAATGTGTATAAAAATGGTTCTCCAAATAGGAAGGATATATGATGTACCATAGACGATATTTGAATACTAAACAGCTGCCATTTATTTAATTTTTTTGTTGTACTAGACTGCCCAAACACGTGTAAAAAGTTCCCCCGTATTATTTTAGTGAAAAACTCACCCCGTGCTTGTTTGCTTTTTCTTCAAACGTAAATTCTTACATTTAAGATTTTCAAGAGCGAGTTTAGCCTCTAATACCGAAAAAGAGCGTCCAAAAGTAGCAACAGTAAAAATAAATTCTGTCAATCCACTGCGATTATTAGGGTTTACCTTGGCTTTAAATTTTAATAGGCTCTCAACTTCTCTTCAACGGTAAATCCCTGCTACCGCCGCAAACTCCAATACACGTTCATCCACAATAATATCATTGTATTTGATGGGATTTTTCAATACAATACCCTCCAATGTCGTACAGCGACTCAGAGCTACATAGATTTGCCCAGGCGCAAAAGCTCCTCTACGCCCCATGTCAATCAATACCTTATCAAAAGTTTTGCCTTGACTCTTGTGAATCGTAATCGCCCAAGCCAACTTCAAAGGATATTGCTCAAAACTACCCAACACTTCCGTATCAATATTACTTTTCTCTTCATTGTAAACATACTTCAACAACTCCCATTTTTCCTTACCCACTGTATGTACGACCTCACCTTTCTCTGTTTCTACTCGTACACTGATTGTGTCGGCATCCAAATATTGAATCGTGCCAATCGTACCATTCACCCACCGTTGATAAGGATCGTTTCTGACAAACATTACCTGCGCTCCTTCTTTGAAGTTCAACAACATATCGTTTGGCAACCTCCTATCTTCAAATTTTCCTTCAATAGAACCCTGATACAAATGCCTTTTGGTGGATAATTTTTCCAACTCTGCCTCATTGATGCGTTGAGCAATCGCATTTGTTGAAGTCAAAGTAATGAACTTTTCTGCTTTTGGAGGAACGAAATAAGGTTTGTAGCGTTCATTGAGGTGGCGAAGCGTGAAATAATCGAGGTTTTTGGTGCGAATCTGGTCCAATAAACCCAAAAAATGACCATCCTTTTGCCGATATACTTTCTTCAATTCGATGTACTTCACATCCACATTGTAGAGTACCTGCGAACTGTAAAAAAACGGTGTTTCGTACATAAATTCAAACAAGCGTTTTTCGACATCATTGGACACCACAGGTGGCAACTGAAACAAATCGCCAATAAAAATCATCTGTACTCCGCCAAAAGGGCGGCTGCGGTATTTGCCATTGACACGCATAAAATAATTAATGGCATCCAACATATCTGCCCGCACCATCGAAATTTCGTCAATGATAATCACATCCAATTCTTCAAACAGCTTGCGGTCTTTGCGCTTGCGAATGTGGTCGGAACTAACGGGATGTGGCGGAAATCCAAAAAAAGAGTGAATCGTTTGTCCTTTCACATTGATGGCCGCAACACCCGTTGGAGCCAAAATCACTGCTTTTTTCTTCGTCGTTTGCCTAAAATGCTGCAACAGCGTAGATTTGCCCGTTCCGGCACGACCCGTCAAAAAAACGTGTTCGTCCGTATTTTCCATCAGGTTCAAAGCCTGTTCAAATTCTTTGTTAAATTCGATTTGCTGCATGAGTACAAAGTAAGTAAAATGAAAATTAAAACCACAATCAAAATTAAAAAATTAGTATCTTCGAAACATGATGCAGAAATTACCCATAGGAGAATCCGATTTTCGAGCCATTATTGAAGATAATCGGTTATACGTAGATAAAACTCAACAAATCTACAATGTCATTACAGGAAGCAAACCGAATTTCTTCTCACGCCCTCGACGCTTTGGAAAATCTTTGATAGTTTCTATCATGGAACATATTTTTGCAGGAGACAAAGAGTTGTTCAAAGATTTATGGATCTATGACAAAATAGATTGGAAGCCACGTCCTGTCATTCGTATTTCTTTAACTGAAATTGATTACAAAAATACAGATTTAGAAACGGCACTTTGTAAGTATATTGATTTGATTGGAGAAAGACATAATGTAAAATTAGATACCCATACCTCAAAAGACAAACTCACCAAACTGATTGAATTGTTATCTGTTGAACAACGAATTGTTATTTTGATTGATGAATACGACAAGCCCATTATAGACTATATTGATGATGAAAAAAAAGCGGAGGAAAATAGAGATATACTAAAAAATATGTACGGGGCATTAAAAGATGGAGTAGTAGCAAAACACCTTCATTTTTTATTCATTACAGGCATTTCTAAATTTTCTAAAACCTCCATTTTTTCAGAACTAAACAATTTAGACGACCTTACCTTAGACCCTTCAACTATAGATATTTGTGGCATTACCCAAACGGAACTCGAAGCCTATTTTGAACCCTATATTCCTCAGGCTACTGCTAACTTGGGTTTGACACATAAGAGCTTATTGAAAGAATTGAAGCGTTGGTACAATGGCTATTCATGGGATGGGAAAACCTTTGTTTACAATCCTTTCTCTATTCTCAATTTTTTCAAAAAAAACGAAATTGCCAATTTCTGGTTTGCCTCGGGAACACCTACTTTGTTGCTGAAGTTTATTAAAAAGCAGAATATAAACCTTGAATACATAGACAAAGTTAAGTTGAGTGCTCATTCTTTTGATACCTTCTCCATCAAAAACATAGACTTCAATCATTTGCTTTTTCAAACAGGTTATTTGACGGTCAAACAAAAAACCTTTAGAAAAGGAAGGGCAACTTATACTTTGGGTTATCCCAATCAAGAAGTCGAAGAATCATTTTTGAAAAACCTAATGGAATACCGTTCCCATCAAGTAGCTTCAGTAGTTGATCAAGCATTGTTGTACATTCAGGATGCCTTGTATAAAAATGATTTAGAGAGTTTTATTGACCAACTTAAAATCATCTTTTCCGATATTGCTTACCAATTGCATCCCAAACACAACAAAAAAGAACCAACAGCCGAAGACGAAGCCAAATTGTTTAAGGCTTGGGAAGGGTATTTTCACAGCATCATTTACTTGCTTATCAAATTTTTAGGACTGCACATTGATGCGGAAATGAGCAAACATCAGGGTCGAATTGATGCCAAAATTGAAGTTGATGATTATATCTATATCATGGAATTCAAATTGGATGCAAAGCCATATAAAGCGATTGAGCAAATAAAAGAACAAAAATATGCCGAGGCCTTCAAAAACACGTCAAAACAAATCATTCTAGTTGGAATCAGTTTTGATAGCAAAGAATGTAATGTGAAAGATTGGACGATGGAAATTATCTCAAGCCAACACTAAAAAACGCCCATCTTCTTCAAATACCCAAACCTCTGTGTCTTTGTACCTCCGTAATCTTAAAAATTAATAAAAATCAAGAAATTGTCTTCAAAATCTCCCAAAGTAGCTGTCGTCATTCTCAATTGGAATGGGATTCATTTCCTTCAAAAATTTCTGCCATCGGTACTTGCTTCAAAGTATAAAAACCTCGACATTTATCTAGCCGACAATGCTTCAACGGATGAATCAGTTGCCTTTGTTGGCTCCAGTTTTCCTTCAATCAGAATTATCCAAAATGCTGAAAATTATGGTTTTGCAAGGGGGTACAATGAAGCATTGAAGCAGGTGGAGGCAGACTATTATGTGCTGCTCAATTCGGATGTGGAAGTCACCGAAAATTGGATTCACCCCATCATTGACCTCATGGAATCCAACAAAAGCATTGCAGCCTGTCAGCCCAAAATTTTGGCTTTTCACCACAAAACCCAGTTTGAATATGCAGGAGCAGCAGGAGGAATGATGGATCGATTTGGTTATACTTTTTGCAGAGGGCGTTTTTTTGACCATTGCGAAGAAGATGTAGGGCAGTATGAAGATATCAGTGAGGTGTTTTGGGCAAGTGGTGCGGCACTGTTTATTCGAGCCAATTTGTACCATGAAATAGGAGGTTTGGATGGTGATTTTTTTGCCCACATGGAAGAAATTGACCTTTGTTGGCGGTTGAAGCGAGCGGGGTACCGTATTTTTTACCACCCCAATTCCGCTGTGTATCATGTAGGTGGAGGCACTTTGCCGCAAGGAAATCCCCGAAAACTCTACCTCAATTTCCGCAATAGTTTGGCGATGATGTACAAGAATTTGACGACATTGCAGCTCTTTACTCTTTTTCCTTTTCGCATTGCATTGGATTTGATTGCAGCCCTAAAGTTTTTGTTATCAGGTGATTTTGCAGATTGTAAAGCTACTTTGAAGGCACAGTTTAATTTTTTTAGCCATCTTTTGAAGTGGCAGCGAAAACGCAGCACTACGCAAAAATGGGTGAATAAAGTACAGATTTCAGTACAACCGAATCAACTTGGATGGTATAAAGGGAGCATTGTTGTGGATTATTTTTTGAAGGGAAAAAAGAAATCGCCAATGAATACAAACGAAAACTTTGTCAACTGTCAAAGACCTTGACAACAGTTGGAGTGACTTGCGTGTTTATTGTTCAACTGTTGAGAGGTTTTCAACTCCTGTCAGAGTTTCAACTTGGGCAACAGTAAGGTAGGTGAAGCCAATAAATTCCCTTATTTTTACAAAGCCAACCAAACCAAGCCAAACCACCAAATACTATGCGTTTCATCAAAATATTCCTAACACTAATCATTTTTGCCTTGATTCTGATTGTGGCAACCGCTACTTTCTTTGAAGAAAAGGTGGAAAACTTTTTGATTCGACAAATCAACAACAACCTCACCACCGAACTCATCATCAAAGGCGATATTGGTTTTTCGTTTATCAGTGATTTTCCCTATGCTTCGCTGACCCTCAATAAAGTATCCATACGAGAAAGCCTTCCGAATAGTAAGCGAAACTTATTGGAAACCGAGCAGATGGCTTTTTTGCTGAATTGGGGAGATGTGTTTGCGAATAGCTACCGCATTCAAAAATTGGTCATCCGAGATGGACAACTCAATTTGCGAACTTTGCAGGAAGGACAAATCAACTACGATATTTTGAAGGAAGAAGACAGTATAAATACCGATCCAGAGGCTGCTGCGGAGGAGGATATGATGTTGAGTTTACAACAAACGGAATTGTACAACATTGAAGTGCACTACATTGACGAGCCGCTCGAACAAGAATTTACCTTCACAATTCCCGACGGTACTTTTGCAGGAGATTTTGGGGCGAATCACTATGTTTTGAACGCCAAAGGAAACATTGAGAGCAAGCAGTTTTACATCGGACAAACGGATTATTTGCCCAATAAAAAAGCGGCTTTGAACCTGCAAATGGATATTGACTGGATCAAAGAACTCTACACTTTTCAGAAAAGCAGTTTGGACATTGAAGGGAATGTATTTGAAATGAATGGTACGCTGCAATTTTTTCAGGGTTACTCCAATTACGATTTGAAGCTCAAAGGAGTAGATTTGGCGTTTGCTAAAGTACTGAATATGATGCCCAATGAATACAAAAGCAACTTGGAGGGGCTGAGTAGTAGTGGCGAAATGTTGTTTGATGCAACGGTAAAGGGCAAATATTCACCCTATCAACAGCCGCAAGTAAATGTGAATTTTGAGTTGGAGAAGGGCAGTGTGAGTCACGAAAAACTGGATTACCCACTGAAAAATATGCGCTTGAAGGGAGCGTTTACGAATGGAAGCAGTCAGAACCAACGCACTTCAGAATTGAATATCGAAAATGTGAGTTTTGAAATGGCGGGTGAATTGCTGCAAGCTTACGCCAAAATCACCAATTTTGAAAAACCGCAACTGAATGTATCGTTTGATGGTTTGGTGTATCTCAAAGCTTTTCGCTCGATGGCAGGGGAGTTTGGGTTGGACAAATTGGATGGAAATGTAAAGGTGGACAAGTTGAAAATGGTGGGCGGTTTGGAGGAATTTTACAACTACGATACCACCTATCCAACTATGCAAGGGAACTTGAAAGCCAAGGATGTAGTGTTTAAATACAACAGTCATTGGGTCGAAAAGATGGAGGGCGAAATGGTGGTCAATAATGGTGATTTGCAGCTAAAAGACCTTCAAATTGACCTCGATAAAAGCGATATTCAACTCAATGGGAAACTGGAGCGTTTTGTGCCTTTGTTGTTTCAAAGTGCGATGAAAGATTCGGTGGTGTTGAGTCGTCCAATTAAAGCGGATTTGGATTTAACCTCCGATTTTATCAGCATGGACGAACTTTTGGAATTTCGCTCAGAAGAGGAAACCGCAGAAGTGGATTCAACAAAATTGGTTGATGCAGTGTATATTAGCAGCGATAGGCAGGATTATATTGTCGGTAGAATTCGACCACATATTGAAAAATTGCAGCGGGAGAAATTGACGATTGAAGACATTGAAGGAGAACTGACTTTCAACAATACGGAGTTTATCATCGAACAGATTTTGATGAAAATTGCAGAGGGAAAGGTGGATTTGAGGGGTGATTTTTCGGTTAATAAAAACGAGGGACTGATTGTCAAATTGGGGATGGATGCTCAGGGAATTGATGTGCAGCAGTTGTTTGAGGAAATGGACAATTTTGGGCAAACCATGATGACGGACAAGAATATCAAAGGTACGCTTTCGACCAAAATGCACCTCAAGGCTTACTTCAATAAGCGGCTGGAATTGGATATGCCTAAGTTGTTGATGGCGGCGGATGTGGCGATTGATGATGGCGAATTGATTGATTTTGAGCCAATGAAGTCGCTTTCTGCTTTTGTGAAAGTTTCGGAGTTGGAGCGGGTGCGATTTGCTCGTTTGGAAAATCAAATCCAAATTGCCCACCAAAAAATGCGTATTCCCACGATGTTTATCAACTCCAATGTGACCCGCATCACCTTTTCAGGTTTGCATACTTTTGAGAACCGCATTTTGTACTATGTGCGGGTGAATCTGTTGGATATTTTGTTGGGCAAATTCAAGAAGAAAAACAAGGAAATAGACCCAGATAAAAATCCGAATGGCGGTGTAAATCTGCATCTTGTGATGCAGGGAGATGCTTTTGACCCCGACATCAAATACATGAAAAAGAAGGCGGTGAAGCAGCAATTTGAAAACGACTCGAAACGCTCGAAAACGGATATTGGACGTATATTGGAGGAGGAATTTGCGGTTGGACGTGGCACGATTCCCGCTTTTGCACCCCGCACTTTTCAGTACGATGATTCGGATGTGGGGATTATTGATTGGTCTGAATTGAAGGAGATTGAGCAGTGAGGAAAATTCAAAACAAACTCAAAATTCAAGTTCAAATAGTTGATACAGAAATTTTAACGACAATGACAAAAACCCTACAAGAACTTTTTGACACGCTTCCACAAGTTGGACGGGTGACATGGATTGGGATTCGCCCCGAAAAAAGAGGCTCTTTGCAGACAGTAGAAAGTGTGGAAGCAGATACCGAACAAGGACTGTTGGGTGATCATTATGGTGGAGGCAGTGGCAAACGGCAGGTGACCTTGATTCAGGGGGAGCATTTGGACAGTGTGGCTTCAATGTTGGGCTTGGAGGTGATTGACCCGCTTTTGACCCGCCGAAACATTGTGGTGCGGGGCATCAATCTGCTGGCATTGAAAGAAAAGCAGTTTCGGATAGGGGAGGCGGTGTTGGAAACAACGGGGCTTGTGTCACCCTTGTTCTCGAATGGAACAAAACTTGGGCGCAGGTGGCTACAATGCGATGCGTGGTCACGGAGGTATTACCGCAAGGGTATTGCAGGGAGGAGCGATTCGCTTAGGGGATGAGGTGCGAAAATTGTAGGGCTGCAAAAAAAGCGGTAAAGACTTCGGAAGTTTTGTTTCTAAAGACATGGAAGGCTTGAAAATCAGTATGTTCTGAAAAGGGAACTTTCGAAGTCTCACCCCTTGAAAAAACTACCGCCAATCATTTTCGGTTGTTTCTCCCAAACCAATGTCCTGTATGCGTTCCATCATATTGACCCCTTCCTTGAGTTCTACCAAACTGAAATAACGGAAGGCAATGAGAATGGAAAAAACAACGCTGGTGAGCAGACTGACGAGAATGGAAATGACGTAAAAAACGCCAAAAAGAAGTTTGCCAATCGCCTCGGAGTCAAGCATACTGCCAATTTGAAATCCAAAATTGGAAAACAGACTGGGAACAGCACTGATGCTGTATAAAAGTAAGGCAGTAACAAGGTACAAACCGAAAGTTTCCCACCAATGATCTTTTATAAGATACATACACCTTTTGATAGCATCTGAAAAGCCGATTTTTTCGTGGATGCGGAGTAGGAAAATGAAGGAAATCGGAATGCTCAGATAAATCCAGCCAAAAAATACAGTCAAAGCACCTAAAAATGGTATGATGGCGATGAACATGGATGCAAAAAACATGAGAAACAAACCCATGTAGGAGAAAAATACGATTTTGCTGTCTCGCCCTAAATAGCGTTTTATGTCGCTAATAGTGAGGCTGTTGTAGTTGTCTTGGGTAATGTATTCTAAGATATAACGATAGCCAGCAGCGGTATAAAAAATACTGCCAATGATGAACATAACAATAGCCAAAAATGAAAGCCCTCCAATCATACTCCAATTGAGGTTTTCGATACCGTTTATATCAGTTAAATTCATCAAATCTACTAGTCCAAAATAGAAGCACATGATGAGTAAAACCAGCCCCACTGCAATGTAAACTCCTGCAACCTGCATCAATATTTTGATCATGGGTACTATATTTTGCCGAGTAAACATAGCTGTCGCGTTGATATGATCACTAAAACTGCGAATCTTTCTAAATTCAATTTTTTCGGTCGAGGAATAACTCATGGTATTGGATTTTTTGAAGTAAGAATTATATTTTCAAGAATAAGAATGTGATAGCCCATACAGTAAAACTGCAAATTGCTGCTAATATAAGGGAAAAATAACCCAAACTCGCAAGAATGACCATAGAAATATTGTAAACAATCGCAAAAATGCTTATCCATCGAACACGAAGCACCAATGACCTACACATTGCTATCAGTTCATTGACGAGTAGCAGACGGTGGTTAAAAATGGCAACTTCTGTTGTTGTTTGATTGGAGGTGTGCTGCTCAGGCAGGTTTTCGAAGGTCATGCCCACAGATACTTGCTTCAATAAATTTTCTTCTGTCGGATGTTCTACAATCATTCCCGCCAAACCTTCCGTTTGAATTTGCTGAAGGATTGCCTTTTTTTGTTCGGGAAATTGTTGAAAATGATATTCTTGAATACCCATTTTTTGGGCGATGTATTGAGTAGGGATTTCCCTGTCACCACTGAGCAGCATCACCTTCAATTGCAGTTCCTTCAATGCAGACACACAAGGTTCTGCTTCTTCTCTCAGGCGGTCTTTCAAATCGAGCCAACCGACCAATTGATTGTTGACCAATACATACACGCTGTGGCCGTCTTCTTTGGTTAATTCCGCTGCAATGTTGTAAGCACCAGCCATATAGGTGTTGCCGCTTGCATCCTTTCCCATGATGCCCAAACCGTGTATAGAGCGAACCTCTTGCAGTGCTAAAGGTTGGACTTCTCCTTCAAAATGCGCTATGATGGCTTTGCCGAAAGGATGTTGACTGTGTGCTTCAAGAGCCAATAGTATGGCTTTGAAGTCATTGGAGGAAATGGTCGTGTGGAAATTGTGGATGTGGAAAATGCCTGTAGTCAAGACACCTGTTTTGCTGAAAATCATGGATTTGAGTGCAGCTATTTTTTTAATGACCAAGCTGTTTTGAAGGCGAATCCCTTTTTGAAACAATTGATCCAACGTCCGCCTATAAGCCAAAGGAACAACGGTTGCCAAGGCTATCGGGCAAACGACGATGAGCAGGCTAGCGAAAAGGGTGAGAACATTGGTTCCTATTTGAAGGGCAGGCAGGGCAGGTTCTATGCTGCTGAGTGCTTGATAACGTCCATAAGCGAGCATTGAAGCCCAAGAGAATACAGCGATTACAAAGGCATTGTTGAAGTAGCGCATCCATAGATGTTCGGACGGAAAATGTCGTTTCAATCGTTGAAGCTGCTCTAAAGATTGGGCCAGAAAAGTGGGAGAGGGGTCTTCGTTTTTTTCAAAAGAAACAATGTTCAACTGCCCCAATTCCAGTTGACTACCTGCCCATACTTTCATGTCCTTGTGTTTGTCTTGCAGCAGATTATTGCCCGTTAGAGCAGATTCGTTTACCAATCCTTCGCCCGAGACGACTCTGCCATCTATCGGAATTAAGTCACCTGCATAAATGGTTAGTGCGGCATTGAAGGGGGCTGTGTTCAGCAGTTGTTCTTTTAGGTCGCATAACCGAAATTCATGCGTAGAAGTGTGCTTTTGCAGGGTTTCTAATAGGTACAAACTCACCAACGAAAAACTCGTGAAGACAGCAAGTGCCTGCCAGAAATAGGGCGTTTGTTGTTCTGCTGCTATGTAATGCACTAGGCTCAAAGTCCACAAAGTGAGCAGGGCAACAAACCACAAAACATTGTTGTGCAGTGTTTTTCGATTGGTGTCTATGTGCCAACTGTCGCTTAGATAATACAAACCCCATACAACAACTGGCAAGGTGAGCAATAGATGCAAAGTGGGATTTTGGAGTAGTGGAATGTGCAAAAAAGGAGCTATACAGAGCAATGCTGCAATCCCAATAGTTACCATGATTTGTCCAGTAGTGGGAGTGTTCATTTGTGGTTTTAGGGCTGTATAGGGTTAGAGAATGACTGCAATATCTTCAAAAAAAATCATATTGCCTGATTTTTTTTAGTAGAAAGGAACTTTAGTGCTTTGAAAATAGTTTAAAAGGTGTAAATTTGCGCTGCTAAAAAACGAATGAGTTGTTATTTGTTTTTTTACTTCAAAAAATGGTGGTTGTAGCTCAGTTGGTTAGAGCGCTGGATTGTGGTTCCAGAGGTCGTGGGTTCAATTCCCATCATCCACCCAATAATCAAATAAAAAACGCCTATTGATGGACAATCAATAGGCGTTTTTTTTATTTTACTGCAGTTCCCTTCTTCTTTTTAGAAGCAAAACTCCAACTATACGCCAAATTGGCTCGCAACTCTGTGAAAATAGGGAGATTGCTACTTATTACTTTCGGCTTCCGATTGATTAGGTTGAGAGATAGCTGGTGTTGTAGTGGCGTTACAAACGCTGGTGGTAATAGACTGTTGTTGAATAGAAGTGATTTAAAAGCAGGGGTTTATTTCTTTGAAGTACTGGAAAATGGTGTGGTGATAGGGAAAGGGAAATTGATGATTAACAACTAAACTTAGGTATAGTGTGAGAATTTGACTAATCCTTGTTGTATCAAATTGCAAGGGATAGGATATTGGATATTGAAAGATGAAAGTCATTTTAAAAAATAGTTTGGTTTACAGTTATGGAAATTTGAAGAAGTACCAAAAAATTTCTATGTATTTTTATATATTTGTGAACATTTTAAAATTAGTAAGACATGAACAAATTTTTTACACTTCTAATCCTCACCCTTCTACTATTCGCTACCTCTTGTAGCAAAGACGAGGAGAGCTTTCTTCAAAGTATTGTAGGTTAGTGCATTTGTTGAATAAATGTAGTTATTTTCAACTGTATTGTTTTAAGCTTTTGTTTCAATTTTTGTATATCTTACGTTTTCAAAACAATACTGTATGGAATTGACGTTTGACATTAGAGGACACTTGATACCCCATAATAGAATTGAAGTAAGTCTTGACCAATTTGAAGAAATCTTTGTAAGTTTGTTTGATACGGATTCTACAAGAACCCATATATTTCAAGAATACCTTCGTTTTTTGAAGGATTTTAAAGAGGAAATCACCGAGAATTTTACACATTGGATAGATGGCAGCTTCGTCACTACTACAAAGAACCCAAGAGACATTGATTTTGTTACCTTAATCCACCATGTAGATTATGAGCAAAAACGGGAACTAATTGACCATAAATACAGGTTGAAACAAGCGAAAGAAGACTATGGAGTAGATGCTTATACGGTTGAGGTTTTCTCCAAAGAACACGAAAAACATTTAATTTGTAGGTCAGATTTGTTATATTGGGATGAATGGTTTAGGAAAACCAAGCGCAATAGAGCCAAAAGAAGTTTTCCCAAAGGATATATTGAAATTAAATTTGGTAATTAATTCAAACATAACAAAATGGAAAATCCACAAATCATAGATGAAAAAATAGTCCGAGTAACGGATATACTCGAACAGGTAGATGAACTCAACAAAATGATTGAATTACACAAGGGTAAATTGGGTAATCCTTCTATGTTGTCGCAATACGAATACATGAAAAACGAATTTGTCAAGGAACTAAACAATATCCTCCAATCTTTTCAGCTTCAATTGCAGGCTGCATAAGAACTTGATTCCGAAGTAACACCCGTCCTTAGACTGATAAAAATGGGTATAACCAAAGAAGAATTTGATAGGGCCATACAAATAAGTCATGCCATCAAAAGATGCTAAATTAGCACAAATAATCTGTGCAGTTTTGCATGAAAATAAATTATGAGGCGTGCTAATAAATCAGGACACACAACTATCTCATCCACAAAAAATCAAAGACTATTCACGCATTTTTCTCTTCAAAAGCTGAGCATTAATCGCCACAATAACGGTACTCATACTCATCAACACAGCTCCAACAGCAGGACTTAACACAAAAGTAGGATACAAAACCCCTGCTGCTAATGGAATTGCAAGTGCATTGTAAGCAGTTGCCCATACCAAATTTTGAATCATTTTTTGATACGTAGCTTTGCCAAACAAAATCAATTTGGCAATATCTTTTGGATTACTATTCACCAAAATAATGTCGGCAGTTTCAGCAGCGACATCTGTTCCCGAACCCACTGCAATACCCACATCCGCATTTGCCAAAGCAGGTGCATCATTGACTCCATCGCCTGTCATTGCCACAAATTCACCTTTCGATTGTAGTTTTTTCACAATATCCACTTTCTCATGTGGTAGAACTTCTGCATAATAACCATCCAAGCCCAAGTGGTCGCTGACCGACTTCGCCACCATTTCATTGTCGCCTGTTGCCATATACACCTTGATGTTGTTCTCCTTCAAAGTTTGTATGGCAGCCTTTGATTCAGGTCTGATTTCGTCTGCCAAAGCAATGAATCCCACCAAATCATCATTGACCAATACAAAAACAACCGTTTCGGCATTGTCAGAAAAAGCATTGTCAGGAATTCCAATATTTTTGTCTTTCAAGTAGTTGGGGCTAACCACACCAATTGATTTCCCATCTACTTGCGCCTGCACACCTTTACCTGTGATGGCTTCAAATTTTTCAGTCTGTGGAGTTTGTATGCCTTCTTCTTTTGCTTTTCGCATGATGCCCGTCGCTATGGGATGCTCCGAATTCTGCTCCAAAGCACTCGCCAATTGCAGTACTTCTTTTGCAGAGTATTCTTCTTCATTGACCGATTCAAAACGGCTTACTCCAAACTCTCCTTTTGTAAGTGTCCCCGTTTTGTCAAATACTACGGCAGATATTTTTCGGGAATTTTCAAAAGCCGTTCGGTTGCGAATCAACAAGCCATTTTGGGCAGACAAAGCGGTAGAAATAGCGACCACCAAAGGAATCGCCAATCCCAAAGCATGAGGGCAAGAAATGACCATTACCGTGACCATTCGCTCCAATGCAAATACAAACTCTTTGCCAAGAGCGAGCCAAGTAAACAATGTACCAAAGCCTGCGGTGAGAGCAACGATGGTGAGCCATTTTGCAGCCGTATTCGCCAGATTCTGGGTTTTCGACTTCGTTTTTTGGGCTTCTTTCACCATATTGACGACTTTATTCAAATACGAATTTTCGCCTGTATTTTCTACTCTGATTTTCAGCGAACCATTGCCATTGATTGCCCCTCCAATTACTTCATCATCTTTGCCTTTTTGGACAGGTTTGGATTCGCCTGTGAGCATGGATTCATTGACATAACTTTCGCCTTCAACGATAGTACCATCAGCAGGAATTTTCTCGCTTGATTTGACCAAAATCATATCTCCTTTCTTCAATTCTTGCAGTGAAATATCCTTAATATCACCATTGTCCAAAACCAAATGCGCTTCTGAAGGCATCATTTCAATCAGCAATTCCAAAGCTTTTGAAGCTCCCAAAACTGATTTCATTTCTATCCAATGTCCCAACAACATAATGGCTATCAATGTAACCAACTCCCAAAAGAATATTTTTCCAGCCAAACCAAACACGACCGCACTGCTATAGGTATAAGCTACAATGATAGCTACTGCAATGAGGGTCATCATTCCCGCCTCCTTTTTCTTCAATTCTTCAACCATGCCCTTCAAAAAAGGAAACCCACCGTAGAAAAATACAAGACTGGATAGCGCAAAAATGACATATAGATGTCCTGGGAAAGTAAGTTCATAGCCCAACAATCCCTGTATCATGGGAGATAGGATGACGACGGGAATACTCAAAATGAGTGAAACCCAAAACCGTTTTTTGAAGTCTTCTATCATCATTCGGTGGTGATCGTGGTGTTCTTCATGTCCGCCATGACCTTCGTGCTTCATGGTTTTTTTATCTTCAGTTTGTGCATGTTCTGACTTGGTTTTTTGATGATGTTGGTGTTCGTGATCCATGTTTAAAAATTTTATTTATTTAGAAAACATTTGCTTCAATTTTTTCAAATCTCTGATTAATATTTTCTTTCGGTTATAATAAATTATATTTTGTTCTTTCAATTCATTGAAGGTAGTTGTT
Organism: Chitinophagales bacterium; assembly: GCA_041392475.1. Classification (NCBI taxonomy): domain Bacteria; kingdom Pseudomonadati; phylum Bacteroidota; class Chitinophagia; order Chitinophagales; species Chitinophagales bacterium. The sequence goes on along the minus strand of JAWKLZ010000001.1, from coordinate 1,754,888 downwards.
ACAGTTTGACGAGAAGCTCCAATTATATCTCCAATTTCTTGGTGTGTAAAGGGATTTTCGATCATTGTATCAAAACCTACTTTTTTGCCTTGTTTCAAGCCCATTTCCAGAATAAAGGAAAGCAACCTTCTGCGGGTAGGCATACTACTCAACAGTGCCCATCTTCTTTCCAATTGAATAAGTCTATAGCTGATTGTTTGTAGAACAAACAGATTGAAGCTTTCATCTGTATTGATTTTTTGAAAGAAATCAGCTTGGCTCATGCTGGCAATTTCCGCATTTGAACTCATGACTTCTGCATAATTGTAGGTTGCTTCTTGGTGAAATAAGCGCAATACGCCAAATATATCTCCTTGAAAAAGTATGGCTTTCGTTATATTCTCGGAATTCTCATTGTAATAACCAATTCTGATTATTCCTTTGTGAATAAAGAATATTTTTTGAACAATATTTTCTGGAAGATATATATAATTGCGTTTTTTGAAGTGATAAGACTTCTCCGAAAAATGTTCGCTGATATTATTGGAGTAAAGTGTTCTCATCTGAATAATCTGTTATTGTTTATTAAGGAAAATACAATTCATTGGATGGTAAGTAGTTGAGTTACAAACCACCCAATGAACTGCAAAACCCACTCTTAGAATGGCGTATCATATTCTTCGTTTTCCAAAAATGTCTGGTCGGTCAGTGTCTTCAAGAAATTCACCAAATCTTGTTTGTCTTGCGGTGTCAAAAACAAACCTGTGTCTTTGGTATTTAGTATTGCAGGATCAACCGTTGCAGACGTTCTGATACCTTGATTGTAGTGGTCAATGACTTGTTCTAGCGTTTTGAAGCGACCATCGTGCATATAGGGGGGGGTAACTGCCACATTCCGCAAACTTGGCACTTTAAACTTCCCTTTGTCAGCTGCATCTTTGGTAACATTTTCTCGTCCAATGTCAGTCAAATTGGCATCTACGTCTAAGCCATTGTTCATGTATTGGTCGTTTTCGAAGTTGATTCCGCCGTGACAGTGGGCGCAATCAGCCCCCGAAAACTGAGGAAAAAATGGATTGTACTCCGTTTCAAACAACTCTTTACCCCGTTGTTCACTTTCGGTCAATTCCACCTCTCCCGCTAAAAATCGATCGTATTTGGAATCATTCGATACGATGCTCAACATGAACTGCTCCATTGCCAAAGCCATTTTTTCGGGGGTAATATCGGGGCTGCCAAAAGCACGGGAAAATTGGTCACGATACATTTTTTCGTTGCTCAATTTTGCCACCACATTGTCCAGTGTTTCGTTCATTTCCAAAGGGTCTTGAATGGGCTTCAAAGCTTGGTCACGTAACAAATGTGCTCGACCATCCCAGAAAAACTCATTGCTGTGCCATGCCATGTTGAATACAGGCATGGCTTGCCGTTTGCCTGGTAGCCCTTCCACTCCAATCGAAAACTTCAAGGTATCGGAAAAACCGTCCAATTGTCGGTGGCAACTCGCACAGGATTGTGTGCCATCTTTCGATAGCTTTTGTTCGTAAAACAACATTTTTCCCAGATGTACACCCTGTATTGTCAAGGGGTTGTCAGCAGGCAAATCTGGTTCGGGAAAATTTCCGTACTTCAATAGGTAAGGTGTTTCGTCTATTTGAATCACCTCTTCTGGTGGACTATCATCTTCTTTGCTGCAGGCAACCGCCAATAAAATGCTGCAAAATATTATTGATAAGTATTTTATTTTATACATGTAATTATGTGTTATTTTTCTATTTATTAAAAAGAGGATTGTTAACAAATTCTTCATCAGTCAAAGACTTCAAAAACGCAATCAACTCTTGTTGTTCTGTTTCGGTCAAGTTGAGGGGCTTCAATAGGTCACTTTTATGGGGATGATTCTTTCCACCTGATTGATAGTGAGCAATTACTTCCTCCAGTGTGTTCATCGAACCATCGTGCATATAAGGAGCTGTCAGTTCAATATTTCGCAAACTCGCCACTTTGAACAAAGCCCTGTCTGCTTCTTTGCTTGTGAGTCGAAACCTTCCTTCGTCCGTATAGTTTTCATACAAACCATTGTTTTCAAAGGCGTAATTGGTGAAATTGAAGCCGCTATGACAGCTACTGCAATGGGTGCGTTCCCCAAAAAAGAGGTTCATCCCATTTATTGCAGCCTCTGAAAGAGCATCCGTTTTCCCATAATTCACATACTGGTCATAGGAACTATAGCCACTCAAAAGACTCCTTTCGAAGCAAGCCAAAGAACGGGTAATCACAAAAGCATCTGGCTCTCGGTCATAAGCCTCCTTCGACATGACCACATATTCTGCGTTTTGTTTCAACCGCTCTGCAATCAACAGAATGTTGAAGTTAAACTCATTATGCTCTTGAATCGGTACCAATGTTTGCATTTCTAAAGTCGGCACACCACCTTCTCGAGTGAAGTAGGGATGGTAAGCCACGTTTGCCAAAGTAGGGCTATTCCGAGTGCCTATTGCTCCTTCTACTCCCAAACTAAAAGGCAAGTTGTCACTAAATGCCAACTGCGGATGGTGACAACTTGCACAACTAATAGAGGAGTCTGCCGATAGAATGGGGTCAAAAAACAGTTTTTTACCCAAATCCCAACGGGCCTGTGTGAATTCGTTTCCTTCTGGCGCATCCACTTCTGGAAAACCCTTGGGAATTTCCATCAAATCAGGCACATACAATGGCTCTATCGCTCCTTCGTCTTGACAGGCAGCCATCGTGAAACATATCAGAAAGAAAAAGCAGATTTTTTTCATTGTAATTGGTTGTATATTAGTAACTGATAATTGGCAACTGTGGATTAGTAACTGATTACCAGTCACCAATCCACTAATCACCACTCTATTAATTCACCTGCAATTTCTTGGTGATAACAGACTTTCCTTCTTTCACCAAACTAATGATGTACAAACCTGCCACATTCAAGTTTAGTGCCATAGGTACATTGCTTTTCACATTGTCCAAAGACTGAATCTCACGACCCAATACATCGTAAACGACTACTTGATATTGAAGGTCTTGAGTGGCTTCAATAGCAATAAAAGCACTTCCTACATTGGCAGGATTTGGGTACAAATTGAAGCCATTGATTTCACTAAAGTCCACAATTGAAGTAGCATTATCAGAAGCGGTGAACACGTAATCTCTAAAGTTTTCGAGTGCTTTTTTAGCTGGGCCATTGTCTCCATGAAGAATCACACCCGAGTTCACGTTGATATTTTCTATCACACGAGTATAGTCTGCATCTAAGTTGATAAGAATCTCATTGTTTGCAGCAGTAACATTCATATCAATGCTGGTTTTGAAGTAGTTGTTATCTCCCAAACCGTGCAATTCGCAATCTTGGTTGAGGAAGTTTCCACCATTTCCTTCATAAGCAATGAAGCGATAACCCGCAGCCCATCCCCAGTGCATGGAAGGGAATTTTGGAGCCAAAGCATGACCATTTGGATAACTTGCAGGGTCGGAGTGATTGTGCTCTTGGTCGACTCCAATGTGGAAACGGATACCTTCAATGGCATCAATGTTGTGCATTCCCAAATCCACTACGGTTTCTCCAGCAGCATCTACCAAAACCCACAGGTCTTTGATTTTCGTCTCGATTGTGCCATTGTGAAGGATAGAAATTTCGGAAATGTAATACTGCAATCGGCTCACATTGAATCGGTTGCCGAGGTTGTTGGTCGCTTCTGTTTGCATCACAAAAGCTTCATCCCCCAACTTGTGGTGAATGTTCAGTTTAATACTGTTTTGAGCGAAGCTGCTGACATTCAACAAGCAGAATGTCAGGGCAAAAAGTAAGAAATTTTTCATCTTGAGTAAAAATTTAATTGATTAAAAATATGTATGTTTAACACATTTTATTCGTGTCAACACATTATTTATTATTTTGAGTATTAAATATTAAGTGGACTCAGTAATCTATCAGTTTACACATCTACTAATCTGCCTTTAGTGTATCTGTCACTGAACCACACTTCATCATTTTATCCCCGAAATAGGGGTTTTGAATTTGGGCCACCTCACTCAACCAATAAGCCCCAATATTGTCAAAACCCATAGGACAAAACTGTACGTACAAATCCGTTCCATCAATGCCAAAAGCCTTCACCATCACTGTCAGCAAATCCGAAACATTGGAAAATTGCTTGCGCTGATCTTCCACACCTTTTGCTTTTTGTAGCAAATCCAAATGCACATTCAAAGGCTTCAATTGCTCCATCCAATAAGTATGCACTTCTCCCTTCAATAGCATCATATCTGTTTTCTCCATCGCTTGCTTCAATGCCATGCTTGCCAAATTCGCTGCTTCAAAATCGGTAGCCACAAGCGCATCCTTCAATTGAAGGTAAGCCGATGCTGTATTTCCCAATTGCAGCTTGAAAGCTTTGGGCGTTTTAGAATGGTAATTAGGTATTTTCACGGCCATATCTTCTTTCGCCATTGCTTCATTTTTAATCGCCACTTGCTTGTTCATCATGCTCGCCTTATTGCTCAACTGTGCTGAAGCATCAATCTTAAATGCACCATTCGTTACTACCTCTGCGCCCGCTTCCAAGCCACTTTCCACCACATAAGCATCGCCCAAACTTACACCCAATTTGATAACTCTGTACTCAAAAGTAGGAATGTCCATTTCTTGATTTTTGATATAAACCACCGACTCCTTGCCTGTCCACAAAACCGCAGTTTTGGGAATGGTCAAAGGTGTACCGCCTTTTTTTGAAGTAGCTGCAATAGGCAAAGGGTTGGTTTTCAGTATGCCTTTGGCAAACATATCGGGCTTCAATTTGCCGCCATTGCTGCTTGCCTCTACCCGCACTGTCGCCACCCTCGTTTGTGGGTCAATGAAAGGGTCAATGAAAGTGATTGGAGCTTTGAAGGTTTTTTCGGGCATTGCAGCCACATTGAATTCGATGACATCGCCTTTCCGAATCCACTGCAAATCTTTTTCATAGATATCAAACAAAACCCATACTTTGCTCAAATTCATTACTTCAAACATCGGACTCCCCGCTTTGATGTGATCGCCCAAATTCACCATCTTTCGCATCACTGTACCATCCACATCCGCAAAAATGTCAATCTCTGTTTTCACCACGCCTCTTTGCTCAATTTCCTGAATCGTACTGACTGGAATTTTCCACAGTTGCAGCTTGTTTTTTGCAGCCTCGTACAAAGCAGGCAGGCGATTTTGCAATTTTTTGGCTTCAAACAATTCCTTTTGTGCCGCCACCAATTCGGGTGAATAGACCGAAGCGATTTTCTGCCCTTTGCGGATATTTTCCCCTTCCGAATTGACATACAACTTTTCAATCCTTCCGCCTACATGTGCTGTTTGCGTACTACTCAACGTTTCGTTCATTTTCACCTTGCCCGCTAATAAAAGTTCTTTGCCTCCGTTTTCTTCGAGACTCGCAGTATTTCCAGCACCTACTTGACCGATTATCGTTGTTTGAATATTCGCCAATTTGACCGCATCAGCAGTCATGGTCAATTGTATGGGATTGTCGCTGTTGCCTGCCTCCAATGGAATCAAATCCATCCCACAAAGCGGACAATCTCCTGGCTCGTTTTGGCGAATTTGGGGGTGCATCGAACACGTCCAAATCGTTTTGCTTTCTGCCGTAGTTGTCGCTTCGAGTTCGTGGTCGTGTGTGTCCATTGCAGCATCGCCGCTGCTTCTGCCAAAGAGCAAAAAGCCAATGCCAATACCCAAAATGAGGGTTACTATTGCTGTGATAATGACTGATTTATTCATAGTTTTATTGTTTCATTCAGTATAAAGTGACTCAATAAAAGCCACTGCAATATTGCCTTCCTTCTGTGCCTTCAATATTGCCAATTGGTCATTTAAAATCTGTCCTTGCATCCGCAGCAATTCTTCAAAATCCTTGTTGTCGGTGCTATAAACCGTTACCAACAAATCGAGCGCACGTTCTGCTAAGTCAATTTGGTCTTTGTAGAGTGCAATTTGTCGTTGGGCGGTGCGGTATTCGGTGAAACCTCGTTCTAAGGCGGTCAATAATTGAAGGCTTATATCGTGTTCTTTTTCCTTCAATGCCAATATTTTGTATTCCTGCTCTTTCACGGCAGCCTCGTATTTTGATTTGAACAAAGGCAATTTTACCATCACCTTGGGCATCAACATATCTTTGCCATTTCCTTTGACTTCCATATCTTTCCGTTTATCGGTCATGGCATATTCTAAGCCCACTCCAAAGCTCGGTTTGAAAGCCCATTCTTCTACTTTGATGCGCTGTTGAATGGCATCTTGTTGAAGCTGAAATTGCTGCAAAGCAGGGTTTTGGGTTTTGATTTTTTCGGCTACAATGTTTTGGTCTTCTGCAATTTCCTTCAATGGCATCGTGTCGGGAATCGCAATGGGTGCTTGTGTATCTCGGTTCAGAATTTGGTTGAATTTCACTTGCAGAAATTGCAGTTTGTCCTGCAAATTTTCGATTTGGGTATTCACCTTATTCTTCTCCATTTGCACCCGCAAAACGTTGGTCATACTTCCCAATCCTGCTTCAAATTTAATTAATGCCAACTGCTCGAAAGCCTCCAACAATTCCAAGTTCTCCTGATGCACTTCAATTGTTTCTTTGGATTCGTAACGTTCGTACCAGATTTGTTTGAGTTCATAGAACAACTGATTTTTTACCACCTCCAATGTTTGTTCTTTTGCTTTTGCCATTGCAGTCACTGCCTCTGCTTTGGCGGTTCGGCTACCTTTTGGTGGAAGCATTTGACTGGCGGATAGCCGCAATCTTTGTGCGCCAACTCTCGTTTCAACGGGTAATAAAAATATACCTCCGCCTACTTCGGGTTCTGGTAATGCGGTGACTTGTGGTATTTTTTCGAGTTCGGATTTTACTTCGTAATTGATGGCTTTTAGTTGGGGGTGGTTTTCAACTGCAATTTGTAGATAATCCTCTAATTCTTGACTGTAAGTGATTTGTGAACAAATACTTAGCAGGCTGATGATGAATATTTGAATTGTTTTTATTTGCATTTTTTTTAATAGTTTCTGTTTTCTATTGTCACCGCTTCAACTGTTGCCAATGTCTTCGACCGTTGACAAAGTTTCCGCTAAACCAAAAAAATCCTCTGTGTTCAATCACCTCAGTTTCAGTTTCGTTTCTTTCCAAATCGCAAACAACACAGGGACGGTAAACATGGTAATCATCTGAATCAACATTCCTCCAAAAGAAGGAATCGCCATCGGTATCATGATGTCCGATCCTCTTCCCGTAGAAGTCAAGACAGGTAACAGAGCCAATATCGTTGTGGCGGTGGTCATCATTGCAGGGCGCACCCGACGTTTGCCCGCTTCAACGACTGCATCTCGAATTTCTGCTACTGTTTTTGGTTCATTTTCCTTAAAAGATTGTTGCAGATAAGTACCTACCAAAACCCCGTCATCTGTAGCAATTCCAAACAAAGCTAAGAATCCCACCCAAACAGCAACGCTTAGGTTAATTGTTTGAATTTGAAGCATATTTCGCATGTTGATTCCAAACAAATCAAAATTCATGAACCAATCCGTGCTGTACAATCCAATCATGATAAAGCCCCCTGCAAAAGCTACTGCAACGCCTGAAAAAACCATAAGAGATAAAGGTATTGACCTAAATTGAAGGTAGAGAATCAAGAAAATCAGCATCAAAGCTAGAGGCATGACCACGCTCAAACGTTTGGAAGCCCGCACCTGATTTTCGTAATTTCCTGCAAAACGGTAACTGATGCCCGCAGGTACGGTGATTTTTCCAACTTCAATTTGTTGTTCCAAATATTGCTGTGCATTCTCCACGACCTCAACCTCCGAAAAGCCCTCTAATTTGTCGAAAAGCACATAACCCACCAAAAAACTGTCCTCACTTTTGATAGCTTGTGGGCCTTGTTCGTATAAGATTTCACCCACTTCGCTCAATGGAATTTCGGTTCCCGAAGGCGTGGGAATCAGCATGTCTTCGATGGCAGCAGGCGAATCCCGCAAAGTCCTCGGATAGCGTACTCGAATTGGGTAACGCTCTCGACCTTCCACGCTTTGGGATAGGCTGATACCTCCAATGGCGACTTCCACATATTGCTGTGCATCTTTGATGGTCAATCCGTAACGTGCCAATTCTGCTCTGTTCCAATCAATCTCCAAGTAAGGTTTGCCGACGATTCTATCTGCAAAAACAGCTTGGGCTTTTACGCCTTCGACTTCCTTCAATGCGGATTCCAATTGCAGCCCAAAGTCTTGGATGATTTGTAAATCAGAGCCTTTGACTTTGATGCCCATTGGCGCACGCATCCCCGTTTGAAGCATTACCAGTCGGGTTTCGATGGGTTGCAATTTGGGGGCAGAAGTTACGCCAGGGAGTTTGGTGGCTTTCACAATTTCGTTCCATATATCATCAGGGCTTTGGATTTCGTCTCGCCATTGTCGAAAGTATTTACCATTGGAGTCGGGGATCAATTCGCCTTTTTCGTCTTGCAGGTATTTACCCTGTTCATCGACTTTGAAGCGGATGCGTTGTCCGTCTTCATCGGTTTTGTATTCGGTTTTATAATTTATGATGTTTTCATACATCGAAATCGGTGCAGGGTCTAAGGCAGATTCTGCCCGCCCTAATTTGCCGACAACGGTTTCGACTTCAGGAATAGATGTTGCAGCCATGTCCAACATTCTCAAGACTTCCAAGTTTTCTTCCATACCTGAATGTGGCATTGAAGTGGGCATGAGGAGGAATGAACCTTCATTCAAAGAGGGCATAAATTCTCGTCCTGTTTTTTGGAAAATGGAGAAGCCTACGTAAATGATGAAAATGGGCAAGAGCAAAAACAACCATTTGAGATGCAGACAAAACCGCAGGATATTTTCGTAGAAATGGATAACCATTTGAAAAAATGCCAATATTGCTGCAATGATCAAACCGACAAATAGAAAATTGATAAGCAGGCTGTTGTTTACGCCTAAGGGCATCCATTTTTGGGTCAAAAAGTAGGCTACGAATAGGGCTACTATATAATTGAGAATGGTTAATGGAGAAACCTTCCATTTAGATTTGGTATTGGATATTGGATATTCAGTCTTTTTGGATTGAAGGAATTTTGGGGTTTTGATTTTGAAGCCAAAAAGCCAGTGTGCGAATGGCGGAATCAAAATAACCGCTACAATGATTGAAGCCAACAATGCAAAGGTTTTGGTGAAAGCCAATGGGCGGAATAGTTTTCCTTCGGCGGCAACCATTGTGAAAACGGGTAAAAAACTGATGATGGTCGTGGCTACGGCGGTAATCACAGCAGAGGCAACTTCGGTAGTCGCTCGATAAACGACCTCCAATTTGTCTTCCGATTCATCGGCTTCCTTCAATCGTTCTAAAATATTCTCGCATAGCACAATGCCCATATCGACCATCGTTCCAATCGCAATTGCAATACCCGACAAAGCCACGATATTGGCATCTACTCCGAAATAACGCATGGCAATAAAACACATCAAAACAGCAATCGGCAGCAATCCCGATACCAACAAAGATGCCCGAAAATTGAGGAGCATGATGATAACGACAATGATGGTGATGAGGATTTCGAGATAAAGGGCTTCCTCCAATGTACCGATGGTTTCGTGAATGAGTTGGGTGCGGTCGTAAAAAGGCACGACTGTCACCTGTGAAAACGTTCCGTCTGCCAGAGTTTTGGTGGGCAAACCACCTGCAATTTCGGCGATTTTGGTTTTGACATTGTTGATGACCTCCAATGGGTTCGCTCCATATCTCGCCACAACGACACCGCCTACAACTTCTGCTCCCGACTTGTCCAATGCGCCCCGACGGGTGGCGGGACCCAAATAGACTTTCGCCACGTCTTTGATGCGAATGGGGGTGTTTTGGCGGGCGACAATGACCGTTTCCTCCAAGTCTTCCAAAGATTTGATGTAGCCCAAACCTCTTACAAAATACTCTACTCGATTGATTTCAATGGTTTTTGCGCCTACGTCAATGTTGCTATTTTGGACGGCTTTGACGACTTGTGGGAGGGTGATGTTGCTGGCCTTTAGCGCATCGGGGTCGAGGTCTATTTGGTATTCTTTGACATATCCTCCCACCGAAGCTACTTCCGAAACGCCCTCTGCTGCCCCCAAACCGTATTTGACATAAAAATCTTGTATGCTCCGCAATTCTTGTAAATCCCAACCGCCTGTCACGTTTCCGTCTGTATCTCGCCCTTCCAATGTGTACCAAAATATTTGCCCCAAAGCGGTGGCATCTGGGCCGAGTGTGGGCTGTACGCCATCTGGCAACAGGCTGCTGGGCAGCGAATTGAGTTTTTCGAGGATGCGGGAACGGCTCCAATAAAATTCTATGTCGTCATTGAAGATGATGTAGATGCTAGAAAAGCCAAACATGGAATTGCTGCGGACTGTACGCACGCCTGGTATTCCCAACAAGGCGGAAGTCAATGGATAGGTGATTTGGTCTTCGATGTCCTGGGGCGAACGTCCCATCCATTTGGTGAAAACGATTTGTTGGTTTTCGCCAATGTCTGGAATGGCATCTACTGCCACAGGGTCTTTGGGTAGCCCGCCTACTTCAAAATTGAAGGGGGCGGTCGACAAACCCCATACCACCATGATCACTAAAAAGAGTATGGCGAAAAGTTTGTTTTCGAGAAAGAAACGGATTGTTTTGTTGAGCATTTAGATATGTTCAAATATTTTTTTCGGTAGCTACGGATTTTCACTGCGTATATGCAATGGCTCACACAGTTTGTATTAAACGGAGAGACAGAGAGATGCAGGGAATTGATATGGTGTGACTACAATTAAAATTGCCGTTACAGAACATCATCTGCGTGCAAATAATTAGCACCGAATAAGAAAATAGATGTAATAAAATCTAATAGACAATGACAAAGGAATAGGTCATCGTTTGAGGAAATGCTCAACAAAGGAAAGATTGTACCAACAATGTGATGTCTCGACAGAGCAGCGGAGGAGAATAGTGTTGAAACTTTGCGTTGGTATGATTGGAAGAGGAATAGATGTCATTGAAGGTAAAATGAAGGATTGCCGCCCATTCAAAAATAGGTGTTATGTCTTGTGAAATAGAAGGACTGATTAGGTTCTGTTCTAAATGGACATATTCCGATTCATTACTGCAACAGCCTTTTACATCACCCTTTTCTGCATGTTTGCAAGTGGGTTTGGGTGCTTGATGGTGTTTGCAGCCCGATGTTTTTTGGCTTTTGATTAGATCATGGCAATTCGGGGGCTGAAAAAACACAGCCATTCCTTTCAATTGATTTTGACAATAGTGTTTGTTGATTGTCAAGCCCATTGAAGTCCCTAAAATGAGTAGGGCAAGGAGGATATGGATTGCTTTTTTGAACATTGAGTGCAAATATAACGGAAAAAAGTCAGAATTGTTTGTTAGAATTTGGTGGAAATGTTATAGAATTTTATTCGCAAATCACATTGAGTGTAGATGCCAAGAATTTGAAAGATTGGGAAAAGCTAGTTTGGTTTTGGAAACTTCTGATGTTTCCATTGAAGGCTTCCGTTTTATTCATCCATTGCCTTCCTTACAAATGTTCTATGAACTCTGCAATATTCCGAATGGCCTTTTTGCTTTCGGGCATGAAATCCGCAAAAAACTGCCAAACGTGGAGCATGTTTTCCCATATTTGTAGGGTGACATCTACACCATCTTGTTTGGCTTTTTCCGCCAATTTGAGGGAATCGTCTATGAGGACTTCATGTGTGCCGACTTGAATAAGCAGCGGCGGCAAACCTGATAAATCTGCATATACGGGAGATACAAGGGGATGTGTGGGAGCGGTGTTTTTGAAGTAGTCTTTGGAGTAGCGGCGTATATCGGCTACGGCAATGATGAGGTCTTTGTCGGCTTTGGTGTGGTAACTTTCGTTTTCACCTACCAAGTCGACCCACGGAGAAAGCAATACGGCTGCTTTGGGTAGTGGAATTTGCAATTGTTTCATTTTGAGTAAGGAAGCAGCGCTGAGTCCGCCTCCAGCTGAGTCGCCCATGAGAATAATTTGAGAAGGGCGGTAGGATTGAAGGAGGTGTTGATAAACGCTGATGGCATCTTCAATGGCTGCTGGAAAGGGATGTTCGGGCGCTAATCGGTAGTCAATTGCCAATACTTTGGCGTGACAGGCTTTTGCGATGTGTGCGATTAGGCGTTGGTGGGTATTGACAGAACAGATGGCGTATCCTCCACCGTGTAGGTAGTAAATGATGTGATTGGCGAGTGGTTTTGAAGGGATTGGTTTTGGGGTGAACCATGTGGAGGGGATGCCCTTGATGTCGGTTTTCTCCGTTTCTACCTTCAAGTTTTTGACGGAAGGTAGTCTTCGGGCTTGCTGCTCAAAGTATTTTCGGACGACTTGAATGGGGTAGTGTTTACCTCCTCTTTTGTGTCGTTGCCATTTGAAGTAAGTTTTGACGGCGAGGCTTGAGAGGCTCTGCATTTTTTTTGGGGATTAAGTGATTTGGACTTTGGATGTAAGACGTAAGACAAAATATTTTGATGTCGTTAGCAGTAAATAATTTAAGGATAATTACATTGAAAATGCAATTTGCTCATAGTCAAATATTTATTGTGCTATTTTTTGAATTTATTTATATTCCAGCAGCATCGCTGCGATACTATTCCGATTTCATTGGAATAGGGACAAGGCTAAAGCCCTTTTGAAGGTATAAATAACTTTAGAATCAGTGTATGTACTTTTTTGCAAGCCACTACATTAATCCTGCAAAACGCTCACTAACACTGCTCCAATCCACTACATTGTAGAAGTTGGCAATGTAGTCGGCTCGGCGGTTTTGGTAGTTGAGGTAATAGGCGTGTTCCCAAACATCTATGCCAAGAATAGGCGTTCCTGCTTTTTCGACCAGACTCTTCATCAAAGGGTTGTCTTGGTTGGGAGTGGTGGTAATGAACATTTTTTTGTCCTCTCCAACACAGAGCCATGCCCATCCCGAACCAAATACAGAACTGGAAGCAGCAGAAAATGCTTCTTTGAATTTACCGATGCTGCCAAATGTCGCATTTAGAGCCTCTTCTAATTGACCTTCGGGTTGTCCGCTTGCTTCGGCAGGGCCTATGACCGACCAGAAAAGACTGTGGTTGAAGTGACCACCGCCATTATTGCGAACAGCAGTGTCAGCGTCTTTATCGGACACACTTTTGACGATTTCCTCCAATGTTTTGCCTTCAAATGATGTTCCTTTTATGGCGGCGTTGAGTTTTTTGACATAGCCCGCATGGTGCTTATCGTGGTGAATTTCCATCGTTTCGGCATCAATATTGGGCGCAAGTGCCGCAAAACTATAGGCCAGAGGAGGTAAGGTAAAAGCATCAGCCGTAGTGGACAGTTCGGCGGGTTTATCAGTAGTTGTATTTTTTTCAGTCGTTTGCTGACAACCTGCTAATGGATTGATGATTATTCCAGCAGTTGTAATTGCAGTAGCTTTGAGAAAAGTTCGTTTGTCCATAGTTTATTTTTTAATCATGCAAATTAATAAGACTTTTGCAGTTTTGGTGATGTTTTGATTTTTTATTACTGTAAATCTTCATTTTGTTGTAAAAAAACCAAAAAAATGTGTCAAAAAATAGGTAAATGTTATGGATTTTGTTTTTTTTGACGATATTTAATGCTTTATATTTACATACTCATTAGCACAACCCTAGATTTTTTCAACTCCTAATTTTAGTAATTTATTCTTCTAATATATTACCATAAAATACCTATGTTTTTGTTTTTTATTATCCAACTCTGTGACAAAACATTCAAAATCAGACTCCTCTCATTTGGTTTGAATGAATGATTTTATTGATGTTTGAAATAGTACGTTTTTTGTAAAAAAACCTTCAAAATGCTACTAGTTCGTCAATATTCAATAAGTGTCCCATAGTCTATTTTTTACTCTAAAATCTCCCAATTGCCATGAGAAATTATCTATTGTTGTGGATTTGTACATTATTATGTCCTTTCGTATTGTCAGCGCAGTTTGAGTCCAATACCATTATTCCTACAAGTCATTATGAAATAGCTTTTCCCAATGCACTGCATCACGAGGCAGAAATCAGCATCACCTATAGACATTTGCCTGATGAGCCATTTATTGTTACGATGAGTTCCACTTCCCCTGGACGATATGCCATTCATCAATTTGGCAAAAACGTGTACAATGTGGCTGCACTAGATGAAGCGGGTCAGGCATTAGAAATAGAACGTATTACCCCTGAGTCTTGGCAGATATTAAAACACAATGGGACTGTAAATGTTCACTATACCTTATTTGCAGATAGAGCAGATGGAACCTATGCCAAAATTGATGATACACACGCACATCTCAACATCCCTGCTACTTTTATGTGGGCAAAAGGTTTGGAAAAATACCCGATTACGGTTGAATTTCATATCCCTGAAAATAGCAAATGGAAGATTGCTACACAGCTTAAATCAACAGCTACTCCTTCAATTTTTTTAGCCCCAAATCTGCAATATTTTATGGATAGTCCCACCAAATTGAGTGATTATAGCTTGCGAGAATGGTCTGTTCAGAATCCTGATGGCAATAAATTGGTTATGCGATTGGCAGTAACGCATGATACGGAGGAAACTGTTATTGATGATTTTGCAGAGATAGTAAAAAGAGTAGTTTTGGAGCAACAGGCTATTTATGGAGAACTACCGAGTTATGATTTTGGTAACTACACTTTTATTTGTGATTACCGAACAGGAATCAATGGTGATGGTATGGAGCATCGAAATTCCACCATGCTCACATCTTCCAATAGTTTGGCTAACAATATAGTACCTTTGATGGGAACTGTATCCCATGAGTTTTTTCATTGTTGGAATGTAGAACGGCTTCGTCCTGCTTCTTTAGAACCTTTTGACTTCGAACATGCCAATATGTGTGGAGAACTGTGGTTTGCAGAAGGTTTTACATCCTATTATGATGATTTAATACTTTGCAGGGTAGGTGTTCACACACTTGATGATTATGCAGCTAAATTGAGTACTGATCTTCAGTATGTATTGAATCAACCTGCAACTGGCTTGTATTCAGCTATTGACATGAGCCAACGTGCGCCTTTTGTAGATGCTGCAAGTCAAATGGATAAAACCAATTTTCAAAATTGCCACACGTCTTATTATCCTTTAGGCAGTGTGATTGGTTTGGCTCTCGACCTTCAATTGCGTAGTTCTTTTGATAATGTGAATTTAGATGACTATATGTATGCGCTTTGGCAATCTTATGGCAAAGAAGAAATCCCATTCACGATACAAGATTTGGAAACCACACTTGCAGAAGTGACAGGGGATAAAAATTTTGCCGACACTTTTTTCAAAGAATATATCTACGGAACTGCTATCAACGACTACAAAGCATTGCTGGCCAATGCTGGTCTGTTACTGCAAAAAAAATATCCTAATCGTGCCTATTTGAGTCGCTGTCAGTATTCTTTTCAAAAAGACAAAGGACTTCAAATCAATTCTGGTACGGTGAAAGGTACTCCACTTTACAATGCTGGCTTAGATGTAGGAGATGTGATTACGGCAATTGACGGAAAAATATTGAAGAATAGCCAATCGCTTCAAGATATATTGAAAACACATGCCGTTGGTGATGAGGTAGAAATCACTTATTTACATCATGGGAATTCTCAAAAAACCGTTGCTACATTATCCGAAGACTATCGTTTGGAAGTGATTACTTATGAGGATGCAGGTTTGAAGGTGGACAAAAAAATCAAGCAATTTAGAGAGGATTGGTTGTCTTCAAAAGTAGTTAAAGCTAAAAAAGGATTGATATTGATGAATGATAGCTATTAGGAAATTTTGCAACTGTTGGATTGGTTTCGAGGAATTTAGTCATATAGTGCCTATCCTCAATAGTAGAATAGATGCGATGGCTTCCATCTACTCTAAAAACAAAACCATCGAATAAGTTGGATACTCATTCGATGGTTGTATATGACTCTACTTCAAATATCAGAAAAATGAGAGTCTATAAAGTAAAAATTGGTCTTGATAACTTAATGTCTAATAGCCCTTAAAATATCTCATAATTAGTTCTCTATTGAATGAACTCTTTATCATATAAGTCAGCAATTTTTCTTTTTGCTCTAAGCAAACGCATTTTTACTGCACTTTCTGCCAAACCGTATTTATCCATAATTTCTTTTAGGGAATATCCTTCTAAGTATTTTAATTCAAGCATTTCTCTAGTTTCGCCAGTAAAACGGCTCAACAATTTTTGAACTCTTTTGAAACGTTGGTAATCGTCTTCTTTATATTCCTCGTAAGGCATCTGTTCTGCAATGTGGATTTGCGTTTCCAAGGATATTTCTGCCCTCTTCTTCTTGTTTCTAACATAGTCTATGCAGTAGTTGTAGGTGATTCGGTACAACCAACTCGAAAAAGCAGATTTACTCTGAAATGAAGAGACATTGCGTAGTGTCTTTACCAGAATATCCTGAGTCAAATCAAAGGCTTTGTCCTTATCTTTTGTGAATGTCAGGCACTTATGATAAACCTTTTGATAGTAACGACTATACAATGTGGCAATACATTTGTCGTCGTTTGTGGCACTGTAGGTAGATAATAATTCGTTGTCGGTGAGTTTTGTGAATTCTGCGTGATGATTAAGCATTTTAAAATTGTGTTAGTGAAAGTGTTGTGGTTTTTTAGTATTTGAATTGTTTATTGTTAATTAATGGCACAAAGGTAACGGCAAAGCAAGGCTAAGAAAACGGCTTAAAAACGTATTTTGAAAAAACGGTAAAACTCGCAGAAACTACGCAAATCACTTAGTTTTCCTATGAATGAAAAAAAGTAGGCAATACTTTATTGAAGAAAAAACCAATACTATGATGACAAATAAGTCTATGCTGCTCCAAAATCAGCCAATAGTCTTTTGGCATAATCTTTTGAAAGTATAGGCCAAAATGATACTATCCTTTTCGATGACAGATAGATTTATTGCTGTGTAAATACTTGTTTATCAGTTTGTAATTGTATTTTTTTATTGTTTTTGAAAAAACTTTTCATGTCATTATTTTATTTTTTTCTCTAATATTTTGGATAGCTATCATCAAGTTTTTTTTAAATATTTTTCTTTTTCAAAATTGGAATTGTTTTTGCTCTTTAGAAAGTGAATCCAAAGCAAGCCATTTGGTTTCACATCTAATTTTACTTTTGGCAAATTTATTAATACTCAAATTTATACGGCAATGAAAAAAGTATCTATTTCTGAATTGAAGCAATTAGACAACGTTAAAGAAATTAACGGTTCTAAAGCAACTGATCTAAAAGGGGGACTTGGCAATTCCTCTCCTATAGCTAAGATTGTACGGGGCATCGTTACTCATTCTTTAGGATTTATTCCTCCTCCTGGCATCTAAACAATACAGGGATTAAGATGTATATACAATCTTCTTTAGATTGTTGAATGTAAGTGGAATAGTTAGGTTAAAATGCCAATTTCTCAACAAACGATAATAGAAGTTGGCATTTTTTTTGCTTTAAGCTGAATATATTCATTGTTACATAACAGCAAATTTTATATCAAAAATAAGCATCTCCCATTTTTATCTATGGCATCTATAAAACCATACTTTTACTGTATTATTTGCTTCTTCTTAAACTCACTTGTCTTTTCTTATGCTGATACTACGGATAGTTTAAAAACTGTTTTGATAGAAATAGGCAACCAGAAGGAAGATAAGTTTATTGAAGTTTTTGAAGATATGGGGACTCTAAGCCTTGAAGAAGAAGAATTGTTGTCTTTGAAACAATCATTGGAAGAAGCTATCACAACAGCAAACTACACCAAACAATTTTCCAAACAAAGTAAGCTGTACGCTTTACTAGCAAAGGTACATATACTGCTCAATAACAATGAAAAAGCATTCGAATCATTTGGGAAATCTATAACAATAGGAAACAATCTATTGGTAAAAAAAGACCAGATTAAAATTTTGAAGAGTATAGCCGAACTATCCCTCACGATGGGTGAATACGAAAAAGCCTATGGTTATCGCCTTCAAATAATGAAAATGTATGAAGAACTGAATGACAAAGAGGGTATTTATTCAACCCTTTACAACATTGGCTCTATCTTCTTCTATCAGCAAAACTTTCCACAAGCATTGGCGCATTATGAGCAAGCACAAGAAATGGCTCAAGCAGCTCAAGACAGTTCTATTATCTATCGAAGTCTTGCTGCAATTGGAAGCGTCTATGGTGAAATAAAAGACAATGATAAATCTGTAAAATACAACTTACAATCTCTAAAAATGGCCGAAAGTATGTCTTTCGATTTGGGGATTGCTTATGCTTCTCATAATGTAGGCTTGAATTACATTATCTTGGAGATGCCCGATAAAGCACTTAGTTATTTTGAAAGAGCCTTAGACTTGATGCAAAAATCAGGAGATAAATTTGGAGAAGCCAATTGTTTGCAAGCCATTAGTGGAGTTTATTCTCAAAACAAAGACTACGCAAAAGCCATTGATTATCTAGAACAATCACTTCTTATACACCAGCAATTGGGAGACCGTTCGAGAATAAGAGAAATATACTTAGATCTTTCCAGAGCTTATTTTAATGATGGTAACTCTGATAAGGCGTATCAAGTGCAAAAAGGATACATCGAACTTCGTGACTCACTCATCAAGGATGAGGCAATGCAGCAAATGGCAGGTTTGAAGCAAACCTATGAATTGGAGAAAAAAGAGAATGAAAAACAAATCGCCATCATGCAAAAAGAGAAGCAAATCGAACAAGTCTATCGGTATGCTTTTTTGGTCGGATTGAGTTTTTTGGTATTGGTAGCTTGGTTATTTTTTAGCCGTTATCAAGAACAAACGGCGATGAACAAACTCTTGGCACAAAAAAATGAGGAAATCCAACTCCAAAACAATAAACTGGCGACTTCAAACCGTGAACTCGAACAGTTTGCCTACATCGCCTCCCACGATTTGAAGGAACCCCTGCGAAACATTGGCGGTTTTACGACACTACTCGAAAGACGTTATCTTATTGAAGGTGATGAGGATGCAAAAGATTTCATGCACTTTATTTCTTCTTCCGTCACCCATATGCACAAGCTACTGACCGACTTATTGGCCTATTCCAGAATTGGGATGCAAGAGGACAATCACGCCGAACATCTCTCACTGAATGACATTGTAAATCAGGTTTCTGGCAATTATCAAACGGCTATCAAACAAAATGAAGTGCGAATAATTGCTGAACATTTACCAACCATTTACGCCAATCGCATACAGATGATACAGTTGTTTCAAAACCTCATAGGAAACGCTATCAAATTTAGAAGTGAAAAAAATCCAGAGATACACATACATTGTGCCGATAACAGCAAGGAATTCATCATTTCGGTGAAAGACAATGGTATTGGGATGGAACAAGAATATACCGACAAGATATTTGTGATTTTCCAACGACTACACAACCGTACCAAATACGAAGGTACGGGCATTGGCTTGGCTATCTGCAAAAAAATTGTAGAACAACACCATGGAAAGATTTGGGTAGAATCACAATCGGGTGAAGGCAGCACTTTTTATTTCTCCCTACCAAAAGAACAAAAAGTGGATATTCTCGCTTCAAAAGCAACTCGAAAAACAGCAGTTGCTTGATTGACGGTTTAAGGGTCAATAATTAACAAGCCATTCGGTTTCTCGTTTAATTTATTAATTATCAATGATTTATGAAAAATTCACAAAATATGGTGCTACAAGCAAACCATTCAACACCTCTCCTTACTGCTTCAATATCTTCTTCAAATCCTCCTCCGACACCTTCAATAAATCCGAATCAATCAAGCGAGGAGTCAGTACCTTCCAGTTTTCGTTTTTAGTAAAAACCTCTTTGAAAATAGGCAAAGCCTCCTTCAATCGGTCATTGTTCACCAGCGTAACAGCGTGCCAAAACTTCATCTCCTCATTCTCTGGAAACATCTCTTCCGCTGCCACATATTCCTTCATTGCCAAATCCATGTCACCATGTTCCACCGCCAAATCACCCTTGTTCATGTGTTCATACGCCCTATGCACCTTCAAAACCCGTTTGATTTCCGCAATCGGATTCTCATGGTCCTCCACCCTCAAATCCACCAAACGGTCTTCCCAAACCTTACCCGTTGATTCACCCCTCACCACCAAAATCGCAGCCGACTGTTTGCCCCGAATATCACCACCCACCGATTCTGCCGCCTCCAAAGCCGCCATCATGCGTTCCGCCAAGGGTGCTTCTGTCGTTTCAAAAGCCTTCGCCATCGCCCCCCAAACTTTATCGTTGAGCATCATATTGGCTTGAACCGAATAGTGCTTTCCTTCAATGTGTCCCGCCGCTTGAATACACTTTTCGCCTGTATGAGCCGCCACTTCACCTTTCGTATTCAACAGTGCTACTTGCCGCACATCCCGACCTTCATCTGCTGCAATCATACTCTCCAAAGCCTGTTTGGGCGATAAACCCACTTTCATCAATGCCAAACCTTGTGGCCCAAAAGCGGGATTCACAAACGACTGCGTAGCCACTACTCCAACCCCTGCTTCGCCCCAAGTCACCAAACTCCCCACCGAAAACCAATGCGACTGAACCGCCACACCCATCTCGCCCGTTTTTTCATCGTAAGCCACTATCGAATAGGTATGTGCAAAGGGTTCGGAACCGTAGAATGTTTGTGCTTTTGTGGTCATGGTCAATAGAATCAATAGGATGGTGATGGAAAGATGTTTCATATTGTTGGTTAATTAGATAATGAATCGTAGAAATCGAGTGCTTAAAATTACGTTTTTTTTCATTTTGATTTCAATTTTAATTTTCATTTCACTGGATTCTCCCAACTACAAACACACCGAAAACCAAGCCATTTGGTTGGTTTATCATATTCGATGTTCGCTTCAATTTTGCTTTCCTCCAATGAATGGCACCAACTTCCACCTTTGGCAATTCCTTTTTCGGAGGTCATTTCGGCTACATTGCCGATGGTGTGGAGAAAGCCGAAGTTGTTGGGGTAGCCTATATTGGCATCAGTACTTATTTCTTTAGAGCCATAAAAATGAAGAGGTTCTTCCTTGTCTATCTGTTTTACCGTATAGACCTGATAGCCTTTCTTAGTTACCTTTTTCCATCCTTTCGATAATTCATCATAACCATGGGGATATTTTGCCTTATCCAAACCACCACTTGCCAAATATTCCCATTCTTCAATAGTTGGAAGTCGGTATTTAGGATAGGGATTTTCTTCTAATAATTGGCTGTCAGCATTATTTTCCTTCAAAAAACGGTCTATCGAAAAGTAATTGGTAGAATCTTGGGAAAAAGTATGACTGATAACTTTCTTATCAATTAACCTAACTTCATAAACCCTATCCGACCGCCAACTACAAAAAGCCAAGGCTTGTTCGTAAGACAATCCCACTACTGGAAAATCATTCAAAGCAGGATGACGAAAATAAATATCAATTAAAAAATCTTCGGTTTCAGTATCCCAAACCAAAGTATCAGGCAATGCTTTCTGGTAGGTTTCTGATTTTTCACCATATATTTCCATTATCCAATACAAATACTCTCGATAATTTATGTTTGAAGCCTCCATCTTATCCGCAAACAAATTCTCTCCAATTTTTATCGTACCAGGCGGATTCTTCAATTTGAAGGTTTCACCACTTTCGGTGACAAACAGGCTTTTATTTGAAGTATTGCAGCCAAATAGAAAAAGCGAGGTGAGGAGTAGAAACAGTGTTTTTTTCACAATATAGAAGATTTGAAGTGTGAGTAAATGGCACAACATTTTCTTTACAAAAGCATTGTATCATTTGAAAACAATTTTTCAAGTAATTTCATTGTTATAAATAACCAGTTTTTTTCCAAAACCTGATAGCTAATATCTCCCTACAATGAAAAAATCCCGCTTCAAATTTTTCCTAAGAATAACAATTTGGCTGTTCATCCTCTTGAACGTCCTTACCTATATACACGCCTACAAGTTCACGCATTTCAGCCTCGAAGACAAAAAGATAGAGCGAAGCAAGGGCATCGAACAACTAACCATGATGGACAAATTGGCTTTGATACCCTTTGGAGTCGACCATCCCAAACCGCAAAACGAAGTCTTGCCTACCAAAAAGTATGAGCGGGTCACATTTCCCTCAAGAGGCGAAAAAGAAATTGAAGGATGGCTTTTGCCTGTCGAAAATGCAAAGGGTACAGTCATATTGTTTCATGGATATTTGGGAGTCAAGTCATTGCAGTTGGAAGAGGCTTATGGCTTCAATGAAATGGGCTACAATGCCTTGATGATAGATTTTTTAGGGCATGGCGGCTCAGAAGGCAAAAGTACAAGCATTGGATATGGCGAGGCAGTAGATGTAATATATGCGTATTATTTTGCAGAAGAAGAACTTATGGAGGACAACATTGTGCTTTTTGGAGCTTCCATGGGAGCAGCAGCTATTCTGCGGGCTTTGAGCATTTCGGATATTCAACCTGCCGCTATTTTGGTGGAATGTCCCTTTGGTTCGATGCAGCAAACCATTCAAAACCGCTTCACCGTCCTCAATGCCCCAAGTTTCCCAACTTCCCAGCTTTTGGTGCTTTGGGGTGGGCTGCAAAATGGTTTTTGGGCCTTCAAGCACAATCCAGCCGATTATGCCAAAGCAGTGCGGACACCTACTTTGTTGATGTATGGCAAAAAAGACAGTCGGGTAATGCTCGAAGAAACCGAGAGCATTTACCAATCCCTTTCGGGCTACAAACACCTCCAAATTTTTGAAAACAGTGGCCATCAATCCTATTGCCGCAATGAACACGAACTTTGGATGCAATCGGTTGAAGTTTTTTTGGAGGAGGTGATGACTGGCGAGCCGTTTCTTTCTATTTGATGTTTCAGCCTCAACTTTATTTCGAGTAATTTCACTTTTCACAATGAACCATTGGAACACTCTATTTGCATTTCTGCTGATAGCCACACTTTGGGCTTGTCAAGAACCGCCGAAAAATTTTGTCGAAAACATTGCCGAAAACATAGAAGTCCATGTATCACAAACCTTTTTAGCAGATGCGATTCCCCTTCAATTGTCTTTTCACATTCGATGGTCTATTGTGGACACCCTACTTTTTCACGAGCAGTTTGACACAACAAAAACCTACAACGAGTCCATCCTCCTTCCCCGCACCAAAGAACTGTGTACCAAAATCACTGCTGCTTACCGTATCAATGATTTCAAGCACAGCAAAAAAATACAGCAGTTTCGGGCAGATGTTGCCTCCGCTCTGCTCCATCATCTTAGTGAAGAAGGTACACTCATTGAAGAAGTGCAACTCACTGATATCCAATTCCCTCCAAAATTCGCCTCCTTCAATCAGAAAGTGTTACCGCTACCTTCCAATTCAAACCTTCCGCCACCGCCAATCGGTGTGGACGAACTTCTTGTGAGTCAACAAGAACGCCTCAAGTTGCAGCTAACAACGCTTCAAATGTTGGTGAAAGCAGAAAAGATTGCAGGAGAAAAGTTTGTATTGAACTCGGGCTATCGGGATAGGGTGAGAAATCGCATGGTTGGCGGAGTAGCCAATTCTGCTCACCTTCGAGGTTTAGCGATGGATATCTCCTTCAATGGCACTGCACAGAAAAAACGCATCCTTGATGCCCTCAAAAAAGTGGGCTTCCAACGTATTGGCGTGTATTACAAACACATTCATGCCGATAATGACCATTCTTTGCCCACACCAGCGAGATGGTGAGATGTGTGTGCAGATGTGTTTCATTCAAAAAAACATTACATCTTTTAAAAAAAAAGGAACTATTTGCAGAAAAAAAATGTAGAAAAAATATACCAAAATTTTTAAGAAGTACGTTAAAAATAGGTACATTAGCAATTGCAAGTCAATTCCCTTCCTTTACACTTTTCAATCAAATATTTCCATGACCAAAAGACCACATTTCACCATTTATGTGTGCCTTGCTGCCTGCGTATTGCAGTTTTGGGCCTGCACCCGTTATAGTAGCACTGCCAATCGTGACCACGTTTTTCAGACAACTTTAAAAGATGTTCGACTGGGTGATGGTGTTCCCATCAACTTAGTCCTATCAATTCGTTGGAAAATCGATGATGCTTCATTGTTTTACGATCAATTCAACAGTTTGGGCGCATACGACTCACTGATGTTGATTCCTCGTGGGCGAGAATTGGCCGGTAAACTATCGAATACATATTCGAGCGTAGATTCTGTATTTACTACACAACGAGAGCCTTATATCCGTGATTTGAAGCAAAGACTACTGGGTGGTTTGGGCGAAGATGGAGTAGAAATCAAGGAAATCATTGTTTCTGATATTTATTTCCCCAAGACTTTTACCGATGCAATGGAGCAAATTGGCTTGCGAGAGCGAGAGTTGGAGCAGATTCGCCTCAAAAACATTCTCGACCTCGAACAAGCCGAAGCCAAACGCAAAAAAGCAAAAGCCGAAGGAACTGTGACAATTGAAGAAGCGAAAGTGGAGGGTGAAGTGGCAGAAATCAATGCCCAGATTGAGCGCAAAAAACGATTGACCAAATTGGCAGAAGCCGAAACCGAAGCACAGGTAATCGAAAAAAAGGCATTGGCAGAAGCTCGCAGAATTCAAGTTTTGGCAGATGCAGAGTTGGAAAAACGCAGAGACCTCAACAATTTGGATGTGGATCAAAAACGAAATTTGCTGACTGTGGATAAGGACAATCAAGTGAATTTAGCAGGTTTATATCAGACTAATCCCGTTTTTGCATCTTTTTTGGTCAATAAAGAGTTGGCTTCTAAAATTCAAATTGCCGTTGTTCCTCCCAATACGGACATCAGTACCTTGAGTGGATTGATTCAAACTGATTTGCAGCAAACTGCAACAGGACCTGTTTACAATTTGGATATAGAAAACCAAAAGAGAAATTTGGAAAACCAGAATGAAGATGAGGAAGATTATTGATGAGATATTGGACTTTGGACGAAAGACATGAGTAGAAACACAAAAGAAGTAAATGTTTGGTTATGAGCAAATTGTATTCCTCTTTCGATTTTGCTTAATTCCTTTGCTGTCAATGGCTTATTCTTTTTTTCTTATGTCTTTTGCCCAAAGTCTAATGAATGTTAAGTGTTATAAAAAAGCCTCTTCAAATAATTGTAAATTTTAAGGAGGCTTTTTTTGAGTAAGAATTATAGGTTTTAGAACCAATTATTTAAGAACTATTGCTTCTGTTTGTTGTCCGTATTTTTCTGAATTCCACTGCAAATAATACAATCCTTTTGGTAATTGACTGGTATCTAATTTTAATGACACTTCATTATCAACTTGTATTTGTTGTATCACTTGCCCATGTAAATTGTGCAATTGAAGTATTCCTTGATGTGCCACTTGAAAATAAACATTTAGAAAATCGTTGCTTGGGTTTGGATAAACTTTCATGTTTAAATGAGTATTCTCAATCACATTTTCCGTAGGTATGTCTGTTATCAAATCATCTTTGTCTATAAGTCCAATAAATCGTTTTCCTATTCTATTAGTAAGGGTTTCTCCAAATTGATTTGTAATAGTGGTATCTCGGTACACAAACATGGAAATTGCAATATCACCATTTTGTAAAGGTATAAGTTTGTCAACAATCACCTTTTGATAGTTTTCGCCTACATTTAGCTGCCAATTAGCTATTTCATCAGTATTTCCTTCTTTGTCCAATTTCACTAAAAAACACTCACTTTCCTCTCTTACCCCTGCAAGAAGGTAGGTATCTTCATTGTATTCGACTGCAGTTTGTAATTCGTCTGTTGTAGGAAAAGTTTGTTTCCACAACAACTCTCCTTCATCATCAAAATTACTAGCATAATAGGGGGCATTATCATCAAATGGTATACTTCCAGTATATAATTTTCCATAAACCAAATAAGTATTAGATGAATGTGATACAAATCTTCCGTTTATACCGACATCGGAGGTGATATCTTTTTTCCATACTAAAGATCTATCACTATCAAGTTTAGCCAATTCAATATGGTGAACAGGGTTGACGAAATTTTCAGCGTTCCATTCTTGTAGAAAAAGCATAGCCCCATCAATACCTGTTCTACCTAAGCCTTTTATTTGATAAAGGTATCTGTTGATAGAATCATTAGTGGCTGTCAAATATTTCTCTTCCCCACTTATTTTGCAATCTCCGTTTGCTTCTAATGTTTTCCAAATTCCTATTGGAGTTAGTGCATTATTTGGAAAGAATTCGGTGATTAAAAATTTATTTTGTTCTGGGAAATGTAACAACTTAGCATTTATGCCCTGTGAATTAAATACAAATGTACCGCCATCTTCCTCTTTCGGGTTTATGTAGCTTACTACTGCTCCATCTATTAGTGAAATACTAGCTTTGAACATATAGCCAATATCCCCAAATATAGCAGCAATAGGTCCTAATGAATGCTCATACCCTATTAGTTCTATAGTAGATTCACTACTTTTATACAAATAGATTGGAGATGTACGAAATTCTGCATTGTTAGTGGGTCTGCTCCTAACTGTAGTCCAATTCGTTCCACCTGTTTTTTTATCAATGCTGGTCAATAGCCATCCTTCTCTTGATTCCAACTCATAAACTAATATAATTTCTTCTTCTAATATTAAACTGGTTCTTAAAAATATTATGTCGGCAGGAATACTTCCTATATCATCAGGATGAGTAGAGGCTGTTTCATTTCTCATAAGCGAGAGCCACTGAATAGGAGTGCCGTCAAATACTGGCAGAGCATCCTGCTTTTTTAGTAGAGGAATGCGTGTAACTCCACCGTCATTTGTTGTATATTGTGTACCATTGTTTCTAGTTTCAATCAGCGTATAATTTGTTGGAGAAATGTAATTTTTGAAAACTTGTCGTCGGGTTACACCTCCATCATCTGTAATGAAAACATCTCCATTTGCTCTGGTTTCCATCAAACTATAATTATCAGGATTGAGGGATTGAGCGTTGGTATATAAGCTTAGGATGGTTAGAAATAAAATGAGGGCTATATGTGTATTTTTTATTGCCAACATACTATTATTTTTTTAGGTTAATTAATTAAAACAAAGAAAACTCTACTTTTATGCAAAAAATAAAGCTTTCTTTGTCTATATCTTATCTCTATATCTTCAATTAGAGTATATTAATTTCATTCTTCATCACCACAAAGAATAGTGCATCTTGTTTGTCCAAGAAATTCATGATTAGAAGGTAGATTACAAGTGGGTACGCTTGTTCCTTCTCCACAAGCAGGATTGCCGACAGTTGTAACAGTTTCTAATGCCTCCACTTGTCCTGTTTGGGTATTAAAACAATGTTGACGTTTTATTATGCAACATTCTGTTTCGGAACATGGTGTTTTAGTAACCCTAACAATTCCTGGGTTATCTCTGTCATAACTGATACAGTAAGATATGCAGCTTTTCAATTCAAAGTTTATTTGTGCTATAGGATTGTATTGAGGACAATGAAGTGTTTGTTGTGTAGATGTTGGTAATTGGTTATAAGTATCAATAAATAACTGATCTCCCAACGAACGCATGACCTCTAAATCTATTTGAGCAAGGACATCCTGATCTATTGTTATAGGAGAGACAGCAGGCCAAGGCGTAATGAAAGTTGACATAAAGGCATCACAGTTTCCATTAATAAGCCCCCAGCCTGAAATATCAACCTGTACTGAGTTATCAACACATTGTTTTGTTCTATAAAAAACGGCAATGTCACAATTAGGATAATTAGGGGCTGGAATAATTATTTGTTGTTGGGAAGACCATGTCCCTCCACAATCATCACCACAGCCTTTCTGTGCATAAGAATCAATGGTGAAAATCGAAAAAATAAAAAATAGTAATGAAATTTTTATTACATAATTTACTGATAATGGAGGGGTATTTACATTTTTCATAGTTAAATGATTTTTAAAAAAGTTAAAAAAATAGTAATGCATTTTATTGTAAACGTTATATAAGTTTTAATAGTTTTAAAAAATAGCAAAAAAAAATCAGTGATTTGAAAAATAATATATGCTTGTTAGTTATTGGTTTGAAAGTCTTTTACTTTTGAAATAAATAAATATTTTGCTTTAAATCATTGACAGCAAATTATTTAAGTGGAGTTTTATTAAAAATGTAATTTACTCACAACCAAAGATTCACTACTATTATAGGTTCATTTAAAAATTTATCAAAAGGGAAAAAATAGACTTTCTATTAAACAGAAAACTACAAAAGTCTTTATTGTATAAATGAAAACTTATAAAATTTAAAATCAATTTGTTTTCTACTTCTTCAACCATTTCACCGCCTTAGGAAGCGTATTTTTAGAAATCAAAAGATAGGGTACAGGATTACCTCCAAAATTGCGAAAAAACCGTTCGACTCCTTCAATCATCGAACCTTCAAAATCAAAAAAATCCACGCCATCAGCCTCTTTTGCCATCTGAATGGCTTCACTTAGCATAAACGCAACCGCTCCCGTTTCTTTGTTTTCGGGATTAGAGTTGCTGCCAAAAATGGTAATCCATCGCTCCGTATCCTTCAAAAACAAACCTCCAGTCTGCAATTCCCCTGCTTTATCTCGCACTTCCAATACCATTCCCTTTTCCCTTTGCTTCAATGCTTCCCACAATTGAGGCAACTTTTGATATTGATTGTCAGGCAAATACTTCTTTTGTTGAAGCGAAAATTGCAGTAAATCGCCAATACTGTCCGATTCTATGAGTGTCAAACCTTGTTCTTTAGATTTGCGAATGGCCTGCCGAACAGATTTGTCAAAACCTTCCTCCAATTCTTTTGCCGTAGCCTCCAAAGATAGCCAATAGGTATATTTGACCTCCAATTGATAGTCCCTCCAATAAAAGGGAAGCGGATAGTCGAATTGAGGTGCAAAGGTAAATTTGAAGAGTTTAATAGAAGTGGGAATATGCTTTACAATCGCCTCACACCATCTTTTTTTGTTGTTCCACTGCGTCAATTGTTTGCCTTCTTGCGGCCGAAAAAGCACCCCCGAATATTGGGCAAATTGGGGTTGAAGGGCATAGGTCACACCCATTTTTTGCGACATAGGCAGGGGCATCACTGCGTTCCAATGTTGCTTGTTTCCAATGACGATTGCCGACCAGTTTGGGCAAACAACATCCAAATACCATGTGCAATGATAGATACAACCTTGTGGCGATGCTGCTACAAAGTCATTCCATTGATGGTCTGCTATTTCATTTCGGGAGAGGAACATGGATATTGGATATTTGGGATTGGATAAGCAAAAACTCAAATTCAAAACGTTAACACCTTAACACTCCAACACCTCAAAACCTCGTTAATTGAAGGGTAATTTCATCGTAATCGTCAGGGCCATAATCAATATAAGTACGCCAAACTTGAAAGTCTGAACCATTCTGCAAGATTTCATAGACCTCAGGTTGATTGTTCATCACTATCACCAACTCAAAACCATCTGTATTCCACACAAAATTTTGGAAAAAGCCATTTGAATTGTCATAAAATTCGCCGCTGCCATCGTCAAAAAAGGTGTATTCGCCGTAGTTGAATACAACCAATTCGTTCAACAAACTATTGTTGGAAAACTCACGCAATTCAAACTGTTGGACATTCCAAATACCGCCCGCCAACTGATTGCGGATAATAGCATCATCGCTGCAAGCAGTATAAAAAAGACTGATAAACACCAACAATACAAGCAATATGTTCGATTTGCTACTCATTATTAGATGAATTGGTTTACGTTTAGGAATGTATAAAAAATAAGTTCCCGATTTAGACTTTTGTAGTTTCATTTAAAAATGTATCAGAAGGAAAAAAATCAACTTTCTATCAACAGAAAACTACAAAAGTCTTTTTATCAATTTAGGAAGTTATTTTTTCGTTATTGCTTACGAAATTTTTGGAAGTACTTCAAAAATCTCTTTTTTCCTCCAAAATAGGGCGGTAATACACTTCTGCAATAGGACTGAAAGCGTACCATTTACCTGTGTTAACCTCTTGGCATTTAAATCGTTTCCTCAATTTGATTCCTTTCACAAACACTTGTCCCGTTGCTGTCACAAATTTAGTTCCTTGTGTCAATTCTTCCACAAAAATCTTTTTGAAGCCATGCGGCAATGCATCAGTAGGAGCATCATACTTTTTGAAAAATTTGTATAATTCCGCATCTACGCAACTCGAAGCAGCAGGATTTTGCATATAAGCTTTAATCGCATTTTCCAAATCAGGCGGAAAAATCTGTTTACCGAGAAAAACAGCCATCAAATCTTGGTAATTTGATTTCCATTCAGTACCATGTGGTTTCACTTGGTTTCGGTATTTTTCGTAGGTTACCAAATGTGCCAATTCATGCACCATCACATTCAAAAAAGAATAGGGATTCAGGTCGTGATTGATAGAAATGCGGTGTCCTTGACCATTGAAGGGAGAGCGATAATCGCCTAATTTTGAAGTCCTTTTTTGGGTGATTTTTAGATAGACCTTGTATTTTACCAGCCAATTGACGATTGTTGGTAGGGCTGCCTTGGGCAAATAATTTTGCAGCCCTTCGGTTATTTTCTTTTCTAAATTGTTCAAAATCAATATGATGCTATGGGTTCAATGTTGTTTGCAATAACAAATATACTGATTCTTAGGTGAATTTAATAAAATCCCGACTTTCTACTCCTCCATCATTGTTCTTATTCTTGCACAAACTGCATGGCTTTTCTTACCATTGCAGTAGAACCCAAGTAGATGGGTAATCGCTGATGCAATTCAGTTGGTAGAATATCCAAAATACGGCGTTTGCCATCCGTAGCCATACCACCCGCTTTTTCTACGATGAATGCCAATGGGTTACATTCATACAGCAGGCGCAATTTGCCTTCTGGATTGTCTTTGGTAGGCGGATAGGCAAAGATTCCTCCTTTGATAAGATTGCGGTGCACATCTGCTACCATCGAACCAATGTAGCGCAAGTTGTAAGGGCGGTTGGTGAAAGGGTCTTTTTCTTTGCAGAAATCCAAGTATCTATTCATGCCATCTAAAAAGTTGGATTGGTAACTTTCATTGACAGAATAAATAGTCCCTTGCACAGGCGTTTGGATATTTCGATGTGACAAACAAAACTCACCAATCGAAGGGTCTAAGGTAAACCCATTTACCCGTGTACCTGTGGTATAAACCAACATGGTAGAAGAACCATAAATGATGTATCCCGCTGCTACCAACTGATTGCCTGGCTGCAAAAAATCTGCTTCAACGCATGGCTGACCATCAGGTGAAATTCGACGGTAAATACCAAAAATTGTTCCTATAGAAACATTTACATCAATATTAGACGAACCATCCAATGGGTCAATACACACTACATATTTAGCATTTCTGGCACGTTCACCTTCAAAAATCACACAATCCTCGTCTTCTTCTGAAGCCAATCCTGCACAAAATTCACTGTTTCGCAAGGCACTTTTGAAGTGCATATTCGCAAAAACGTCTAACCGTTGGACATCTTCTCCATGTACATTGTTGCTTCCTGCAGCTCCCAAAATTCCAACCAAACCTGCCTTGTTTACCTCTCGATTGACTATTTTTGCAGCCAAACCAATGTGGTGCAATAAACCAGACAATTCACCTGTCGCAAAATCAAATCCTTTTTGGCTATCAATAATGAATTCGTTTAAAGTAACGATTTTATGGGTTTCGGAGAACATAGATTTTTGTATTTTTAATTATTAATACTAATATTGGCACAAAGATAACCAAGGGATTTTAAGCAAACCCCTATCAACTGCTAAAAACTTATAGTAATCAATATGCATATTTTTATTCGCAAAGCAACATTGGCAGATTTACCTTCTGCATATCAATTGATTAAAGAATTGGCGGAATATGAAAAGGCTGCCGAAGAGGTAGTTTTGACGCTTGAACAGTTCACCAACGACTTTAAAATAGCACAACCTATCTATCAACTACACGTTGCAGAAATCACCCAGTCAGGCGAAAAGGTGATTGCAGGAATCGCGCTCTTTTATTTTGCCTATTCTACATGGAAGGGCAAAATGGTGTATTTGGAGGATTTAGTGGTCAGTCAGGCTTATCGCCGTCTTGGAATTGGGGAACAGTTGATTGAATCTGTTTTTCAATTTGCGAGAGATGAAAAGGCTAACCAAGTTCGATGGCATGTCTTGGATTGGAATGAACCTGCTATTCGGTTTTACGAAAAACTGGAGGTAAAAATGGAAGAAGAATGGGTGACTTGTAAATTGGAGAAGGATAAATTGTATTTTTAAGGATTAATTATGCTATAATTATTTGTTAATCAATTGTTTTGCTCTTATTTTTATCCAACTTTTTCACATTTTCCTTCAATTCCTCATCAGGTAGAATCACATTGTAGTCCTTCCAAAATTCAGCATCATATTCACCCAATTCTTGCGACAAAACATCTTTGCTGCCAAAAGTTTCCTCCTCTGAGAAATTGACCACCGCTTTTTCGGGAAAAACTGCTGTCACCAAAAAATCAGCGTTGGCATCAATAATCGAAGTAAGTCCTTTTTTCGAGCGTATCAGTTTGAATACAAATCGGTTGTTGGTATAGTGTAGATACCATTTATTACCGTATTTTTTGTAGTCAATTTTGTAGCGCATTTGGATGGGTGTGTATTGAATTCCCATGACTTTTAGAATCAAACGATTTGCCAAGCCAGGAATTTTGTGGTATTCCAAGCCTTTCTCACTCAATCCAGCC
Organism: Chitinophagales bacterium; assembly: GCA_041392475.1. NCBI lineage: Bacteria > Pseudomonadati > Bacteroidota > Chitinophagia > Chitinophagales > Chitinophagales bacterium. The sequence goes on along the minus strand of JAWKLZ010000001.1, from coordinate 1,722,063 downwards.
TCTACTGTTACAATCGCCAGAGATGCGACTTCAATAAATATTTTTCCACTGAACAGCGATTTTTTGACCTCCTCTTTTTGGTCAAAATCAATGATATATACCTCATGTCCGTTGTAAGTCGTGATGTTGGTCAGTTCAAAATCGTAGTATTTAAAATTTTTGGCTTCAAATGGGCCATCGGGGTTGCGGAGAATATCCGATTCCAAGCCATTGGTAGGCCCACCGTTAATCACAAAAGGCGCAATTTCGGGATCAATCAAACCTTCTCCTTTTCGGGCTTTGAGGATGCGAACTTGGTCTTCTTCTGATTTTTTGGAATACTTGAAGCCGTAGGGTGATTTGCGAACCTCACAAACGGCTTCAGATAGAATCACAAATTTTTCATTTTCAAGCAATTGTTCTCTATAAAATGCATCTGTCATCACCACTTCTGTTGGATAGTTTTCGGGAATTTTCTTCAATGCTTCCTTCAAAATACCCAATGCTCCATCGGCTCTCACTTCAATAGTTGCCAGTGATATATCGAAAGGGGTGAGTTCAATCTTTAAAAATTGATTGAAATCCACTTCCTTCAATGACATACTGTATTTTTCATAGCCCAAATAAGATATTTGTAAACTATCGTTTTGTTTCGATACTGGTATTTTGAACACAAAGTTCCCTTCAATATTGGTGACGCTTCCTATATTGTTGTTTTGTAGTCCAATGTGGGCAAAGGCAAGCGGTTCTTGGGTTGTCTTTGAAGTAATTTGACCACTGATTTGCAAATATTTTAGACTTTGGGCTTGAAGGCAGTTACTGATTAGGAGTTGAAGGAAAATTAGTATTGAAAATAGCAGAAAATGGATTCGATTCATATTTTGGCTGTTGTTGATTTTAATTATAGGAATCGAAGTTTTGAAAGATTGGGTTGTTTCTTACCTTTTATTGCCATCATTTAAATTTTTTCCTACAAAAGAAGAATTTTGATTTTTGGAACATAAAAAAAACTGAGCAACTACAAATATTTCGTTTCTTAACATAATTGTAGCTACTCAGTTACTGGTAAAGTGAATGATTTTTGATCTTCTGTTGTCCAATTAACTAATCCCTAATCACCAACTTCTTGGTCAGCGAACCTTCAGGGGTTTGAATTTTTACGAAATAAATACCTGCGGCTACATTTGCCAAGTCTATCTGCAATAAAGGGTTAGAGCCTATTGTTTGCCGACTTTCATACACCAATTCACCGACAATGTTGTAAACTCCAATTTGGGTTTGCAGATTGATTAAATCCTGAAAATTGACAATGAACTGATTTTTGGCGGGGTTGGGGTAGATGGTGATATCCGAATCAAATAAATGGTCACCAATACCCACATATTCACAGCTATCACTCGTACAAGTTCCTTGCACGATGACCAACCTTTCTGCAAAGCCCACATTGCCGCTCGCATCAGCTACTGAATAACGCACAACATAACTACCTGCTTGCTCGGTACAAACCTCCACTAGCTCTTTACCTTCACTATCAAAAACTTGCGTAACAACTTGATTGGTCAAAGAACCATCAATATCATCAAAAGCATTTGCGCCAAATTCGTTGTAAGTACCTCCACAAGGAGTTACAACAGGCACTGGTCCAATGATAGAAACGGTAGGCTCAGTCGTATCTCTCACCTCGACAATGCGTGTAATTTGGGTTGAATTTCCAGCATTATCCGTTACCATATAAACAACGGTATAATTGCCAATGACTTCCAGATTGACTTCACCCGTTACTACCACTTCATCGGTAATCAAACCGTCCACATTGTCAAAGGCAATAAACCCAGGGTCCACCCATGTTTCACCAATCTGCACCTCTGTCACCACCACTACTCCATCCTCATCCGTAGGATTGAAGGGGTCGTCTATGGTGAGTAAGATGGTAGGAGAAGTTAAATCCGCACCAATCACATTTACCCATCTGGACAATACCGTTTCATTGCCTGCTCTATCCGTTGCCGAATAGATAATTTCAAAAGGTTCAGTTGTTACCATGCTGGTATTCACAAAACCATTTATACCACTATTAGGAGGACAACCAAACAATTCCCCATCGTCAAACACACCTACCCCCAATTCCAAATAAGGCGTATTGACTACTACATCTACCGTATCAAAGGCTGGGAACAATGACAAAATCACCTCATTTGGGTCAAAATTCACAAACGCATCCTCCAAATCCTCTGCCCCCAACAAAATGTAGGGCTGACCAATTATAGCAGGTGAAAAGGTATCTTCAAAAACTTGAGTCTGTCCATCATTTGCCAACAGTATAGTATCTTCAATCTCATTGCCATTCGAATCTGCTACATACAGTACCCAAAGGCCCATATCACCAGGTACATTCACATCGAAGGTAGAACGCACTTCTACATCTTGTGTCAAATCGCCATCAGGGAAGTCAAATACATGGGTATCCAACGTTTCGATAGGAGGAGTACAACCTTCAATGGCATTCGGTACAGTGCCATTGACAAACGGGAAATAGTTGGGGCAAGTGTTGTTCAAATCATTGGGCGTTTGAATATCTTCAACGGCAATCTTGATGTAGTTGATTTCATTCACCACAAAATCATCTTGACCCACCAAAACTCCTGTGGTAGAACTCGCATTGTCCACGGCCGTTCCTGTGAAGGCATCTCGCTGATAAACCAAATGAACATGACTGCCCACATTTCGCTGAATTGAAGGATATACATCTTCCGAAGCAGGGTCGTCTGTAGCGTTGAAAGGACCCTCCCAAGTTTGGCCGCCATCTGTGGATTTGATGAGGTAAATATCTCTATAGATGCGTTCTTTTGGGCGAAGTGTTTCGGCTGCACCATCCCTCACAGAAGAAAACGCTAAATACAAATTGCCCTCAGCGTCAATACCCGCACTTGGATGCCCGACCAAAGAATTGCCATAACTTTGGGTTTCGATATTGATGTCGTTGCCGTCCGTACCATCCACAAAATCAACCCCAGTTTGGCAATCACCATCGTAATCCATTCGCACAGTTTTACCCAAAATCCTCCCTTCATTGGTGTCCATTTCATCGTTCCAATACATCAAACAATTGCTATTCGGCAAATAGCTGATTCCGCCACCGCTTTCAATGTTGAACAAACGATCGTACCACACATGCACTTTGTCGTTGTTGTCAATCAACAAAGCAATGTGTCCGTCGCTAACCACAGCGGGATCAAATTCTCCTGTATCGGGATTTACCACGCTCATATTGGGGGAACTTGTGCTGTTGATAATGGTCACATTCCAAGTATCGCCTTTGTCCATAGACTTATACAAAAACGTTTGAGCGCCATATCTGCCTACTGCAAAAGCCACTACATCGCCACGAGCATCCATAAAATAGCTGTCAGCAGTGATACCCTCTTGTGGCAAATAGTTTTCCATATCGGGAAAAGTCATCACTTGACTCCACGTTTCACCTTCGTCAAACGAGCGAAAGTAGTGCAGTTCGCCATTAATACCATTGATACCCGTTAGCTGTGAACGTGAGGTAATTACGTGAATGTCCTTGCCCGAATTTCCGACCCTTGCCCAAGTTGCATCTACATCTCCTTCAATGATTTTGGTGTTCCACGGGCCATTGCCATCTCGCCAAGTAAACGCCAAACCACCAGCACCCGCTGTTTGGTTGGGAATTGCAGCGTGCGTAACGACAAATACCCGTCCGCTTTCGGTCACGCCAATGTTGGGCCAACCAACTCTGGTGTTTTTCTCTAGTCGTTCGGTCGGTTCGGCAGCCCAAGAACTGCCATTGTCTGACGATTCATTAAAGCCTGTGCCTCTGTCACTTGCGGTGAGGTCAAAAGTTTGACTCATCGTCCAAGTAGCATACACTTTGTCGCCGTCAACAGCTACTCGGCGGCACATACCTGTATTGGTTTGAAGATCGTAGGTCGTTCCACCGAGTCGCACGCCTGCCGCTTTTTGAAGCGGGGCAAAAGGTTTCAACCCATTTTCACTGGGTTTGTTGACGGGCATGCCAATCTCATTTCCGCTAACAGATTGATGGTTAGATGGATTGGTATGTTTGATGATGGAACGTTTCGGACTGAATTGTTGAAGAATAGGCGTACTTTGTTGCGCCTGAATAGTGATGCTCAGTCCAAGCAACACTGTCGTCAGTAAGAATCTAAACATAAGATTTACAGTTTATTGGTTATAAAATAAAGCGTCAAAAAAAAAAGTTTTGTTCGCATTTATTTTTGTCGACCAATAATCCCCTCTGTAAATAGAAAATAGTTTAGCATTTAATGTTGTCAACCAATAATCCGATCTGAAATAATCTCAAAATGTTGTCAATCATTTTGACTTTATCTCTTCAATATTTTTTTTAGCAAAAGTTGTGGCGATTTTTCTACTAGCAATTTAGAGAAAAAAACGTATGTTTCCAAAAGAATAAGTCTTTTTAAAATTAAAACATCAATAAAATGAATTTCAGGTGATAATTTTCTCATTACTGTACTGTAAAAAACGTTTATAGTTTCTATACCAAAGTATTGCCAATTTTTGAAGTGATTTCAATAAAATGAAGTAATTTTGAAAAGATGGATATTGTATCAAAAAACAGGATGTCCTGTGACTTTCAAATTGTCTATATGTTAGAATGTAATAAATAACACCAAATGACTGATAGCCAAAAGCTTCAATTAATCTTAACTATATTTTTTATCTCATTTTTGTTTTCTTCTTGCAATCAAGCACCTCAGGAAAAGAAATTCACTATAGGTTTCTCCCAATGCTGTGCTGACCCTTGGCGAGATGTGATGAACGAAGAAATGTACAGAGAATTAGCTTTTCATCCGGAAATCAATTTTTTGATGAAAGTAGCCAATAACAACAGTCAAGTACAAATCGAACAAATAAAGGAATTGCAGCAAAGCGATATTGACCTACTTATCGTTGCTCCAAATGAAAGCGAACCCTTGACACATATCATCGAAGAAATTTATGAATCGGGCATTCATGTCATTTTGATTGATCGTAAAACCGAATCAGAAAAATACACTGCTTATGTCGGTGCTGATAACTATCAAATCGGCAAAACTGCTGCCCAATACCTGTCCAATCAGTTTAGACGAAAAGGAAAAATCATTGAATTACAGTTGCCTCTATCTATTTCACCTGCAGTAGAAAGAAGTAATGGGTTTAGAGATGCCTTGAAAATGCATCCTGAAATGGAGCTTTTACAAATTCTTGGTGTGGGTTTTTACCTCGAAAACATTGAAAAAAAACTCCCTGATTATCTTAGGAAATATTCTGATATCAATATCATTTTTGGACATACCGATTTGATTTCTGAAACAGCTTATAAGCTAGTGGCCAAGGAAATGCCTGAAAGATTGGATAGCCTCTTTTTTGTAGGAGTAGATGGCATACCTGGAACTGGCAGAGGTATTGAAGCGGTGGAGGAAGGAATTTTGGATATTTCTTTGTTGTATCCTACAGGTGGAGGAGAGGTTATACGATTGGCGTTGTCTATTTTAAACAATGAACCTTTCGATAAGAAAAACTTCCTGCAAACTACTGTTATTGACTCGTCTAATGCCCGTATTCTCAATCTTCAATTTAAAAAGGTAGCTAGTTTGCAAAAACGGATAGATCAACAAAAGAGCTTAATTGAAGCGCTAGAAGTTATTTATCACAATCAACAAACTTTCATTTTTATATTGATTTCTACATTGTTAATTGCCCTACTTTTGTGGATAGCACTTTGGAGGTCGCTCAAAACCAAACAAAAAATCAATGAAAACTTGAGAGCGAAAAATAAGGAGGTATTTGAGCAAAAGGAAGAATTGTTAAAAAAGCAAGAAGAAATTATAAAAATGTCAAATGAAGTAGAGGAGGCAACGCAGGCGAAAGTCAATTTCTTTACCAATATATCTCACGAATTTAGAACTCCACTTACCTTAATTTTGGTTTTCACTGAAGACTTAATCATTCATTCTGACAATCTTGATAAACTTGTAAAGGAAAATATTCGACCTATTCGCGACAATGCCTTGCGCTTGTTGAGGTTGGTCAATCAATTGATGGATTTTAGAAAAGTGGAGAGCAATCGAATGCAGGTCAGAGCTGGTGAAAACAATCTGATTGAATTTGTACAAAACATGATGTATTCTTACTATAAAATTGCAGAAAAGCGGGGGATTGACTTCAAAATGATTTGTAAGGATGAAAATTTAATGGTGTGGTTCGATAGAGATATGATAGACAAAGTGTTGTTCAACATTTTATCAAATGCCTTTAAATTTACGCATGATAATGGCAAGATTTCAATTATTATTTCTGTTGATACTTTTGAAAAATTGGTGAAAATTAAGATTGAAGATAATGGTAGGGGAATGACAGAGGAAGAAGTAAAACATATTTTTGAACCTTTTTATCAAGCAGAGAACAACAATGTGAACGGTGGTACTGGTCTTGGACTTTCGCTTTCTATGGCTCTTGTTAAACTAAACAAAGGGGATATTGTAGTTAGAAGCGAAAAAGGACATAGCACAAGTTTTACTATATTACTACCATTGGGGAATGCTCATTTTGAAAAAGATCAGTTATTTAACAAACAGAATAATCAATTTTTGAACAATGAGCAATACGAATTTGAGACAGTTGAAAGGGATAGTTTACCCTTATCTTCCTTCAAAACGGAATCGGAATACAAACTCTTGATTGTTGAAGACAATGAAGAGTTATTACAATTTCTACACAAAAAATTAAGTTTAGATTATCAAGTATTTATAGCGAAAAATGGCAAAGAGGGTTTGTCTGGAAGTTTTGAAATTATACCTGACTTGATTGTCTGTGATATAGGTTTACCAGAACAAGATGGTTTGGAGATTACAAAAATTCTCAAATCTGATTTAAGAACATCACATATCCCAATTATTTTATTGACTGCTCGCAGTACAATAGAACAACAAATTGAAGGAACAAAAGCAGGAGCAGACTCGTATATAACAAAGCCTTTCAATATACAATTTTTAGAGGAAAAAATTAAAAATCTTCTTCATAACCGACAAATCCTACAAAAGGTATATAGTCAGGATTTAATTGATTTTCAACAACATAATGACCTTAACTTAATTGATCAAGAATTTGTGAAGAAATTTATTACTTATGTTAGTGACAATTTTCATAGACAAGACTTTCAAGTAGCTGATTTATGCGAAGAGTTAAATATTTCACGTTCACAGCTTTATCGCAAAATCAAAGCTTTATTAGACCAAAGTATCAGTGATTATATTCAAAATTTCCGCTTGAAAAAGGCTGAGGAATTGTTGGTGAAAGACGAGTTGAGTATTGCAGAAATTGCCTATCAAGTCGGTTATTCTTCTCCTGATTATTTCACCAAGGTATTTAAATCCAATTATAAAGTTACTCCTACCCAATTTCGTAAGAATTGAACCCACTTTTTCTGCAACTAAAGTACCGATTTGTGAAACAATAATACGGACACTCCAATATTCCTTTTGAATATACTTCATATATTAATGATTGTCAATAATTTATAAAGGTTCTAAGAATTGCGACAATTATAGGTTTATTTGGAATAATAGTTAAGTCTATTTTCATTTTCTATAGATAATTTTGGGCTACAAACAAATGCAAACAAGCAATGCTTTATGAAAAATTACAAAATTATCTTTTGGTCTCTCACCGTTGCCTTGGCAGGATTCCTTTTCGGTTTCGATACAGTCGTTATATCTGGTGCCGATTTATCTCTACAACAACTTTGGGATAAAGGTGAACTTTTTCACGGATTTGTAGTCATGGCATCTGCACTATGGGGAACTGTCATTGGAGCATTATTTGGTGGAATTCCGACTGATAAATTGGGGCGTAAAAAAACACTCTTTTGGATAGGTGTTTTTTATTTTGTTTCAGCAGTTGGCTCTGCATTGGCAAGTGATCCTTGGATATTTGCTTTCTTTCGTTTCTTGGGTGGGTTAGGAGTTGGTGTTTCAACCATAGCTGCACCAGCTTATGTTGCAGAGATAGCCCCGCCCCATGACAGAGGAAAATTGGTAGCTTTGTATCAATTCAATATCGTCTTTGGTATCCTCATTGCCTTTGTTTCCAATTACTTATTAAGTGGCATTGAAGTAGATGCTTGGCGTTGGATGATTGGAGTCGAAGCCATTCCTGCTTTTATTTACACCTTGATGGTATTGACTGTACCTAAAAGTCCACGTTGGCTATTGACCAAAAAGAACGATAGGGCAGCAGCTGCTAAAACACTAAAGTTAATCAATCCAGATACAGACATTGAGGCAATTATAGACAAGATTTTAGCTGAAGAAGAGAATACCAACAAGTCCGAAACCATTTTTCATAAAAAATATCGTTTCCCACTAATGCTTGCTTTTTTGGTTGCTTTCTTCAATCAGTTTTCAGGTATCAATGCGCTTTTGTATTATGCCCCAAGGATTTTCGAATTAGCAGGATTAGAAGCCAGTTCTGCCCTTTTGAGCAGCATAGGAATTGGGATTACAAATATGGTTTTTACCCTTATTGGCCTTTCGTTGATAGATCGTTTGGGGCGAAAGCAACTGATGTATATTGGTTCTATAGGCTACATCCTTTCTCTCTCTTTGGTGGCTATGGCATTTAGCTTTGGATGGAAAGGAATGGCAATACCTACCTTCTTATTCATGTTCATTGCAGCCCATGCTATTGGACAAGGAACAGTGATATGGGTATTTATTTCTGAAATTTTTCCGAATCATTTAAGAGCAAACGGGCAGGCTTTTGGAAGCAGTACACATTGGGTATTGGCAGCAGTCATTCCTTCATTAGTACCCATTTTATTTACCTTAATTGGAGCTGCAACCGTATTTGCATTTTTTGCTTTCATGATGTGTTTACAATTGATTTTTGTTTGGAAGATGATGCCTGAAACGAAAGGTGTTTCATTGGAAGATTTACAGCAACAATTAATTAAACAATAAATTGAAAATCAAATTACAAAATGCTTAATACAAAAATTATTTGTTTCGGAGAAGTTTTGTGGGACATACTGCCTAGTGGTAAAAAAGCGGGAGGTGCGCCTATGAATGTAGCTTATCACTTACAAAATTTCGGTATTTCTACTTCAATGATTAGCAGTGTTGGTAAAGATAATTTAGGATTAGAGTTGATTGCATTTTTACAACAACATTCCTTGCCTACAGATTTTATCACCCAAGATGATACACTTCCAACAGGAACAGTTCATGTTCAATTAGATGAAAATGGGAGTCCATCTTATGAGATAGTGTCGTCAGTTGCATGGGACAACATTCCTCTGGACGAAGCAAGACAAAAAGCTGTGAAAGAAGCAGATGCCTTAGTATTTGGCAGCCTTGCCTGTCGTTCTGTTGGCTCAAGAGAAACCTTGATGTCATTGGCACAACTGGCTCCAATGCGAATATTTGACTTGAATCTTCGCTCACCTTTTTACTCTCAAGAATTAATTGAAAAGCTTTTATCAGTTGCCAATGTAGTAAAAATGAGTGATGAAGAATTAGAAATTATTGGAAATTGGTATTTAGAAGATTTTGATGTAACAACTGTACTTCAATTGGTCTCTAAAAAATTTGGGATAGATACCATCGTATTGACCAAAGGCAAAGAAGGAGCAGTTTGTTTGAACGAAGATAAGATGTACCATCAATCCAGTTTCCCAATAAAAGTGGTAGATACAATTGGTAGTGGTGATTCATTTTTAGCAGCTTTTTTGAAGAAAATGTTTAACTTAGATGATATTCAATCATGCCTCGAATTTGCGTGTGCTATGGGTGGTTTGGTGGCTTCTTCAAAAGGAGGAACTCCAAAAATCACAGAACAGGACGTTTATGAATTTATTGAAAAATGCAAATAACTATTTATAATATACAATAAAAATTAACACCATGAGGCAAGGATTCTTAATTGACATGGATGGGGTAATATATAGCGGTGAAGCATTGATACCAGGAGCGAAAGAGTTCATTGATAAGCTAAACGAGAAAAAAATACCTTACTTGTTTTTGACCAATAACAGCCAAAGAAGTCGCCGTGATGTGGTTAATAAATTGGCAAGATTGGGTATTGAAGCACAAGAAGAAAACGTCTTCAACAGCGCAATGGCAACTGCAAGATTTTTGGCACGCCAAAAGCCACATGGAACAGCTTATGTGTTGGGTGAAGGAGGCTTATTGACCAGTTTACACAAAAATGGTTATGAATTGGTATTGCAAAATCCTGATTTTGTAGTAGTAGGAGAAGGTCGAAATTTTACACTTGAAATGGTCAACAACGCCGTAGATATGATATTAGCAGGTGCCAAACTGATTGCAACTAATTTAGATCCTTCACCTAAGAAGAAAGGTTGGAATAATTTGGGTATCAAAGCAGTAGTAGCCATGTTGGAAGAGGCAACAGGTCGAAAGGCTTTTTCTGTTGGCAAGCCAAGTCCGGTCATGATGCGAGCTGCCCGTAAAGAATTGGGACTAATGACTGAAGAAACAACCATGATTGGAGATACTTTGGATACCGATATTTTAGGAGGTATTCAGATGGGATACCGCACCATTCTATGTTTGACGGGAGTTTCCAAAAAAGAAGATGTAGCAAATTATGCTTTTAGTCCTGATATAGTTGTAAACAGTGTAGCTGAAATTGAATTGTCTTAAAATTAGTTCTGTATAAATAATAAACGTAAAGTTTCATAAATCATGTTTGAGAGTTTTGAAAGCAAGCTTTTGAAACTCTCTATTTTAAATATGCCTAAACATCAAATCAATATGAACCAAAGAAATCTACTACTGACAACTGTATTTTTAGTTATCGTGATTGGCTTATTTGCTTGCAAACAATCACAAACGGATTCTGAAAAGGATAGTACAAAAATCATGGAGCAAGATTCGCCAGCAATTGCCGTAGATGCAAATTTCTACACAGAGCCACACCGCCTTCAATACCATTTTTCGCCTGAGAAAATGTGGATGAACGATCCCAATGGAATGGTCTATTTTGAAGGAGAATACCATCTTTTCTATCAGTACTACCCTGATAGCACTGTTTGGGGGCCAATGCACTGGGCACATTCTGTTAGCAAAGATTTGCTGCATTGGGAACATTTACCCATTGGTTTATATCCTGATTCGTTGGGATATATTTTCTCAGGAAGTGCCGTAGTAGATTGGAAAAATACAAGTGGTTTGGGCGAAAATGGACAAGCACCTTTGATAGCCATTTATACCTACCACGATATGAAAGGTGAAAAAGCAGGTAAAAATGATTTTCAGACACAAGGCATTGCATATAGCAACGACAAAGGACGCACTTGGACCAAATATGAGGGCAATCCCGTAGTTCCAAACCCAGGTATAAAAGATTTCCGAGATCCCAAAGTCATGTGGCACGAAGCAAGCGAACGTTGGGTAATGGTTTTTGCAGCAGGAGACAAGGTTCATTTCTACAATTCTCCTAATTTGAAGGATTGGACACTGACAGGTAAATTCGGCTTAGGGCATGGCAGTCAAGCACGTCCGTGGGAATGTCCTGATTTGTTTGAGTTGCCAGTTGAAGGAACAAGCGAAAGTAAGTGGGTTTTGATTGTAAGCTTGGGTAAGGGCGGCCCCAATAGTGGTTCTGCTACCCAGTATTTTATAGGAGATTTTGATGGTAAAAACTTCACCAATGGCAATGATTCAAAGGAAATACTGTGGATTGATTATGGCAGAGACGACTATGCAGGAGTTACTTGGTCAGATGTTCCTAAAGAAGATGGACGACGATTGTTCATCGGTTGGATGAGCAATTGGGAATATGCACAGGTCGTTCCCACCGATGTTTGGAGAAGTGCAATGACCTTGCCCCGCACATTGACCCTCCAAAAGACTCCAAAGGGAATCCGCTTGTTTTCTAATCCCATTGCAGAAACTCAAAAGTTGAGAACAGGCAAAAAAATGACTTTGGATAAAAAAACCATAGAAAATTCAGAAGATTTAACTGCAAAAATGGACTTCAATCCTTCAATGATAGAAATAGATATCCAATATACACTTTCTAAGAATACCCCTACCGATGTAGGTTTTGCCCTAAGCAATTCAAAAGGAGAAACTTACAAAATAGGATACAATTCCGCCACCCAGCAATTTTACAGCGACCGAACCAAATCGGGAAAAGTGGATTTTTCAGATAAGTTTGCTTCAAAAGTACACACCGCTCCAAGAATTTCTGACAGCAAGACTATTCGTTTACACCTATTTTTTGATTTAGGCTCTGTAGAATTATTCGCTGATAATGGTGCTACTGTATTGACTGATCTCTTTTTTCCAAATGAAGATTTCACCCAATTGCAATTATACGTTGAAGGTGAAGGAATTGAATTGAAGGAAGGAAATATTTATGAATTGAAAAATATTTGGCGGGCAAGTTCAACCGCAAATCCTTAAAACGATAGCCTACTCTAACCTCTTCCTCAAAGGAATTAAATTATACTAATGACAATGTAATCTCTTATGGGAACTGGGAAGATACGGCAAAATATCAACATTTTATTATTAACTAAATACAATGCACATGAAACTTAAATTACTAATTTTCTCTGCACTCCTCTTTTCCTTACAGTTCCTGTATGCACAGCGAACTGTTACAGGAACCGTTACGGATGTAGGGTCTAAAGAAACACTTGTTGGTGCCACAGTGGTTATTACAGGTACCATCACAGGCACAACAACAGACTTCGATGGCAACTTTTCTCTTGAAGTTCCTAATGATGCCAGTTCGCTCACCATTACTTATATTGGATACACTCCACAAGAAGTGTCCATTGTAGGAATCAACAGTGTGAATGTAAGCATGAAAGCGGGAGCAGAGCTAGATGAAGTAGTAGTAGTGGGTTATTCCACCCAACGTAAAGCAGATTTGACAGGTGCGGTTACACCCGTTGAACTGAAAGACATTGAATCGCTTCCCGCAGGTAATCCGATTCAAAATATACAAGGACGCATCCCTGGCGTACAGGTATTCACCAATGGTAATCCAAACTCAACAGCTGCTGTGCGAATCAGAGGGGTTGGTTTAGGACGCTTAGGTTTTAATGATCCTTTGTACGTAATTGATGGGATTCCCACCTTATCAGGAATGCACGAATTGAACCCCAATGACATTGAGTCTATGCAGGTGTTGAGGGATGCAGCTTCTGCCAGTATCTATGGTTCAAGAGCTGCAAATGGTGTGATTATCATTACTACCAAAAATGGGAGTAATGGATTGAAAGTCAATTTAAGAGCCAATGTTTCGGTCGAAAATTTTGATTTTCAAGTGAATCCATTGAATACTGAACAAAGAGCACAAGTTATTTTTCAAGCAGCAGTAAACGATGGCACAAATCCAAACAACGCAAGTCCATTGTATCAGTACGAATGGAATGGTGATTTTGATAATCCTCAGCTCAATAACATATTGCTACCACAATTTATTGATGGACTTCAAACCATGAATCCTGCCAATACAGACTGGTTTAATGAAATCAGTCAAAATTCGGTGATTCAAGATTACAATCTATCTGTTTCTAATGCTTCTGAGCGAGGAAGATACTACCTATCAGCAGGTTACTATAACCACGAAGGAATTGTCAAGGAATCAGAATTTGAACGTATTGCAATAAGAATGAACTCGGAATACGATATTGTTCCAAATAAATTAACGATTGGTGAAAACTTCACAGTAACGAATCAACAAGCCAATCAAGTAAACGATATTGCAGAAGGGGCAATTGGGTTGTCTATCGAACAACAAACCATTGTACCTATACATACAGTAGATGGTGTTGGTTGGGGTGGTCCTACGGGCGGTATTACGGATAGAGACAATCCTGTTCGTTTAATCGAAATGAACAAAGACAATACGAACAACTATAACAGGGCGCTTGGAAATATATTTGTGAACTACGTACCCATTGAAGGGCTTAACCTAAAATCAAGTTTTGGAGTAGATTATGCTTTTTTCTACTATCGAAATTTTACCAAAGCTTTCACTGCAGGAAGTCTCAATTTTGAGGATAGATTGAGTACCCAACACAATAGACAAGGCAACTGGGTTTGGTCAAATACTGCTAACTACAAATTCAGTTTGAACGACAACATGAACTTTGATGTGTTGGTTGGTACCGAAGCCATCAAATTCACCAAAGAGTATTTTGAAGGTATTGCCCAAGGATTTGCCTCTCAAGATCGCAATTTTGCTTATTTGAACCAAAGTACTGCTGGGCAATTGGTGTATGGAACAGGTGACGAATGGGCTTTGAACTCCTACTTCGGTAAATTCAACTACAGCCTTGCCAACAAATACTTATTGTCTGCAACGGTTCGACGTGATGGATCTTCTCGCTTTGGAGAAAATAATCGTTGGGGAACTTTTCCCGCAGCTTCAATAGGATGGGTTATTAGCGAGGAAAGTTTTCTGAGCAATGGTCTTTTTGACTTCTTAAAAATCAGAGGTAGTTGGGGACAAAATGGTAACCAAGAAATCAGCACCCGTGCTGCCCTTTCCATTTTTGAACCTCGATATGCTACGACTTCTCTGTTTACGACTCAACAAGATAATGGTACTGCCTACGATATTAGCGGAGCAAATTCAGGTACATTGCCTTCTGGATTTGCCAGAACCCAAAGTGCCAACCCTGATTTGAAGTGGGAGACTTCTACTCAAACCAATTTTGGATTGGACTTCAATATTTTCAATTACAAAGTATCTGGAAGTGTAGATTATTTCACCAAAGAAACCAAGGATATTCTAACCGCTACTCGACCACTAGCAACAGAAGGAGAGGGAGCACAAAGAATTGTAAATGGTGGTACGGTCGAAAACAGTGGATGGGAATTTGTGTTGGGCTACCAAGACAAAATTGGACAATTGGGTTTTGATATTCAAGGAAACCTATCAACTGCAACCAATGAGGTCGTTTCTTTACCGAGCCAAGTCGTCAACTCTTTCCCTGGTAATGGTCAAGATAAAACGATTTTGGGACGTTCTGTTAACTCTGTTTATGGATTCATTGCAGATGGATTGTTTCAGAACGAAGCAGAAGTAGAAAGTCACGCTACTCAAACAGGTGCAGGTGTAGGACGGATTCGATGGAAAGACTTGAACGAGGATGGAGTAATTGACGAAAATGACCAAGATTTCTTTGCCATTTTTGACAATCCAGACTTTATTTATGGACTAAACCTAAGCTTGGATTACAAAGGTTTTGATTTAGGAGTCTTCTTTCAAGGAGTATCTGGAGGCCAAATCAAAAATGGCTTTAAAATCTTTACCGATTTCACTTCAGTCAACGTGGGTTCAAACTATGGAGACAGAACATTGGAGGCTTGGAGTCCTCAAAATACAGGTTCTTCTATCCCTGCTTTGACTTTAGTGGATAACAACAACGAGGCCAGAGAATCTTCTTACTTATGGGAATCAGGTTCTTACTTAAAACTTCGCAACCTCTCTTTTGGCTACACACCAAAAGCAGATTTTCTCGAAAAATTTGGTTTACAGAGCGCACGTTTTTTCGTGCAAGGACAAAACATCTTGACTATCAAGCCTTCTGAAACAGTTGCTCAAGACCCCGAAACTCCTAATGCAGTTTTCCCTGTTCCCAAAAGGTTTACTGTAGGGCTTAACTTGACTTTTTAAAGCTAAAGTGCTTTAGACTTGATGATTTTAAAAATAACTTAGTAAACAATAAATTAAATGAAAAATATAAATAAATATTTAATTATCCTGCTAGTAGCTATCCTGTTTGTGGCTTGTAGCAAAGACTTTTTGGAGGTAGAACCCAAAGAAGTCCTGAGTTTTGAACAGGCTACACAAGATGCAGATGCTTTGGTAATTGCCGCCTATTCTTGGTTGGGTAATGACCACTACACGGCACCCAATTTTTTATGGCCCACTGGTAATCTAAGAGCTGGTGATTCGCACAAAGGGGGTAATGGCCCTGGTGATATTTTTTCGTATCATGCCTTGTCTGTATATCAGCCAATAATTGCAGACATGAGTACTTTTCCGCCTGATTTGATTGACTTGAACAACAAAAAATGGGAGCGTATTTTTACAGGTATTTCTCGCTGCAATACGGCATTGAGTGTATTGAATGAAGTAGATCCTGCTGTCTTTCCATTGAAAACAGTTCGTCAAGCAGAAATGCGTTTTTTGAGAGGGCATTTCTATTTTGATTTAAAAATTCACCACAAACAAGTCCCTTATATTGATGAAAATACCCCTGCTGAAGAAATATTACAGGTATCCAATGTGGCACTAACCGATCAAGAATTGTGGGATAAAATTGCAGCAGATTTCAGGTTTGCAGCAGATAACTTACCTCCCTCTCAGTCTGAAGTAGGAAGGAGCAATAAATTTACTGCAAAATCTTACTTAGCAAAAACCTTGTTGTACCAAGCCTACGAACAGGACGATAACAATGCTGTGGTTAATATCAACCAAGAAAAATTGAATGAAGTAGTGAGTTTGGTAGATGAGGTTATTGCTTCTGGACAATACGGTTTGGCAGGTGATTATGCTGAGAATTTTCTTTTTCAATTTGAAAATGGATCAGAATCGGTCTTTGCTATCCAACGCTCTATTGATGATGGTTCTCCAGATGGTCGTGGTACTTGGTCTTCGGCTTTGAATTATCCACAATCTGCACAATTTGGTTGCTGTGGATTTCATGTTCCAACGGATAATTTTGTAAACTCTTTCAAAACAAGTAACACTGGGCTGCCACTTTTTGACACATTCAATGAATTTAACTACAATAAAGCTACTGATTCCGTTGATCCACGTTTAGACCACACGGTATATATGGATGGCAAACCCTTCAAATACGACCCGACTTTAATTGTTCAAGGTGATACATGGGCAAGAGCACCCAACGTATATGGAAGTTTTGGTTCAATGAAAGAATTGGAGCATCCTGACTGCGTTTGTAGGGCTGCAAACGGTCCTTTCACCATCACATCAAAAAATACGGTCTTGATTCGGTATGCAGATGTTTTGTTGTGGAAGGCGGAAGCTTTGATTGAATTGGGGCGACAAGCAGAGGCGTTGCCTATCATCAACGAAATTCGCCAAAGAGCAGGAAACAGTACAATTCGTCTGAACAATGCTTCTATCTACAACATTGGACTATATGATGGGTCTAATTGGTCACAGGATTTTGCTCGCCAAGCACTTAGAATGGAACGCCGTTTAGAGTTAGGCTTAGAAGGACACCGTTTCTTTGATTTAGTGCGTTGGGGTATTGCCAAGCAATGGATAGACCAATATTTAGCTGTCGAAAGAACAAGAAGGGAATATTTGAATGATGCAAGTTTTCAAGCGGGCAAACATGAGTATATGCCCATTCCACAAACCCAAATCAATTTGAGTGGCGGATTGTATCAGCAAATCTCTGGCTATTAATTCTTAACAAAAATATTTTTTATAATGAAACATATAAAATTTCTCTTACTGCTGTTCATAACAGCATTTTTCACCTGCGTTTTTTACAGTTGTGAAAAAACAACTTTACCCGATACTACATTGGACATCAATCCAAACAAGGAATTGTTGATAACGGATTTTACCATTCCTGGTGCTCAAAATGTCGTGATTGACAACAGCAAACAAACTATCAATATCTCTGTGGCATGTGGTACAGACTTGACAAGCATCACGCCTACTTTTACGGTGTCTTCGGGGAGTTCTGTTACACCAGCTTCTGCTACTAATGTGAATTTATCCACCACAGTGGAATATACCTTAGTCAGTGGAAATTTATTCAGCACTTGGAAAGTAGAAGCAGAAGTGCTTTGTGTTACTGGCTTTTTAAGTCATGCTGCTACAAGAGGCGATATTAGTGATGATGATGAAAAAGCTGCTGCGAATTGGTTTTTCAGCAATTTTAATGCAGATGTGGCAAGATTCATTAGTTTTGACGACATCAAAGCAAATCCAACTGTTTTGAATGATATCAAAGTGCTTTGGTGGTTGTTGGATGGTGATCCAGTGAATCGCGCCTATTGGACACCCCCTATGGCTACTGATCCAGACGTATTAGGAGCGATTACAAACTGGTACAAAGCAGGAGGCAACCTCTATTTGTATCAATATGGTTGTCAAATGATTTTTCTCACTGGTCGTATGCCTACAAGTACCATTTTAGGCCCTGCAATTGGAGGCGGTGGTGCTGGAAGTGACAATCCTGATACATGGGGCTTGGGAGTGACACCAGGTGGTGATCGTAGTCAAGATATGAGTGGACACCCTATTTTTGCAGGCGTTCCATTTGAAGACAATGGCACTCAAAAATGGATCAAACTTTTGAGTCCAGGATGGAGAGAGGATCGAAACTATATGATGGATAGAATTGCAGATTATTACGGCGAACCATTTGATCAACCAGTACAAAGGATTTATGATGAATTTACGAGTGAATTCGATGTTGTTTGGTTAGGTTCTTGGGATTGGCAAAATGATTACCGAGTAGCAGGTATGTTGGAGTTTTTACCCAATGATGAGTTTCAAGGACGTGCCATTTACAATGGTGTTGGTGGTGCTGAATTCAATATGAATGCAGCAGGTGTAGATGGTTCTACCTCCGAACTCAGCCCAGATGGAAACAATCTTTACCAATCTAACTTAAACAGAATGGCAAGAAACACCATCAATTATTTGATTCAGAATTAATAAGAAGTAATTGGATTGTGAGCAAGTTGAATAAGTATGATTCATGCTTTCGTTTGACTTGCTCTTATTTTTTTTAACATTACCAATAATCATGTCAAAGGGGCTTAACTACCTAGTGTGTATTTCCATTTTCATCAACTTTTTCTTATTTGCCTGCCAAAAAGAAGAAGTTCAGGATACCTCTATGTTGCCCCTTTTCTCTATTCTGAAATCAGATACTACAGGAATTACCTTCAACAACGAAGTCAAAGAAACCTTACAACTGAATGCACTTTTCCACGATTATTACTACAATGGAGCAGGTGTAGCCGTTGGCGATGTCAATGGCGATGAATTACCAGACATTTATTTTGTTTCCAATTTAGACAGCAATCGTTTATACCTCAATGAAGGAAATTTTCGATTCAAAGAAATCACCCATGAAGCCAACGTATGGGGAGGAATAGGATATCACACAGGTACTTCAATGGTGGACATCAATGCAGATGGTCTATTGGATATTTACCTCTGTAAATCAGGAGCTTTTACCGAAGAATTTACCCGAAATTTTCTCTACATCAATCAAGGATTGAATAAAAACGGTATTCCCACCTTCAAAGAAGAAGCCCAAAAGTACAACCTCGATGTACCTTTCACAACTACACAGGCTGCCTTTTTTGATTTTGATAAGGATGGTGATTTAGATGTATTTTTTTCTAATTATGGATTAAAACCTTACAATAGTGACGACTTAGCATCTTTTAGCCAAACGAAGGCGGAAATGTGGGGTGACCGTTTGTTTCAAAACAACAAGGGAGTTTTTGAAGATATTTCAGCATCTGCGGGAATGAAAAATTCACTTCTGGGAGATGGCTTAGGCATAGGAATAAGCGATTTGAACAATGATGGTTGGGCAGATATTTACCTCTGCAACGATTTTTCTGAAAGAGATTTTTTGTACATCAATAACCAAAACGGCACATTCTCAGAAGTAGCACGTGAAGCCCTCAATCATACTTCCAACTATGCAATGGGCAATGACATTGCAGACATTAACAATGATGGATGGTTGGATATAATATCATTGGACATGGTTTCGGAAGACAATTATGGTATCAAAACCAGTATGTCGGCCATGAATCCTGCTATTTTTCAACTGCATATAGATTTGGGCTTGCATTATCAATATATGTTCAACACACTGCAACTGAACAATGGAAAATCTGGTGAAAATGCTTATCCATATTTTTCCGAAATTGGACAAATGGCGGGAATTTCCAGTACCGATTGGAGTTGGTCGCCTCTATTAATAGATTTTGACAATGACGGATTTCGAGATTTGTTTGTATCCAATGGAATCAAAAGAGATTTTAGAAACAACGATTTTTTGAATTTCAAAAAACAACGCTTGGCGCAAATGCAAAGCCAAATGAAGGGTAAAGAAAACCCTCAACTTTTAGAACAATACATCAAAGATGTTTTGGGAAAAATGCCTACTCGTCCCAAACGCAATTATTTTTTTAGAAACAAAGAAACGCTTCAATTTCAAAACGTATCCGAAAGTTGGGCAAATAAGGATTGGGAAAACGTAGCAACGGGAGCCGCTTACGCCGATTTTGATGGAGATGGAGACATGGATATGATCGTCAATATGACTGATGAACCTACGGTTATTTACCAAAACCATGCGAAAGAATTGACCTCTCACCGCTTCCTTCAAATTCAACTTAAAGGTTCAGACAAAAATACATTGGGCATCGGAACGAAGGTGACACTAAAATACAATAAGCAAATCCAAACACATGAAATGCACTTGAGCAGAGGATATATGTCTTCAGTAGAGCCTCTATTGCATTTTGGAGTAGGTGTGCAGAAAAAGATTGATACTATCCTAATAGATTGGCCAGATGGTAAAAAACAATTGCTAACCAATGTGGCTACTAATCAGAAATTGAAGATAAATTATGGGGATGCAATAAACTCAAAATCGACAACTGTAAACAAGCCATTTTTGGTATCAAACAGAACCAAAGCAGCAAAATTGCAGCACCAACACCTCGAAAACGACTACAATGACTTTGAAAAGGAAGTCCTGTTACCACACAAATTATCCGAGTTGGGACCAGCTTTAGCCGTTGCAGATGTAAATGGTGATGGCTTAGAAGATTTTTATGTGGGAGGGGCAATGGACAAAGAAGGTAGCCTATTTTTCCAACAATTGGATGGTACTTTTAAAAAGCAAAATACCAAATTTACTGCACAAGACAAACGCTTTGAAGATACAGATGCACTCTTTTTTGATGTGGAAAATGACGGAGATATGGATTTGTTTGTAGTAAGTGGAGGAAATGAAAAAGAAAACTTTCATTTGGACTATCAAGACCGAGTGTATCTCAACAACGGAAAAGGTGTTTTTGAAAATACTGCTATTCCATACATCAACAGCAGCGGGGGAAAAGTGATTGCAGCAGATTATGACAAAGACGGCAAAACAGATTTATTTATTGCAGGACGATTGCTACCACAGCAATACCCTAAACCTACCAGTAGCTTGATTTTGAAAAATCTAAGCACAAAAGAAAAAATAATTTTCAAAAATGTGACAGGGGATATATGTCCAACTATGAAAGACATTGGCATGGTAACAGATGCCAACTGGGTGGATATGACAGCAGATGGAAATTTGGATTTAGTGTTAGTGGGTGAATGGATGCCAATTGTTATATTTGAACAAAAGAATGGCATATTCGAAAAATTAGAAACTCCAAGTTTAGCGAATACGACAGGTTGGTGGTTCAGTCTTCAATCTGCGGATTTTGACAAGGATGGCGACATGGATTTCATTGCAGGGAACTTAGGGTTGAATTATAAATACAAAGCTTCTGAGGAATCGCCCTTTGAAATATATGCAGGTGATTTTGATGAGAACGGAAACTTGGATATTGCTCTCGGTTACTACAATGAAGGCAATTTGTTTCCGCTAAGAGGGAGAGAATGTAGTTCACAGCAAATTCCCGATATAAAGAAAAAATTTCCGACCTATGATTCTTTTGCCAAAGCAACTTTGAAGGAAGTTTATGGTGAAGCTGCCTTTGAAAATGCCATTCATTACGCTGCCAAGACTTTTGCTTCCACGTATTTTGAAAACAAAGGGGACGGTACTTTTAGACTTCATGCGCTACCAAATCTGGCTCAAATTTCAGCTATCAATGTGGTGGAAGTTGCTGATTTGAACGAGGATGGTTTTGATGATGTGATTGTTGCAGGAAACCTCTATCAATCCGAAGTCGAAACGCCAAGAAATGATGCAAGTTATGGATTGGTTTTGTTGAATGATACCAAAGGTTTTTTCAAGGTTTTACCTCCTTTTGAAAGCGGCTTGTATTTGAAGGGAGATGTGAAAAAAGGAGCCGCTATTCAATTGGCAAACCACAAAGAAGCTTGGTTATTTGCAAAGAACAAAGGTTTTTTGGAGCTAATAGAAAAGAAGATAAGTAAGGAATAAAAATTAAAATGAAAAAACGCGCTGATAAACAGTTGTTTGACTACTTAAAGCAGCATTTTTATTGAAACAATCAAGAATAAAAAAAAATGAAAAAATTAGTTTTATACATATTGTTACTGTTTACTGCAATGTCTTGCCAACAAGAACATCTGGTGGAAGATGCGACAAGTATAAAACTTTTTGAATTCATTCCATCTGAAAAGTCTGGGATTGATTTCAATAACTTTATTATAGAAAATCGAACCATCAATTATTTTGTTTTCATGCAGTTGTATATGGGAGCAGGTGTAGCTGTCGGCGATATCAACAAGGATGGATTACAAGATTTGTACTTCAATGCTAATTTTGGTCAAAACAAACTTTATCTCAACAAAGGCAACCTACAATTTGAAGACATTACCGAAAAAGCAGGAGTAGGCATCAGCGAAGGATTCAGAACGGGTGTAAACATGATAGACATCAATCAAGATGGATTTTTAGACATTTATGTTTGTCGTTCAGGTTGGTATGAAGAAGATTTTATCAAACGCAATTTACTTTATATCAACAATGGAGATGAAACATTTACTGAATCTGCTGCAAAATATGGTTTAGACGACCCTCGAAATTCTGTTCAATCTACTTTTTTCGATTACGACAAGGACGGTGATTTGGATATGTTTTTAATCAACACCACCACCGACTTTTCCTATACCCGCAAAATGGGAAAAATGGATTATTTCCACCAAGAAGAAGGTTTCAAAAAACTCAACTCCAATGATATTTTATATCGAAATAATGGCAACAATACGTTCACGGATGTATCTGCCGAAGCAGGAATTTTATCAGATATTGGTTTTGGACTGAGCGTATTATCTGTAGATTTCAACGATGATGGGTGGACAGACATTTTCATTGGAAATGATTTTGTAACCCCTGATTACCTGTATATCAATCAAGCCGATGGCACTTTCAAAGAACAAAGCAAAGAGTATTTTAAGCACACCGCTTTGTTCAGTATGGGTTCGGATGCAGGAGATATCAACAATGATGGCTTGACAGATTTGTTGTCTTTGGACATGATGCCCAAGGATTACAAACGCAGTAAAACCTCTATGGCAATGGTGGATGCGGTGGCATTTAAAACATCCATTGAATGGGGCTACAATTATCAATATGGTCACAATATGCTGCAATTGAACAATGGAGGCAATCAAAATCCCAGTCAAGAAGTTATACCTTTCAGTGAAATGGCAGAATTGGCTGGAGTGGCAAAATCCGATTGGAGTTGGGCGGGGCATTTATCCGATTTCGATAATGATGGCTACAAAGATATCTACATCACCAATGGATTGAAAAAATATGTCACCGACCAAGATTTTAACACCAAGATTGAAGAGCGGTATCGAACCAAGAATTTTCCTCAAAAATTAGAAGACTTATTAAATGATTTGCCATCGGGGGAAGCCCAAAATTTTATGTACCATAACAAGGGGCAATCAGGCATTCTCTTTTCGGATGTATCAAAGGCTTGGGGCTTGGATACACTATCTTTTTCAAGCGGTTGTGTGGTAGCAGATTTGGACAATGATGGGGATTTAGACATTGTGACGAATAATTCTGATAGCCCTGCTTTTTTGATGGAAAACAAAAGTGAACTATTGCAAAACACCTACTTACGCATCCAATTGCAGGGAAACAAACAGCTGCAATCACAAAATGCGAAGGTCTATTTGAAGGATGAAAATGGGGCACTATTACAGTTTCAAGAAGCGATTACCACAAGAGGTTATTTGTCCAATTCTGAAAGCACACTACATTTTGGCACATCACTTTTGACCGAAGTTCCCTTGGTAGAAGTCCATTGGTTGGATGGTGAAATAAGTCGGATGGAAAATGTTAAAACCAATCAAGTATTGGTCATAGCGTATGAAAACGCCAAAGAAAATACGGTTGAAAAACAGCCTATTGCTACCATTTTTCAAGATAAAACCAACAATATTTCTCCTGCCTTTGTGCATCGTGAAAATGAATTTGATGACTACAAAAACCAAGTATTGCTCCCGCACCGTGAATCTACCAACGGGCCTGCATTGGCAGTTGGAGATGTGAATGGAGATGGTTTGGAGGATTTCTATGTAGGAGGTGCATACCAACAATCTGGAGCTATATACCTTCAAAATGAAACAGCTAAATTTCAGAAAATAGAGGTACAAGCCTTTGAAATAGACAAGGATTTTGAAGATATAGATGCATTGTTTTTTGATGCGGATGGAGATGGAGACCAAGATTTGTATGTGGTCAGTGGAGGAAGCGAATTTGGTTTGAGCAGTCCAAAATACCAAGATAGACTTTACTTCAATGAAAAAGGTGAATTTTCGGAATCTCCGAATGCCTTACCAACGATAGAAGCAAGTGGAGGCAAAGTGGCTGCTAATGATTTTGATGGAGATGGTGATTTAGATTTATTTGTAGGAGGGCGCATTGTACCCAATCAATATCCGTATCCTCCCCGAAGTTATTTGATGAAGAATGAAAAAGGTAAATTTGAAGAAGTGACTACGGACGAACTGCAAAAAATCGGTATGGTCACTGATGCGATATGGCAAGACTTAGATGGAGATAAAGACGATGATTTGTTGGTCGTAGGTGAATGGATGCGGATAGAAGTATTGATTAACAACAATGGTAAAATGCAATTGGCAACAGATGAATGGGGTTTGAATGAAACAAGAGGTTGGTGGAATCGAATTGCGGCAGAGGACATAGATGGAGACGGAGATACGGATTTTGTGGTTGGAAATTTGGGCTTGAACTACAAATTTCACACCTCCAAAGAACAACCTTTTAAGGTATATGCAGGAGATTTTGACCAAAGTGGTACGGTAGAAATTGTGCTAACCAAAGAAGTAGCGGGGGACTATATGCCCATTCGAGGGAAAATGTGTTCTTCTGTGCAAACACCCAGTTTAGCTGAAAAATTTCCCACCTTCAATGCCTTTGCCGATGCGAATATTACAGATATCTACGGCAAAGAAAACCTCCAAAAAGCATTGACATACGATGCACATATCTTTGAAAGTGTGGTGTTAATCAATGAAGGCAATCATTTCACCATCCAATATCTACCAATTCAAGCACAAACTTTTCCCATCAAGGGAATAGTTATTGAAGATGTAAACGGCGATGAAATCAAAGACCTCGTTTTGGGAGGAAATCACTATGCAGCAGAAGTAGAAACGACCCGTGCTGATGCAGGGATAGGTTTGGTATTTTTGGCAGACCAAAAAGGCAACTTCAAACCATTGACGGTTTCAGAAAGTGGTTTTTTTGTTCCAAATGATGTAATTCGGATGAAAAAAGTGGCTTTGGGAAAAATGCGTTGGGGGGTTTTGGTAGCCAATAACAATGGGGAATTGCAATTATTTGAAAAATAAAATATATAAAATGAAAAACACTACATACATAATTATTTTATTGGTCTTATTTTCAAATTTAGGATGGGCGCAAGTCCTTCAATTCAATTTTGAAGAGGAAACAGGGGTAAGCACAACGATAGACTCGGTCAGCTTGGTTGAATTTGCCATCGCCAATCACTTCAATCGTCCCGAACGTATTGAAGGTGTAAAAGGAAACGCTTTGAGACTTGACGGTTGGACGACTTGGATAGAGAAACCCAACTACCAAATTCCAGGTATTACCAACAAAATGACCATAGAATTGTGGTATGCGACCGAAGCTTTTGCAGCGGCAAACGGTGGACTCATAAGTAAGATTGGAGGAGGTACGGGGTTTTCATTGGAGGTAGATAAATTTGGTAAAATCATCTGGGCATTTCATGCCAATGGACAGTTTTATGTGTTGATTTCTGACCAAAAAATTGAGAAATACAAGTGGAACCACATTGTAGCAACGGCAGATTTAGAGAGCAAGGTGGCTAAAATTTACGTCAATGGGGAAGAATGGGCAACCAAAAATTTGGGTGCACACACCGTTTTAACACCCGCAACAGAACCTTTGTATATTGGTCGTCAAACGAATCGCATCCAGTTTGACCAATTTGTTATTTCTGCCTCCAATGGTGCAATAGATGAGTTGTTGATTTACAATGAAATACTTTCAAGTGAAGACCTAATCAATCATTATCAACTTTACGCCAATATGGTTTCAGAATTGACCATTGATCCCAACATTCGACACATAGGGGATCATCTCCGCCCCAAATACCACTCTATGCCCAATACTGCATGGGCAAATGAACCCTATGGCTTGACTTATTTTGAAGACAAGTACCATCTATTTTTTCAGAAAAACCCCAATGGCCCTTATCTAAATTTTATGCACTGGGGGCATTTGAGTAGCCCCGATTTGGTGAATTGGACAGAAGAAAAAATAACATTAGCACCCGATGAAATGCCAGGATTTGACAATTTTGGTACTTGGTCAGGAACAACCATCAAGGATGAAAACGGTGTTCCTGTGATTGCTTATACAGGTGTAGATGGTGCAAAAGCGGGTATTGGTATGGCATTTTCACAAGACAATGATTTGGTAAATTGGGAAAAATATGGACAAAATCCCGTCATTGCAAAAGCTCCAACTATTCTCTCTAATACTGATTTTCGAGACCCTTATATCTGGAAAGAAGGAAATGTTTATTATATGATTATCGGTTCAGGTGTGCCCAACAATGGAGGAGGTATTCTGTTTTTGTATCGCTCCGAAAACTTGACGGATTGGGTAGAATTGCCTTTCTTTTACCGAGATATTATCAGCAGTCGGTCTGGTGTTTTTTGGGAAATGCCTTTCTTTTTGCCACTCAATGACAATGATTACATTTTAGGAGTCACTCCAACTCCCCAAGCCAATCAGCGAGCGCAAGTATTGTATTGGATTGGAAAGTTTGAAAATGAGCGGTTTATTCCCTACAACGCCAACCCGAAAAAATTTGAACTCATCAACGAAAATCTATTAGCTCCTGCAATTGGTATGGACAAAGCAGAACGATTGACTTATATTGGTATAATACCCGAAGACCGTTCGGTAGCAGATCAAGTTGCAGCAGGTTGGCGACAAACTTTTAGCATTCCGAGGTTTATTCGTTTGTTGGAAGATGGGGAAATAGCACACATTCCGCACCCAAATTTGTGTCGTTTGCGGGGAGAAGTCACTCAGATTCTTGATAAAGAAATAAACTTCAACACTTTTAACAATCTACCTGAAATTGCAGGAACACAAACAGAATTGCTTTTTGATATTGAAGCTTCTTCCGATGCCAAATTTTCTATTGAAGTGTACAAAAACTTAGACAACTTGGAGAAGACCGCCATTGAGTTTGATTTTTCGACAAATACGATTTCTCTAAACCGCTTAGAATCTTCTCTTTCGCAGACTTTGGAGGACAAACGAACTGCCAATTATATATTCTCACCAGACAACACTTTGAAGGTGCATATTTTTCTGGACCATTCTACACTCGAAGTATTCATTGATCAATTGGTGGTTTTTTCGGCACGGGTGTACCCTTCAAGAGTAGAAAGCAATAAAGTAGATTTGAAGCTAACACAAGGCTCAGTAAACATTCGACAATTAGATGCTTGGCAACTCAAAAGCATTGGTGAAGAATTGGGTATGGATGTCTGTGAGCCAATGGATTTGCCCAATATGCTTTATACAAGTATAAGAGACATTCATCTTTCAAAGTTGCTCTTTATGATTACTCCCAATCCTTCAAATGGATCTATTTCAATGGACTATTTGGGTACTGAAATATTGAAAAATACCAAACTGCAACTATTAACTACACAAGGTAAATTGATTAGGCAAGAAGATTACGATTTGCAGCCTTCCTCACTTCAATGGTATGACTTAGAAAAAGGGCTTTACCTTTTGAAAATTTCAGCAGAAGAAGGAAGTCGTACCTTCAAATTGTTGGTAAATTAAAATAATAGATATGTTCAAAATACTACAATCATTTTTCTTGCTTTTCTTATTTCAAACAATAATGGCACAAACCCATTTTGAAGAACGTTCGCAAGAGGTAGGTTTAGATTTTATCCACCACGAATTATTTTTGATGGGAGGAGGTGCTGCTGCTTTTGATGCAGATAAGGATGGCGATGAAGACCTTTATGTAACTGGTGGACAAGGCGCAGATGCCTTATTTTTGAATGATGGAATGGGCAATTTTACCAATGTGAGCGTGGAATACGGAATTGAAGCTTTGACCAAAAATGTGGTGACAACATCGGTAACAACAGGCGATATAGACAATGATGGATTTCGAGAAATTTTTGTAGGAACAGTTAGACCCGTTGGCGAAAGCAGTGGTTTTAGTAAAAACTTGCTCTTATGCTTCAATATAGCCAAACAAAAATATGAGGACATTGCAGTGGAGGTAGGCTTGTACAATGAATCCTTTTGTATGGGAGGACATTTTTTTGATGCCAATTTAGACGGTTTACTTGATTTGTATGTCTCAAATTATGTGGAAGTACCCAATGTGGTTGTGAACAATGGACAATTGGTGGCATTTAAGCATGAATGTGGGCGCAATCAGTTGTATATCAATAGCAATAAAAGATTCTTTTCGGAGCGTTCTTCCGTTTATGGGCTGACCGATGATGCCTGTACTTTGGCTGCAACTTCTGCTGATATGGATGGAGATGGAGATGCAGATTTGATACTTGCCAATGATTTTGGAGAGTGGATTGAACCCAATATCATGTATCGAAACGACCATCCTTCTCCTACTTTTACCAATATTAGCGAAAGTTCGGGAACGAATGCCGCTATGTATGGAATGGGGATTGCATTGGGGGATTATGACGAAGATTTGGATGTGGATTGTTATGTGACCAATATTGCTAACAATCGTTTTTTTGAAAATCAAGGGGACAATCTATTCCTCAACAAAGCTCCTCAATTGTCTATCGAAGATGTCTATTCAGAGGAGTCAGGAAATTACACAACAGGTTGGGGAACTTTTTTTGCAGATGCCAACAATGATACTTATTTGGATTTGTTTGTTGCTAATGGTTATGTACGCTCGACTTTGGATAGGGATGGTAAAAAGCAAAAAGACCGTTTGTTTATGGGAAATGCTTTGCATCAGTTTGAAGATAAGAGTGATGAATGTGGGGTGAGTTTTGAAGGTTTGTCTCGTGGGGCGATTCATGCTGACTTCAATGGAGATGGCAAATTGGATATTCTGACTGTCACCAATGAGATTTTGTTTCCAAGTGGCACCAATTTTTTGCAGTATTACGAAAACCAATCAAACGACCAAAACTGGATAGCTTTTCGACTGGAAGGGCAAGCGACAAACCGAGATGCTTTTGGAACTAAGGTGCTTTTACATGCAGGTGGACGGACGTTTTTGCAGGAAGTAAGTGGTGGTAGCAGTCATGCTTCTCAAAATTCGTCTATTCTTCATTTTGGTTTGGCAAACTTAACTGCTGTAGAAAAAGTGGAAATATTTTGGGCAGGAGAAACAATGGAAACAGTGCTGAATCCTGCCATCAATCAAATACACGAAGTCTTACAAATAACTGAAAAAAAAGAGCGCATCATAAAATACGACTCTTATGGCATAGACGGATTAGACATTCGATACATTTCTGCCAACCAAACCCTCGAATTGTTGTTTCAAGGACAGATTTATTCACGCATTGAGTTGTTAATCTACGATTTATCAGGAAAATTATTGAAGCAAACAAATCTTTTATTGCAGCCAAATGAAATGCAAATTCTTCCAACAGAATCTTTGGTGAATGGCGTTTTTATCGTTCAGGCATTGGGTAGAGAAGGAGCGGTTGTGAAGAGATTTGTGAATTACTGATGTAGTTTTGAGCTACATTCTTATGAATTATTTATTGCTTAATACGTATAAAATATCTCTATATAATGAAGTTAGGTTACCAAATTTTCACCGCTGTTTTTTGTGTATTTTTTCTTCAAATTTCTTCCTTTGCACAAGACAATTACAACCAAGAAGCAAGACTTCAATACCATTTTTCTCCACCTCAAAATTGGATCAATGATCCTTGTGGCACAGTTTATTTTGATGGAGAATACCACTTGATGTATCAATACAATCCCTTTGGCAATCAATGGGGTAATATGTCTTGGGGTCATGCGGTTTCAACAGATTTGGTACACTGGGATAACTTACCTTTGGCATTGGGCAAAGATCCTTTGGGGGATATTTTCTCTGGTGGGGCAGTAGTAGATGTTAACAATACTGCTGGCTTCAATACCGATGAATCGGCAGCCATAGTAGCTGTGTTTACACATGCAAGTACGACCCAAAAACAGAGTATGGCGTATAGCACCGACAAAGGGCGAACTTGGACAAAATACGCCAATAATCCCATTATCAACAATCCTGGTATCAACGACTTTAGAGATCCTCAAGTATTTTGGTATATGCCACAGTCCAAGTGGGTTATGACCCTTGCATTGGGCAATCGCATTCGTATTTATTCCTCATTTGATCTCAAAAACTGGAAATTTGAAAGTCATTTTGGAGAAACAATTGGCGCACATGGTGGGGTTTGGGAATGTCCTGATTTGTTTTCGATTCGGGTGGAAGATACCAATGAAGAAAAATGGGTGATGATGGTGAGTATCAATCCTGGTGGACCTGCGGGTGGCTCTGCTACGCAATATTTTGTAGGTGATTTTGACGGAACTACCTTTACACTTATCGAAGAATTTGAACAGGCACTGAATGTTTCCCAGAATGTACCGACTGGTATTTTATTTGAAGATTTTGAAGGGAACGACTATGGCACATGGATAAAAACGGGCAATGCTTTTGGCAATAAACCCGCCAACGGAACTTTAGAGAACCAACAAGCTGTGACGGGTTATCTCGGCAATGGTTTGGTCAATACCTATTTGGGAGGTGATGGTTCACAAGGAAGCCTGACCTCTTCCATATTTACGATAGAAAAACCATTTATTAATTTTCTAATTGGAGGAGGTGCACACGTCAACAGTACTGAAATGCGTCTGCTCATCAATGGTGAAAAAGTGATAGGAACTACTGGCAAAGAAGCAGAACAATTGACTTGGGATTCGTGGGATGTTAGTAATTGGATTGGAAGTGAGGCTCAAATTCAGATTGTAGATTTTCATACAGGAGGATGGGGACACATCAATGTAGATCATATTTTGTTTTCGGGCGAACCTGCTGAAAATACGACAATGGAGGGTTTTTGGACAGATTTTGGCCCTGATTTTTATGCGGGTAGGTCATGGGAGAATATGTCTGAAAGTTCAGACTATCAACGAGTCTGGCTGGCATGGATGAACAACTGGACTTATGCAGATGGATTGCCAACAAGTCCTTGGAGGGGAAGTATGTCACTTCCAAGAGCTATCAAGTTGAAGCAATTAACTCAAGGACTTAGAGTAGTACAAGAGCCTGTGGAATCCTTGCAGAATTTGAGAAAAACACATTTTTCTTTTGGAGAAAAACAATCCGTTGAAGCTGCCAATCAATTTATTATTGATAACTCAATAAAGGGAACTTCTTATGAAATGAAAGTCACTTTTTCTCCAAATAATACAAAATCGGTAGGATTATCCATTCGTGCTAACATCCTTTATGAAACCATAATAGGCTATGATGCAGTTAAGAATCAGGTATTTGTAGATCGTTCTCAATCCAGCCAAACCAATTTTGAGGGAAATTTTAGAGAAGTGTTCAACGCTCCATTGGAGAATACCTCATTAGACATCACTTTGCATATTTTTGTAGATAGGTCTTCCGTTGAAGTATTTGTGAATGAAGGCGAAAGGGTGATTACTGCCCGTATCTTTCCCAGTTTAGCGGCGGATGGTTTGTCGTTTTTTCAAGAAGGAGCTTCTGATGCTACTGTATCTTCTTTTGATTTTTGGAATTTGGCTTCGATTTGGGAAACTGATACGGCTATTGAAAAAAATGAACCTGATGAGTTTCGATTGTATCCCAATCCTGCAAAGGATGTATTTTGGCTGGACATCCCTTCCTCCAAAAATGCAATTTTATCCCTATGGAGTATTGATGGACAAGAAATACCACTTATCTATGTTACTCAAATTAGTACAACAAGTTTGAGAATTGAATTGCCTTTAAGCTTAAAGGAAGGTGTCTATTTTTTGAAAATGGAAGAAGAAGGAAAATCATTTTGTCATAAGGTGGTTATTGGGAAATAGTATTTTTTCTTGTTCTTCAAAGCTATACTTCAAATTTGATAATAAACTGATATTGAAGTATTTTTTTAATTTTTATTCTCATTTATTCCAAATCCATGATTATTCTGTAAGATTTATGGATTCTTTGTTCTGATAGTTTGCCTTCTTACGCCAATTTTTTTGCTCCTACATAATGCCTGAACGGAAATAGATAATTGTGTGTCTATCAAAACATAACTAATGGTTAAAACAAACGAATTTTTTCCTTCAATTTTTATATTCTTATAGCAACTTGATGTTAATTTATTAGGAATTTATTGAAGGTATTGATATATGGGGAAACCTTAAAAAGTCTGTCTGTTTAAGTGTTTAGTTATATTTGGACATTCAATTAGTTAAGAGTTTCCGTTCAAGCACTACATACAAAAAGCTACGCTTGATTGCATTCATTATTTTCCAGTTAAAACCAAAAATCCCCTTTTAGTGTTATACTGTTCAATAAAATTTAACAATACCTTCTCCATAATTTACGATTGAGTATGAACACTTACGAACCTTTCCATATAGACAACCTCACGGCTGCAACCAAAGAAGAATATGAAATGTGGAAAAAAGATTTTCCATTTCAAACCAAATTGAGTTTGAAACCTCTGATTGATTATTGGCGCAATATAGCTGCAAATGGCAAACAAACCTTTGCCATTGTAGCAGATGAAATCATCAAAGGAGTAGAAGCTGCACCAGAGTTGTT
Organism: Chitinophagales bacterium; assembly: GCA_041392475.1. NCBI lineage: Bacteria > Pseudomonadati > Bacteroidota > Chitinophagia > Chitinophagales > Chitinophagales bacterium. The sequence goes on along the minus strand of JAWKLZ010000001.1, from coordinate 1,688,944 downwards.
ACTACCCATTGAAGATGTGGCTTCATTACAAGAGCATCAATCATTGATCAACTTATTGATGTGTTTGGTCAGCCCCTACGCCATCAAAGAAGATGAAATCATGGCTGCAATCGGCCCTTACCAATTGGAAAGAGTGTATGCTACCCCAAAATTCATTGAGGTATTGGGCGAAAACTTTGAGCAGTTTAAGTCCAAAGCCATGTTGTGCGATGAATCCTTGTACTACAAAACCCTAAATGCTTATGCAGCCATTTTGCACAAGTATTATGAAGTGGACATAGAATTGGACAAACCCATGTTAATGCCAATTGCAGATGCCGAAACAGGTTTGCTTCGGTTTTACAAAGGGCATTTTAATGCAAAATTCACGGAAATCATTGCCATAAAAGAGCCTCCAAAATTGACCAAAGAAGACATTGATACACTTTTGAAGAACTTCAATGATTTGGCACTTTGGAAAAAATACATTCCTACGGATGTATTTGAATTACATGGTATCATGTTGTTTAATTTAACAGAAGTAACTGAACAATCTGTCCTTTCTGCCCTTCAATTTGACCTATTGAAGAAAAATGCACTGACCAATCCACAAAATATTACTTTCTTAGAAAGGGAGTTGAAATCCTTATTTATGCTGCCTGATTTGCGTTTAGGTTTGACACCCTATCAAAAGAATTTCAATAAATTAATGAACTTCAATGCAGAGGCACACAGCAGCTTTATACTTCAAAGCAATCATGTTACTTCAAGGATGGCATGCCCATTTCAAATGGGTATGGGCAATGTTTTCCAAGAATTTATCAAAAACAAAACTCCCTACTTTTTCAATAACTTGGGTAAAAAAGCGAATCCCAAACCTTTTGAAGAAAGCTTATTGGAGCAAGACATTCAGAGTGGGGTAATCGTACCTTTGTTCTTTGACAATCAGTTTGTAGGAGTCATTGAATTGATGTCAAAGAATCCACAAGACTTTTCTTCTACAGATTCGATATTCAAAGTAAATGCCATTAATCCTCTATTCTCCATTGCATTTGAACGTGCTTTGGATGAAATGGACGCACAGGTTCAATCTTTTATTAAAGAAAACTATACTTCATTGCATCCTGCTGTTGAATGGAGATTTACACGAGCCGCCATGAATATGTTGGAGCGTAGATCACTTGGTTTAGGAGGTGATTTAGAAAACATTGTGTTTGATGATGTCTATCCTTTGTTTGGTGCAACAGATGTGCGAGATTCTTCTACCAAACGCAACCATGCTATACAAGAGGATTTGATTGCACAATTGAATCTGGCAAAAAATGTATTGGACAGTGCTACGGCTAAGAGTCCTTTACCCTTTTTGGACAGTCTTTGCTACAAAATCAACCAACACATTGGTCGCATTGCGAAAAACTTGGGTTCGAGTGACGAAGTGAATATGCTTAGTTTTTTGAGTCGAGAAGTAGAAAGCCTCTTTCCGTACTTTGAAGAAAATATTCCCCATACCAAAGAAGCTATTGAAGCCTACAAAAATGCTTTAGACCCAGAATTGGGCGTATTGTACGAAAAACGAAAGCAGTTTGAACACAGTATGACCAAGATGAATGAGAAAGTTGCAGAATTTATAGATAAAAGAGAAGAAGAAGCACAGGCTATGTTTCCCCACTATTTTGAAAAATACAAAACAGATGGGGTAGAATACAACATTTACATTGGACAATCACTCAGCGAAAAACAGAATTTCGATCCGCTTTATCTAAAAAACTTGCGTTTGTGGCAATTGATTACCACTGCACAAGTTGCCCAATTGACTGCAAAATTGAAGCCGACTCTGCCTGTTCCTTTAGATGCCACACATCTACTTTTGGTACACAGCGCACCGCTTGCGATTCAGTTCAGAATAGATGAAAAGCAGTTTGATGTGGATGGTGCATACAATATTCGCTATGAAATCATCAAAAAACGCATTGACAAAGCCTACATTCGAGATACAGAAGAACGCCTAACCCAGCCCAACAAAATTGCGATTGTGTATTCACAAGACAAAGAGGCATTGGAATACCGTGAGTATTTAGAGTACCTCTTTCATCAAGGATACATTGAAGAAGATATTGAAGATGTAGAGTTAGAACAATTGCAAGGAGTACAGGGACTTAGAGCTTTGAGGGTAGAGGTGAAATTGCCTTTTGAATTGACGAATAGAGTGCATAAAAATGGCAAAAAATTGAAGAAGGAAATAGTTGAAATGGCTTATTTGGGTTAGAATGGATTCAGATAGGTGTTTTAATAAAGTTTTTTGTAATGTAAAAAAGCAATGTTCCTATTCTAAAAGATAGGAACATTGCTATATCAAGATAGGTTTTGATAATCAATGCACTATGATTTTCGCTTCCAAATGTGCGTTCGACTAAATCCCATTAATTTTCCTGTTACCTGCAATTCGCCAGAAGGCAACAACTTCAAATCTCCATTCACACTGCGCTTTCTACTTAACAAATACAGCGTACCGTTTTTCCAAGTATTGTCACCCACATAGTCAAAATTGCGGAGCAGTAAAATTTCGGATACCGACTTTTCCGCCTTTGCTTCCTCGATGCGTTGTTGGTGTTCAGGGTCAAGCGCACGAATCAATTTACCTTGTATTTTGTGGTTTGCATCTTCAAAAATTTCGATAACCGCATCTCCCATTTCACCCGTTGCCGTCCATTCGCCCAAAATATTGGCTTGCTTTGCAGGTTGGGTATTGAAGGAAAGGCTGAAGAAACCAATCGCCAATGCTCCCCACAAAAAAGCAGCCCTTGAATAACTCTTTTTAGGCGTTTGTATTTCACCAAACCGACGTTCTTGAATTTTGTCAAATTCTGCCACATAGTCAGGATTTTCCGTTCCCATCAGCCTATCCCAAAAGCGAAAATACAAACCGTAATTGCCGTGAAATTTTTTGTGGTGCAAATTATGGTGAACAGAAGTATTGACGACTTCAAATAGAAAAGAATGTCTATACCACTGTGGCATAATCTCATAGCCCAAATGCCCATATACATTGATGGTAAAACTCACCAAACCAAACAGTATCAATGCAATCGGATGCAAAGGCAAGGTAAACACCAATATAAACAAAATCAGATTTTCGAGCAAGGCTTCCAGAATATGGAAGGAGTAAGAAGTCCAAGGCGAAGGATTGACCGATTCGTGATGCGTGCGGTGTACGAGGCGAAACAATGTCTTGCCGTGAACCAAGCGGTGCATCCAGTAGAAATAAGTGTCGTGAATCACCAAACTCAAGACCACACTCACAGGAATCCACCAAAGCGGAAATGTATGAATATCAGCGTAAATTGTGGTGTAGGCTCGAAAAGGACTGAAAAAAACAAGTGCCCCCGTAGTAGCAAGAACTGCCAATGTGACCAGCGAATTTTTGACCTCACTTACGAACCTTTTTCGTTTTTCAGAGGAGGCTTGAATCTTGTTTTTGTGAAAATGTTGTTTGAAAAATACATAAAAAATGAGGAATGGAATCCCTGCAAAAAGGAAATACCGAAAACTGGTGCCGACCAAGATGTACGGCAACTTTTGAATGAACTCTTCCATGATATTGGTTTTTAAAGGATAAATGAAAAATGCGATTTTTTTTTCACCAATTAATTAATTTCGTGTTGTCAAGGACAAAGAAACCTTTTTTTCATTCGGATAGAAAAAATATTCTACCAATCGTTAGAGAACTTCAACGAACAACAAAAAATGCAGAGAGCTCCTAATTACCACAAAGTACTCACCTTCTTAATCGCAATGGTTTGGCTTATCAACGGACTTTTCTGCAAAGTGCTCAATTTAGTGCCTCGACACCGAGAGATTGTAGCCAACATATTGGGCGAAGAATACGCAGGAATTCTGACGGTTTTGATTGGATTGGCAGAAATAGCCATGGCAATATGGATAGTGAGCCGAATTTCACCTCGCTTCAATGCAATAGTTCAAATCGGTATCGTATTGACCATGAACATTCTCGAATTTATACTCGTCCCCAATTTACTACTTTGGGGACGAATCAACATCCTTTTTGCCATTGGATTTGTTTTGTTGGTGTATTACAATGAATTTGTCCTAAAACAACAATTCCTAACTGAATGAATAATCCACTTCAATTCCTAAAAAACCACCCTTTTGCGGTCGAAGCCTTCTTTGAAAGCTCAACTGTATTGACCTTTGCAGCTCCTAAGGAACAACTGCAAGGCCTCATTCCGCCCTGCCTACAATTGGACACATTTCAAGATAAATACGGCTTCATTGCAGTAGCGATGGTACAGACTAAAAATTTGAGACCCAAAGGATTTCCGAAATTTATGGGGAGTAATTTTTTTCTGATTGGTTATCGCATATTCACAAAATACCACAACAATGCTGGTAAACGATTGAGGGGTTTGTACATATTGAAGTCCGAAACAGATCAGAAAAAAATGGAATACTTAGGTAGTATTTTCACCCAATACAAATACGCTACTACCGACATTCAGCAAATTATAACACCCGAAAAAAATCAAATAATTTATTCAAAATCAGGTTTCAAAGTAGAAGTTGTTAAAGATAAACAAGAGACTTCTCTACCTTCAAAATCACCTTTTGCAGACTGGAAAGAAGCACGCCGATTTGCAGGGCCACTGCCTTTCACGTTCACCTACCAGCCCAAAAATCAAAGCGTACTCATCATTGAAGGAGTGCGCCAAAATTGGAAACCGACACCCATTGAAGTCGGCCAATACCATATCCCATTTTTAGACGAACTTCAAATAGAAAATCTTACTTTAGCCAATGCGTTTATCATCAAAAATATTCCGTATCATTGGAAAAAAGGTAAAATCGAACAATGGAAACCAATAGAAAACCCTTTCAAGGAGTAGGCAACATCATCCGTTTCAATTGGCATTTTTATGTACTGTCATTGCTTGCTTTGGCAGTCTTGTTTTTCCTTCAAAGCTACACAGTGGGATTACTTCAATGGCTCATTTTGCTTTCGATTTTGGGCATTGTAGTCACCACTTTTGTTTCACTTTTGGTGTCTTATTATGTTTATGACCTTTCTCCGCTTTATCAATTGAAGTGGATAGATAATTTAAAATCAATGCCTAAGTCGGCTAATATTGTAAATGTCAATGCAGGTTTTGACGAAACAAGCGTTCTACTCAAAGACCAATTTCCAGATGCCAACTTAACCGTACTCGACTTCTACGACCCCACCAAACACACCGAAATTTCCATCAAAAGAGCTAGAAAAGCCTATCCTCCATATCCCAATACCCAAACAATTGCCACCAACTTCATTCCATTGAAGGACAATGCTATAAATGCGGTATTCGCCATTTTATCCGCCCATGAAATCAGAAACGAAGCAGAAAGAATTGTCTTTTTCAAAGAACTGCAAAGAGTACTTCAACCAAGAGGACAAATCGTTGTTACAGAACATTTGCGAGATACTGCTAACTTTATGGCATACAACATCGGATTTTTTCACTTTCACTCCAAATCTACTTGGCTCAAAACCTTTGGAGGGGCGGAATTGAAGGTGGTAAAGGAAGTTAAAACCACCCCATTTATCAGCACTTTTATACTCGAAAAAAATGGAACTACATCTTAAAATAATCGGTTCGCTGTTCGTAATATTGGCATTCGTCCATGTCATTTTCCCCAAATACTTCAATTGGCGTACAGAATTTCAGGCAGTTAGCTTAATCAATCGACAAATAATGTATGTGCATACTTTTTTCATTGCATTGGTTATATTCTTGATGGGGCTTCTGTGCCTAAGTTCTTCCACCGAAATCACTACAACTCCTTTGGGAAACAAAATTGCTTTGGGCTTTGCTATTTTTTGGACAATTCGCCTTGTGATTCAATTCTTTGGATATTCTTCGGAGCTATGGAAGGATAAGTGGTTTGAAACGGTCGTCCATATCTTGTTTTCTATTTTGTGGACGTATGTGAGCGGGGTATTTTGGTGGGTTTATTTGGGGAAATAGGGGTGAAATAGTAGCAAAACTTCTTGTATTGGAGTTTTCAAGCAAAAAAGGAAGTTTCCAGAATTGTTTTGGATGAAAGTGGCGGAGGATTGAGAAGATAAGTAGTAAATCAAAATTAAAATGAAAAAAACACACTGATAAACAGTTGTTTGAGTAATTTTAATTATTAATATAAATATGGCTGACTAATGAGAAGCAGATAAACTTACAACACCGCTATTATCTCCTCCAAAATTTCTTGTGTAAGCGGTTTGTGCTTAAACTGTGAAATAATTTCATACTTAAATGCCTTTTCTTCATCCTTGATATTCCGTGAAGTAGTCAGCATCACAATCATACAAGCGTTCAGTTTTTCATCCAGTCCGTTTTTCAGAATGTTTTCAATGAGTTCCCACCCATTCATTTTAGGCATATTGATATCGAGGAAAATAATGTTGGGCAGTTCCTGCGTGTCTTTCAAATGCTCCAAGGCTTCAGTAGGGTCGTCAAATACATCAATGCGCTCACAACAATTGACTCTTTGAATGATGATCTTGTGATAAAAATTGGTTACCGCATCATCATCTATCAGCATGATTGAATTTATCTTCTTCATATTTCTTTATAGTGAAGTAAAAAATTGAGCCGTGTGGGGTATTAGATTCTACCCAAATATTTCCTTCGTGTAGTTCAGCGACTTTTCTGCAATGTGCAAGCCCAATACCCGTTCCATTGTATTGTTTTTGTGAATGTAATCGCTTGAACATTTGAAAAATAGTATCATAATGATTATTATCTATCCCAATTCCATTATCTGATACACCAAAAGTATAACAATTTGCGCTTTTCTCACAACTTATTTTGATTATTGGATTTCTATTAGCATGTTTAAACTTGATGGCATTGGATAGCAAATTTTGAAGAAGTGAGCGCAGTTCATTCCGATAAGCCATCATGGTAGGGAGTTTTTCGGATTCCACGACCGTATTAGTTTCTTGTATTTGCAAGTTTAAGTCCAGCATCACTTCGTCTAAAAGAGCCTTCATATCCACCCAATCAAGGGCTTGCTCATATCCAATCTTAGCGTAGGTCATGATGCTTTCTATCATATTGCTCATTCTATCAGTCGAATCGTTCAGAAACTGAATAGATTGTTTGGTTTGATCATCCTCACTTTCCACCGTATTAACGACCAAGTTTGCCATATTTTTGATATTTCTCAAGGGTTCTTGCAGGTCATGAGAGGTCACATAAATAATATTTTCTAACTGTTCGTTTTTGTTGTGAAGTTGCACATTTCGCTGCCTTATCTCCTCCAAAGCATCTGTATTTCGCTGTTCATAAATTTTTAACTCTATATACAATGAATGGGATAAATTGGCTGCCGTAGCCAAAGCAATGATAAAATTGATGTATTCCCCTATATAAATTCTTGACCCCTCATTGATTGGGCCATTCTGCAAAACGTAAGTGTAAACGACAATGTGTATAATGGACATCAATATCAAAAATAAAAAGGGAATATAATGATTTTTGAATAAAAGAAATGAGGTCGCCATCAATATGGTAAAAAACATCTGCGATTGAATGTCGTAACCTGCATAAATCAAGGTGTAGAAAATCAAACCGTTTGTAATAAACATTATCAAAATTCGATTGGCAAAAAAGCGTTTTCGATAATTCAAATAGAAGCAAATTGCAGAAAGAACACTCGTTAGTAGATAAGGAATGATTTCTACGATTTTGTTTTGATATAAAAACAAAACACAGTACAGCGCACACACACAAATAAGCGATGCCGCAATGGTATTGCAAACCTTTATTCTAAATTTTTCAATTTGGTTTGAATTTTCAGACGTTCCCAATTCCGAAATATTCGTCCAAAGTTTGACTATTGATGTGATTGGATGGAGATTAGTAAACATATTAATATCTATTCGATAGAGTGTACTCTTTTGAAAGCTAAAAGTTGCGTAGGATTAAGCAAGCCTAAGTGAATTTGGGAGGCTTTTTGTCATTGTTTAGATTCCAAATGTCAAATTAGCTTAGTTTGCTTATATGACAATAATCACTCCAATCTCCCACTTTGCTACCCTGTTTTTCCACCTAATTTTTCTGCTTACTCTAATAGTCTATGCGAATATCTGCTATTTTAGAAAAAAAGTGATACTATTTAATTAGAATGAAACTATTTTAGTAACTTTATAATTACAATAGTAACATGACCAATACAGTAAATACAAAAAGAAACAAAAGTCAGAAAGCCGTCCTCCAAAGTGCCAAAACACTCTTTTGGAAACATGGCATTCGTAGGGTGACAGTCGAAGAAATCTGCAAAGAAGCAGAGGTGAGTAAGATGACTTTCTATCGCAACTTCAATAATAAGAATGAAGTTGCCCAGCAAATTTTGGAGGATTTGGCAAATGAGGGCTTTGAACAGTATCAAGCCATCATGCGCCAAGAAATTCCTTTTCCAGAAAAAGTGACTCAACTCATTGAATTGAAGCACGAAACATCAGACGGAATCAGCCAAGAATTTGTGAGCGACATTTATGAACACAATCATTCCGAGCTGCAAGACAAACTGACACAATACCATCAGCGATCTATGAATGAATTGAAGAAGGACTTGGAAAATGCACAGCGAGAAGGTTGGATTAGGCAAGACCTCAAAATATCCTTTGTCCTATACATGATCAATGCACTCAACGACAAAATGTTGGACAAAGAATTGACGGCGATGTATGACACCCCAACTGATTTGATTATGGAATTGACCAAGTTCTGTTTTTATGGAATGTCACCAATGAATGAAAATTGAAATTAGGCATGAAATACAAAAATATGGTGGAAAATAAATACTTAAAGTTTACCTTCCGATTTTCGATTGTAGCATGGTTATTTATTTCCTTCAATGGTTTTGCACAAAACAAAGTAGAATTCGATGGACAAATTTCTGCAATAGGAAGCTTTGCACCCGACAATGAAATAGATGTGTTTTTGGGTGTACGCTACATACCTGAATTAAACTATCAAGTTCCATTGGATTCTGCCCAGACCAAATCATTTGATTTTGAAGCATCTGTAAATATAGCAGGCTCTATTTTCTCCAATTCTTTCAAAACCAACACCACCGATGGAGATATTCAGCCTTACCGAATATGGGCGAGATACACCAACAAACAATTTGAAGTAAGAGTCGGATTGCAGAAAATTGACTTTGGCGCAGCCGCCATTATTCGTCCCCTCCAATGGTTTAACCAAATAGATCCTCGTGACCCACTGCAATTGACCAATGGAGTATATGGTATTTTAGGACGTTACTATTTTTTGAACAATGCAAACATTTGGTTGTGGACATTGTATGGCAATGAAAAAACAAGAGGATTTGATTTTGTAGAGACCAATAAGAAAATACCCGAATTTGGAGGACGCATACAATATCCTACTTCAAAAGGAGAAATTGCACTATCTTACCATCACCGAACCGCCTCTTCAATGGCCCTGACTTTAATGCCGCAATACCAGAAAATACCAGAAAACAGAATCGGCATAGACGGAAAATGGGACATTGGAGTAGGCTTGTGGTTTGAAGGAGTATTGGTACACAAAACCAAAAACCTCGGAAGCCTCACCAATCAAGCTCTCTTCAATATTGGAACAGATTATACTTTTGGCATCGGCAACGGACTCAATATAATACTTGAACATTTACTTGTATCTTTTGACGAAAAACCTTTGCAGCTTGAAAATACGGTCAACATCACTGCCACTACCATTAGTTATCCGCTTGGTTTTTTCGACAATGTAAGTTCCGTTTTTACCTACAATTGGGGGGTACAAGATGTCACTTTTGCGCTAAATTACCAGCATCAATTCAAAAAAATAATTGGCTATCTTATTGCTTCCTATACACCTTCTAACCAATTTGGCATTCAACAAAACGATTTGGTAAATCAGTTCGCAGGGCCAGCAGTGAGGGCAATGTTGGTGTATAATCATTGATTAATCAAAGAGTTCAATCCAATACTATGGAAACAATCATTTCATTACACAACCTAGTCAAACGGTATCCCGTAGGAGAAGGCGAGTTCACCGCTTTGAGTGACATCAATTTGCAATTCCAAAAAGGAGAATTTGCAGGATTTGTGGGACCCAGCGGTTCAGGCAAAACCACTTTGCTAAACATCATCGGCTCATTGGACAGCCCAACCGAAGGAACGGCAATGGTCATGGGAAAAGACATCGCCAAACTATCGCACAAAGAATCCGCCATGCTGCGAAACAAACACATCGGATTCATCTTTCAAGTCTTCAATCTGTTGCCCGTTTACACCGTTTACGAAAACGTGGAATTTGCCCTTTTGCTGCAAAATATTCCTGAAGCCGAGCGCAAAAAAAGGGTTATGGAAGCCTTAGAGTGGGTAGGATTGACCAAACTCGCCCAAAAGAAACCCGACAAACTTTCGGGTGGAGAAGGGCAGCGAGTAGCCATTGCAAGAGCGATTGTGAAACGTCCACAAATCCTATTGGCAGACGAACCCACCGCCAATTTAGATGCTGAAAATGCCCACATCATTTTGAAGATTATGAAACGATTGAATAAGGAGCTGGATACTACTTTCCTCTTTTCGACACACGACGAAAAGGTGATGAAATACCTTGATAGAATTGTGTCTTTGCGGGATGGGAAGGTGGAAGAAGATGAACTTCAATTTGATGCAAGACAAAAGATGTAAGACAAAAGATGTAAGACAAAAGATTTGCGACTGTTGTCTTACTAAAATAACCAAACAATGAAACTAGCATTTCAATTGGCCTATCGAAACCTTGTTGGTGCAGGTCTGCGGACTTGGCTCAATGTTCTTGTGTTGGCTTTTGCTTTTATTCTCATTATTTTCTTCAATGGTTGGCTCGACGGTTGGAACCTACAAGCCAAAACTGATACCATTGCCTGGGAATACGGAAATGGGCATTTGCTGCACAAGGACTACGATCCGTATGATGCGTTTACTTTGCAAGATGGACATGGTGAATTTGGTGCAGACTTATCCCAAAATGCCTGTCCCATTTTGATACGTCAAGCCTCCATTTATCCAGAAGGTAGGATGGTGGCAGTATTGCTGAAGGGCATTGACCTTAATCAAACAATCCTTGATCTTCCGACCCAATCATTGAAAGGCAGTCAAGCAAATATCCCAGTCATGATGGGGGAAGGAATGGCGGCATCTATCAAATTGAAGGTAGGGGACGAAGTTTTGTTGAGGTGGCGAGACAAAAATGGTACTTTCGATGCTTCAAATCTTACGCTTGTCAAAATATTTGATACCGATGTCCCCACAGTCGACAGAGGTCAAATTTGGATGCCGATTGACCGACTTTGGGAAATGACAGATTTGGAAAATCATGCTACAATGTTCGTTGTCAATGAAAAATTTAAAGTTCCTCAAAACACCACAGACTGGACTTTTATAAGTCAAAACGAACTGCTCTACAACCTTAACCAAATCATGAAAACAGAAAGGGTAAGCAGTAGTATTTTATACATCTTGTTGTTGGCGATTGCCTTGCTTGCCATTTTCGATACACAGGTATTGTCAGTTTTTAGGAGGCAAAGAGAGATAGGAACTTATATTGCCCTCGGTATGACTCGGTCACAAGTCGTTGGTTTATTTACCATTGAAGGAGGAATGTACAGTTTATTCGCAGTAGTGGCAGGCTCCATCATAGGTTTCCCTATTTTTGTATGGTTGGCAAATGCGGGAATTCCTATGCCAGTCGACTCGACTAAAGATATGGGAATTTCGGTTTCGGAAATTATTTATCCTGTCTTTGGCTTTCAATTGATTGTGGGGACTTTTTTCCTTGTTGTTCTTTCTGCAACGATAGTTAGCTATCTCCCCGCAAAGAAAATTGCTAATATGAACCCTGTCGAAGCATTGAAGGGAAAGCTGCAATGAAAAATCAAAAATAATCAAACAATGAAGTTAGCCTTTCAATTAGCTTACAAAAATCTGATTGGAGCAGGTCTGCGGACTTGGCTCAATGTCAGCGTGTTGACTTTTACTTTTATTCTCATCATCTTCTTCAATGGAATGTTGGATGGATGGCACCAACAAGCCAAAACCGACAGCATTGCTTGGGAATATGGCAATGGTCAATTGCTTCACAAAAACTACGACCCTTTTGACCCTTTCACGCTACAAGACGGGCATGGAGAATTTAGTGCAGCATTGGCAAAAACCACAGTGCCGATATTGATTCGTCAAGCCTCAATTTATCCCGAAGGACGTATGTTGTCGGTTGCGCTCAAAGGGATTGATATAAACCAGAATATCTTGGCATTGCCAACTCAATCATTGAAGGATAGCGAAGCAAACATTCCCGTCATGATGGGAAAAGGGATGGCAGAATCTGCCAAATTGAAGGAAGGGGATGAGATTTTGCTCCGATGGCGAGACAAAAACGGCACATTCGATGCTTCAAATATTACGCTGGTCAAAATATTCGATACCGATGTGCCAACTGTTGATAAAGGACAAATTTGGATGGGAATCGATCAACTTTGGCAAATGACGAGCCTGCAAAATCATGCTACCATGTTGATTGCCAACAAAAAATTTGAAGGAAATCAATCGGGAGATTGGAACTTCAAAAGTCAAGAAGAACTTTTGAGTGACATCACCGAAATCATTTCCATGAAAAAAGCAAGCAGTTCGATTATGTATCTTTTGTTGTTGGCGATTGCACTTTTGGCGATTTTTGACACACAGGTTTTGTCGGTTTTTAGGCGGCAAAAAGAAATCGGTACGTACATTGCGCTCGGCATGACCCGCCCACAAGTCGTTGGCATTTTTACGGTTGAAGGAAGTATGTACAGCATTTTTGCGACCATTGTAGGTTGTATTATCGGGATTCCACTTTTTATTTGGTTGGCAAAAACAGGTATTGCGTTGCCTGCTGCTTCAACTTCGCAAGACATGGGAATTGCGATTTCGGAAGTTATTTATCCCGTTTATGGTTTGACGCTTATTTTGGGTACAATTTTATTGGTCGTTCTTTCTGCAACAATAGTGAGTTATCTACCTGCAAAGAAAATTTCGAGGATGAATCCCGTTGAAGCATTGAAGGGGAAGCTGCAATGAGAGGCGAGAGGAGGGAAGCATAGGAAGTAGGAGGTGAGAAGTAGGAAGTAGGAAGCGAGAAGTAGAAGTAGGAGGTAGGAAGCGAGAAGTAGGACGTAGAAGTAGGAAGCGAGAAGTAGGAAGTAAGGTAAGGTAAGGAACACTTCAAAAATAAATTTACAAAGTTCATTTCATAAATAGCTGATTGTAAAGTGTATTTTTCATTTTCATTTGTTCCTTAGGTACTGACTCGTTCTATTTCTTACTTCTCACCTCCTATTTCACGCTTCCAAATTTTAATTTTTATTTGAGTTTTTAATTTTAATTTTCCATGATAAAATTCTTACTAAAAGGCATCTTGCGAGATAAAAGCCGAAGCATTTTACCGATTATCATTGTCAGTATTGGCGTGGCACTAACTGTTTTGTTGAGTGGCTATATGCGGGGTGCAATGGGGGACGTGACCGACCAAAATGCCCGATTTGATACAGGACACGTCAAGGTTATGACGAAAGCGTATGCCGAAAACATTGACCAACTTCCTAACGATTTGGCACTCCTTGAAGTCACTAGTTTGATTGAGTCGCTTCAAAATGATTTTCCTCAAATGTATTGGGTCAAACGCACCCGTTTTGGAGGCTTGATTGATGTGCCTGATGAAAATGGAAATTCGAAGGGGCAAGGCCCTGCTTCTGGATTGGCTATCAATTTGTTGGGGAAAGAAAGCGGCGAAGCCAAAAGAATGAACATCGAAAGTTCTATTGTGACTGGTAACCTACCTGATGAACGAGGTGAGGCTTTGATTGGGCATGATTTCGCTCAAAAATTAGGGCTGAAAATTGGCGATGAATTTACTTATTTTGGAACGACTATGAACGGTAGCATGAGTTTCCAAAACTTCAAAATTAGTGGTACAATTCGTTATGGAATGGCTGCAATGGACAGGGGGGCCTTGGTGATTGACATTGCGGATGCTCAGAAAATGCTTGATATGGAAGATGGAACGGGGGAGGTGTTGGGCTTCTTGAAAAGCAAAGTCTATGACGATAAACAAGCCATTGAAGTTGCCGATGCCTTCAATGCCAAGTATGTCAATGATCCTGACGAGTTTGCACCTGTGATGCAGACCTTGAAGCAGCAAAACAATTTGGCGGATTTGTTGGACTATGCGGATGTGATGTCGGGTTTATTCGTTTTTATGTTTGTGGCTGCAATGTCGGTGGTGCTTTGGAATACAGGCTTGCTGGCAGGCTTGCGGCGCTACAAAGAGTTTGGGATTCGCTTGGCATTGGGAGAGTCGAAAGGGGCGATTTATAGAGCATTGATTTTGGAGGCAGTTTTGATTGGTGTGATTGGTTCGATTATTGGAACGGTTGTTGGGTTGGGCTTTACGTATTATCTGCAGGTGTATGGTATTGACATCAGCAGTTATGTTGAAAATTCGAGCATGTTGATGCCTTCGGTGATTCGTGCCAAAATCACGCCTGAATTGTTTTACATCGGCTTTGTTCCTGGTTTGGCTGCAATGGTTTTAGGGAATATGCTTTCGGGAATGGGAATTTATAAGCGAGAAACTGCGAGTTTGTTTAAGGAGTTGGAAGTTTAGTGGATTGGTGAATGGTAACTGTTCGTTGGTGACAGTTGGTTCCTCTATTCTAAAAAGTGAACTTTCAATCAAAAAAGTAGTCTAATCATACAATTAAGCTCATTAAAAACAGCATAAAACATGAAAATCCTATTAACAGCAATCTTTTCAATTGCACTACTTTTCTTTAATTATCCTGCACCTGACGCAGCGGAAATCCTTAAAAAAGTAGATGCCAACATGGTGTCTAAAACGAGTATCACCGAATCTGAAATGGTGATCCATGGTCGAAGAAACAGCCGAACGGTTGTATCGAAAGGTTATGCGGAGGGCAACAAAAAATCCTTTACCGAATACCTCGCTCCTGATAGAGAAAAGGGGACGAAAATGCTGAAATTGGAGGATAAATTGTGGATTTATTCGCCTTCAACGGATAGAACGATTCAATTGTCGGGTCACATGCTTCGACAGTCGGTGATGGGTTCTGATTTGTCGTATGAAGATGCGATGGAAGACCGAAAATTGACGGATATGTACAATGCGAAAGTGATGGGTGAGGAAACGATTGACGGAAGAAAAGCATGGGTTTTGGAGTTGAACGCCAAAGTGGAGGATGTGAGCTACCAAAAACTCAAAATGTGGGTTGACCAAGAGCGTTTTGTGCCATTGAAAGAGGAAATGTACGCTAAAAGTGGTCAGTTATTGAAGAAAACGACCATGAGTGATTTTGCGAAAATGGACGGTCGTTGGTATCCTAAAAAGACGAATTTCAAGGATGTTTTGAAGTCGGGCAAAGGCACGGATTTTATCGTCAAAACGATTGAGTTTGATGCGGAGATTCCTGCGTACTTGTTTAGTAAGGCGGCATTGAAGAAATAAACTTCATTTTTCCAGACACCCAAAACAATCGAATTGACATCTAATAGAAATGGAAACATTTTTTATTCATTTCACAATTCAATTCGTATGAAATCATTGCATTTCTTTTTGAATCTATTTTGCATACTTTTTTTACTTCAAAATTTCAAACTTCAAGCCGATCCAATCAAGGTAAGTACCAATATTGAAGGCGTTACCGTTTACCAACAACAAGCTAAAATAATTCGGAATGCCCAAAAATCAATCCCCGCAGGAGAAAGCGAATTGGTATTGCAGGATTTATCGAGTCAAGTAGATGGACAAAGTTTGCAAGTTTCTGTCAATGATGGCGTTAAATTGCTGTCTGCAACGTTTCAGGTGAATTATTTGAAAGACCCAAAGAAAACGGTCGAGATTGCTACTTTGGAGGATTCACTTACTTTGTCGCAGTTTGAATTAGACTGGGTAAAGCAGCAAATTTCTGTGTATCAAGGGGAAGAAAAATTGATGGATTTAAACAGCCAGAAAGTGGGAACGGAAACCAAAGGGCTATCAGCGCAGGATTTGAAGGAGGTGATGGTTTTTTACCGCAAACAATTGATGGAAATCAAAAAGGAATTGTTGAAGTTGGAGCGTGAAAAAACGACTTTGCAGAATAGTGTGAACCGTATTCAACAACAATTGCGACAAGTACAAACCGAAAAGACGAAAGCAGTGGGAGAGGTGGTCTTGAAATTGGTCGCCAAATCACCTATGACTGCCAAAATTGAACTTTCTTACATCGTACAAGAGGCAGGTTGGAAGCCCATTTACGACATCCGAGCAGCCAATATTGAAGAGCCTGTCACACTTTCTTACAAGGCAAATATCTTTCAACATACGGGACAAGATTGGAGTAATGTGGCACTAACGGTTTCGACTGGCAACCCTTCAAAGAGCAATAACCGCCCTATTTTATCGCCTCACTATTTGGCGTTTGTGGAGGCGTATAGCTCTTATTTTTCGGGAACTGCAAAGAAGGATGCTACTCAGTTGATGAACACCATGCAGATTCCTGCTGATGGAGATTTGGCAAGAAACAGAAATAATTTAGCTGAAACAGAATCTCTGTACCTTGAAGATCGCAAGGAGGAGGATGTGGTGTTGAATCAAAATCAATTGAATCTATCTTTTGAAGTGACTGCAAAACAGACAATTCCTACAGATGGGCAGTATCATCTAGTGGATTTGAAGGACTACGAAATTGCGGCGGAATACGATTATCACACCGTTCCAAAATTGGACGAAGGGGCGTTTTTGTTGGCGAAAATCACGGATTGGGGCAGTTTGAATTTGTTGGCGGGCAATGCCAATATTTTCTTTGACGATACCTACATTGGTCAATCATTCATCAATCCTGTGACAACTGCCGATACTTTGCTGTTGTCTTTTGGAAGGGATGAGCAGATTCAGGTGAAGCGCACAGAATTGAACGATTTGAGTGAAACCAACTTTTTGGGCAACAAACGTATTGAAACCAAAACGTATGAGATAAGTGTGCGAAACAACAAAAGCACAACGGCTCACATCGAAATTTTGGACCAAGTTCCGATTTCTCAAAATGAAGAGATTGAAGTCAAATTGATTGACAAAGATGGAGCAGAATACACCGAAAGATACGGCAAATTGCTTTGGCGTTTGGACATTCCTGCGGGTCAAACCAAAAAGCTGAAATTGCAGTACAGTGTGAAATATCCTAAAAGTAAGTTGGTAGCAGGTTTATAGACATCTAAAGTGAGACTTTTGAAGATAGTTGGTTGCTGACCGAAAATATTCACCAATTGTAAGATTGTGAATGTTTTGTGAAGCTAAACTTCAAAAGTCTTAATTGCGAAGTTTATTTTTTCAATTTCTTCAAAAAAGTCGGATATCCGATGGAATCTAAGTGCTGCAAAACGGAGAAATCCATATTGAGGTATTGAAGGGCTGCAAAAAAGTTTTGGCGGCTGTCATTGTATGTGCCAAATGCTTCTAAACCAAAAGTATAAAAGGTTTTGGCGTATTGTTCTATCCACAATTCGGTAAATTCTACGCCACAACCTTCTGCTAAAAATACTTCGGTCGTATAGCGCACTTCATTGAGGTTCACTATTTCGTACTTCTTTTTGTAGCGTTTCTTTTCTATCGACACCCATTCACCCAACAGTCTGTTGTCAATGGTATTGAGGATGTTTTGAGGTTCTTTGGTACTCCATTTTTGCCAATGTTCTATCACACCGTGATTTTGAAGTTCATCGTCAGCGCATTTGACCTTTATTTCATGGTTTCCTTCACGGATTTTCACGCCTGTATTCAGAGAATCCGATTGCAGGTAATAGTCCGTTCTGTCTGATTCTCTGATACCTGCGCCAATTTGGGGTAGGTTATGGTAGATATTCCATAAAAGGTCTTTGTCTTCTGAGAACCAACGTATTTCTGTGCTTTTGAAAGGGGGCATAAGGTTTTGGTTTTTAGTGTTTTTACTCAATACCTAAAAGCTCGAATATTTTGTAGATTTCGGCTTTTGCAGATTCGGGATCTTCAAAGTCAAAATCACCCAGTTTTTGGGCATTTTCTACGGCTGTTTTTTGGTGAGGTTTGAGTTGACTGTAAATATCGTTGTCTCGTTTTTTGTAGTATTTTTGTGATTTTTCATAGTCAGCTAAGTATTTCTTTTTAAGTTCTTTACCCGCATCATCGCACTTGGAGTAATACTTGCTTGTTGACTCAAAATGCAGCAAATACCAAAATTCCAAGCACGGATTGTTAATCAGAACATAGACATTTGGGTATTTTTCCAACTGCTCAGCATATTCTCTAAATTCTTGAATTTTAGATTTTTGACCTTTTTTTGTGTCTTTGCTTTCTTTGACAACAGTATCAAAATCCAATACCCATATAACTTTATCATAGCCTTTTTCGATATTTTCAACAATCGTATCATATTGCCCCTTCAATGCCTTTTTCTTGGCAAGTTCTGGTTTGATGTCGACCTTAGTTGGCAGCGACTCAAATTGTTTCAACATCTGAAAGTACCAAACCTCCGTTTCTCCATCTACTACAATGGAATACGTCTTTTTGCCGCTGTTTCTATCCCTTCTATTTTTTCTCCTCGCCATCTTCCAAATCAATATAGTAATCTCCTAAATCTGGTACTGCACCCAATTTGCCAATTTTGTAGGCATTGTAAACAGAACTTGTGTTGCCTATCACAGAAGAATCAAAGTCGGCTATTGAAAACAAATCGGTACTGCCATCCTCTTGTTTTTCGGTCAGCCAAATCGCATCGTTCCTAAAAATGTCTTTTTCCATCAATAATTCTCGCAAGTGTGTTGTCGCAATCAATTGAGAATGTTTGGCATTCACCAAAAAAGTCAATAAAAAGTGTTTCAATAAATCGGGGTGTAGGGAAGATTCCAATTCATCAATAGAAAAAATAGTTTCATTCCGAATCATCAAATCTAATAAGCCACTGAATTGAAAATAGCGTTGTGTACCTTGTGATTCGTTATTATAGGATAATATATAGCTATTATCTTTTTCATCACTTTTTACGGTATGTTGGAAAAAAATGTCTTTAATTTCAAACTCTCCTTTTCTTACATTTTCAATTAAATCATTAAGAGGAATTGATAATGATTTAGAAATGCTAAACAAATCACCCATTTTTATTTCATTGTCATCTAATGACTTAATTTTAAAGTCTGAGATATTAAAATCTGCCTTTTTCAGAAATTGAAGAACATTGAATTTATCAATATTGCCATTTTCTATTGCAGTAGAAATAGAATCTGATAAATTATTATGAGGTAGAATTAAAGGCTTCAATCTGATTGAAAACCAATTAGTCACTTCCTGCAATTCATTCGATTCAAAATTGGTTTTCAAATACCCACCCAAAACCGTATTGTTCCAAAGTGTATTTGCTTCTAAAGTCGCTTTTGATTCCTTGTTGATTTTGATTTTACTGCCAAATTTAATTGAACTGAGTTGTTTATGTACATCGGTTTTGCGCTTATAGACAGTAGTTTTATTGGGATTGTAGAAATATAATTTTTCGTTTAGGATGGCATTCTGATTAAATTCCAGTTCATATAAGTATTTTACTTTGTTCTGCATGAACTCCAAAGTAAAAAAGGAATTTTCAGTTGGGGTATTTTTGTCAAACAGAAAAGGTTGAAAATCGAAGGTTTCGGTTTTTTTTTCCAATGGTTCTAAGACCATATTTCTCAAAAAATCCAATGCTTTCAAAATATTGGATTTTCCCGAACCATTGGGGCCATAAATCAATCCCAACTTCAATAAGCGCAAGTCTTTTTTGGGGGTAATGATATAATATTCTTCCAAATCATCTGAGGTAGAAGCCTCAAATGATAAGGTGATTTCTTCTTTTATAGAAGTGAAGTTTTTGATAGAAAAATTGATAATCATGGTTTTTCTTGATAGAAATTTGTAAATGACTTATCAAATCTAAAGAGAAAACCATGAAAATTGTTTTCTCATCGAAAAATTATTTCTTCTCCTCCTTCACCGCTTCCACCAACCAATACGCCTTCTTATTCCCAAACAAAATAATTTCTTCCCCTTTCCAAACAATATCCGTCAATTCGGGATTGCTCGATAACATCGTGTAGTATTCAGGCGAATTGAAGGGCGTTTTTTTCGGAGTCAAG
This sequence comes from Chitinophagales bacterium, assembly GCA_041392475.1. NCBI lineage: Bacteria > Pseudomonadati > Bacteroidota > Chitinophagia > Chitinophagales > Chitinophagales bacterium. The sequence continues at coordinate 1,668,711 of JAWKLZ010000001.1, read as the reverse complement.
TCGTATTCTTGTACACGAGCATCCATCCAAAGCCCAGAAGTAGTTTTGTAAAAAGGCATATTTTCGATGTACATCACATCCGTACTACTAGCAGTTGTTTCGTTGAGTGCCAGTAAACTATGCACATCGTGCAATTTTTGAATCAAAGTACTTGCTTGCATACTACCCTCACCTTTGGCTTGTTTCATCGCTTCAAAATCAGCCCTACAAGCCGCTTCATCTGCAAAAAACGATACCGCAGGTTCAAAATCCGTATCGTAATAACCTTCCTCCAAAATCACATAATTGCTATAAGGTGAAACAATTCCGTTTTCGTGAGCTGTTTCCGCAATCTGTTCCATCCAATCTTCATCGCCCTCCAATCGAACCTTGTCCAATTGTGCAGCCACCGAACGTGCAGCCCACAAACGTTTCACATAAGGGTAAGCCGTGTTTTCTTCGGGAAAATCAAACTCCATATCAAAACGCTGCAAATCACCATTGCCCGAACCCGTAATCGAAACCTTTGTTTTACCCGCTTTTTGGTAGCGACCAATCACATTCAAAGGGCGGTTTTTGAAAAGGTTGCGAACATTTGCAGGATAACTATCAATTACATCAAAATTATCAATATTGTAGAGGTGTAAGTTTACTGCAATAGGGTCATTGATGTTGCTATAAATCTCGTTGATGCGCTCCTCTACCTTTTCATTCGACAAGATATAGTGACTTTCTGCCAAAGTATGAGCTGCAATTTGATCTAACAAATGTACATGTGCTTGTTTGCCCATGCCGATGGTATAAAAATGCAAATTGCGGAGGCTGATGTTTTTTACCAGTGTCAGCAAATCTTGATCCGATGTTGCGCCTACCGAAGCCTCGCTGCCATTGATAAAAACCACAAAATACGGGTGTACTTTTTCGGGATTTTGAGGGATAGAAGCCTTCAATGCCGCTTCAATATTGGATTTCCCGCCCGATTTTGAAGCATTGATAAAAGTAGTTGCTTTGGCAATGTTGGCACTATTTGCAGCTTGATTGGTGTCAAACGCTTTTTCGACATCATCGGCATATCGAACGATATTGAAGCGGTCTTTGGCGTGCAGTTGCTTCAATGCCGCTGTCAATGCCTTTTTGGAAGCCTCCAAATTTGCAGAACCCATTTCTGCGGAAGCATCCAATACAAATAATACATCCTTGTTGGTGATTGCATCATCCGTCACATAACCTGCATCAAAACTCAACATAAAATATCCATCCTCACCTGCTTCTTTGTATGGATAGAGTGTGTAATCCACTGTACCTTTTGCAGTACTGTAGTAAAAACCCAAGTTTTTGGTTTGGTTCGCTTGTCGGCGGCTGCTGATTTGTATGCTTCCTTCACTGTCGTTTTTGCGCTTAAATTCAAGCTCTTCGGGTTTGTGGGTTGTAGAATAAAACTGCTTGATTTTTTCGCCAGCAGGAGCTTTGATATTAATATTGAGGTCAAACTCTCGAAGTGGCTTGTAAAACGACTGTGAACTCATATTGTAGGCAAAAAAGTTCTTGTTGTCATCTTGAAGCAGTTTCTGTTTGTATGAGATTCGCATGGTGTAAAGGCTGCGAGGGGTAAATGTATAGATGCTTACTTTGTATAGATTTTGGTTGGCAAATTCCCAATAACGAGGATTTTTGGTCCGCCTCACCATTTCTTCAATGACATTGTGTGCTTGTGCGTCAGTGTATAAATCGGCTTTGAAAGTGCGGTCTGCAATCTTCATTTCAAAATCCTCCAAAGGTAAATCTTTGGGGATTGGCAGTAAAAAATAGGCTTGAATGGTATCGAAAGAAGGATTGTAAAAACTCTGGGTTAACTCCGTAGTTGCTACTCCATCTGCAATGCTAATGTCTGCTTTTTCAGACCAAAACTCAGTAGTATGGGGATTGAAGTCATCGGGAAAAGCACGCATATAAGGACTGATTCTTTCGGTAGGTCTCCAATAATAATCTTCTGGACTGACCATCATAAAACCACCTGCAAAACTGGAAACTATCGGGAAACAGGTCAAGAATAGGAAAAGTGAAAATATTTTCTTCATGGTTAGATACAATTGTGTTAAGAAGCAATAAATAGCAAATAATGAGTGTTGTAGTCGAAATCAAAATCGGGATCTTTTTTTGAATTTCAACGATTTTGGTGGGTGGTTTATAGAAAATTAGTGCGAAAAATACGGCTTTTTTAGATAAAATGTTGTTTTTTGGTTCATCTACGTCTTCAAAAGTACAAGTTGTGTGCTTAAATTTTATTGGTGATTTGACAAAATCTGTAAAATGCGACTTCGGTAGTTCAAGATTCTTGCATTTAAGTCATAAATGCAAGAGTTAACAAATTTTGGACTTTGGACAAAAGAAGTAAATGTTTGGATATGAGTAAATAGCATTTTTAATGTAATTTCACTTAATTTCTTTGTTTTCAATGATTTAAAATCTTTTGTCTTATGTCTTTAATCTTCCGTCCAAAGTCTAAAATAAATTGGACCTTTATTATTGATCTATTTTCTGGAAAATGCGTTCAAATTTAGCGGTATTTACCGAGACTTAAATGTTTGGATTGAAGTGACTTGTAGTGTTGGGAAGAACCAAGCATTGCATTTTATGATATAAACAGCCACCAAAATGGTCAAAAAGTGCATCTAAGAAGTAGTGGCATCTTTGAGAACAGGGTGTAGGAAAAAAATGATTCAAAATATAAATTGTAAAAAAAATATGAATAACCAATTGATTTTTATTGTATTATTATTTGTGTTTGGTGCTGTGGGATGTACTGCAACCAAAAACACGACCAACAAAAAAGAGACAACTATGGATGCGAACAAAAATACGACTTCAAAAGAGGGTGAATACATCTATTGGGTAAACAGTAGGAGAGTGGATTGTGTGGGTGAAGGGCCTCAAAAATGCTTGCAGGTTCAGAAAGGGGAAATTATGGCGGATGCGAACTGGGAGTTTTTTTACTCCCGTATTGAAGGGTTTAACTACGAAGAGGGGAATATTTACAAATTGATAGTGAAAGAAACCACTAAACCCCAAAATCAAGTGCCAGCAGGAGGTTCTTCTATTCGATATGAGTTGGTGAAGGTGATAGACAAACAGGTGGATGCGAAATTGAGGCTTTACGATATATGGGCTTTGGAAAGTATTGATGGTCAGGAAATAGATATTAAAACGCTTCGCAAGCATCCAAGCATAGAAATCAATTTGACGACCATGAGGGTGATGGGTAATGATGGCTGCAATAGTTTGATGGGAGACATCAAAAGTGTTGGAGCTAAAAATTTGGTTTTTGGAGCATTGGCTGGAACTAAGATGGCTTGTCCCAATATGGAATTGTCCAGCCGATTTAATCAGCGACTTGCTGAGGTTCAGTACTATCAACTCAAAGGACTTAAATTGTATTTGTTGGATGGAGCATCCAATGAGTTGCTGCGCTTTAGGAAGGTGGATTGAGGTCAAATAAAATTAAATTATAAAAATAAAATTTATTCAATTCGTATTGTTTATACGAATTGAATAAATGAATAAAAATTACTCCACTAATTTCTTAAAACTTTTAAGTGCCTTTCCGCTCTTCAATGAATTTTCAGCTACTGCAATGGCATCTTCTATACTCAATTCAGGACGAGCTGTTTTGATGGCCATTCCTGCATTTGCAAAAACCACACTGTTTTGTTCAGGCGTGCCTTTTCCCTCCAAAATGGTGTAAAATAATTTTGCAGCTTCTTCAATAGTAGAGCCACCTGCTAAGTCTATGGAATTCAATTGTTTTAATCCTAAATCCTTTGCTTCAAGAAGTTGTTCCTTTCCATTGCTAATAGCCTTGAAAGAGCCTGTCAAGGATATTTCGTCATAACCATCCAAAGCGTGTAAAATACAAAATCGTTTATCCGTTTTTTGGTAAAGGTAGGCATACAAACGTGCTAATTCCAAACTAAAAACACCTACCAATTGCTGTTGTGGGAAAGCAGGATTAACCATAGGTCCCAGCATATTGAAGAAAGTTTTTACGCCCATTTGTTGACGCACAGGCGCAACATTTTTCATGGCGGGATGGAAAAAAGGGGCATGAAGAAAACAGATATTTGCTTCATCTATTTTTCGGCGTAGATGGTCTATGTTGTTGGTAAATTCACAGCCGTGGTATTGCATCACATTGGACGAACCCGAAACCGAAGAAACGCCATAATTTCCATGTTTGGCAACCTTGATGCCCGAACCTGCGACTACAAAACTCGACAAGGTAGAAATATTGAAAGTATCTTTCCCATCACCACCTGTTCCACACAAATCAATGACTTCACGTCCCTGCATATCCACAGGAATACACAGTTCGAGCATTGCATCTCGGAATCCCTCCAATTCTTCGACGGTAATACTCCGCATGATAAAAACGGTCAGAAAACTGGCGATTTGTGGGTGGTTGTATGATCCATTTGCGATGTTTTTGAGGATTTCTTTTGCCTCGGATTTGGATAAGGTTTTATGCTCAAATAAATGGTTGAGTATTGCTTTCATCTGTTTGGTGTTAAACTACTGCGGTTGAAAATGAAAATTGATTTATATTGCAGGTAATGATAGTGCATATTTGCAGAAAGAAAAAGAAATTGGGATGAAATCATTTGTAAACAAACATACACATCAAATCAAACAAGCAGCTTATCAGATGGGTTTTCAATATGTGGGAATTTCTAAAGCGGAATTTTTGGAGGAGGAGGTTGCAAATTTGGAGGAATGGCTGAAGAGAGGATATCACGGCAAAATGACTTATATGGAGAATCATTTTGACAAACGTTTGGATCCAAAGAAGTTGGTAGATGGGGCAAAATCAGTGGTTACGCTACTGTATAATTATGAAACACCTAAAAAACAAATGGATGAATCTGCTCCCAAAATTTCTAAGTATGCGTATGGAAAGGATTATCATTTTGTGATTAAGGATAAGTTGAAGGAGCTACTGCAATGGATTCAGGAGGAAATAGGCGAGGTAAATGGAAGGTGTTTTGTTGATTCAGCACCCGTTTTGGAGCGTGCTTGGGCTGCAAAAAGTGGCGTGGGGTGGATTGGTAAACATTCGTTGTTGATTACTCGGTCTGCTGGTTCTTATTTCTTTTTGGCGGAGTTAATTATAGATCTTGAGTTGGAAGCAGATGGGCCTATCAAGGATTATTGTGGCACATGTACACGGTGTATAGATGCTTGTCCGACAGGAGCAATAGTAGGAGATAAGATTGTAGATGGTAGCAAGTGTATTTCCTATTTCACAATAGAATTGAAGGAAGAAATTCCTACTTCAATGGCTGGGAAGTTGGACAATTGGATGTTTGGTTGTGATGTTTGTCAACAGGTTTGCCCATGGAATCGCTTCGCAAAACCACACAAAGAGCCTGCTTTTGAGCCTCATCCTGATTTACTGCAAATGAATCGGCGAGAATGGCAAGAGTTGACGAGGGAGGTCTTCAATGAGGTTTTTAAGAAATCGGCGGTGAAACGTACTAAGTTTGAAGGATTGAAACGGAATATATCGTTCAATGAGGAGAATTGACGTGACGTTATAGAACATCCTTATTTTGCAGGTTGTTTACCCCCAAGATTTGGTTTTATATCCCAATTTTTGAAGTGGTAGGGGCTTGTTTATCTAAATTGCGTTTTTATTTAGAATAAAGATGGTAATAGATTAGTATGACAATGCGAAAAATCACAAAAGGCCAAGTAAAAGTCTATCAGACATTGCAAAATGATGTTTTTCAGCATTTTGTGTTTGGCGGATTGGTGTATGTTATTACTTTTTGTGTGTTTGCTATTCACGCATGGCAGTCTGGTGCAGCATTGCAGAATCCGCTTAGAAATAATTGGGAGGCCTTTATTGTTATTTTTCGAGAAGCACTTATTTATACATTGTTGATGGGAGTTCCTGTTTATGTAAACTTTTTTTTGGTGTATAAACGTAGTTTGCAGTTTTTTTCAGAAAAACGGTATCTCAACGAAAAAGGGATTGAAAGTTGGCGTTTTTACTTGTTTTTGATGATGAGTGGTTTATCTGCGGCTATTTTTGCATTGCCTGTTACTTGGATACTCAATCATTATTTGGAACTTATTTCTCCTCCCTATACACATAGTTTAATTGTTATTTTACTGCTAATTATCTGTACAACAGGGATTTCTTTTGTGAAAGATATGCTGGAGCGCAGTCGTTATTGGGAGCGCAAAGAACGGCAGGAAACGATTGCAAGACGCAAAAGATTGGAGCAGGAGTTGTTGTTTATTAAAAAACAAATACGCCCTCATTTTTTGTTCAATACGCTTCAAAATCTGCAAATTTTGGCAAAACAAAAATCGGACTTGCTACCTGATTTGATGGCAAAATTATCTAAGTTATTGCGCTATTTATTGTATCGGACGAATGAAAAAAGAGTTCCTTTGGATCAAGAATTGGATTTTATTCGCTCTTATATAGAATTAGAAAAAATTCAGATGGGAACTTCAACGGAGTTTAGTTTTGAAGTGATGGGAGAGGAGACACAGGGGCAAGTGATAGCACCTATGATTTTACTTATTTTTGTAGAAAATTGTTTCAAACATTACAATAAAGGAAGTGTAGATAATAAGAGAATTGATATACATATTGAAGTGAAGGAAAAAGAGTTGATTTTGAATACTTCCAATACTTTTAAACCCAATGTTCACAATGAAAATACGCCATTACAGGATGTAGAGGGAGGACTTGGTTTGGCCAGTGTAGAAGAAAATTTACGCTTGATTTATAAAGAAAATTATCAATTGAAGACCTTTGTGGAAGACAATCAAATTTTTAAAACCTCTTTAAAACTACCATTGACCTATACATGAAAACACATTTTTCTTACATTGTAGTAGAAGATGTTCCGCTTCAAAGAGCGAACTTGATATATATGCTCTCTAACCGATTGGATTTGAAGCTGCTGAAAGAGTTCGAAACGGCAAGAGATGCGTACACTTATTTGAGTCAAGAGGATGCTGCCATGCCAGATTTGCTTTTTTTGGATATTGAAATGCCTGAGGTGAATGGCTTGCACCTATTGGAGGCAACCAAAAAATTTGTGCATCAACCTCGGGTAATTATCACTTCTGCCCATGAACAATACGCTATACCAAGCTATGACTACGATGTGTCGGGCTATGTATTGAAGCCTTTGGAAACGGAAAAACTATACAAAGCCATAGACAAGGCAATCAATGAATTGAAACCTACTGTTAAAGATAAGCAAGAGGCTTCGAGTCTTTCTTCATTTGGTGGGGCAGAGCCTTCGTCGTTTTTGATTCAAGTGGGAGATAGAATGGTGAAAATTAATTTTGAAGAACTGATTTATTGTGAAGGAGCTAACAACAATATCAGGGTTATTACAATCAATCAAGAATATGAGACACGTAAAACCTTGAAAAGTATGTCCGATGAATTGCCTGATAGTCAGTTTTTTAGAGTTCATGATAGTTTTATTGTTAATTTATTTTACCTCAAAAGTTACACAAAACGCCTTACAGCTATTGAACTGTGCTATGAACAGGATTGCTACAATGTTGTAGTCGGTCGAAAATATCGGGCAAATTTGAAGGAACGTTTGCAGGAGAGTGAAGCCAAAAAATGAACTAACCACAATCTGCATCAGTCAGATATTTTATAAAGCCACGAACTAAATAATGAAAACCAATTAGTTCGCACAACACAGGTTAAATGTTTTGTGGTATTATCAATTTGACCAGACTTTCCAATGCAGCAATAAGATTTTTATATGCGCCTCATTGCTTCAACCAATCTATCCCCAAACTCTCTTGGTACAACCCGTTCTACTTCAATTTTTTCACACCCATTGAATTGAGCGAATACCCAAAACTGTTGCACCAAATCAGGCATTGCAGCCTCCAAATTTTTTAGGGTAAAATGGCTTTCAAATACCAAATTTCGGAGGAAGAAAGTTTTTAGTTTTCGGTCGGCTTTCGCATCTAAGCGTCCGATAAATTGTGTTCCCCACAAAATCGGCAAACAAAAATAACCATATACCCTTTTTGGTGCAGGTACATAACACTCAATCGTATAATCGTAGTCAAACAACTCCTTCAATCGTTTGCGTTGTATTACCACATTGTCAAAAGGCGAAAGAATGTGTACTTTTTCGGTTGAATTGTGGGCTATTTTCTCCAATTGCGACAATTGTTGGGGAGTCGTATAGTAAGTAGCGGAGGGAATGCCTTCGACTTTTACAACTTCAATGATTTTGTCTTCCAAAAGCTGTGGAATACGGGCTTTTACCCAATCTTTCGTTTCCTTACTCCGCAAATAGGGAATCTGTTCATAACTTACCAATCCATGTGCTTCAATAGCACTCAGAATCAAATAATCCGCCATTTCGGAAGGTGTAGGAAGTTCGGTTTTCACATGACTTGGCAGCACATTTTCGGTGAGGTCATATACTTTCTGAAAACCCGTGCGTGCGCTAATCATCAGTTTACCCTCCATAAACAACTGCTCCAAAGCACGTTTTGCTGGCTTCCAATTCCACATACCCGTTTCAAAATCCACAGGTTTCTCAAAATCCTTGCTTCTCAATGGACCTTCCGCTTTGATGCGATCCATCACAAAGTCTTTCATATTTGTTTCTGGACGAGTCCAGTGTTGTTTGCCATTGGCGTAGCGGTTCATTCTGGGCAAACTAAACCGAAAATCATCTATCGGAAGGTAAGCGGCTGCATGACTCCAATATTCCCAGACCAATCGCTCATTGGCTTGCAAATCTAAGAGCTTACTTTTTTGGTAATCAGGCAGACGGGTCCACAAGGTGTGGTGATGCGCCCGTTCCACTACCGAAATGGTGTCAATCTGAACATAAGTCATTCGCTGCAAAGCTTTCACAATACCCTCTTTCCCTTTTCCGAAAGAAGCCGATTGCAGCAAACCTTGACTTTGAAGTGCCATTTGTCTGGCTTGTCGTTGGGTGATGTTGCTTGTTTTCAAATCTTTTATTTATTGAACCAAGTTAAGATTTTTTTTAAAACACTCACAAACTAAATTTTTAGTAACTTAATAGCCTAAAATCCGATTCATGAAAAATCCAATCCAACAAGCAGAGGCATATTTCACCGAAGCCAAAAAAGAAGAAGAGAAAGGACGTTACAAGGAGGCGATTCTTTTACTGCAAAAAGCGGCAGAAATATACCAAAAGCAAGAGGATGTTTTGCAGTATATTGAAAAACAGGTCGCTATAAGCGATATGTATGGTCATGCTCATAAGTTTGAGGAAATGTATGTGCTACTTCAGGTCATTTTGAAGCAAACACTCGATTTATCTACATCTAAACAACAACAAGGATTATTAGCGGGGATTTACAACAATTTTGGAATTTATTATCATCAGCACATTGGAGATTTTCACGAAGCACAGATGTATTATGAAAAAGCATTAGGGATTCAAAAAATAAACTTCGATGCACAAGACCTCTCTTTAGCAACGAGTTATAGTAATATTGCCTTTTGTCAAGGATACAAAGGAGATTACCAAGACTCGTTCGATTATTTTAAGAAAGCCTTAGAAATCTATCTTTTTCATTATGGAAAAACCAGTTTGGAAGTAGGCAATTCCTACAATAATTTGGGTTGGAGTCTTACCCAATGTGGAGATTATGTTCAAGCAGAAGTGTATTTTAAAAAAGCACTGCAAATTTACACCCAAATTTACGATGAACCCAATGAATCTATGGCTCTTAGCTATAACAATATTGCTTTTTGTTTGCTTCAAAATCAAAATTATGAAGAGGCACTCAATTACTACAAAAAATCATTGGAAATACGGTTAAGAACAGAGAACGAAGCGCACAATATGATTGCACCGCTTTATCGAAACATCGGTATAACACACACCAAATTAGGGAACTATGAAGAAGCGACTGTTTCTCACCGAAAGGCATTGAAGATATACTTGCAATTGTTTGACGAAAACCACTTGTCTGTCTCCTTGCCTTACATGGCATTGGGATACAATTTATTTGTCCAGCAAAAGTTGGAAGAGGCTATTTCGGTTTTTGAAAAAGCATTGAAGATAAGACAAGGTTCATTGGAACAAAAACATCCGCTCTTGGGAGAAAATTACATGGCTATTGCACGATGCCTTCAAGAACAAAAGCACTTTGCAGCAGCACTTCAACAATATCAAAATGCCTTAATTAGCCTCTGCGACCACTTTGAAGTGAAAGATACGTACATCAATCCCTCCAACTTACAAGACAATAAATCTGCAATATTTTTAAGCAAAACCTTGTACAACAAAGCCCAAACTTTTTACCAATTATACACTGAAGAATCGAAAGAAATCACAGACCTAAATGCAGCTTACCAGACCTATTACACTGCCATACATTTCATAGACTACCTACGCCAAAACTATCAGGCAGAAGGCTCCAAGCTCATCTTATCACGAGAAAACTTACCTATTTATGAGGGAGCGATAGAGGTCGCTTTTGCACTGTATCAACAAACAGACGAACTTGCTTATTTATACCAAGCCTTCGATTTTTCCGAAAAAAGCAAGGCATTGATTTTGCTCTCCAATCTAACAGAAGCCGATGCCAAAATTGCCGCACACATACCTGGCGAGTTGCTGCAAAGAGAAAACAAACTCAAAAGCGACATTAGTAATTTGGATAAAAAAATCAGGCAGGAAAAATTGAAGTACACTGAGGCCAACGAAACCCTTGTCAGAGAATGGCAAGGGCAGTATTTCGATTTAGACCAAGCTTATCAGCAGCTAATTGCTCATTTTGAAGTCACTTACCCCGAATACCACCAACTGAAATATGAAATACAAACACCCAAAATCGAGGATATTCAGCAGCAAATGTCTGTTGCTACTGCTATGATTGAATATTTCATGGGTGAACGGAATATTTATATTTTTGTGCTGACCAAAACCAATATGAGATTGGTAAAAGTTGATAAACCAAAAGATTTTGAAAAGAGTATCAGTCATTTTCAAAGAGCGATCGATACAGGCTCAATTACCCGTTTTGTGGCAGCATCGAGTCAAATGTATAGCTACCTGATTTACCCCATTGAAGCCCAACTTGTCGCCCAAAAACGACTCATAATCATTGCCGATGACCAACTGCATCGCCTTAGTTTTGAAACGCTTATAAACCCAATGGGAGTTGACGAAACTACTTACTCGAAGCTACCCTATTTGATTGCAGACTACCAAATCATCTATCAGTATTCGGCTGCATTGTGGCTGCATACCTACCACAAACATCAAAAAACCGCTCAACAAAAGGACAGTTTCTTTGGAATTGCACCCGTTTCTTTTGGGACTACTCAGCGACCAACAAAAGGATATATCATCAAAAGTGGGCAAATAAATACTGAAAAATATCGGCGCAATGTGGTATTGAAGTCGGCAAATAGTGAGCATGAAGTATTGGTGGATTTGGAGGCAACTGAAGCTGAGGTCAAGGATATTTACACCCTTTTCTGCAACAAACAATTGGATGCCACGGCTTTGTTTTATGACCAAGCTTCAAAAGAAAACTTGCAGCAATACATCTCCAACACCAAATATGTGCTGCTTTCTACGCATGGATTTGTCAACAAAAAAATGCCGTCTTTGTCGGGTTTGTATCTTTATCGAACACCCAAAACAGCACTTCAAGAAATAGACAATGGAATGCAACAAGAAGAAAACGACAAATTGTATATCAGTGAAACCTATCATCTACATTTGTCCGCTGATTTGGTGGTTTTGAGTAGTTGTGAAAGTGGTATCGGGGATCTCCGTAAAGGGGAGGGAATGATTGCGCTCAATCGGGGATTTTTGTATGCAGGAGCATCGAATGTAATTTATTCTTTGTTCAAAATTCCACAGGATGCTTCGAGTGAAATCGTTCGTTTTTTCTTTCAACAAGTGCTTGACAACCAATCTGATTATGCCGATGCATTGCGAAATGCCAAACTGAAACTCATTGCAGAAAATCGAGAAATGAGGGACTGGGCAGGGTTTGCACTGTTGGGGGTGTAAGTAAAACCCTTGTGGATGTTTTATTCTCCTCCCATCACCAACTCCCTTGCGGGACAGCTTTTTTGTGTCAATCTCGATACCACAAAAATACCCAACAAACCGCTGACCATCGCCAAAGTTCAGAAAGGAAAAACCACAACTCTATTTTCAACCATAGGATAAGGCAGCAATTGTGGAACTTCCAATGTGACTTCTCCTCCTCCAAATCGCAGCACAAAAGACACGATAAGACCGACCAAACTACCATAATAATTGGCCTTTTTGTCGAACAAAGCCATGACCAATTGTGGGAATAAAATGCAGTAAACGAAGTCGCTACACAAAAACCAGAGCGCATACACACTTTTTACCTGCAATGCCAACAAAGTCGCTGCAATGCCAATAATCCAAATACAACGCTTCAACACCACTGCCAGTTTTTCAGGGCTGACATCAGGCTAAATCAAGGGGCGATACACATTGCCATACTCGAAGCCGACAAAATAGAAGAATCTACGGACGACATCACCGCTGCCGCAATCGCACCCAAGGCAATGGTGCTGACTCATGGATTGGTCAAATAACGGGCTACTTAAGGGAGGGGCAAAGAAGCATTTTCAGGAGCTGCCACACCCACGCTTGACCAATCTAACACATCTCCAATCTTCCTTTTCCGAAAGAAGTCGATTGCAGCAAACCCTGGCTTTGAAGGGCAAGTTGTTGGGTGATAGAATTTGGTTTCAAATTTACTGTTTCTTTATGAAAATATGTGTCAAATAATACATACCATTGCCTTTATTGACTACGCCAATACCTGTATGTGTATAGTTACTTTGTTCGATATTGTCACGGTGTCCTTTACTCTCAAGCCACGCATCGAAGGCTTCTTGAGCAGATGGCTGTATGGCTACATTCTCGCCACGCATGATTACACCACCAATCACTTGTGTCAACTGTGTCATTCTTTCACTAAAGTTGTCATGACTTATCTTGCCTTTGTTTTTCATGTACATCGAATGGTTACGAGCATATTGCTGAATGGTTGTATGCATCTGTAAAACTCCTAATCCTAAGCTTTTTCGGTGATTGTTCACCAATGCCAAAATTTGTTCTTCCATTGTTTCTTCTACTGATTTATTGGGTGTTGGAGTCGGTGTTGGAGTCGGTGTTGGTGTTGGAGTCGGCGTTGGAGTCGGTGTTGGTGTTGGAGTCGGTGTTGGTGTTGGAGTTGGAGTCGGTGTTGGAGTTGGAGTTGGAGTCGGTGTTGGAGTTGGTGTTGGAGTTGGAGTTGGTGTTGGAGTTGGAGTCGGTGTTGGAGTCGGTGTTGGAGTCGGGGTTGGAGTTGGAGTCGGTGTTGGAGTTGGTGTTGGAGTCGGTGTTGGTGTTGGGGTCGGTGTTGGTGTTGGAGTCGGGGTTGGAGTCGGTTTGGGTTTACCTTCAGGTTGTTTTCCTAATCCATTTCCAAAAGCGTATGTTTGTTGTATTTGTTCATTGGCAATTACCATACCGACCAATTTTCCTGTTTCTGCATGTCGAATCACCCACGAATGGTCAATATAGGTATCCTGTTTGTAGCTATCCCCTGCTTTTAACATGAAAAATTTTTTCTCTACTCCTCGAAAATCTTTCCAATAAACAATGACATCGAAGTTGTTGCTATTTTTAAAGATTAAATTTACTTTTTGTGTAGATTCAAGAGACTTAACGGCACTCAAATCTATTTGAATAGTAGGTTTATTGGCACTGGCTGCAAATTGAAGGATATCTGCTTTGCTATATTGGTCTTGCGCTAGCCATTGCTCATTTTCGGATGTTTGGTGTTTGTAGGTTTCACCATGCGCCAAAGATTTGACCAAAGTTGGTTTACCATTTTTATCTTTTTTAAAAAGATTCAGGGTAAGCAAAGTCTGGTTTTTAAAGGTCATCACAAAACTACTCGAATTGGTACCATAAGTTCGAGGAGTGTCATGCCCGTCTTTTTCATCATGGGTACGTTTTCCAAAACGATACTTTGTTTGTGCTTCCACTTGTGGGGATAGAAAATAACAGCTAAATAGACCAATAAAGGCCAATAATAAAATTCTGTTTAGAACTTTTCTTTTGTTCATAGTGAAAAAGGATTTTAGGAAAATTTGAAATTATGATTAGTTATAAGAGTGGGCAATGGCTTATGTAAATTAGCATAATAAAACTAAGTTAAAACTTTTTTACCAAAGAAAATCGAATAAATCTACTTTTATTCCTCCTCCATCACCAACTCCTTCGCAGGACAACTTTTCTGAGTCAATCTCGATACCACAAAAATACACACCAAGCCGCTGACCATTGCCAAAGTTCGGAAAGGAAACAAAACCACTCCATTTTCGACCATCGGATAGGGCAGTAATTGCGGAATTCCCAAAGTTGCCTCTCCCCCACCGAATCGCAGCACAAACGACACAATAAACCCCACCAAACTACCATAATAATTGGCCTTTTTGTCGAACAAAGCCATGACCAATTGTGGGAATAAAATGCAGTAAACGAAGTCGCTACACAAAAACCAGAGCGCATACACACTTTTTACCTGCAATGCCAACAAAGTCGCTGCAATCCCAATAATCCAAATACAACGCTTCAACACCACTGCCAGTTTTTCAGGACTTACATCGGGCTGAATCAAAGGACGATACACATTCCAACTCGCCATGCTTGAAGCCGATAAAATCGAAGAATCCACCGACGACATCACTGCTGCTGCAATAGCACCCAAGGCAATCGTACTGACCCACGGATTGGTCAAATAGCGGGCCACATAAGGCAGGGTCAAAGACGCATTCTCAGGAACTGCAACGCCCACACTTGACCAATCTACCACATCCCCAATCACGCCAATCATAATAGCAGGAATAGCCGCCGCCATACACACAAAACCTGCAATGATGGAAAGCCATACAGCTGTGTTTTCGTTTTTTGCAGACAAAACCCGTTGAAAATACACTTGCCATGCCACGCCACCAAAAATGAGCAACAAAGCATAGTCGAGCCAATTCCAATAATAATTGCCCCATTCGGGATGCCGCCAACCGTCAATTGGAGGAAAAAAACTGCTCAAACTGCCTTTTTTGTCCACATACATCTGCCACGCATTTTCCCATCCACCCACATGCTGCAATGCAAAGGGGATGACCAATATCAAGCCAACAAACAAAAAAATCAACTGCACAATATCGGTCAGCGCAACTGCCCACAACCCACCTAAGGCAGTGTATGCAATAGCAATCATAGCAGAAAGTACAATCGAAGTATTGAAGTCCAAGCCCAGAACCGTTCCGAAGGTCGTTCCCAAAGCGGTCAATATTGCAGCCGACCAAAAAATTTCACCTGTGAGGGCGGGAAGAAAGAGTAGGGCAGCCATCTGTTTGCCAAAGCGTTGTTCCAAAGGGTCGAGCATGGTTTTGAATTGGTAGCGGCGCATTTTTCGGGCAAAAAACAAACCACCTACTACCAAACTCAGCGCATATCCCCACGGTGCTTGTACCCATGCCAAACCAGAACTGACTGTGTATTCGGCAGTTCCGTTGATGTATCCGCCACCTACCCATGTTGCGCTCATCGTAAATACGGCAATGAACAAGGGGATGCTTCGCCCTGCCAACATGACTTCGGTGACACTATCAGATTTTCGGAGGCTTGCAGCATAAATACCCAAGTAGAAAATGAGTCCATAAAAGACCATCATGGACACGAATCCTCCCCAATGTACTTCTTTTTCAAGGTAATACAAGGCAGCGGCAATGACCAACATGGCGGCTAAAAGGATGAAAAGTGGACGAAATTGTTTGGACATTGTTTTTTGGTGGAGTAGATATTTTTTATTCTATGTTTTTTATATTTATAATTCTGATTTTGATGTACTCAAAGTGAGTATATTATCTTCTACACATGATTATTTTTTTAACTCACGCAGATATTTAAATGGAAACGGTAAAACAGTTAAATTACCTTGCTTTACAAAATCAACTGCCATTGTTTCTAAAAGTTGGTCAAAAACAAGTTGGCTTTGTTTCCCCTTCAAATTTCTAACTGCTTTGATTTTACGTATATTGGTAGCATTTTGGAAACTTGTCTGAAGTTGTTCTGGAACAATGCCCACAAAATAAAAAGCCTCCATTAAATTTTCGCTTTGAAAGTAAATATTTGTGCTTGAAGCAAAAAGCTCGTCCATATCTTCTTTTCCCTTGAAAAAATGATGTAAAACATCTTTTTTGCCCAGATAAGAATATGAGTTTTCGTAATAAAAACGACAGAACTCTTTCTTAATTTTTGTTTGATTACTTAAACTCTCTGACTTGAATTTCTGAATTCTTTCTTCAAGATTTTTAATTTCAGATTGTAATCCATTTTTTTTTGCTTCTTTTAAGTCTTTTTCTAAATGTTTGATTTTTTTTACATCATAAAAAAGGGTGTTCAAATCGTGTTTTGTAAATTTTTCTTTATAAGACTTAGTTTTTGAAATTATTTTATCAAACCTCTCGTCTTTTGCAAATAATTCGTTTTTTTGAATAAATTTTTCGAACATTCTCAAAATAGCTGATTTGGATATTTCTGTGTCTTGATTTTCTAATTCCAAAGTTTCTCCAATTTTCTCAATTTCTTGAATGGTAAACAGTGGCGTTTCGAAAATCAGATTGATATCTTGATGA
This sequence comes from Chitinophagales bacterium, assembly GCA_041392475.1. Classification (NCBI taxonomy): domain Bacteria; kingdom Pseudomonadati; phylum Bacteroidota; class Chitinophagia; order Chitinophagales; species Chitinophagales bacterium. The sequence continues at coordinate 1,651,997 of JAWKLZ010000001.1, read as the reverse complement.
TTAGAAACTAACAAACAATTCAAAAATTCCCTTCCATTGAACTTATCGTATTGTTGGTAAATCGCCTTATATCTTTCATAGGCGGAATTTGAGAAAACTTCATTATATAGGCAAGTTTTGTAAGTCAATCTACCATCTGTTGAAACTTTTAATAAGTGATAGTTAAATTTTTTATCTTTTTTATCTTGATTTTCTTCTTTTACTTCTTCCTTACCCATAAAAAGCCACTCCCCGAAAGTCCAATCTATAATGGTAATTTTGCCATTTCTTATATCATTTTTAATATAACTTTCTTTAAAAATAACATCAACAGCAGCTTTTTCAATTGTTCGTTTTCTTGTTGTCTTATTTTTCTTTTCAAAATCATCGGTAGTGATGTGATGTATTAAATAATTTTTGTTTTTACAATATTCATCTGTAAGGTTATTATTTTTATAATACTGCTTATTACGAATTATGCGAATATTAATGGATTTTTTTGATAAATTACCAATACATATATTTCCAATGTTGTAATTTGTATTGGTCAAAAAAACTTGTAAGTTTTGAGCCAATTCCTGTGCCTCCTTATCATTTTTTAAGCTATCTGCAATATTAATAACAATAGGGATACTGTGACAAAATTCTTGTATTCTTGTTTTCACCTTATTAGAGAGGGTTTTGTCAAATTCTGTTTTTTCTGCATTAAAAGGTAATTGAACGAAATTAACATTAATATATTCATTCAAATGTTCTTTTACCTCTTTCAAAAAAAGATAGAGTACCCCACTTTTTGAAACTTCAAATTTTTCCCAATTTGAAAAGTCTAAAAAAGGAATATTACTTTTTTTACCATCTATTTGAGCTAATATGTATGTGCTGTTAGGTTTTTTATTATATTCGGTACTTTTCAATCTTCGCATACTTCGGATGTTATCTGATAGAATTTCATATTGGACATAATCTTTTAGTTTAGTCTTTCTATTAGTAAAATTCATCTTACCTGTCATTTTCAAGTTGGAAAAAGTTTTTACATGTAATCTTAAATGTAAATGATAATCTAATTCTAATTTTAATGTGATGTATTGCCAAGTAATTTTTGGAGAATCTTTTTTTTGTTTTGCCTCATTTGTTTTTACTACCCAATACAATCCACCCGTTATATTAGAATACTTAGTGTTTTTTGTAGCAGTATTTGCTAAACTATTAAATAAAAGTTGTGCTAAATGGCGTGTATCAATTTCATTTTTATCTCTTAAATTAGTAATTTGAGAAAATTGTACTTCATCAGAATTTTTAATGAGGTTTTGTATTTTCTCCTCCAACTCAAATTCATTCTTAAATTTTGTTTTTTCAAATAAAGCATAAAAAGCTTTAGAGGCAAGATAGACAACAGATTTAACCCCATTTAGCTCTTGTTTCACTTCATCTATTAAAGAATACTGATAGCCAACCTTTTTAGCATCAATCTTAAATTTATACACCCAAAAATCTTTAGTTATATTTTTATAGTTTTCACTTGAAAACAAAATTATTTTGTCTAATTGATTAGTTTTGTATTGCACTTTTTAAGAGTTTTATAAGGTTATGTAATTTTTCAGAGTCAATAGTGAAAGATTTTTTGTCAATTAAGAAAGGGACTTCAATCAATTGTCCTTTTTGACTTTCATGAATCTTAAACCTATTATCTGATAATATATTGATAATAAAAACTTTTTTGAAAACAAATCCTTTTCGTTTAATATCAGCTATTTTTAGTGAAAATATTTTTTCAATTTGTTCTTTGTAACTTTGGCTATTATTATCATTCCAAAATTTAAAATCTATAAAAATACCATCATCAAGCATAAAATCAAACCGTTCAAAAATATTTTGTGGTAATTCTTGCAAAATCTTTTCAGGCATAATATAATTTTCAAAAATGAATTTGCCTATGACTTCGCCTAAAGCACCTTTATAGATATTGTTAAAAATTTCAGGAGCAATGATATAATCGTTTACTTGAAAATCAGTCGCATAGTCTTGTGTGTTGAAATAATCTTGTATATCTTTTATTTTCATCAAATCAGGTAAATTAATCGCTTTGGCAGAAACTTCTTTTCCCTTTCCTGAGAAATCAATTTTAATATTGGAATAGTCATTTATTTGGGTAAAATGATAACAATTTTTTGGTTCAAACTCTTTAAAATTGCTGTCTAACATTGGCACATAAATGAACTGCCAGTTTTTCAGATTACTTGATTTCTCAAATTCTTGTTTAGATATAGTAGGGTATTTCAGCACAATTTCCCGAAGTTCTTGCCAATCTCTAATGTTTTCTTCATTCCAGTATTTGCCTTTTACTTTAGCATTTATCCAATTATGGGAATAGATGTTATTTTGTTCTATTTCCATAATTTTATCATTATTTAGTAATTCTTCCTCTTGTTCAAATTGTGCCTTCTCAATCAACGCTTCAAATTCCTTTAGGCATAGATAGTTTGAAGTATCAAAATATTTGATTTGTTGTGCTATTGCTTTATCTGCATAAATATAAATTTCATTGTTTTTGAAATGAGTGCGATTAATTCTACCAATAGCTTGTATTACTTCTTTGGCTACAAAGTTCCTGTAATCTTCTGTAAGATATAGACTTTTATATATTTCCTTGGGAAAGAAAACATCAAAACGCCTATCCTTATAATAAGCTTTTTTAAATGTAAGTTTGATTTCATAAACAAGTTGTTGATAAAAAATCTTATTAGCTTGAAAAAGCATTTCAGCTTGAAAAATACGTTTATTCACGTCAAAATTCGTTAGTTGTTCATTATTGACGTTGACCAGAAGATTGCTTGGTTTATCCAAATAAATAGCATCAAAATCTTTTAATCTTTCAGGTATATAGCCTTTAGGAGTATAAGTTTGTTTGATTTTTCCTTTTGTGAGAAATTCATCAAAGTTATCTAAGGCGTATTGAATATTTTGCCCTGCGCCCAAAGTTTGGTAAGTTGTTATCAAAAATAATTTTTGTCCTTTTTTAAGTAATTCCAAAATTTCTGTTTTCTTATCATCAAAATCTTTGGAATTGAGAACCTTGAATGATTTTTTGACATCAAAATTATCTTTATTAGAAGAAAATAAACTTTCTTTTTGATATTTTTGAATAATAGCACTAAAAAACATTTCTAATATTTTCAAATCACAAGAGACTTTATTATAGTCAGGGTGTGTATTGAGGAAGCAAAGGAAAGATTGGATATTATCGTTTTGTATAAATTTTTGATAGACGTTTGCTATTTTTAAATATCTTTTTAATTCAAAATCATTTTCTTCTGAATTTTGATATTTTTCAAGTTCTGTTAATAGCTCGTTGGTTTTAAGTTTACCAAATTCGAAATTCCTTAAAGTTTTTTTCCAACTTTCAATGCTTAAAAAATCTGCTTTGACAGAAACATAATCTTTATTTCGTTTGACAAATTCATCTTTCAGAGTTTGTATTTCATTATAACTTAGTTCAAGGTAATTTTCTTTTAAATTTCTATGTAAGTATTTTAAGTCATAGTTCCCTATAACTGTTTTCATTTTAGCAGTTGCAGAAATACCTATAACTAAGTTATTAGTTGCTAAATTAAGTAATAATTTTTCTGGTGTAGTATCAAATTCTGTTATGTATATTTTAGATTTAGTGTCATGTAATTCGCTATCTTCAAAATTATAATAGCGAAATCCATTGTTATGAAAACTAAAGTCATTTTTTATTTCACTTTCTTTACTTTTTTGTTTGTGTTGGAATTGTTTTATTTGAATACTATCAATGAGGTGTAGTTTCTGTTCTCTTGTTAGCTTTAATTCATCAAAAAAAGTATATAAAGCATTTTCAAATGTAAAATTATCAATGTTTGGGTTTTCATTTTTGATTTGTTTATAATTTTCTGCTATCAATTTTGCACCCTTTTTGAAAAAGTTGATGAAACTCTTAATAGCTGTCAAAAACTCTGTGATACTTGGCTTATCTCTACGGGCAGCATCTTTTTCAACAAAGTGAACATTATTTATTCTCTCATTTTCGTCTTGTTGTAAATAAATAAAACTCTTTTTATCACCTACAATGGTGTGATATTGATAGTCATGGAAAAGAAAATTTTTTTGATTGTTTAGTCCAAAAGTCTTTACTGAATAATTGATATTATATTCATCGTTTATTTTAGTTGCTTCGCTTTTTAGGTTTTCAATGATATGGGCAATGTCTTGTAAATCAGCTTTTTTTTCTTTGAGTTTTTCCCACTGCTGTGAGTTTTTGTAAAATATTTGAGGAATGGTCAAAGATGTAAAGCTACTGTATATTTGCTCAAATAAGCCGATAATATCAACTCGTTTTTTGAGTTGTGTTTCAATAATATTTTTAAGTATAACCTCTTTGCTCGCATCGAATTCGTCAATAAAAATAAGTGCATTTTTTAAAAAATTATTATCAAAAAAGTAATACGATTTCTCTATTATTGGACTATTTTTCACTAAAAACTTATCTACACTCAAAAAGAAAATTCGTTTTTCAAAACTTAACGCTGCTGGATATACTTTTGCAACCCATTGAAAATCTTTGTCATTTTTCAATAAATCAATACGGACTTCTTTTTTTTTGCCTTTTTCGTAAAAATATTTTGTGAGTAATTTTCTAAACCTTGGTTCATAATCGCTTTGGATTTCTTTTCTTACTTTGTCTTGTAATTGAATAAACAAAGAGTTTTTTTTTCTTTTATTCAAATCCTCATAAAATTTGATGTTAGCTTGTAAAGTTTTAAATTCTTCGGTTTCTTTAATAAATTCAGGAATCTTATTAAGATTAGGGAGCAGATTTTCAAGTACGCAATCAAGATTTGAATTAATGAATACTACGTCATTCTCAAAATCTTTTAGTCTATTTTCTTTTTCAAAAAAATGTTTGAAAGTGGTATCATGTGGTAGGTTTTTTTTGAGTTCAGTAAGAAAAATAATTTTCTTATCTGATTTTTGATAGTCTTGATAAATGTATTTCAAAACTTCATAAGTCTTACCAAAGCCTGTTGGTAAATCTATTAATAAAAGTCCTGTTTTTTTAGGATTTGAAATATCACAATATTTTTCAAGAAGGGGAAATAATTTCATTTTGCAAGTTTTCTATAATTGTAAGTTTAAGGAAATGTATAGATTTGTTTTTATTGCAGTATAAATTTTTTAATAGAATAAATCTATCTTCTAAAAATTGCATTTAATGTTTGATTTCAAGTGATTTTAGTTAGGTGTAAAAATAACAAAGCTTTATACAAAATCAAACATATTGTATTATTTTAAATAGTTTTAATAAAAATTAAAATGAAACATCAAAACCTTCACCAATCCTCAAACCCAACCTTCAATCCTCGACACAAAAAAACATGTGTTCCATTCTCCCTTGCAATAGGATGACTCAATTGTGTAGCCAATTCAACCGCCTCACAATCCACTGCAAAATCTGCCCTTGAATCTCGGTTGTCCACCACAATCAAGTTTTTGGGTTTCAAAGAATCGTCCCACCAAAGAAGGTAGCTGCTGTTGCGGCTATGGGCTTTAGGTAAACCGTATTGTTTTCCATACCAATTGATTGCGCCTGCCTGACCATAATTTCCTGCATAAATCGCTGTTTCAGAACGTTCTGATTCGGGAATTTGCTGATAGATATACGCCACCAACTCGACCAATTCCCCCCAACCGTGCATATCGGCATAATCTTGCGTTAGGTCGTGTCGTTCGCCATCCTCCCAACGAATCGGCCCATCCAAACCATAGTTATCCGCCATATACAACATATAACTTTTGGCTTCTGCAACAGGCAAAATGGGCAGAACGTAGGGAATTGCAAACAGATTGCAGAGCAATACCCAAATTATGAGAGCAGGGCGTAGCCATTTTCGCCAATTATTCCCCTTCGTTCCTACTTCAATCGCCAATGCTCCCGCTGCAATCAACATCGGATATGCACCCAAAGAATAGTAATCTTTACCGCTCAACAGCAATAATACAACGATGATACTCAAAAATATCCATGCCAAAATACGGTAGGATTGCATCTTGGGAGAAAGCAGCAAATAACCCAATCCCAACAAAACTATCCAACAATTCAAACCTTGCATCAACAACTGACTTATCAGGAAATCAAATACATTGACGTGCGCCAATTGGTTGTCACTCAATTCTTGCAGGTGCGTCAGTTCGGGGAAATCATGGGCGGTTTGCCAAATCAAATTGGGTAACCAAATCAGTAGTGCGGTCAAAACTCCCAAGTACAACCACTTAGATTGAAAAGCTTTTCTGTGTATCGGATGCAGCAACAAACCCACAAAAATCCCAAAAGCAAATAGTAGAACAGAATATTTATTGAGCATTGCCAAACCCATGGCTATACCTAAGTGAATCCAGGTATGTGGATTTTGGTGGTTGATCCAACGCAGCAAAATGTAGGCACTCAAAATCCAGTAAAACTGATTGAAGGAAACGGGTTGAAACAAAGTATTGGAACCCAAATAAGCAGGTGACATCAGAAAAACCAGTCCTGTCAATACTTGTGCAAATTTACCTCCACCCAATTCTCTCGCAATTAAAGCGGTAAATATCAATCCTGCTGCGCCTACCATTGCAGGAAAAAAACGTATGGCAAAAATGGTGTCACCCAACAAATTGCGGCTGATATTGGCGAATATTGCTATTGAAGGAGGTATTTCTGCAAAACCCCATGCCAGATGTTCTCCCAAAGCAATGTATAGAAATTCATCTCGATGGAAACCGTATTGCCCATTTGTAAAGAAGTGAACCAAGAGTTTTGCAGTGGCTAAAAAAACGAGCCATTTGTAGGGGATTGGAGTAGGGTTTTTCATTTTGGGATTGGATAAAGTAAAACAGAATCTAAGATTACTGATGTTTGTTGGGTATTTAGTGTTATGTAAAACCAAAAACGATGTCGCCAAAAATAGAACATACTTTTAATACAGCCAAAAAAGAAGATTTATTGAAAATATTTTAATTGCTAATTTTACATAAAACAATGATTATGAGATCAATAATAATTGTTTGATTTTATTCACCATTCACCATTCACCATTCACCATTCACCATTCACCATTCACCATTCACCATTCACCGTCATTTCCCCAACTGCTCATAATACCATTCAATTCTTCTTTTGCAAACTTCTTGAAAATCTGGTACTTCTTTATCCCTATCATCTAACATGATACAAACTGAAGCATTCGGACGGTACCAGATTGTGTCTTTTATCAACAAAGCTGTACAATCATTGAAAGGTAGTTGATTGGCTCGGTTGTAGTCCTGACAAGCAGAACGGGTGGTGAACAAAACTTCTTCTTCTGGGGTAAACCATGTTTTGCCTTTGCTATCAATGATTGGGCGACAAATACTTGTTTTATAGTTGTTTTCACGTTTGTATTGTTCACAAAGTAACTTCGATTCAAAAGCATTGGAGTGTTGTTCCAACTGTTCATAAGGTGCGCCACTGTATTCATCGTTGAGATTGAAAATGGCGTGGGCGGTTTCGTGGACTACCGTTCCGAGGTTGTAGGGTTCGGCGGTGAAGAAACTGTGGGTGACGATGTTGGTTCTTTCTGCAATGAATGCGCCGTCTGTGATGTCTTCTTGGTGCAAAAGGGCATAGGCATCAATTCCCTGCAATGGATTGGTGGTCACGATGGAAGGCATGGGCATATCGGTGTGAATGATCAAATCTGCGCTGGTTTCAAAGCGGGTATAATAAAAAAGCCATTTTTCTTTGTAGGCTTCAATCATGTTGTTGGCATGATAACCTTTGTAAATCAAGGTTTCTACATCCTTCAAATATTTCCGCAAATCTCCGTGGTAGTCAGTATCTATCAAAAAACAGATGTTGATGCGGTTTTTGACTGCAATGGTATCGGTGGAGGAATACAGCAAAATTTTATCCGTTTCCCACGGTGAATCCCCAGCGTCAAATATGGCTTGCCGTTCGCTGGTATGCCCTTCGGTGTTGGTAACTTTGAATTGGAAGAAAACATTGGAGTGAGCAGGAAAACCTTCTGTGGTGAAACTCAACTCAATGGTATCTTTTGAAGGAGAAAAAAGCCATGTTTTCACTAGTCCCCAATTGCCGCCTTCCCGCCTTTTTTTACTCGGCAAATTTGCCTCATTTCTATACAATTCGTATTCATAGACTCCAAGTGTTACTTTTTCGATTCCACTGTCATCAAAGGCTTTCACACTATATGTCACAGGTATTTCATTGTTAGGATGTAAGGGACTGTATTGCCAATAAGCGATGGTAGGAGCAAGGGTTTGTTGGATGTTATTGGGTTCTGAGGAATTGTCTGATGTAGTGTGTTTTGTACCCTTATCGCCTCGCTCTGATACTCGCTTTGCATTGTCACAACTGATACACAGGCAAATAGCTAAACAGATGAGTACATATCGGAAAATGTGGTTTATCACAGTGCTAGTTTTTTGTGGGTTTTAGATGCAGCTATTAAAACGATGCTTCAAGTTTACATAATCTACAAACGAGTTGGTTCTTTTGAAGGTTGTGAACATCTTAAAGATATAAACTTCTGAACTGTTCTCAATCTTCACTATTGTGTGGGAAAATAGCAATAGGGGCTAGTGCAGTTAAAAGCAAGAAAGTGGTAACTTCATCAAGGCACAGTTTGAATGAATTCAACGATACTAAAGTTGCCATTTATTGATTTTTATTACAATAGGTTACTTTTCTTCCATAAATGCCGCAACACCTTGTGTAATTTGCTCAAGTACACCCAAAACAGCTGATTTAATGGCTCTTTTTTGCATGGTTTCCACATCAAAATCAGTGTCTTGTTTTTCGGCTAATTCTTCGTGCGTCAATACATCAGCGTGTGGAATCATACCTGTACGAATGTCCATCAGCAATGCCTCACAATTGGCAAAAGCTTTGGCTTGGTCTTTTTTGAAGAGTTTGTATTTGTAGTAAAGGTCACTTTGAAGGTGAAAAATCAGGAGTGCATCTGCCTGCAATCTCACTGCAGCTTCTCGTAGTTGGGTGATAGATGAACGTTCGTTTGCCAAAATAGAAGGCATCAGAATCACCTTTTCAACTCGTTTTGAAGCCTTCAATCCATTGACTACGGCTTCCATGTAGTCTTGCTGCAAATGCAGGTATTCCTCATTGTCCCAATAAGTTCCGTAGTAGCGATTGGAGTAACTGTTAGCTGTTGGCGTATAATTGAAAATGGCAATTCGCACTGCCTCTGGAAACACAATTTTTCCATTCAATAGTTTTTGAATGTCTTCTTCTGATAAAGTGCTGTCTTTGCTTTTGAATAGGGATTCAGTTAGTGTGGGTTTGTCCTGCTGCAAACGGTAACTGTTTGTAGGAGGGAGGCTTGCAGATTTTGGAGTACTGCAGTTGGTGAAAAATAGCAAGATAAATAGGGTGTAAAGAAATTGAAGTGGTTTCATTGTAATCATATTTAAACACCAAATAACATGTTACTAAAGATTGCGAATAAAATAGTTTCCTGATTTGGAGCAAAGACTTTCTAAATTTTTGCTTTGAAAAGAACGGAACTGCAAGACTAATCCGTCATTTTTTGAGAATAAATTTCGGAAGTTGATAGCGTTATGCTGGCGTTCTAAATTATCTTCTCTCAGTACTAATGCAAGCGATAACTCAATATGGTAATGTCATCTGTATAGGTTTGGTTTCCTTTGAAGGTTTTGATTTGCTGCAACAGTTCCATATTGAAGTCGTCCATAGAAAGTGTGTTGTTTGCCTGCACAAAAGAGGTCAATCTTTCCATTTCAAAATATTCGCCAGCTTCGTTTTCTAAGTCAGTCAGCCCATCGGTATAGGTGATGATTACAGTATTTGGTAAAACATCCAAAGCCGTAGATTCTACCAATGGAAGTTTGTCAAATGCCCCGAGAATGGTACAGCCTTGATCTAATAAACTGAAAGAACCATTGTTGGACAAAATGGGAGGGTTGTGTCCAGCATTGATGTATCGGAGGGTGCGTTCCTTCAAATTGTGTCGGGCAATGAAAAAGGTGATAAATTTATCGCCATTGGTTATTTCGAGGATGCGTTGATTCAGCTTTTGTATCAATTGCGGTAAATCGTTGTTTTCCTTGGCCAAAGCCCGAAGCATTGCTTGAAAGTTCGCCATAATCAATGCCGCTGCAATACCTTTTCCTGAAATGTCTGCCATACAAACCAATAGGTCGTTGCCTTCCTTATCGAGTTTGATGACATCATAGTAGTCACCGCTGATGTTGTGATGGGGCATATATACAGCCGCCATTTCGATGGCAATGCTATTAGGTAAACTGCTCGGAATGAGCATGTTTTGTACACGTTCAGCTACTTCGAGTTCTTTTTTGAGGCTTTCCTGTTCCAGTTCTTTTTTGAAGAGTCTTTTGTTTTCGATGGCAACCACGATGATGTTTGTAATCGTCTGAACGAATTTAATCATGTCTGTAATAGAAGATCTGTTCATATCCATTTTGAGGTGCATATCACCCAACAAGATAAAGGCCAGAGGCTCTTTTTTGTGATAAACGGGAATGATTAAATCAAACTGCTCTAGAATATTGGTTGTCAAGTTTGTCAAACCGTGTATAAAAGTAGCTTTGGTGAAACCCAGAAGATGATCTTCAACTTTCATCTCACTTGATTCACTACTCACACCATACTTACACACACACTTCCATTGGTAGTTTTTGTGGAAAACGATCACTTTGTTGATGCCTTCTGTTCGCATCATAAACTCGTAAATGCGAAACAATTCTTTTGCGCTCACATTGTGATTGATGGCATTGGTGATTTCCAATACCGAATTGATTCGCATATCTCTCATTTGCAGCTTTTTTTGCAATTTTTCGAGATTTACTTTATATTTAGAGTTTTTTAAATCGCTATCCATTGAAATATTTTAGGACTTAATGAGCAAGCTAAGTAATGAAAATTATATCAAGAATTAAAATGAAAACTGTTTTTGTGTATAGGCAGTTTGAAATTTCAAATCGGGAAATGAATTTTTGACCATTACTAAAAATGAGAAACTGTTGGTAAAATTGAAATCTAAGTGATGCACGTCCGATAGCTTTATCCAAGTTTTGTATGCTTGAAACGTCTAAAAATAGTGAAAATTTTTGTGGCTTTACTATTTTTTGATAAATAGACTTGAAGGAATTGTCGATTTTTATACTTTTTAGTGTGTGAAAATAGCAAAAATTTTGCCGATTGTCATTGTTTTGCAATAAAAATTAAACCTGTGTTTTTACATCCAATGCATCTCGAAGTCCATTCCCCAACAAATTGAAAGCCAATACCATAACGGAAATGGCAATGCCAGGAAAAAGTGCCAAATAAGCCTTGTCGGTGCCAATATAATTTCGATATTCATTGAGCATCGTTCCCCATGAAGGGGTGGGTGGCTGAACGCCGATACCTAAAAAGCTCAAACCTGCTTCAATGATGATAGCGGATGCAAAATTGGCTGCAGTCACCACCACCAAAGGGCCTACAATGTTCGGCAAAATATGTCGAGCAATGATGCGTACGTTTCCAAATCCCAGACTTTTGGCAGCCTCTACATACTCTTGTTCTCGCAGACTCAAAATCTGCCCCCGCACAATCCGAGCTACTTCTACCCACATCGTCAGCCCAACGGCTAAATATATTTGCCAAAAATCTCGCCCCAAGGTCAAGACCAGCGCAAACACCAACAACAAAAGCGGAATAGACCAAAAAACATTAATTAACCACATCACCAGATCATCTACCACGCCTCCAAAATATCCACCGATTGCGCCAATTGTAATGCCGATTATCAAAGAAATCAACACTGCCATCAGCCCAATAGAAAGCGAAATCCGCACGCCCAATATCAAACGACTCAAGGTATCTCTTCCAAATTTATCCGTACCAAGTAAATAGCGTTTTTCTTCAATGTGGTTTTCTTTGACCACTTTTTGAAGTGCTTCAATACTCGTTCTGTGTTCCTTATCTTCTAAATCCAAGTAAACAATTTCTTGTCCTTCGGTGCGAATACTATTTATCGTTGCTGAAATAGGAAAAACTACTTCCGCCAAATTGAAAGTATCAATATCCGAAGTATTGACCCCACCTGTATAGCGGTGTATAATGATATTGGTACTATCAAAATGGTATTCTTTCATCGGAACGAGTTTGTAAGGATTTTCTCGTCCATCTATGAGTAGCTGAAAAAAACTCTCTTGGCGATCTGCTCGATTTTTTTGAACCTTGAGCATTTCGATGGTAAAGCCAGGAGGCTCAGTTGCTATTTCGAGTACTTGGTCGTTGGCAGAAGGCGTAGAATCAGGAGTCAACAGATAACCGAAAATGGCAATCAGCACGGCCAATACAATCACAACAAACCCACCCACTGCAGGCTTGTTTTTTAGCAAACGCTTCAGTGCTTTTTGATTGGGAGATAAATACTCTCTTTGTTTCTGTGTTTGTTCGTTCATTTATTTTACTTTTCGCCCTTTCCATTCAAATTGACCAAATTGACTCCACACACCAATCACAATGATGTATAGAATGTGTGCCAATTGAGCAGGTAAAAATAGGGATAATAATTCATTTCGATTGAAAAAACGACAAGCTGTTCGTAGATAGGCAAAATCGAAAATAGATTTGAGTACAAATTGAAGGAGAAATAACTGCAATAGGTCTGCATTCCAAAAAATACCTGCTATCAAATTGAAGAAGATGCTTATATTGAAGAGGTACACTGCTACAAGAAAAAAAATAATGCGTTTGTCTTTGTACTGTGCTGATTTTGAAGCCCATCGAAGGCGTTGCTGCACAAAACTTGCCCAATCTGGTTGAGGATAGGTGTAAACAGTGGCATCCAAATTTTTGAGGAAACGAATTTGATTGGGAAATTTTTGAGCTATTTTGGTCATCAACAACATATCGTCACCCGAAGCTATATGATCTATTCCTTCAAAACCATTCACTGTTTCAAAAGCAGCTCTTGTGTAAGCCATATTTGCGCCATTGCTCATATCTGCAATGCCCAAATGAACAGAAGCACCTGTCGATACCATCATTCCCATAAAATCCAATGATTGAAACCGTTGTGCGAAATTCTGCTCTTCTTTGTAACAAACAGGTGCTGCAATTAACTGTGGACGGGTTTCTTCAAAATATCCTACAATCGTTTGAAGCCAAAGCGGATTCATCACACAATCTGCATCCGTAGTGACCATCAATTCTTGCTGTGACTGAGCAATCGCTAACTCCAATGCTTTCTTTTTGAAGGAATTGAGTGACTTTCTTTCTTCTTCAGTCACCATATCTGCCAATCGCAACAATTGAAGATTCGGCACTCTTTCTGCCAAATATTCTACTAAATCCGCCGTTTTATCTGTTGAAAAATCGTCTATCACTATGATTTGCAGTAAATCAATAGGATAACGCTGCTCCAGAATCGCCCGTAAGCAGTTGATAATGTGTTCTTCTTCGTTGCGGGCAGGAATGAGGACACAGACAGTTGTTTTGAAGGGGGTAGATTTTTGTTGGGGCTTCCAATTAGGCATTGTTGTCCACCCAAAGACATACGTACCAATGAGTAACAAATAGAACACCGTCAGTAACAAACAAAATAAAATAAAAAAAAGCATACGTAAAACTTCAAATTCAAGATGAAAGCTGAGAACTTGTTCAGTTTTTTTCAATCGGCATTTAATAGAAAAAGTATGTAATCTAAGCAATAAACCTTCAAAATTACAAATGCGTTTGAATTTTCATTTCAATTTTATTTTCATTTCAATCCTGATTTATTCTTTATCTTTGTAACATAACCAAACAATTGTTAATGATTTCTACGACCGAAGAAGATTACCTCAAAGCCATTTATCATATCCACGAAAACATGGAAGGCAATCACGTAAAAACGAGCGCTATTGCACAATCCATGAATACATCAGCGGCCTCTGTTACCGATATGATGAAAAGGCTCAATGAAAAACAATTGGTCATACATGAGAAATACAAGGGGGTGCGACTGACCAAAATAGGAGAAGATATTGTCAAAAAGCTGATTCGCAAACACAGACTTTGGGAAGTCTTTTTGGTCGAAAAACTCAAATTTACTTGGGATGAAATACATGAAATTGCCGAACAACTCGAACATATTCACTCACCTACATTGACCAACCGTTTGGATGCTTTCTTGGGGCATCCAAAATTTGATCCACATGGCGACCCGATTCCCGATGAACAAGGCAACATTTATGAACGCAAACAATTTTTGCTTTCTGACCTTCAAAAAGGACAAAAAGTAGTCATTGTAGGTGTTGTCCAACATGAACCTCGATTTTTGCGTTACCTTGCAGAACAACAACTGGTATTGGGAACAACTTTGGAACTGCTCAAATATTATGAATTTGACGGATCCATGACTTTGCAGGTAAGCGACAATCGAACTCTCACAATTTCTAGTAAGGTCAGTCAAAATTTGTATGTTAAAAGTGTGTGAGGAACAAATGAAAATTAAAATGGAAATTAAAATGAAAAAGATAATTCAAAATCAGCTTTTTATGAAATTGCATTTGTTTTCTGAGTTTTACTAAACTTGGATAGTTTGTTCTAAGATTTTAACTTAGCCACCGATTACAACAAAAAAAAGGATTTTGAAAAAAACAGGTACGCTAATAGCTCTTGTAATGGGATTGATGGTTGGTGCAATCTTAAATTTTACCAACTTATTGGATTTCATACATTTCGATTTTAACACCCCAACCGTAAAAAAGAAACTTCCTTCAATGGTCAATGGCTTGACTTTCCTGCAATCGGAAGCTGCCCGAAAATTTGACATAGATGCAAGCAAATATTTTGTGCACCACAATGAAATTCAGAAGAATGAGTTTTTGAGTGATATTTTGCTCGGCTGCAATGTGCCTTACCCAATCATAGACAAATCTGCCCGAAAAGCTACCGATGTATTTCCCGTCACCAAATTGCGAGTAGGCAAACCCTACACCGTTTTGTGTGATAGTACACAGCGAGCTGCTTTCTTTATCTACGAACCCAATCCCATTGACTATGTGGTGTTTGACCTTCGAGATTCTATTCAAGTATATGCCGCTGCCCGACCTGTCGAAACCCGTATTCAAACCACTTCTGGCACGATTCATTCCTCTTTATCTGTGGCGATGGAGAGAGGCCTTACAGACCCACAACTTTCTTTGGATCTTTCCGAAATATTTGCATGGACCATTGACTTCTTTCGCATCCAAAAAGGCGACCAATACAAAGTCATTTATGAACAAAAATATGTAGATGGCGAACCTGTAGGCATTGGTAAAATCCATGCCGCCTACTTCAAATATTGGGGCAGCGACAACTATGCTTTTGCCTTCAATCAATCCGACGAAGGAATTGAAGAAGACCTGCAATATTTTGACGAACAGGGACAATCTGTCCGCCGAGCCTTCCTCAAAGCTCCTCTTAAATACAGCCGCATTTCTTCAAAATTTACCCACAAACGTTTTCACCCCGTCCTCAAACGCTACAAATCTCACCTCGGTACAGACTATGCTGCTGCAACAGGCACGCCGATTTTGGCAGTAGGCGCAGGAACCGTCACGGATAGGGCGTATGGTCGAGGAAATGGACGATTTGTGAAAATTCGCCACAACAGCGTTTACACTACTCAATACCTTCACATGAGCAAATTTGCAAGCGGTGTGAATGTCGGCACAAGGGTTCGGCAAGGGCAAGTAATTGGTTATGTGGGAAGTACGGGCTTGGCAACGGGGCCACATCTGTGTTTTCGGTTTTGGAAGAATGGTCAACAGGTGAATCCTCTGACCGAAAAAATGCCGCCTGCCCATCCTGTCAAGCCCGAATTGGCAGACGATTATTGTGTCTATAAAGATTCTATCAAATTGGTGTTGGATGCCATTGAGTTTCCTTTGGAGGAAAATGATGGGTTTTTGGAGGAAGTGGAAGACGACTTGGAAGAAGAAAATGACTCTACTGCTATGGAAGAAACTTCCATGCTGTAACTTTATAAATCAAAAATTTCTTCTATTTTCTGTTTGACTTCAATCCTTTTTTGGTGGTTGAGTTTTCCAACTTTGTAGGCAATAATATTATTAGAGGCAGTAAAAAGCCGATTTGTCCGAATATTACTTGACCTATTTAGACTGCCTTCCTCAAAATCTGAATTGCTCAATAACACTGCATACCGATCACTTCTGTTTTGTCCTGTGATTTGACATAGCACTACATCATCACCTTGTAGAGTGGCAACTATTAAAGCGGGTCTGCGATGTGAACCAGACAAATCTGAAAAAGGAAAAGGAACGACCACTATATCGCCTACTATAAGTCTTTCCATAGTTCCATTTCATCTTTACTCAACCAATCTTTTGCCAATATTGCTTCAGATGCCAAATGCGTTTGAAGTGTATCATCTTCATGTCCATTCAGTTTTTCTATCAAATGCAAGAATTCATCTACCCATTCATCAGGCATTGCTTTTACCTGCTCAATTAATAAAGCTTTTTTTGTCATTAATGTATCTTTTTTAGTTAGCACGAGAATAAATGTAATAAAAATTATTCTTTCTCTAAAGAATGTAAGATTTTCATTTGCCCCTATGACTTCTTCAATGTTCGTATAAACCACCTCATCGCTGCAATTGGAGTGCATACTACAGCAGAATGTAACTATGAATAAATATTTTAAAAAATAGACCATAAGAATATTTTTTTTGACCAATGTTTGGAAAGAAAGAAAGGCGGTATTTTAAAGTAGTCGTAGTGTGATTTTTGATGACTAAAATTAGTACCTTAACGCCTGTAAAACCTATGCTGTTTTGTTACCTATGAAAAAATACCATTTCCTACTATTTCTTTATTCTCTGCTTATCCTTGAACGATTCTACGGAATTTGGTTCTTGCGTTGGGCATTTGATGAGGAGCAAAATTTTGGAGGCGGTACGGCAATGCTCAAAGGGGGTTTGAACTTGTTTGGGGCAGGTATTCCGAATCCAGAAATGGAGTATTTGGTGACTATTTATGGTGTTGTGGGTAAATACCTTGCAGTCATTCCTGCTGCAATGGGTTTTGCATTGGAGAAAATATTGCCAATAGATTTGCCGATTCCTTTGGGCTTGATTTTTACCCGTATTGTAGTGTCTTTTTTGCCGAGTGTGCTGACGATTGTTTTGATGCACCGAATCGTTGGTTTGATTAGTGATAGTAAGGTGTTTCTTTTTTCTACGCTTGCTCTTTTCTTGTTTACCTTCAAGCACATAGAAACCTCACATTATGGCGTGTCAGACGCACTTTCGACTTTTTTTGTGGTGTTGAGTGTGTATTGTTTTTTGCAGTATTCATTGAAGGGAAAGCGAAAGTATTTGATTTGGACGGCTGTAGTTTGTGTGTTGACAGTTTCTACCAAAATCAATGTGGGGGTGGTGGTTACGGCGGTGGTGTTTGTGTGTTTGATTTTTGAAGGGAGAGACGGAGAGGTGGAGAGTTTTTGGGAAGAGGGAGAAAAAAGTAGAGGAAACCTTACCAACAGTTGCAAACTTTGGCAATGGTTGAAACGAGCAGAACACAGAGGCACAGAGGCACAGAGGATTTTTGAAGGGACAGATGGAGAGGTGGAGGGTTTTTGGGAAGAGGGAGAAAAAAGTAGAGGAAACCTTGCCAACAGTTGCAAACTTTGGCAATGGTTGAAACGAGCAGAACACAGAGGCACAGAGGCACAGAGGATTTTTGAAGGGAGAGATGGAGAGGTGGGGAGTTTTTGGAAGAAAATGATGGTGTTTGGAGGGGCTTGGGGACTTGCTTTTGTGGTGATTAACTTGCCTTATTTGATTCAGATTGAAGTGTGGTACAGTGAATTGGTTCGACACATAAACGAATATCCCTATACAATCAAAGGAACTTGGCAAACTCCTTTTTATTTTCATCCTCCTTTTGGAGTAGGTTGGGGAATTTTGTTGTTGACTTTTGCAGGGATAATACACTATTTGTTTGATAAACAGGCTTTTTTGTTCAAAAGTAAAATGGCGGCAAATAGTGTATTTTTTCCAGCCTTGTTCTTTTTGATTTTGTTCTATATGTATCTTACTTTTAGTCGGGGCATCATTCACCGTTGGACGATTCCGATGACTCCTTTTTTGGTGTTATTTGCAGGGTATTGTATTGCTGCTCTTTATGATTGGTGTTTGTGTTATGCCCAACAATTTGACAAGTGGATAGGAGGGGGCGTTGTATTGCTTATTTTGGTGATGAACTTTCAAACTATTGGTCATGTACTTCAATATGATTTGGCATTGACCGCTAAGCCAACTACTTATGAAAAACTCCAAAACTTTGTTGATGAAAATGTATCACCCAATACCTGTATTTACAATGTGGAAGGAATTGTATTGACACATTGCAGTGAAGAAGCCCCTGCGAATATTGAAGCGTTGAAAAGCAGTGAACTTCAATACATCATTTTTTCTGATTTTTGGTTTTCCGAAAGGCGTTACCCTGTTTCTATTTTATACCTTGATGTGATTGATGAAAGAACGCATGGCAATTGGCGAAGCATCCGAAACTACATTGAAGGAGAGGGGAGTGGCTGGAAATTGGAACAAATTATTGAACCTGAATTTTTTAGCTATTGGAGTACGAATATTGCACAAGCACCTATTTTTTATGTGTATAAATCATTGAAGTAATTTGGTGAAAATTGATTGGAGGAACATCCTTCAATTTTCTGTTCCGAAACCCTCGATTTCTATTTTTGTTCCTTTGCTGATGTAAGGGTAAAATTCATCAATGTGTTTGTTTTTCAAAGAGATACAACCCAAAGTCCAGTTTTTACCCATATCAATCAAAAAATCCTGTCCGTTGGGTACTCCATGAATACCGATTTGTCCGCCGATTGTTGCTTTTTCTGCAATCTTGCCATCTTTTTTCGCTTTTTGATGTTTGTGCCAAGAGTCTTTGGTGGGATAATCCACCCAAATAAATTTTGACCATTTTTTATGTGGATATCGATCTCGTACTACAAAAAGCCCTTCTGGTGTACAGCCATCGCCTTCAGTTCGTTTGTCGTCAATTGGATTGAAACCAAAGACAACGGGATAGGATTTGAGTGTTGTGCTATCTGCCATAATGTGAAGTTCACGTTTTTTTTTAGAAATGTAAATGCATAGGGCTTTTTGGGGAATTTGAAGCGAATCTATAATGTGTGAAATAGGAATAGATTGATTTACATATACTTTTGGAGGAGGTTGTTTTATTTGCTCTTTGAAATGGTTGCAGCTCACTGCGAATAGTAAGCAGCAGATTGCTAAAATGTCAAATAGATTTGGGTGTAGTTTGGTCATTGGACAGATGATTTTTTGCTATATTGAACGGTGATTTTTCCGAGAATATTTCCAAACCGTGTAAACTATGATTCCGATTACTTTGAATGATTCCAGAATCAAGAATTTAGTAAGTATTTGTTTTCTTCAAATTGGGAAGATGTTGGGAACTATCCTATTACTTAGTGTGTTTTTAAGTGCTTGTCAATCAGGCCAAAATAACACACAGACTCAGGTGATTACTGAAAACAATACTCCTGACATACAACCTCCAAAGCCTTCTCCTTCAACTTCCTTTACACTGCCCTATAGATTGAATCCGAGTAACTTACCCGAAAATGAAAAAGCTCCTATTGTATTTGCATTGCACGGCTTCAAAAGCAATATGGATGATTTGTTTGGACTCAAAGATTATATAGATCCCCGATTTACCTTTGTTAGTGTTCAAGCACCTCATAGCGCAGGAGAAAATCAATACAAATGGTATGACTTAGTGTTTTCCAACAAGGGGGATGTGAGTAGCAATACGACCGAAGCGGCTGAAAGTGTGCAGATTTTGTCCAGTTTCATTGATGCAGCAGTTGCACAATTGAAAGCGGATGTAGATCAAGTTTATTTATTGGGATTCAGTCAAGGAGCAATGATGAGTTTGTACTTAGCTTTGTCTGAACCCCAAAAAATTGCAGGTGTTGCCGTTTTGAGTGGCAAAATGATTGAGGGCTTGGAAAGTCACATTAGTCAAAATAGAGATGATTTATCCAATCTTTCTGTATTGGTGACACACGGCAAAAACGACAATGTTATAAGCATTGAACAAGCAAGAGAAATGAATCAGATGCTTGAAAAATTACCTGTTCGCCTTAGCTACAATGAATACAATATGGGACATCAAATCTCAGAGCAATGTTTGAAGGATATAAGTAAGTGGTTTGAAAATAGTATAAATAGATAAATGACAGATGGGTTCTACTTAGATATACTTGGACTTTGGACGAAAGAAGTAGGAAGCAAGAAGCAAGATATAAGTAATTGATAATTAGATTCCTGCTTCTTGTATCTTTGCTCTCTCGTCAAAAGTCTAAATACATTAAATCCTTCAAAAATATGCTACTGAATAGTTGGCTCTATTCTGAATCATTTTGAATGATATTCAAGCTTTTGGTTTTACCAAACCATTCAACTGATTTGCGATTGTACGCCAATGCAGCTTCTTCGGCAGTTTCAAAAACACCCAGTTCATGTGGTATTTTGCCTTTGAAAATAGCTGCTCGATAGTTGCCACTTGGAAGTTTGTAAACACCACGGTAATTGCTATCTGTATTCCCGCTGTACGGAATGTTACGGATAATTTGTGAGGAAGTAGCCCACATCAAATTGTTCGTACGACAATCCAACCTTTCTGCATTTTTGAATGTTACCAGCAAGCGTTTCTCGCTCTCTGGTTGAGGAATAAGGCGTTCTGCTAAATAGCGGTGCACATAGATTGTTTCATTTTTATAGCCTTTCCCATCAGGTTTCGGGTGATTCTTTTGGTAAAAAGCATAGCCATAAGAATGAATTCTTAGGTGTTTCAATAAATCAATAGATTTGAAGTATGGGTTGTTGGTCAACAACTCATAACCGTCATCGGATACCAATAATAGTTTATCGGTATTTTTTAAAGGGATTTTGTAAAGCATTTGATTAAAAAATTGAACGTTTGAAAAAAAATAATAACAAAAAAATGTATTGTAAAATGGGTGTGTATTATCAAAATTAAAAAATGTAAAATTAACAAATATTCATTACTATACAAACTAAAAAAAGCATCTGCAATCAATTCAAATAATTAAATAGTTAAAATTAATTGTAAAACAGTATATTTCTTTAAATATACGATAGGATAATTTTTTGCTAAAATAACATTTTTCTTAATTGAAGCAAAATATCTTTTGTTATTAATAGCTTTGTAGATGATTATTCTCAAAAAAACTGAAAAATACAATGAATCTTGATTTTATCAAAATGGATGGTTTGATTCCTGCAATAGTGCAAGATGCGGATACACACAAAGTGTTGATGCTTGGATATATGAATGAGGAGGCACTTCAAAAAACACTTGCCGAAAAACGGGTGACTTTTTACAGTCGGTCGAAAGAGAGGCTGTGGACAAAAGGAGAAACTTCAGGCAATTTTTTGGAGCTTGTCAGTCTAAAGGAAGATTGTGACAGTGATGCCTTATTGGTGAAAGTACGTCCTAAAGGGCCTGTTTGTCATACAGGTAGTGATACTTGCTTTGAAGAGAAAAACCAACAAGCACATTTTTTGGCGCATTTGGAGCGGGTGATTCAAAACCGAAAAAAACACCCTCAAGCCAATTCTTATACCAGTAGTTTATTTGAAAAAGGTATTAATAAAGTAGCGCAGAAAGTAGGAGAGGAGGCAGTAGAGTTGGTGATTGAAGCGAAGGACAACGATAAAACTCTTTTTTTGGGAGAAGCTGCCGATTTGATGTATCATTACCTCGTACTTTTGGCTGCAAAAAATTACACTTTAGAGGAAGTGATTGAAGTATTGAAGCTACGTCATTGACAGATAGAGGTTTGTTATTCTATTGTTGGTGAACGCCTTTTGCTAACAAAATACCAGATTCTTAGAATGAGTACGACTACTAATATGACAACTAAAGGAATGTGTGCGGATTCGGTCAATGAACGTTTCCAATAGCTACTCATAAATATGCTCCAAATCCAATATCCACCTACTGTGTGTAAGATTTTCCATTGTCGGGTTGTTAAATATTGTGCGAAAAAGGAAAATGAGGTCAGCAACATCAATACAATAAATAAGTAAGCAATGCTACCTGCTGCAATAGAAGTTTTGGCTGCTAAATCAAAAACTGGATGGAAATAGTATTGAAGGATGAGTAAGAATTTTAAGTGAATAAGGTGAATGATGGCAAAGGAAATGCCTATGTATTTTCGATTAGTCAATAACCAAGCAGAAAAAATATTTTGAAGTAGGTGATGTAAACTCGAGGCTACAAATGCGCTGCAAAACAGCAGGAAACTGATTCGTGCTGACCACTTAATAGCTTCTCTTGTAGATACTTCATTGAAGCCAAGCACCATGAAAAACGATAGAAATATCATTATAGATAGTCCGACAGTTACTTGAACAATGCTCCATTTTTTCATGAAATTACGAATTAAAATGAATTTTCTTTTGAAAAGGGCGCAAGATTTTAAAGAGTTGATGAGGCGTGTTTTAAAAGAAATTTGTTTGCCATAATTAGATTGTATATTTGCACTTATTTTTTGCCTAAAATATAGTACAGTATTAGTCTGTTTCACCTGCTTCTCGCAATATGCCATCTACTATCTTCATTCTATCCTTGCACTTAGTGGTTATTTCTGTTAATTGCTCTTTTCTCAATTCGGAAAGTGATTTCACAAATGCCACTCGTTTTTCAAACAATTGATCTTCAATTTGTTGCTCTAATTCCAATAGTTTGTTTTCCGCAATCGCCAATTTTCTATCCTCCTGCAGTTTGTTGAGAAAATCCTTCTGATAGCTCATTTTGTCATAATAATCTTGGTTTTTCAGGTCGTATGCTACCTTTAACTTTTGGTTTAGTGCATCATACTGAGCATCTTCTCCCATATCAGCAGCCATCATGCGTTTGTTTTGGCGCAGTAGTTTTTTGTTTTCTTTCAGCATAGCGATAGCAGAACTATCTTTTATTCCCTTTATGTCAATCAGCATTTCTATAGTATCTAAAATGGCATCATTGTGATTTTGAATGTCTTGAATACAAATACTTTTCAAACTGTCAATTTTTTCGCCATAAGGCTTCAATTGCTCTAGTTTCGCTTGAGAGATGTTTAATTGAATCCGCAAGTCAACATTTTGTAGAACTTGAGGTGCGAAGGCATGCTCGAACTCCCAGTTTTGAGCAATTTTTTTGTAGTAATACTGTGTGCTATCTCTCAGCGATTTGGAGTCAGACATCGCTTCTTCAATCATAAGCTCATTTTTTTGAATGATTTCTTGGTTGATTTTTAGTAAAGAATCTGCCTCTTCTCGTTGATTTTTAGGTTTGGTCGTATCTTTAAGATTATCACTAGTCGCTTCTTTTGCTTTACTTTCCCAATCCTTAGCCCGTTCAGATAAACGGCTGATGCGTTCACCAATTCTATCGGATTCTCTATCAAACCCTTCTATCATTTTTGTATTTCGGATAGTGTAGCTTTTATTTGGAGTTAAAATTTCGCTTCGTTGGGTAGTAAGTTTATTCTTGTCACGACTGTACATTGCAGATATATCTTCCTTGTATTTTTGTGCATTTTCTAAAGCAAGCAGATAGTGTTTTTTGGCTTGTTTACACACACTCACATTGCGAGTCCTACTTTCGGTAAGGTCAAGTGCATAACTTGCGCTGCTATAAGTGATTAGCTTATGATTGCGGGGATTGAACTCCAATGCGTTCTCTGCAATATAAACAGGTTTGTAAAAGGAGTGAGATAGGTCGTACTTCGCAAGGTGGCGATTGTAGTGTAGTGTGGTATCAGTAGGATTGGCTGCTAAAAATGCTACAACAGATTCGTTGCCGTGTTCAAATGTATCTAAAGGCATTGGATGGTAATTCAACTGCCACATGGGATCGGCAGGTAAATGGGTTAAAATCCAATCCTTCGGATGTGCCAAAAAATAGGCTTCTCTAAATCTTGGTGTCCACTCCAGAGCTTGGCTATTAGGGTCGTGTTTCGAAGCATCTTCGGGTCGTGCTATTTGCTTGATACTCTCTATCGAGCCACTTAGCAAAGCCATATCGACCATGTACCAAGTGCTGTCCAGCTCGACAGCATTCCATGTATGGTTGGTAATATAGAATGAATCACCCTCATCGTAGAACATATCTTTTAAATATCCTCTCACTTTATAGCATTTTATTTTTGCTTCTTGACACATTGCCAAAAACAAATGGGCGTGGTGCTCAGGGCCTGCCAATCTTCTCAGAATAATATCGGTTGGCAAAACATCTTCCTCCTTTTGGTTTAATACCGCATCTACATCTATGGCAATATTGTTGCTTATCCATACTGCAATTGCCCTGACCTTATCAAAATCATTGTCGTATTCTTCGGTTAAATATTTGGTCAAAGTAGCCATGTCAATTGCCTTACCTGCAGGATTGGTTTTGGAATGAGCATCGACTTGACTGAAATCTCTATCTTTTTGCGCCATTATTGAGCCACTTACCAATAGAGAAAAGAATAAAAAAGTAATTAGTTGTTTCATATATTTATGTGTGTTGAAAACTATTTGCAGAAATTGATTCATATAAGTATTAAGAAGAATGACCGAGAATCTTGAAATTTATTTTATAAAATGCTGATTTTCAAAATTAGTAGGAGCAAAAGGATAAACTTCAAAGAGTTTTCGCTACCAATATCTTCAATGAATTCATAATTTTGAAATAAAGCTAAAAGATTTTGAAGGATTTTGGCAAACGCTGCAATAGAAAATGTGTAATTTGTCTTACCAAAGGCTTAAACTACAAAAAAGGAGCGTATTTTCATCCTTCCGCCGAACCCCAAAAATATAAAATTGGTGGAGTATAGCGTGAGGACACTTTGGTAAAGCTAAAAATACTGCTGCCTACACCTATAAGTGGTTAAAAATATAAAACACAAAAAATCATAGTATTAACATGCTTAATTGGGTAATTAAATTTATTTTTACGAAAATTTAATTACTTTTTTTTACTTATGGACAAGAACATCACCTATCGTTTCAACCCACAACTTCCATTTGTCAAAGAGAACCTAAAAGGCAATAAGATGGAGAATGGAAAATATGTCAATGACAAACGCCGCAAACATCCTGCCTATTCGACCATTCTAAAATGGCAACTCGGAGGAAACCCACAAGCAAAAGAAAAAAAAGCAGATAACTATAAACCTGATTGGCAGGAAAATAGGAACATATTTGAGAGTCAGGAAAATACGCTTATGTGGCTTGGGCATGCTTGTTTTTTTATACGAATCAATGGCGTTTCCCTTTTGACTGATCCCTGTTTGGGGCGTGTAAGTGGCTTATTGAAGCGAAATGTTCCAATTCCCTGTGATGTCAGTGACATAAGAGGTATTGACTATATTTTGATGTCGCATGGACATAGAGATCATTTCGATGTTCCTTCTCTCAAAAAAATCCTTCAATACAATCCAAAAGCACATTTTTTAGCACCAATGGATTTGGGAAGCCTCATTCTCCCTCTTGGGACTCAAAATTATCAAGAAGCAGCGTGGTACCAACAATACCAAATCCCACAAGACGATTTGCAAATTTCTTTTTTGCCTGCTATCCATTGGAATAGACGTGGTTTATTTGACTTCAATGACATGCTTTGGGGCAGTTTTTTGATTCAAAGTCCTGACTACAATATATACTTTGCCGGAGATACCGCTTATGGGCAACATTTTCAGCAGATTAGAAACACTTTTGGCGACATCACGATTGATGCTACAATGATGCCAATTGGTGCATACAAACCAGCGATGGTCATGCAAGGGTCACATGTCAATCCTCAAGAAGCTGTGCAGGCCTTCAATGAATTGCAGTCCAATACTTTTATTCCAATGCACTTTGGTACTTATGATTTAAGCGATGAACCGATTGGAGAACCTATTCGTAGTTTAAGAGCATTGAGTCAACAAGGAGAATTGAAGGGAAATCTGAAAGAATTGGCAGTAGGAGAGGCTTGGAAATTGAAAAGAAACCCTTGAAAAAATATAAAAATGGTTTTTATGATAAAAATTTCACCAAAGATTTTTCATTTCACTTAAAATCTCGTACTTTTCAACTTAATAATTGACAAAGATTTCTTTTAATTTTTCAAAAATCGTATTATTGCGTATTGTAAAAATCTGCAACTAAACACAAGATATGAACGGATTAAAAATAGGTTTGAATATTGCGCTACTTTTGATTGTAGCCTACTTGTCTTATGCATTGGTTAACACTGTCAAAGAACCAATTGACTTCGAAAACGAAAAAGTGAGAAGGAATGAGGATCTCATTTCAAAACTGGAAAAAATCAGGCAAAGTCAAACGGCGTTCAAAGATTTGTACACCGAGTATGCAAGTGATTGGGATACTTTGGTGACTGTTGTAAAGAACGATAGTTTCCAGGTAACGAAAATAATCGGGAATCCAGATGACACTACTATTGTCACCAAAAAGGAAATCATCAAAATATCAATTTTGGATTCTCTTTTTGCAGGACGAACCTCTATGGCAGATTCGCTTCCTTTTGTACCCAATACCAATGGTATAAAGTTTGACATTCAAGCTGATACTATTGTTAGAAGTGGTGTGACCATACCCGCTTTTGAAGTTTCTGTACCTTATACAGATGCTTATAACGGACTTCAGAAAAAGTATTATGCTCAAAAAGTAGGCGAAGCTTTCAAAGTAGGTTCCATCAAAGAAGGACATACCAATATTTCCTACTAAGACACAAGTTTGACATTTTAATAGCGATTCGATTGAAAAATCGTTATCAAGCTGTACATTCACAAAGCGATGCTATGATGTCCTATTCATAGCATCGCTTTCTTGTTCAATACATTAAATACCTTGACCTCTGGAAACACTAAGCAACATACAGGTAAACCACCAAATAAAACATCGTTTTTTTGACAATCTCAATGTCAACAACCATGTTTTGTCTGTTTATATCGGGCGAGATGAAATTTCTTATGCCATCATCAATTATGAAGACCATGTAGTCGTATTTTTGAAGTCCTATCGTTTGCGGGAAATCAATAACTTCTTTGCCTACAAACTATTGGTCAAAGAGTGTTTGGAACAAGAAGAACTGTTCAATCGAGAATTCAAAAAAATAAATGTTGGAATCAATGCGGCCGATTTTACTCTAGTACCACACGATTTTTTTGACAGCCAAAAAATGGAAGAATACCACCGCTTCAATCATCATACAGAAGGAAATCTTGAGTATTTTTTCGATGTTATTGACGAACCAAAAATTGTCAATATTTTTGGAGTAGAGAGTTACTTGTTGGATACCTTTGAAAGCACCTTGGGAATTTTTGACATCAAACACAGCCAAACACATTTGATTCAAGAAGTCCTGAAAACAAGCAGCATGGTAGAAGGTCGAAAAATTTATATCAACCTTCAAAGAAATCACGTCGATGTTGTAGGTATTTACCGATACAAACTACTGATCGCCAATTCTTATCAATATGAAAATGGAGAGCATTTACTGTATCAAACGCTCAATGCTGCCAAGCATATAGGTTTTGATTTTGAAAACGATACATGCGTTTTGATTGGAGATATTGGAGTTGATGACAAAACTTACCAATTATTATCCAAATACATACAACACTTAGAGTTTGGTGAGCGACCGAGTTTGGTCAAATATTGCAGCGAATTGGATGTCATTCCCAACCATTATCACTTCAATTTGTTCTGTATTTCTTAAGTGATTTTAGTATAGCCAATAAAATAAGTTCCTCTATAGCATAAAGACTTTCGCCCAAAGTCTAAATCAGGATATTATTTTATGGATAATCCCTATTTATTTGTATATCAAAAACTTTTTCTTCAAAATTAATTGTCAAATATGAGAATCATTGGCGGCAAGCACAAAGGTTATAAATTTACCCCTCCCTCCAAAACCCCTGCTCGTCCGACAACCGACCGTGCAAAAGAAGGGCTATTTAACATTCTCTACAATACCTTTGATTTTGAATACACAAAAGTGTTGGATTTGTTTGGAGGTACAGGTAGTATCAGTTATGAATTTGCATCGAGGGGGTGTCAAGACATCACTCTGGTTGAAGTGGATAAAGGCAATATCAAATTTATCCATAGAATCGTTGAAGAACTGGAATTCCCCATCAAGATTGTGCAGTTGGATGTTTTCAAATTTATGCGAACCAACCCACTGCAGTATGATTTGATTTTTGCTGGGCCACCTTATCCGCTTACCAATTTAGACACAATTCCAGATAAAGTGTTTGAACATCAAATCATTGCGCCCGAGGGTTGGCTCGTTTTGGAGCATAATCCGAAGCACAAGTTTGATGACCACCCATATTTTTTGGAAAAGAGAAATTATGGCACCACCATATTCAGCATTTTTGAAGCTCCAAGTGTGGAAATAGAAACAGAACAAACAGATATTCCACCAGTACAAAATAATTAGCTACAGCTTTTTTAATTACTACAAACGTATGTCCAAAATAGCAGTTTTTCCTGGTTCTTTCGACCCGATTACCAAAGGTCATTTAGACATCCTTCAAAGGGCAGTACCTCTTTTTGATGAAGTAATCGTTGCGATAGGCATCAATTCTCAGAAAAAATACCTCTTTTCGCTCGAACAAAGATTGGCATTTATTGAAGCAACCTTTGAAGATGAGCCAAAGGTGAAAACTGCTACTTACGAAGGATTGACAGTGGAGTTCTGCAAAAACATTGGCGCAAAATATTTGGTGAGAGGCTTGCGCTCCAACTTAGATTTTGAATACGAAAAACCCATTGCCCAACTCAACAACGACCTTTATCCTGATATGGAAACCATTTTCCTAATCAGCCAACCACAATACGGACACATCAGTTCGACCATCATTCGTGAAATCTACAAAAACGATGGCGATATTTCGCAGTTTTTGCCCAAAGCAGCTTGGAACTTGATGAAGAAAAATTGACTCCTCAATCACCAACTTCAATCTTCCAAAGCTCCATAAATAATCGCATACAATTTCTCCCAAAATTCGGGGTGATAAGAAGGATACACTTGAGTCATGGCAACCATCACCATATCTTCAACTGGATCTACCCAATATTTTGTGTTGAAAATACCACCCCAACCAAAAGTACCAACAGAACCTGATGTGCGAGAAAGACTGGATTCGGTCAGCATCGAAAAACCAAGTGAAAAAGTAGCCCCGTTTTTCCCCATAAGTCCATAGTCTTCAATGCCCAAATGCTGCAATTGATCCGTTGCAGTCATCAACTCTACCGTTTTTCGTCCCAAAATATGCTTGCCATTGTAGCTGCCCTTGTTGAGCAACATCTGTGCAAAAATGGCATAATCCATTGTTGTCGAACTCAAACCTGCACCTCCCGAAAAATAATCCCTTTCCTCCATCATTGGATAAGCATAGGTATAGGTACGGATATCATGTTTATTCAAACCCTTGTTTTGTACTTCATAATAAACTGGAACTAAACGAGCAGATAAGTTTTTGGGTAAGTAAAAATGTGTTTCTTTCATGCTCAAAGGCTTGAAAATGTATTCACTGCAAAACTGCCCCAAAGTCTGTCCCGACAAAACTTCGACCAAACGGCCCAAAACATCGGTGCTGTGTCCATAAGTAAATTTTTCACCAGGTTGGTGCATCAAAGGTTGTTCTGAAAGCCGCTTAGACATACTTGCAGTCGTCATGCCTTGACCCGCTAAATCCATCACCGTTGCACCATTTTTGGCGTAAATCGCTCCTGAAACTTTGCTTATAAAATCGTAGGAAATTCCCGAACTGTGCGTCAATAAATGTCGAATCGTTATTGGATTTTTGGCTTCAACCGTTGTGTAAGTGCTGTCTGCCTCATTGAAGCTATCCAACACTTTTGCGTCTTTCCATTCGGGCAAATACCACCAAACAGGGTCGTCTAAACGGAACAATCCCTTTTCGAAGAGCATAAAAGTGGCTACGGTTGTCACGCTTTTGGTCATGGATGCCAAGCGAAAAATATCGTCTTTTTGGTAAGGTATTTTCGCATCTACGTCCTTGTTACCAAACGTTTTGAAGTAAGCAACTTTACCTTTTCGAGCAATCAAAACAGTGCCACCTGGTAGCCAGTTTTTGTCAATATACTGTTGAAACAGGGCATCAATGTTTTCCAACTGTTTAGAGGATATGCCCACAGTTTCGGGTTTTGCCTCAGCCAAAGGTTGGGCTTGCAGATTGACTGCTATAAAAAGGCAAACGGTCAAAAAGAGAAAGTAAGTCGTTTTGCAGTTCATATTTGTATTTTGAAAATTGTTTGTGTTTCTATGACAAAATCTATGATTTTTAGACTTTGGACGAAAGAAGTAGGAAGCAAGATGCGACATATAAAAAATTGATAATCAAAACCTTAACCTATTGATGTGATTGAGTACAAATAACTGGTTATCAATTAATTAAACTCTTACTTCTTACATCTTTGCTCCTTCGTCCAAAGTCTAAATGATTTAAGACTTCAGAAGTTTATCTTTTAAGAAAATCAAATGGCTGCTATTGACATGGCAATTAAACTTTTGAACAACGAAACTTCCGAAGTCTTGCCTTTTTATTGGTAGCTATTGCTTCAAAAAATCTCCCTCCAATCCCTTCAAAAACACATTCACCAATTCTTTGTATTCTTCGGTATGAAACAACACATCACGGGTATGGTCGCCGCCCCAATCCAAGTGATGAAAGGTGAAATTGTTGGGTTTCAATTTTTTGGCAATGTTCACCGATTGTTGAGAGTTGGTCTGTTCATCTGTTTGAGAATGAATTAACAAAACAGGTTCTTCAATTTTGGAAGCAGCTTCGAGGATATTTGCTTCATGGTAATCTATTCCCGCCCGCCAATTGACCACACCCATCACCCCAACCGAAAGAGCAGATGCCGCCATGCCATAATCACGGTTGGCTCGCTCAAAAATAGCTGAATACCAATCCTGAAACGGTGCGTCTGCAATGATGAACGCCACATTTCGAGCATCAGCTCCAGCCGTCAAAACAGTTGCAGCCCCCCAAGATGCTCCCAACCAACCAATTTGTTTATCAGTTAAGCCTTTTTCTTTTTCTACCCAATCCGTCACCGCCAATAAATCTTTGGATTCCTTGATACCGCCCGTAGCATAGATGCCCCCGCTTTCGCCATGCGCTCGATGATCGTACAAAACCAAATCACAACGACAGTCCTCTAATGCAGGCACATACTTCAATGAACCCGCCCAAGTGTCGGTCCATCCATGCGCCAAAATGACTACACAATGAGTTGTATCTGATTTTTGAAAATATTTTCCTTTGATTTGAATGCCGTCAAAAGAAGTGACCGAAATGTCTGTTGGAGAGGGGAGTAGTGCCATCATGGATTCATAAGTCTTTCCCCAATTAGAGATGATTCTGGATTTGGTCAATGCGTCCGAACTATGGGGAAACAAAATTCGGTCGGACAAAGCCCAAGATACATATACATAAGCTGCTGCAAAAACAACCAACAAAAAGAGAAAAAAGCGTTTGAAGAATTTCATCGTGGATGGTGTTTGGTGTTCACTTTTCGCCTGTAAATATCTCACTTTCTTCCACATTCTCAAACCACAATTTGGGGGCATCTTTCAAGCCACCTGTGTAGTCAATAAAAATCTCACTGCATTTCTCAATCATTCGAGTACAATGTATTTCGATTTTTTGGTTGTCTATGTCAAAGACTATTTCCGCATTGGGTGTATAACTGTGGTTGTAAATAGACCCGTAGCCCAACACAAAACACCTTTGGGGATGGGGTTTTGGAGAAATAAAATAATAGTCAAACAGAGAAGTTTGGTCAATCAGCTTGTAGTCTTTGGGAGGAATAATGAGGACAGGACACAACTCAATGATGTCTCCTTTCTGCAATGGGTGAAGTGTGAAAACACCTCGCCCTCGCCCTTCTGATTCGGTGATGTAAAGTCCTGGTACGTGCATCATATCAGCAAGGTACGAAAAAAATCACTCTACCAACACTTTCCCATTCGCCAATACTTCTCCCTTTGCCTTCAACTGAAAGAGGTACAATCCTTTCTGCAAACCTTCGATGTTAACCTTTGAAGTTCCGACATTCGACACAGGATAAATTACCTGCAATTGACCTACCGTATTGAAAATCAATAACTCAACGTTTCGTTTTGCAGCCAAATCTGTTCCTACTTCAATGGTGAGTAGGTTTTTTGCAGGGTTTGGGAAAATTTGAAGGGAAGGGTAAGTTGGGTTTGCTTCAATTGAAGTTGTGCCTACTTCGATGATGACAAGGGCAGTATCTATAAAAGTTAAACTTCCAACTGTCCAATCCTGTATACTTTTTACCTTGTATTGAAATGAATCTATACCTACAAAATTATCATTAGGAATATAGTTAATGTGCCTTTCTTCAACTATGGTAGCTATTCCAAAATTAGCACCATCAAGAATTTCAATTATTTTCATATTAATGCCGTTATCATTGTTCAATACATAAACAGTGACTGGTGTATTGACTTGAGTATAAGCAGAATCATTCTGAGTGATTAAAGGAATTGGTGATATATCAGGTTCGGAACAGTTAGGGTCACAATATTCTTCACAATTTCCTTGGACAATTACCAATCGATATTCTGTTGAACTATTTTCACTATTATCTGTGGCAGAATAAGTTACGATATAAGAGCCTGCATTAACAGTACAAACACAATCGCCTCCAATTTTCACCCCCAAAGTTCCATCTATATTATCAATAGCATTTGCACCAAATTCGATGTAATTGCCATAACAAGGTATCACAATGATAGAAGAATCTATAAGCGTCACCACAGGCGGAATCGTATCTTCTTGAGCATTAATATCAACAACATTCGAGAAGAAAAATATAAAAAGTATATTTGTTCGCAAAAATAAAGTGAATAAGTATTTCATAATGAAAATATTTTGATGGTTGGAAAAATTTGAAATATAAAAAAACAGTAAAATCACTCTACCAACACTTTCCCATTCGCCAATACTTCTCCCTTTGCCTTCAACTGAAAGATGTACAATCCTTTCTGCAAACCTTCGATGTTAACCTTTGAAGTTCCGACATTCGATATAGGATAACTTACCTGCAATTGCCCTACCGTATTGAAAATCAATAACTCAACATTTTGTTTTGCAGTCAAGCCTGTTCCTGCTTCAATGGTGAGTAGGTCTTTTGCAGGGTTTGGGAAAATTTGAAGGGAAGGGTAAGTTGGGTTTGCTTCAATTGAAGTTGTGCCTACTTCGATGATGACATAAGCTCTACTGGTCCAATCTGAATGGTTTTTAGATTGGTATTGTAAAGTATCTTGCCCTATATAACCCAAGTATGGTTCATATTGAATCAATTGTTCGTCAATAATGGTGGCGATTCCGTGGTTAGGAATTGTTAGTATATCTGTCACTCTTGGATTTGAAGTAGTTGTCCCGTAGTCATTTGCTAAGACGGGTATGGTAATAATTGTATTTATTTGAGTCTGAACAAAATCATCTTCTGCAAAGAAATAACTCATCAGTAATTCTTGAGGACAAAAATCATCGGGACAAACTCCGCTACATTCCCCCTGAACAATGACCAAGCGAGATGCCTCTCCGATATTTCCACTTGCATCTGTTGCTGTATAAGTAACAACATAGGTATTTGGGTGAAAATAGACATCACAAATACAATCGCTGCTTACTGAAACATCTAAAACTCCATCCACATCATCATAAGCTATTGCTCCAAATTCGATATAATTGTTATCACAATGTTGAAGAATAGGCACAGGCCCAAAAACCGTCACCACAGGCGGAATCGTATCTTCTTGAGCATTAATATCAACAACATTCGAGAAGAAAAATATAAAAAGTATATTTGTTCGCAAAAATAAAGTGAATAAGTATTTCATAATGAAAATATTTTGATGGTTGGAAAAATTTGAAATATAAAAAAACAGTAAAATCACTCTACCAACACTTTCCCATTCGCCAATACTTCTCCCTTTGCCTTCAACTGAAAGATGTACAATCCTTTCTGCAAACCTTCGATGTTAACCTTTGAAGTTCCGACATTCGACACAGGATAAATTACCTTCAATTGCCCTACCGTATTGAAAATCAATAACTCAACGTTTCGTTTTGCAGCCAAATCTGTTCCTACTTCAATGGTGAGTAGGTCTTTTGCAGGGTTTGGGAAAATTTGAAGGGAAGGGTAAGTTGGGTTTGCTTCAATTGAAGTTGTGCCTACTTCGATGATGACAAGGGCAGTATCTTCTTGAGTTATAAGCCCGTAATCTGGTATATTGTGAGAACTTTTAATTTCATATAGCATTGTATCAACACCAACGAAATTATTATTAGGTTGATATTCAATCCATTTATTATCAATTATCATTGCAGTGCCTGATTTGGGTTCTGAAACAATGCTATTGACGATTAAATTTTTGCCTTCATCATTGGCTAAAACAGGAATGGTAATGGGTTGATTAGAGTTTGTTTCAATGAAATCATCTTGCGCTTTTGTTACTTGTGGAGAGATAATATAATGATGGTCGCATTCCCAGTAAGGTTCACACCATATATTACACGACCCCTGAACTATCACTAAGCGAGCTTCTATTGAACTATTTCCACTTGCGTCTTCTGCAGTATAAGTAACAAAATAAGAGCCTGAATATGTTTCACAAATACAATCCCCACCTATCGTTACAGGTACAAAACCATCTACTTCATCATACGCTTCTGCACCAAATTCAGTATAATCTCCATCACAAGGCACCACTACTATGGGAACAGGAACAGGACTAAGTATATTTATTATAGGCGGAATCGTATCTTCTTGAGCAAGAAGTACATTCGATTGAAGGAGGCAAAAAATAACGGAAATAAGAAAGTAGCTACATAAATTTTTCATAACAAAATCAGTTGTGATTTGAGAAAATGGAAGTGAATGAAAAATGTAGCATTTGTTGTCTAATAAATCCCTTAATGCTAATGTATTACTTATTCTGCAAAAAAACAAGTAAGACAGATAAAAACACAGAATTTGAATTGTTAATAAAGCGTTAATGTTTCGTTAATGGATGCATAAAATTTGGTAAAAATGTAAAATGGGTAATAACTTGCAGCAAAACCATCAAACTATGCGACAATTACTACCCATTATTTTTTTCGTTCTTTCGTTTTATTCTTCTATTTTGTCTGCCCAAAACGAACTTCCCTCCAATGCACAGCCCGGCAAATGTTATGCGAAATGTTTGATTCCAGACCAATACGAAACGATAACAGAACAGGTTTTGCTCAAAGAAGCCGCCACTCGAATCGAAATTATCCCTGCTGTTTACGACACCATTGAAGAACAAATACTCGAAAAAGAGGCTTATACAGTTCTGAATTTAGTGCCAGTTGTATTTGAAACCAGATCAGAAGAACTGTTGGTTAAAGAAGCGTCAAGTCGGTTGATTTATCAAGCACCTGTTTTTGATACGATTAGCGAGCAAGTTTTGGTGCAACCTGCAAGAACAATGTGGAGCAAAGGCAGAGCAATTGCAGGTTGTTTGAGTGCAAACCCTGAAGATTGTACAACCATGTGTTTAACAGAAATACCTGCTGAATACCAAACCCTTACCCGTCAGTTATTGCAAAAGCCTGCAACAATCGAAGAAATAGAAATACCCGCCGAATACAAAACCATCACCAAAGCTGTTGTTAAAACTTCTGCTCAAATTGTAGAAAACACCATTCCTGCCGTTTACCGAACCATACAAAAAGTAATTGTCAAAACTCCTGCAACAACAAAAGTAGTAGAAATTCCTGCTGAATATAGTACGGTAGCAACTCGAAAACTGGTCAGACCAGGAGGCTTTACCGATTGGGTAGAAGTGCTTTGTGAAGCTAAAATCACTCAAACCAAAGTTGCCGAAATTCAGCAAGCATTGAAGGCGAGAGGCTATGATGTCGGCGCAGTTGACAATGTGATGGGAGCAAAAACCAAACAAGCCTTGGTCGAATATCAAAAAAAATCAGGTTTACCTGTTGGAAATTTGAACATAGAAACAATGAGGAGTTTGGGAACAGATAGCGGTTCGCCCAATATTCGATACAATTCAATTCCTCCACCAAATTCACCTCCTCCTTCATACCCTTCAATCGTTGCTCCAAATGCCCGACCTGTTCCTCCACCGCCTCTCATTGCAGTCGAGGAGGTGAACACAGAACAATACGACAAAATCACAGAAAACGGTTTTGAAAAATCCACCGAAAAGCCCCTTTCCACTTTCAGCATTGATGTCGACAAAGCTTCGTATAGCAACATTCGCCGATTTATTAATGGAGGGCAATTGCCGCCCAAAGATGCGGTGCGTATTGAAGAAATGGTCAATTATTTCGACTATGATTATCCACAACCGACCGATGAACATCCTTTTTCTATCAATACCGAAATGGGAAAATGTCCGTGGAACACCGACAACTATTTGCTACACATTGGATTGCAGGGAAAGGATATTTCTTTAGAAAACATTCCTGCCAACAATTTGGTCTTTCTATTGGATGTATCGGGTTCGATGGATTCACCCAATAAATTGCCCCTATTGAAGGAATCACTGAAAATGTTGGCACGTCAGATGCGTCCGCAAGACAAAGTTTCGGTGGTTGTGTATGCAGGGGCAGCAGGATTGGTTTTGCCACCCACATCGGGAACGGACAAATTGCAGATTTTTGATGCCCTTGACCGATTGAATGCAGGCGGTTCGACAGCAGGCGGAGCGGGGATTGAATTGGCCTACAAAGTTGCTCAAGAACAATTGATACAAGACGGCAACAATCGGGTGATTTTGGCAACAGATGGCGACTTCAATGTGGGTATTTCCTCCGATGAAGCATTGGTAGAACTCATTGAGAACAAACGACAAACGGGCATTTATTTGACTGTACTGGGCTTTGGTACAGGCAATTACCAAGACTCCAAAATGGAAAAATTGGCGGACAAAGGAAATGGCAATTACGCTTATATTGACAATATCATGGAAGCCAAAAAAGTATTGCTCAACGAGCTGAGTGGCACGCTTTTTACGATTGCCAAAGATGTGAAAATTCAAGTGGAATTCAACCCTGCAAAGGTTGCCTCCTATCGTTTGATTGGTTATGAAAACCGCCTGTTGGCAGCCCAAGATTTTCAAGACGACACCAAAGATGCGGGTGAAATTGGCGCAGGGCATACCGTCACGGCACTCTACGAAATTGTGCCATTGAAGGGCAAACCAAAAGCGAAAGATTTGAAGGTGAATCCATTGCAGTATGAGGAAGCCGAGCGAAAACCGACCAAATTTAAACAAGACGAATGGGTAAACATCCATTTTCGCTACAAACCTCCAACTTGGGACAGCAGCAAGTTATTGACCCATTCTGTCAAAACCAACCAAATCGCTCAGGTTTCCGACAATTTCACCTTTTCGGCGGCGGTCGCTTCTTTTGGGATGTTGCTTCGAGATTCGGAACACAAAGGCACTGCTTCTTATTCAACCGTGGAGCGTTTGGGCAAAGCTGCAAAGGGAGAGGATAAAGAAGGCTATCGGAAGGAATTTTTGGAGTTGGTGGGGACGGTGAAAGAAATAGAGAAATGAAACACAATTACCAAGCACATAAGGAACTGTTCGATAGACTTGGAATAAAGGCAACCGAGCAAAAAAACGGTGTCTTTTGTGAATTTGCCACCGACCAAATCAAAGCCTATCAACTCCTACACATCCTACTCCACGAACTGGGACATCACTACGACCGAATCAAAACAAAAAGTAAACGCAAAGCTCCAAGAGGAGAAAATCTTGCAGAGAATTTCGCTTTTGAATACGAAGAACAAATGTGGTTGGATTACCAGAATGCTTTTGGGGTGGTGTTCTAAAGCGGCATATTCCCATGTTTCTTCTTGGGCAACTTCAATACCTTGTTTTCCAGCATTTTGAATCCTTTAATCAACTTGATGCGGGTATCTTTGGGGTGAATCACCTCATCAATAAAACCCCGTTCGGCAGCACGGTAAGGGTTCGCAAATTTTTCGGTATAATCGTCCACTTTTTCCTGCAATTTGGCTGAGGGATCTTCGGCTTGAGCAATTTCATTGCGGAAAATAATCTCGGCAGCTCCCGAAGCACCCATCACTGCAATTTCGGCAGAGGGCCAAGCAAAGTTGAGGTCTGCGCCAATGTGTTTGGAGTTCATCACATCATAGGCCCCACCATAGGCTTTTCGGGTAATGACCGTCACTTTAGGCACAGTCGCTTCACTAAAGGCATAGAGCAATTTTGCACCGTTGGTAATGATGGCGTTCCATTCTTGATCCGTTCCTGGCAAAAATCCTGGCACGTCCACCAAGACCAATAAGGGGATATTGAAGGCATCACAAAAACGCACAAATCTCGCTCCTTTTTTGGAGGAATTGATATCCAAAACGCCCGCCAAATACGCAGGTTGATTCGCCACGACTCCAATGCTCCGCCCTGCAATCCGTGCAAAACCCACTACCATGTTTTCAGCATAGCCTTTATGCACTTCCAAAAACGATTCGCCATCTACCACTCCTTCAATGACTTCTCGCATATCATAGGGTTGGTTTGGTGATTCGGGCAACAAATCGGTCAATTCTGGACGGGTTTCGTCTTTTTGGACTTCGTAGGGATAAACAGGTGCATCTTCTTCGCAGTTTTGCGGCATATAGCTCAACAAGTCTTTGAGGGTGTTGATGCAAACGACTTCGTTGGCGCAGGCAAAATGTGTGACTCCCGACTTCGTTGCATGAGTTGTCGCTCCGCCCAATTCGTCGTGTGTCACCGTTTCATGTGTAACCGTTTTGACCACATTTGGACCCGTCACATACATGTAGGAACTGTTTTCGACCATCAAAATGAAGTCGGTAATCGCTGGAGAATAGACCGCACCGCCCGCACAAGGGCCCATGATGGCAGAAAGTTGTGGAATCACCCCAGAAGACAGCGTATTGCGGAGGAAAATATCGGCATAACCTCCCAAAGAATTTACGCCCTCTTGAATCCTTGCGCCTCCCGAATCGTTCATCCCAATCAAAGGCGCACCGTTTTGCATCGCCAAATCCATGATTTTGCAGATTTTTTCGGCATGTGTTTCGGAGAGCGAGCCTCCAAAAACGGTGAAATCTTGCGAAAAAACATAGGTCAATCGCCCATTTATCGTACCATAACCTGTCACGACTCCATCTCCCAAAAACTTCTGATTTTCCATCCCAAAGTCCTTAGAGCGATGTGTCACCAACATCCCAATTTCTTCAAAACTACCTTCGTCCATCAACAATTCGATGCGTTCTCTGGCGGTTAGTTTGCCTTTTGCGTGTTGTTTGGCAATGCGTTTTTCGCCACCTCCCAATTGGGCTTGGGTGATTTTGGATTGGAGGTTTTGGAGTTTGTCTTGCATGGTTGTAGATGCTTTAGCTGCTTGTTTGATGCGTTTGATTCTATGGATGCGAAGGTATTGCTTGTTTGGTGAAAATCCAAATTTGATGTAAGGTGGAATTGTAGAGAGTGAATTGTTAATGCTTTGTTAATGAGTATTTAAAAATTGCAGCAAAATAAAATGAATATTAAATTGCAGCTATCAAAAATTTCAAAGTTATGCAACGATTTTTGCCAATTCTATTTTTCCTTCTTTTCTGCTGTCCTTCAATGGCACAAATGGACTCAAATGTTCAATACATTTTTCTGCCTCCTGTTTTTGAAACGGTTAGAGATAGTGTGATGGTGAAGCCTGCAAGAATTGAGTGGAGAAAAGGTGGAATACCTATTTGTTGTATATCAGAGTGTCCGCCTGATTTCAGAATGTGGGTACTACGAGAAATTCCACCTCAATATGAAACTACTACCCATGAGATTCTAAAACAGGCAGCGAAAAAACTCATTTACCATCCTCCTGTTTTTGAAACAGTTAGAGATAGTGTGATGGTGAAGCCTGCAAGTGGGAAATGGATTAAAGCCCTTGCATCGGAAGAGGAACTACCGAAAATGCTTTGTTGCTATCCATTAGAAGATTGTAAAGTATGGAAGTTTATAGAAACACCTGCTGAATATCAAACCA
This sequence comes from Chitinophagales bacterium, assembly GCA_041392475.1. NCBI lineage: Bacteria > Pseudomonadati > Bacteroidota > Chitinophagia > Chitinophagales > Chitinophagales bacterium. Next base: position 1,611,781 of record JAWKLZ010000001.1, on the reverse strand, counting down.
TCACTTACCAAATCCTTAAATCACCTGCCTATTTTGAAGACCCTTCAATGGCGGATGAAGAGGAAACAGAAGTCTTTGAAGAAAATAAAATTGTAGAAAAAACAAGCTTCAAAAAATCAGTTGAAGTTCCAAACTCCCATTCCTCACTTCAATTCTATCCAAATCCTGCAAATAATCTCGTTACTATTGAAGTCCAAACACCTATTGAAGAACTGTTTGTCACCGATTTTGCAGGTAAAATTGTACTGCAATTTGACCGAATCAACGAAAAAATAAGCTTTTCTGTTAGTACATTTCCGTCGGGTATCTATTTTTTGAGGTACCCTGATGGGAATTTTTGGAGGAGTGAGAGGTTGGTGATTGTGAGGTGAATTGTCTATAATTTCTCCAAATGAGTGATGGCATTTGAATCTTCTCTTTCACCTTGACAACACTTAAAAAGTTCATCAACGGTTGGAATAGCATATTTGCCTCTAAGCCAACACATAATAATTCTCCCCACTGGCATCTATTTCTCGCAGTACGCCATCGAGGGTCAGTTTGACGAGTGAACGGCGGGCTCGGCGTTTGGAGATGTTGACGAGGCTCATGTATTGTTTGAGGGTGATTTTTTCACGATTTTCCAAATATTTCAACAATCCCTTTTCTTTGGAGTCTAAGTCCAAGTCGGGTTCTTCGGAAGATGATTCGGGAGTTTCGATTTGAAGGGATTTTTGGACAATGGGGTTGGCAATCATGGTTTTGTCACGGGTTCGGATATAGGCTCGTTTTTGTCCTTTTGAGTCGGTGATGTGGTGGGGTTTGTTGTTGCTGCGGGGCACATAGGCAGCTACGACGACCAGGGATTCGTTTATCTCTAATTGGTCAAACTGCACAACGACAGGGAGTTCTGACATCATGGCGGCATCTTTTAGTTTTTGGATGGTTCGCTTGGGGTCTGTCAGCCCGACTATTTCACCATCATCTGCTACGCCTACGACAATCGTGCCGCCTTTGGTATTGGCGAATGCACAGATGGTTTTGGCAATTTTGGAGGTGTGGGTAATCTCCATTTTGAATTCCAAATTGGTGCCTTCGCCTTGGTCAATCCATTGAAGTAGCTCGGTGAATGTCATGTAGATAGATAAATATTGAAGTGAAAAGAAAAGTCAAAATTATACATTCCTGTTCGGAATGTCAATTCTGCTTCAAACAAGTGTTGATTGTTTCGGGTTTTGATTGGATTGAACTATTTTGAAGACTCAGGCATTAAGCAGTAGATATAAGTCATTTTTTAGAAATTCTACTTCGATGAGTTGGTAAAATACTTCATTGAAGTGAAGGAGGACACTTCAATTTTTCTTTATGAATCCTTTAGACACAGAAAAACAAAAGGTAAAGTATAGCTTGCTGCTTCCGTCATTATTTGTCGTGTTGTTGTGGGTGATTAAGTTGGTGGAACTCGGAAGTGGTTATTCCTTTTCCAATTGGGGAATCGAGCCTCGCACGCTTTTGGGATTGAGGGGCATTGTTTTTTCACCTTTTTTGCATGGTGATTTATCCCATTTGTTCTCCAATTCATTTCCGATTATACTATTGGGATTCATTGTTTTGCACAATTATCGTCCGATTGCTTTTGAGTTGTTGTTTTGGTTGGTGGTGATGAGTGGTTTTTGGACTTGGGTGATTGGGAGGCCTTCGTATCACATTGGCGCAAGTGGAGTTATCTATGGCATGGCGTTTTTTGTATTTTTTAGTGGTATTTTGCGAAAAGATGTGCGGTCAATGGCCTTGGCATTATTGGTGACGTTTTTTTATGGTGGTTTGGTTTGGGGTTTATTGCCGATTCAGGAGGGAGTGTCTTGGGAAGGTCATATTGCAGGAGCATTGGCGGGGATCATTTGCGCTTTTTACTTTAGACATGAGGCCAAACAGGATGTACCGCTTTATTTGCAAGAAGAGGAAGAAGACCTGGAAATTATTGAAGAACCCTTTTGGATGCCCAAATCGAAAGAACTCCCCAACACCCTAGCGGATAATAAACAGCAGTGGAATGTTCAGTATCATTACATTAAGAAAAAAGCAGAAGAAGATTGATTTTTGGTTTATAAATCAAGGCATTAAAATTCGACATTAAAGTTTTATGTTGGCATAATTTATGCGTATTTTGCATTAAACCTTGAATAGTTACGCTTAACTCTACTTATCCACCAAAATCTATCCAAGAATTAAAAAGGCATTACTATTGCAAACTCTATTCAAATACATATACCAAATTTTACTGGCTTCAATAGTATTGCTATTGGTCTCCTTTATAGGGCAATACTATTCTTCACAATCTCCTTCTCTTCCTAAAACAGCCAATAAAATCAATTCCAAATTGCAAAAAATGGAAGCTGATTTCTATGAGTTGATTCAAGACAATGAATTGATAAGAAAAATAGAAAAAAGCGAGTATTCGAAGGAGGAATTACAGCAATTGATAGAAAAGCCATATATTATTCTCACTTATTTTCAGAATCAAATATTTTTTTGGAATTCCAATGAAGTGGTGATTCCAGAAGGGATGATTACAGAATCGAAGGATGGCGCAAGTATTGTAAGCCTGAAAAACGGTTATTATCAGTTGGTGAAAAAAACCATTAGTGCAAGTGAAAGAGGAAGTCAACAAGGAGAGATGAAAATCATTGCGCTTCAATTGATTCAACACAATTATGACTCAGAAAATAAATACTTAAAAAATCAACTGAGTGCTGATTTCAATATTTCGACAGGTATAAAGGTAAGTGTTGATAGTTTGGTCAGTAAAAATAAAGTACAACTCGCCAATTCTGAACCGCCACTTTATGTATATTTTGATCACAACCTCACTGCTTCCAATTTTCATTACCTCTGGTTGTTTATATGGATTCTCGGTTTATTGGGGTTTTTACTTGTTTTGGTAGTCATTGCCAACTATTTGCAGAGCAAGTACCGGCCTTGGAGTGGATTTTTATTTTTGTTTACAAGTATTGGACTCCTTGGGTTTTTGATTACAAAATATTACATACCAACATTTCTCAATGTTTTTCCTATCTTTTTCTCAGAAAATGTTGATAGTCCGTCTTATCTTAGTTCTTTGGGTAGTTTATTGTTGATAGTCTTTTTGGTTCTTTGGTTGATTGTTTTTTTCTACCGAAAAATTAATATACCCCTACACAGTGATTATCCATATTTCAAGAAATTAAGTATTTACCTTGCTTTTTTGACTGTTTTGTTGGTCTATACTTCCGCTACCTTTTACGTCATCAGATCCTTGGTGCTACATTTCAAAGTAGCTTTTGACATCACCAATTTCATCTATTTGGAATTCAAAACGATTGTAGGTGGATTCATTTTGATGATATTATTGATAGGTTTCTTTTTGGTCTGCAAAAAAATAGCAAGTATTGTTCATCAATTGGGCTTGTCAGTTGAGCAAAAAGTAATAGGTTTTGTGGTTATTTCTGTTTTGTATATTGCCTACCTACAATTGATTACTTTTGAACAATATCACATATTTGTGTTGGGCTGGATACTCATCTTCAATTTGTTGTTGGATTGGTTTTTAAATACGCTCAGCAAAGAAAATGGATTGAAGAGAATGTTGTTGTGGGTATTTGTTTTTTCGGCTTTTACAGCGATGTTGCTACACAACCTTAGTATGGAAAGGGAACAAGAAATTCGGCAACAAATTGTAGAACAGGTAATTACGGAAGAGGATAAGATTGCAGAATTTATGTTTGAAGATGCTGCAAAAAAAATCATGCTGGAAGACGATGTGATTCGTTTGTATTACCGCAATCCGCTTTTGCCTGAAAAAGAATTGAAGGAACGTATTTTGCAGAAACACTTTGGGGGCAGCTTCAATAAATACAAAATTGACATTGAAGCCTACAAAAAAAGAGGTCAATCCCTCAAGAATACTGAGAAAACTGTGCGTTTGGAAGATTACGAAGGACGCATGAAATTTCAGAAAAAGACCTTGGCGCACTATCTTTCTTTGATTCCCAATACTTCAACAGGTGGCTACAACTATCTGGCAAAACTTCCCATATTTCCGTTGGATGATGACCTAACCTTGTTGGGGTATTTAATCATTGAAATGGAGAAAAAATCTGATAAGGAGAATGTTTATCCTGAGTTGATTATCGAAGATAAATTTAGAGAACCCGCTGAGTTTATTGATTACAGTTATGCGGTTTACAAAGACGGTGATTTGAGAACACACAAAGGAAACTTTGCCTATGATTATCGGCAAGACTCCCTTTTCTCCTCTCATGGTAACGAAAGCAAACACATCACCTACGATGGTTATTCGCACTTTATTCAAAATTCAGAAGATGGAAAAACCATCATCGTTTCGAGGGAAAGCAAAGGAATCATGGATTACCTATCTATGTTCTCCCATTTGTTTTTGATTTCAGGCTTTACGGTATTGTTCATATCCTTTCTTATTTATATCATTAAACATTCCAAGAATATTCGTATTAGGGATTTATTTTATTCCTCTTTGAGGATGAGAATCAATGTAGCCATGTTGTCCATTTTGTTGGTGTCGTTTGTGGTGATTGCATTGGTGAGTATCCTCTATTTTTACCAAAAAACAACCCATTATCACCAAGAAATACTGCTGCAAAAGCAAAAAGAAGTGCTGACTTCCATAGAAAATACCCTTCAAAAAGATGCCAATTCTATACGGCGCTACGACTCTTTTACAAATGCCAGCGAATGGGAAAGTAGGGTAGATGCTCTGGCGAGTATTCATTCAATGGACATCAATCTTTTTGATAGCAATGGTCAGTTGCTGCAATCTTCTCAAGATGCCATATTCGAAAAACAATTGCGGTCGACACAGATGGATCCAGTGGCATTTCACCAGATGTCGCAAGCTTATAAGAGCCAATTTATTCACCATGAAACGATTGGCACACTTTCATACCTGTCATCTTATGTGCCTATCAAAAACGAAAAAGGGACAGTTGTTGGATTTTTGAATCTTCCCTACTTTGCGAAAGAAAAGGAATTGAGAAGCGAGATTTCTGCCTTTTTGGTCACATTAATCAATGTATATGTAGTGATATGGCTCATTGCAGCATTGTTGGCTTTGGCTATTGCCAATTCTATTACCAATCCATTGAAGATGATTAGCGACAAACTCAAAAATATTCGTCTAGGTCAGCAAAATGATTTATTGGAGTGGCCTGACAACGATGAAATTGGAACTTTGGTGACACAGTACAATGAGACCATCATAGAATTGGATAAGAGTGCCAAAAAATTGGCTAAAAACGAACGGGAGTATGCTTGGCGGCAAATGGCAAAGCAAGTAGCACATGAAATTAAAAACCCATTGACTCCCATGAAATTGAGCATTCAACACCTTCAAAGGGCTATCAAAGACAATCGCCCCAATGTAGGAGCATTGATGGATAGGGTAAGCCGTACTTTGGTAGAACAAATTGACACCCTTTCTCGGATTGCAACAGAATTTTCATCTTTTGCTCAAATGCCTACACCTATCAACGAAATGATGAATATCAACGAAGTAATCGAGAATACAGTGACACTCTATAAAGATACCGAAAATGTGCGGGTCTTCAAACTCATGCCAGAAGATACTTGTTATGTAAACGCAGATAAAGATCAATTAATTAGGGTATTTAACAATCTAATTAAAAATGCGATTCAAGCCATTCCAGATGGAAAACAAGGTATTATTGTCGTGAATGTAAAAAAAGCCAAAAACTCTATTGTGATAGGTGTAGCAGACAATGGCTGTGGAATTGACGAAGAGAAAAAAGACAAGGTTTTTGTGCCGAATTTTACAACCAAAAACTCAGGCATGGGTTTAGGCTTGGCCATGTCAAAAAGCATCGTAGAAGCAGCAAAAGGTTTGATATGGTTTGAATCGAAAGTAGATGAAGGAACTACTTTTTATGTCAAACTTCCATTGGAAGAAATGGAAGAACCTACTTTTAGCATGGCATTTAGATCTACCTATTTACTTGACGAACAAGAATAAATAATAGTCAAATCACCTAAAAAAAATAACCTATTCACCACCAAATACTCTACTCCAATGACACAAAAATCACAATCTTCATTTTTGACTTTACTGATTGGCTTGTTGTTCACTACAACCATTGCAATGGCACAAAGCGATTGCCAAACAGAAGAACCTCCTTATTCTGGTTTTTTTGGCGTATATCCAAGACCTCAAAATGATACTTTACCCGATGGAAGTATATTGTTTAGTGACGGATTGCCTGCGGCCTGTCAAGGACAGCCTTATACCTTTGACCTAACCGTAATCATGCCTGATTCTATCTATGCAGGTGAATTTTTACCCGCATTGACTATTTTCGTAGATATAGACCGAGCAGTCCTCACCAATCCTAATTCTATTGGTTTGCCTTCGGGTTTCACCTTTGAAACAAGTGCGACCAATTGGACGATTTATGGTGGTGTCGTTGAATGTATCCGCATCACAGGAATGAGCAATCAGATTGGAGAATATCCTTTGCTGCTAAAAATAACTGCCTATTCACCCGACATATTTTTTCCCGTTCCAATTGAATTTGGAGGATATGTATTGCGGGTTGTAGCACCACAAGAAGAATGTTTCACTTCAATAAAAGATACGCATTCAATCACTTTTGATCAAACCTACAATGCGCCCAATCCTTTTCAAGATCAAACAAGTATTCACTTGACTTCCAAACAAAACACTTCTTTGACCTTGTCCATTTTTGACATTGCAGGCAAAAAGGTGCATGAACGTTCACTTCAAGCTCAAATTGGGGAAAATGAGTGGACAATTGATGCCCATTTGCTTTCGCTGCAATCGGGTGTTTACCTATATACGTTAGGGAATGGTACGGATATAGTTGGAGGGAAAATGATGGTGAAATAGTTAGAAATAAATTAAAAACACACAAAATTTTATTTGTAATAAATATTTGATTAAGTATGATTTCTGAAAAAATGACGGATGCACTCAACAAACAAATTGTTTTGGAGGGCTATGCTTCCTTTTTGTATTTATCTATGGCAAGTTGGTGCGACAAACAAGGTTTAGAAGGTTGCGCCCAATTTATGCACCGCCAATCTTCTGAAGAATTACAACACATGCTTCGCTTGTTTAGCTACATGAGTGAGGTCGATGCCCATGCTTTGACTCCTGCCATTCCGCAGCCGCCACATGAGTTTGAGTCCGTGAGGATGATGTTCCAAAAGGTTTATGAACATGAACAAAAAGTAACCCAATCTATTCATCAACTCATGCACCTTGCAACGAGTGAAAATGATTATGTTACCATAAATTTCCTTCAATGGTACATTACCGAACAAAGGGAAGAAGAAAGCCTAATGCGAACCATTTTGGATAAAATTAAGCTGATTGGAGATGGCTCACAAAGCCTGTATTATGTGGATAAAGAGTTGGCACGTATCAATGCGGCAGAGGTGGCTGCTGAAGGTACAGGAAATTAAATTGAATTCAAATAATTACTTGTAAACAAATAAGTTGAATTTCAAGAAAGGCTATGCTAAATCATCTCATAGCCTTTCTAATATTATAGTTTTTCGTACCATTTGTTGAACTTTTCACTCATCTGTAATTCATATTAGAAAAATACCCCAATACTCATCTTCCCAAAAAACGGAGTACCAGGAGTAAAGTGAATCTCCGACACTGGCTCGATTTCATTCGCCAAACGAGACTCCGTATCAAATTGAGTTTCATTCCAAGCTGTATCCAATAGATTTTCTATCGAAAGACCAACTTCAAAACGAGAGTTGGTGTATTTCACCACCGCATCCAAAATAAAGTAACCTTCCGCCGTGATGCTATTGTCTTCATTTGCAGGACGGTCGCCCATCTGTCGATAGCGCAAACTGCCATTGAAGCCAGAAGGATGCTGAACTGTCAAACCACCAATACTTGTAAACAGAGGAGCTAAAGGAATGTTATTTGCACCTTCAGGTTCACCGATTACTTTGGCTTTGGTTAGGTTGATGTCTGTATCCAAAAATAACCAATCGTTGAGCTGATACCGAAGAGAAAGATCCAATCCATAGCGTTCGGTTTCGCCACTTGGCTCTACCACACCTGCATCGCCTACATAGACAAATTCCTGCTCCAAATTCAATCGCCACACGCCCATATTGACCAACAACCTATTCAGTGGTTTCCACAACATACCGAAGTCTGTACCAAAAGCTTTTGGGAGAATTTCAGTGCCATTTTGTGCCACAACTACTCGTGTATCATTGGAGTGAAAGCCAATACCTGCTTTGCCGTATAGTTGTAAATTTTTGCTGACATCATAATAAAGGCTGAGTTTGGGTGCCAAAATACCTTTGTTTTGAGACTGATTTTCATAGGTTGTTTGAAGAAAATCAACGTATTGAAATTGAAATTGATCATAACGCAAACCACCATGAATGTTTAGCTTATCCGAAACTTCCCAAGCCGCATCTACATACGCACTAAGGTTGGTTTCGTCAATATCACCATACGCCAAACGCTCCAAAGTTGTCGTGCGGTTTTTGGTGTGTGACAGTTCATTTTCATCACTGTTGTCAAAGCGAATACCTCCTCCGATTTCGGTGTAGAGTGGACGGTTTGCCAAGTTACTTTCTATATCATAAGAAGTATTGTAGCCAAAAATATGTCGGTCTTCTTTTTGGCGAATTTGGTCGCCATTTTCGGCATCCTCTAGGAAGAAGGTGAAATTGGAGTAAAGTTCAAAATCGTAGTGTGAATAGTAAAATTGGTTTTTGAAGAGGTTGCCATTTTCGGTAAAAGAAGTCATCTGCAAATTGAGATTGGTACGACTTGTATTGCCTCCCTCTGTATCATCAATCGCTCCAAAACGCCCAATCAAGCCCCTGTCAACTGCCCGTTGCGGTATTTGTCCAGAAGCATCCCACTGACTATTGAAGTGAGAGAAAGTAGCGGTCAATATTTTGTTTTCATTGAGGTGTTGGTGGTATTTTCCCATGAGATTGATGCGCCGAAAGTTTTGGGAACTTTCAAAGGGACCATTGGTGAATAAATATTCGGATGCGATATAAGCACTTTGTTTGCGTTCATCGCTTTCCTTACCCAATACATCTACAAGGGCAACGGCTCGTTTGGTATCAAACTGACCTGCCTCCAATTTGACCATGCTTTTGTCGAGTGCATTTTTGGTGCGAAAATCCACATATCCTGCCGTAGTGAAATCACCTTGACGAGCGTAATAGGGTCCTTTATCAAACTGGGTAAGTCCAATTGTTTCAGGAATCAAGAAGTGAAGATCAGCATATCCTTGACCATGTGCATGAGAGACCATATTGACGGGCATTCCATCTACATTGAGTCGAATATCAGTTCCATGGTCTATGTCAAAGCCTCTAAGAAATATTTGTTCAGCTTTTCCTCCTCCTGCGTGTTGTCCGATGAAAAGTCCTGGCACAGCACGCAAAATATCTTGTGAAGAATTGGCAGGTCTAAGTGCAACGTCAATAGCTTGAATGCTGCTGAGTTGATCTTTCATACTGCCATTGGCTCTCACAATGGCTTCATTGAGTTGTAAGCTACTGGCTTTTAGATAAGTGACAGGTGTAACAGTTGCTTCATCTTTTACTTCAATGGCAAATTCTTGCGCTTCAAAACCTATAAAAGATATTTTGACTTGGTAAATTCCTGGTGATAAATGATTGAAACGGTATATACCAAATTCATTCGTTACAGCTCCTTGTTCCGAATTGTTGAGCCAGATATTTGCGCCAATCAAGGGGAGTTTTGTGTCATTATCATATACTGTGCCTTTTACTGTACCCTGATGTGCAAAAAGACAGATATGCGACAAAAACAGTAAACTTATTACAGCAGTGAATCTAAAATATTTAAGATTATTAAATATCTTTGTCATGATATGTTTTTTTTGAAGGATAGACTTTAAAAAAAGAAAAGTATTCTTTGATAGCATTTTAGGGAATATTTTATTTTGTAAAAATAGAGTTCAAATATAAATTCTTTCTTGAAGAAAGACTGTCATTTTAGCGACTCGTCATTTTTGAATGAATGATTAGAATGTTGTATAATTTTTATTTGACGTGAACTAAGTTAAAATTTGAGTGTTAGTTTTAGTATATTTACTTTCACCTACGAATTTAGCTACTATTTGGATTATATTAAATTTAAATCTTGAGCAATATTATTTTTGTTATTGCTTAATCTTTCAGTATAATTTCTTATTTTTGAGGGAAATAATTATTTTTTAAAAGTGGACTTAACAAACTCTACCAAGACATTACAAAGCCAACAATACTTGAAAACAAACAGTCCCAAAATATCAGAGGAACAGTTAGTTGCCTTGTTGAAGTTACACAATAAAGTAGCATTAAATTTATTGTATGATAGCTATGCAGCAGCACTATATGGCGTGATTATGCGGATTACCCAATCAAAGCATCATGCAGAAAATATTTTGCAGGATACGTTCATCAAAATTTGGAAGAACATAGACAGTTATGATGCGTCAAAAGGTCGTTTTTTCACTTGGATGCTGAATATCGCTCGAAATGCTTCTATAGACTTCGTTCGTTCTAAAGCATACCGCAAAAACTCCAAAACGGACAGTATCGATGATCAAGTATATACTCCCAATGAATTGAGTACTGAAACCAATGTTCATGCAATTGGCTTACAATCAATAGTTGAAAAGTTAAATCCTGATTTAAAACAAATTATAGATTTGGTCTATTTTCAAGGTTTTACTCAAAGAGAAATAGCGGATCAATTCGACATACCATTAGGAACGGTAAAATCACGCGTACGAATAGCGATAAGAGAATTGCGAAAATTGATGTAACTGTTCTGATTGAATAAAACAAAATCTAATCCAAAAGCGTTTAATTAACCTACCAATCATTATTAAAAGATAAGTAACAGAATTGACGAGAATTTTACCTGCCTTATTAAACTATCTAAGCAAAATTTAATCTTATTTTTATAAGATCTTCGATTTTTACTATTCCTTTAAATAAAATCCCTATTGTTTAAAAACTTACCTAAGAACAAATTAACTGTTAACTTAGAATACCAAAGTTATGTCAAAAATTAATGAATTTATCAATTCGGGTACATTAGAAGCATATTGTTTAGGGATGGTATGTGATGGAGAAAGAAGATATGTTGAAAATATATGTTCAAAAAATAATATTATTCAGGCAGAACTAGAAGGCATTCAAAGAAGCCTTGAATACTATGCGGCTAGTTTCCAACTTGCACCACCTGCCTATATTAAAGATAGAATATTGTTTGCTATTGATAATTTAGACCTAAACATTGGCTTGAGTAAAAAGAAGGGCAGGAGAAGATAAGCCTATCAGCAATTATTTATTTCCAATTGAACTGTTCTGTTCTTCAAATACTCATCCGATGAATGTGATACTGAGATATAAGAAAATTACAAAAAAATAGCCTGCTTAGAATTTCTAAGCAGGCTATTTTTTTGTAATGAAAGTGAAATAATACAATTTATTATCTAAATTAATTTAACCTCTCCCACGACATATAGTTGTTCGAGTGTAGGTTGTTCGCTACCACCTTTGTTTTCAAGCGTTACGGCAAAAGCATCTGCGGCTTCGATGTTTTTAACCTTCAATATGCCCGTTTCTACATTAAAAACACCCGCATCAATGGGCTTTCCATCCTTCAATGCCCACAACTGATATTGCTTTTCGGAAGGAGGAGTAGGTAATTCTGCAACTTTAACATATACTTCTTGAGACTCTACATTCCAATATACATAAGCCAATGATTCGGGATGGTTTTCATTGCCCGCCATCTTGATAATTCTATTATCGGGATTTTGCAAAACATTCAATTCTAAGTTTGCAACATTGTATTTTGCCTGCATACTATTGAAGTTGTCAGAAATAGATTCTTTTTCTTGATTAAGTAATGCTATTTCAGTCTTTGCCTCCTTCAGTTGCGTATGGTATTTCCAGTTTAAAGCAGCACTTAGTATCAGTAGAATAGTAGCTGCTGCCGTAAGATATTGTAAATTTCGTATGCGTTTTGTAGAAACTATGGATGGAATTGAATTTTCAACAACATTTTTTGTGGGAGGATTAGTTTGGATTGTATTCTCCAATGTGTTGTTCATATTTTCAGTTGCAGCAGCCACACTCTGAAATATATTTTGTGGAGGTTCTACAGAGTGGAGAATGGCATAAAACTCTAAAGCTTCTTGAATTTCTAACAATTCAAGTTTTATAGCATCATACCCATCAAGTATTACTTCAACTTCTTGTTTTTCTATTTCCGAAAGCATATCCAAAGCATACAGCTCTAAAATACCCGATGATATGTAATTTTGTATGTTCAAAATATTGAAGGTATATATTTATTATAAATTAAAAACCTATGATAATAATAGTAGACAAAAATCTAACAAGAAATGATTATTAAAGTTAAAAAATTAAGGTCGTTCCATACATACGAAGAAAACAAATGGTTGGATTATTCATTTCTTGCAAAAAAAAATAATCTCTATTCAACTATTCACAATTGATACTACTTATAGCTAAATATTCCCAAAAAAAAACGACACCGAATAAATAATTGCTACAAAATTGAAGGGTTTTTGTTCTCAATTTTCACATTTTATTTTTACTACCAAATCATAACTGGGTGCTTTATGTTAGAGGGAAAATCTAAAAAATCCATAAAGCATTGATAAATAGCATTTCAGGAATTTAATTTTGTCAATACTATATTTTTTTTTTTTATCGTAATCCAAGCTTCTTTTTCTGTCGTAAGTTAGAATGACAATTAAAAAGGTAAACAATATCCTTATTCATTTTAATTCTAAATACTTAACTATGTTTTCATTAAAGTTACTCCAACCTCATGGCAGTATTCAAACTATGTGGCTAATGTTTCTGGGCATGATGTTGTCCATCGGAATAGTTAGCACACCAGTTGAAGCATCTAGCCATAGAGAAGCACCATTAATTTCTAATGACCCCTTGGCAGACAACACAGATGTTTATGCTTTCAGAAGCCCTGATGCTCCAAACACTGTTACAATCATTGCCAATTACATTCCCGCAGAACTTCCACAAGGAGGGCCTAACTATTATTCTTTTGGGGAGAATATTCGCTACGAGATTCATGTTGACAACGATGCAAGTTCTTCTTGCGAAGAAATCATTTACAGATTCACCTTCTCCAAAACAAACGAAGACCCTACTACTTTCTTCAATATTCGATTTGGAGAAAACTTAAAAACCACATATACACTTCAAAGAAGTATGGATGGTGGTGCAAGTTTCACAACCATTGTGTCTAATGGTGTTGTTCCTCCAAACAATATTGGACCTCGTTCTATCGAAAGTCAAAACACAGTAGTTGGATTGGGAGCAAGCAGCTACGAAGAATTAATGACAGCAGCTATTACAACGGCTTCAACAGGAGAGAAAGTATTCTGTGGGCCAGTAGATGATCCTTTCTTTGTAGATTTAGGAGGCATTTTTGATTTAGGTGATGCACCTCGTCAATCAGGCACTTCCAGAGATGGATTGGGTGGCTACAATTGCCATACCATCTCTATTCAAATACCGATTTCAACGCTTCAAAAAGATGGAAAAGATGTAAGCGAAGCAACCGATATTTTGGATGGCGATTTTGTGATTGGTGTTTGGGCATCCGCTAGTCGTCCTTCTGTAAGAACCTTGAGCAGCAGTGGAGATTTGATTAATGACAGTGGCACTTGGGTTCAAGTTTCTCGTTTGGGCATGCCATTGACCAACGAAGCCGTTATTCCAATCATGTCAAAAGACTATTGGAATTCTTTAAGTCCATGTGGTGAAGATGCAGCATTGTATGAGCATTTTTACAATCCAGAATTGGCCTTGTATATGGACGACGATTTGTTTGGTGGCGCAGTACCCGCATTTGCTCCATTGCGTATTCAGAAAAACTCTTTGGGTCTTGGATTAGACTTTACCAATGGTGCTGACGGTGCTTTTATATTGAAGGGATCGGCTGCCGTAGCAGGAACTGCATTAGACGATGCAATTTTTGGTACATTGTTACTACCCAAAGCAGGTGCACCTCGTTCAGTGGATTTATGGCCAATTTTCTACACAGGAGCACCGAATTTTCCTCCTTATCAATTGGCAACAGGCAAAGGGGGCAATCCATTAGCAGCAGGTAAGCCATTCATCAATAACTTTTTGCCAACTGCTGGCGATATGCTTCGATTGAACATGGCAGTACCTCCAACCCCTCGCGATGATGCTGCTTTCAGCTCATTGGGTTTGGTTCAAGCAGCAGTTTTAGGATTGTTAGATCCACAATTTGCAAACACCAGCATACAGTTCATTCCAAATATGGATGGTTTCCCAAATGGTCGTCGTTTAGAAGACGATGTAACCCGTATCGAATTGCAAGCAGTTTCAGGTATTGTATTGGCTGCAATTGGCTTATGGTATGATGATTTTGATGGCACAAATCCTGTTACCGAAGATTTATTGAATGTATTAGGCTACACCACAGGTGTTGAAGCCAATGACAAACCATTTCAAGCTATTTTCCCTTATGTAGCGGCTCCGTGGAGAGGAACAGAAGGTTTCTAAACCAAACCTCATTCTATTCTAAAACAATATCTAATAAAAAAATAAAATTTATATAATGAAATTTATCAATTTTTTAACAAGCTCTATGCTTTTGGCAGTGCTATTGACCTGTTTTAGCTACACAGCGTCAGAAGCTTCCAGTCACCGAGAAGCTCCCCTCATTGCCAACGATCCATTGGCGGACAATACAGATGTTTATGCTTTTGTAAGTCCCGACAATCCAGAAACAGTTACCATTATTGCCAACTACATCCCCGCCCAGTTACCTCATGGTGGACCTAACTATTACAACTTTGGTGAAAATATAAGATATGAAATTCACGTTGACAACGATGCTAGTACACCAGGTGACGATATCATTTACCGCTTTACATTTACCCAAACCAATGAAG
The DNA here is from genome assembly GCA_041392475.1 of Chitinophagales bacterium. NCBI lineage: Bacteria > Pseudomonadati > Bacteroidota > Chitinophagia > Chitinophagales > Chitinophagales bacterium. The sequence continues at coordinate 1,596,752 of JAWKLZ010000001.1, read as the reverse complement.
ATGGCACTACCTTCTTCAATATCCGATTGGGCGCACAAAACCTAAAAACGACCTATACCTTGCAGCGCAGTATAGACGGCGGAGCGACTTTTTCTACCGTTGTTATGAACGGTGTAGTTCCTCCAAACAATATTGGCCCACGTTCTATTCAAACAGGCGTTGGTTTAGGTGCAACAGATTACGAAACATTGATACAAAATGCTATTACGACTTCAAGTACAGGTGAAAGGGTATTTTGTGGCCCCGCTGACGATCCATTTTATGTAGATTTGGGTGGAATTTTTGACTTAGGAGATTCTCCACGATTAGATAGTCCTCCAGCTACAGATGGTTTGGCGTGCTACAATGTACACTCTATTGCCCTTCAAATCCCCATTTCTACTTTGCAGAAAGACGGTAAAAGTGCAAGCCAAGCAGCTAATATTTTGGATGGTGATTTTGTAATTGGTGTTTGGGCATCAGCAAGTCGTCCAAAAATCAGAACATTGAATGGTGATGGTACAGTAACAGTAGATGGTAGCCAAGGTTGGGTACAAGTATCTCGCTTGGGAATGCCTTTGACCAACGAAGCAGTTATTCCAATTGCAGCAAAAGACCAATGGAATGCAGATACTCCTTATTCAGAAGATCCTGCAAACTATGAATATTTCTACAATCCAGAATTGGCATTGTATATGGATGAGAGTCAATTTGCAGTTGCAGTACCTGCTTTCAATCCTTTACGTATTCAAACAGCTTCCCTTGGAGCATTTGATTTCAGAAACGGTGCAGACGGCTTATTTGCTTTGAAAGGTAATTCAGCTTTAGATGGAACTGCATTGGATGATGCCATTTTCGGTACATTATTGTTACCAAAAGCTGGCGCACCTCGTTCTGTGGATTTATGGCCTATTTTCTTTACAGGGGCGCCCAATTTCCCGCCATATCAATTGGCAACAGGAAAAGATGGAAATCCATTAGCGGCAGGTAAACCATTTATTAACAATTTCTTACCAACAGGTGGAGATGTGCTTCGATTGAATATGGCAGTACCTCCAACAGATAGAAACAGTGATGATTTTAGTTCATTGGGTTTGGTACAAGCAGCAGTTTTGGGTTTGGTAGATCCACGATTCAATACAAATGCTGATTTAGAGTTTATTCCAAACATGGATGGTTTCCCGAATGGTCGTCGTTTGGAAGATGATGTTACACGTATTGAATTACAAGCTGTTTCAGGAATCGTATTGGCTGCAATTGGTTTGTGGTACGATGATGGAGCTGGAGTTACCGAAGATTTGTTGAATGTATTGACTTATACAACTGGAATCGAACAAAACGATAAATCTTTGAAGTCAGCTTTCCCTTACGTAGCCAGTCCATTTATTGGAACAGGAGCATGTGGAGGTACAGAAGTTGTGAATCCAAGAGATTGTGACATCAGTGTTACACAAACATCTGGTTCTGCTTTTGATTATTATACTTTAGCATTGACAGGAGTAGCACCATTTACGGTTAGTTTTGACGATAGATCAGGAGCAGTAACTTTCAGAAAACGTGGCAACAGCGTCACTCTATCCGTAGGCACAGGAGCAAGCTTTACACTAAGAGTAGTGGATGCAAACGGTTGTGTGGCTACTATTAGTGGTGGTATTGGTGGAGAATTGTTGACCGTTGCATTGGTTAGTACAACCATTGAAAGTGGAAAAGATGCCGATGATGGTGCATTGGATATCAGCGTGTCTGGCGGTTCTGGAGACTACGAATACATGTGGTCTAATGGAGCAACAACACAAGACATTAGTGGACTTTCTACGGGAACTTACACCGTTACGATTACAGATGGAACTTATACTACTGTCAAGAAATTCATAGTACCAGTTGCAGCAGGTGGCAGTGGTGGTCGTGGTGGCAAAGCAGCCATTGCAGAGTTATCAGATGCTTCTTTGTTGATTTCTCCAAACCCAGCTAGTTTGAATGCTGACCTTCAATTTGTGGTGAACCAAGCACAAACAGTTAGCTTAGAAATTTACACGATTTCTGGTCAAAAATTGGCTACCCTTTTCAATGGTGCAGTTGATGCAGAACATTCTTACCAAATACCTTTGGATGTTACTGAATTACCTGCGGGTATTTACATTGCCAGATTGAGTGATAGTCAAGGCAACATGATTACCAACAGCAAACTGATTGTTTCTAAATAAATGATTTAGTATTGTTTAATAAAAGTTTTTAAAATTGTTAGATGCTATCTTTTTTTAATTAAGAAGATGGCATCTTTTTTTATTTTTTTTTTGAATCTCCGTAATCCAAACATTCTTTTCTCTCGTAAGTTAAACCGAGCACCGACAATACAATTAGTGTTCATCTATTAATTGAAAAAAATAAAAGGAAATCGAAATCATAAATGTGTACCTATTCATTTCCTTCAAAAAAACACATAACAATTAATTTTTTTGAAGAATTACAGCATATGTTTGTATTAATAGCTTGGTAATCATCCTAAAGTTTTTATTTCTTTTCATTATTAATCTCATTTCTTAATTCTAAATACTTTAACTATGTATTCAACAAAGTCACCTCATTTTATGGGGAGTACCCAAAGTCTATGGTTAATGTTCCTTTGCCTACTCATGACATTCGGAATATTTTCTACTCCCGTTGAAGCTTCCAGCCATAGAGAAGCTCCATTGATTGCCAATGACCCACTGGCAGACAACACGGATTTATACGCTTTTAGAAGCCCAGACAATCCGAATATGGTAACTATCATTGCGAATTTCATTCCTGCTGAATTGCCACAAGGCGGTCCAAACTATTACACTTTTGGCGAAAACATTCGATATGAAATTCATATTGACAATGATGCAGGAGTAGTGGGCGACGAAATTATTTACCGAGCCACATTTACCCACACAAACGAAGACCCAACCACCTTCTTCAATATCCGATTGGGCGCACAAAACAGAAAAGCTACCTACACACTCGAAAGAAGTGTAGATGGCGGTGAAACCTTCCAAATCATTGTAGAAAATGGTATCGTACCTCCTACAAATATCGGCCCTCGTTCTATCGAAAGTGGCGTTGGTTTAGGTGCTACAAGTTATGCTTCTCTTTCCAATAGTGCTATCACTACTGCCTCTACTGGTGAAAGAGTTTTTTGTGGTCCAGTAGATGATCCATTTTATGTAGATTTAGGAGCTGTATTTGACTTAGGAAACTTGCCACGTCAAGGAGGCGAAAACCCTCGTGATGGTTTAGGTGGTGTAAACTGCCATACAATTGCCCTTCAAATCCCTATCAGCACCCTTCAAAAAGACGGAATGGGCGTAAATATGGCAGACAATATATTAGATGGAAACTACGTCATCGGCGTATGGGCTTCTGCAAGTCGCCCTTCAATGCGTACACTCAACACAGATGGTACAAAACCTACCGACAGTGGTATGTGGGTACAAGTATCTCGCTTGGGAATGCCATTGACCAATGAAGCAGTTATTCCTATTGGCTCAAAAGACGAGTGGAATTCAAGAACTCCTTACAACGAAAATCCAGACCACTTCGAATATTTCTACAATCCAGAATTGGCATTGTACATGGATGATGATCAATTTGGTGGTGCTGTACCAGCATTTGCCCCTTTACGTATCCAAACAAACTCATTGGGTCTTGGATTAGATTTCACCAACGGTGGAGACGGATTATTCCCATTGAAGGGTTCAGATGCAGTTGCAGGAACAGCTTTGGATGATGCAGTTTTCGGAACCTTGTTGTTACCAAAAGCAGGCGCACCACGTTCTGCCGATTTATGGCCAATTTTTCACACAGGAGCACCCAATTTCCCACCTTATCAATTGGCAACAGGCAAAGCAGGTAATCCACTTGCAGCAGGTAAACCATTCATCAACAATTTCTTGCCAAATGGTGGTGACATGCTTCGTTTGAACATGGCCGTACCAGCTACTCCAAGAAATAGTGCAGACTTTAGCGCATTGGGTTTGGTTCAAGCAGCTGTTTTAGGATTGGTTGATCCTCGCTTCAATACCAATACAGATATCGAATCTATTCCAAATATGGATGGTTTCCCGAATGGTCGCCGATTGGAAGATGATGTAACACGTATTGAATTACAAGCAGTTTCAGGTATCGTATTGGCTGCAATTGGTTTGTGGTACGACGATTTTGATGGAGAAAATCCAGTATCACAAGATTTGATTGACGTTTTGACCTACTCTACTGGCGTAGATGAAAACGACGCTCCTTTTAGAAGTGCTTTCCCATATTTGGCTTTGCCTTGGAGAGGAACAGAAGTTGGACAGTAATAGAGGTAGATTTCAGAAGTTCGTTAAAACTTCTGAAATCTGATTCCCATAGTTCAATCAAACATTTTAACAATCCTTACAATAAATATAACAAATGAAATCAATAAAATTTAATATATCATCCAAAGCAATCCAGATGTTGCTTTTAATACTGGTGCCGCTCATGGCATTTGCTTCCAGTCATAGAGAAGCACCCCTTATTTCTGACGACCCTTTGGCAGACAACACGGATGTGTATGCTTTTGTGAGTCCAGACAATCCAAACATGGTCACAATTATTGCGAACTACATTCCCGCAGAATTGCCACACGGAGGACCTAACTACTATACTTTTGGAGAAAATGTGCGTTACGAAATTCACATTGACAACAACACCGCAACAGCAGGAGACGACATCGTTTACCGTGCTACTTTCACCCGAACCAACGAAGATCCAACAACTTTCTTCAACATACGTTTGGGCGCACAAAACATCAAAGCGACCTATACACTCGAAAGAAGCATAGATGGTGGAATGAGTTTTCAAACCATTGTAATGGATGGGGTTGTTCCTCCAAACAATATTGGACCTCGTTCTATCACAGGAGGAGCTGGTTTAAATGCTCCTGATTATGCAAGTCTTATGCAATCAGCCATTACTACTGCTTCAACAGGCGAAACCATATTTTGCGGTCCAGTTGATGATCCATTCTTTGTAGATTTAGGTGGTGTATTTGACTTAGGTGATTTACCTCGTCAAGACGGTACATCAGTTGATGGGCTTGCATTTTTGAATACACATGCTATCGCTCTACAAATCCCAATTTCCACTTTGCAGAAAGACGGAAAAGGTGTGAGCGAAGCTGCTAATATTTTAGATGGTGATTTTGTAATAGGTGTTTGGGCTTCTGCAAGTCGCCCTCAAATCAGAACACTTGGTATGGGAGGCAGCATGTCCTTCGATGGTGACTGGGTGCAAGTTTCCCGCTTAGGTATGCCATTGACCAATGAGGCAGTTATTCCTATTGGCTCAAAAGATGAGTGGAATGCCCGAACTCCTTATAACGAAAATCCAGACCACTTTGAATATTTCTACAATCCTGAATTGGCATTGTACATGGATGATGATCAATTTGGTGGTGCTGTACCAGCATTTGCATCTTTGCGTATCCAAACAAACTCATTGGGTCTTGGATTAGATTTCACCAACGGTGGAGACGGACTATTCCCATTGAAAGGTTCAGATGCAGTTGCAGGAACAGCTTTAGATGACGCTATCTTTGGTACATTGTTATTACCAAAAGCAGGCGCACCACGTTCTGTGGACTTATGGCCTATCTTTCACACAGGAGCACCGAATTTTCCTCCATATCAATTGGCAACAGGCAAAGCAGGTAATCCACTTGCAGTAGGTAAACCTTTCATTGGCAACTTCTTGCCAAATGGTGGTGACATGCTTCGTTTGAACATGGCTGTACCAGCTACTCCAAGAAATAGTGCAGACTTTAGCGCATTGGGTTTGGTTCAAGCAGCTGTTTTGGGCTTGGTTGATCCTCGCTTCAATGGAACTGCTGATCTTGAATTCATTCCTAACATGGATGGTTTCCCGAATGGTCGCCGATTGGAAGATGATGTAACACGCATTGAATTACAAGCTGTTTCAGGCATCGTATTGGCTGCAATTGGTTTGTGGTACGATGATTTTGATGGAGAAAATCCAGTGACAGAGCAATTGTTGAATGTATTGACTTACTCTACTGGTGTAAATGAAAATGACCTTCCTTTCCAAACGAGTTTCCCATACCTTGCTGAACCACATAGCGGAACAGGTGCTGGTAGCGGAAAAGAAATCATTGAAGAAGTTGTATGTGCTATCATGATTCAAAACCAAGTAATTTGTGATGAACCGAATGGTATCTATACAGTTGATGCTTGGATTGATGGAGGAACAGGCCCTTACACAGTTTCTGGTACGTTCAACGGACAAGTTGAGAACCAAGAACCATTTTTGATTGGCCCATTGGCAGACGGAACCAACTATGAAATCTATGTAGTAGATGCAAACGGCTGTGAGCAATCATTTATCTCTGATATCATCGCTTGTACCAAATTACCAGTTGAATTGTTGGCTTTTGAAGGAGAAGTTCAAAAAGAAGGCAACTACTTGACATGGGCAACAGCATCTGAATCCAACAACGCTTACTTTACATTGGAGCGTTCATTGAACGGAACTGATTTTGAAGCTATCACTAAAATAGTGGGCGCTGGAACTACTTCCGCTTCAAATAGTTACAACTTCTTAGACAGAGAAGCACCTATTGGAACCTCTTACTACCGATTGAAACAAACAGACTTCAATGGTCAGTCAGAATCCTTCAAAACGATTGCTTTGAACAGAGGAGAACGCAACATCAATTTGAATATTGAAGGTGTAAGAACCCTACAAGGTGGTGTGGTTTCAATTGACTACACTTACAATAGCGACAATATGGTGAACATTCATGTTTACGATGCAGTTGGTAAATTGCTTTATTCAGACAAAGCAAACGCTACAAGAGGAGAAAATACGCATCAAATTAACTTTACGGCTGCAAACAGCGGTATGTATATCGTGACGATTACAGACGGTAAAGAGGTAGCAAGCACCAAAATCCTCAAACAATAATTGAACGATAAGGATTATATAAAAGAAAGGGAGCAAGTGGCTTCAAAACTACTTGTTTCCTGACTTTTAAATTTTAGAACACAGATAAATCATCAAAAGAGAAGTTGCCTATTAAAAGATGTTTTTGATTACCGCACATAATCAATTTCATTAATCTACTTTTTTTAATGTAAATTTTACCTGTGTTCTATTTTTCTATACAAAATAAAATCATCTAACTTTAAAAATTCTCACAACAATGCAAATCATCATCAAACAATATCTATTAACCATCCTTGTTTTATTCAGCATTTCTTTCACCAGTTGTCAGCAAGGAAGCAGCACTACTACTGCAAGTGCTAGCACTATAAACGAAACAACCTCTGCTATTTCGGATTTTGAAATTCCTCAACTATTAGAAAGAGAAGGAGCAATAGCCAAACTTAGCGAATGGGACTACGTACAGAAAACCGCCAAGGAATTGCAGGCAAAAATGAAAAAGAATCCTGCTGACCACAAATCTTCTATCTATTTGGCACTTTTATACATGCAAGAAGCCCGCATTACTGGAGAACACCCTTATTACTATCCTGCTGCACTAAAAATTTTGGACTACGTAATTGCTCAAAAACCTGCAAACAAGCAAATGCACTTTCAGGCATTGGTCAGTGAAGCATCCGTATATTTATCGCAACATGAATTTCAAAAAGCATTGGATGTCAGCAAAGAAGCATTGGCTCTTGAAGACCACGATGCACAAGTATATGGCGCATTGTGTGATGCAAATGTAGAATTGGGAAATTATGCAGAAGGAGTGAAAATGGCTGATAAAATGGTGAGCATTCGCCCTGATTTACGCTCTTATTCCAGAGTATCTTACCTTCGAGAATTGCACGGCGACTACAAAGGAGCGATTGAAGCCATGAAATTAGCCGTTTCAGCTGGACTTCCTGGCGACGAAGCTACCGCATGGTCACGCATCACTTTAGGCAATCTATACCGAAACTATGGCGACTTGGAAAATGCTGCAATTCAATACAAAACAGCCTTAGCAGAACGCCCAAATTATGCTTTTGCTACCGCAGGATTGGCTAAAATCGAAATCGCAAAAGGCAACTATGAAGAAGCTAAAAAAATGCTAAACGAAGCAACAGAAGTGATGCCTGAGTTTTCATTTTATCAAACCTTAGCTGAAGTAAACCAAATAGAAGGAAATACTGAGGAGGTAAACAAACTCAATTCTGAGTTGATTCAAATGTTGCAAGAAGACCAAGAAAGTGGTCACAACATGGATATGGAATTGGCTAACATTTATTTGACTCTTGACAACAATCCCGAAAAAGCTTTGACCTATGCAGAACGAGCATACAACAAGCGTCCTAACAACATTACTGTCAATCAAGCAATGGCAAAAATTTACTACAAACAAGGGAATTATGAAACGGCTGCAAAACACATCGAAAAAGCACTTCAAACGAACTACAAAGATCCAGAACTACTCTGTTTGGCAGGTTTGGTGAAATACAAAATGGGAGCAAAAACGGATGGTATCACCTTTATCAAAGAATCCATGGCCTTGAATCCTAAAATGAGCAACGACTTGACAAAAGAAGCAAAAGCTATTTTATAGAAAAGAGGTTTTTAATAGATTTTATTTTTGGTTTTAAGGCACAGCCCGTGATGAATAATTGCGGGCTTTTTTTAATGAGATTCAAGTAATAAAAAAGTAAGATTACTCAATTCCCAATTTCTGTTTCAGCCCTTCAAAATTCAATCCTTCAAAACCTTCAATCACACAATCTGCGTGTCCTAAATGGCTAGGTGAGCCAACACCCACCGCATGGAAACCACCTCTCAAAGCCGCCTCTACACCCGAAGCAGCATCTTCAAATACAATGCTATTGTGTGGATCAATACCCAACTCACTTGCTCCCATCAAAAAAACATCGGGTTCTGGTTTAGAAATGGTACATTTCTGCCCATCAACAATGCTTTCAAAATAGTGAGCAATGCCAATGACTTCCAACACAGTAGGGGTATTTTTACTCGCCGAACCAATACCCAACTTGATGTTGTATCCTTGTAGTTCATGAATAAAATCCATCACACCTGGCAAAATTTCATCGGCAGTCATGGTTATAATCAAAGCCTTGTACCATTCATTTTTGATGGTTGCCAATTCCATTTTTTCCTTTTCGGTGAAATTCAAATTCAAACCGTGTTCCTCATTTCCCCAGCCAATAATCAAATCCAGTGAACCCAAACGGCTGACCCCCTTCAATTCTTCATTCTTTTGTGCATCAAAATCAAAACCAAATTTCTCATTGGCCAATCGTCGCCATGCCTGAAAATGATATTTTGCCGTATCTACAATCACTCCATCCAAGTCAAAAATACATCCTTCAATCATTTTTATCTATTTTTGCGCCAAATATACACTAAAACTGCAACAATGAACAAAAAACACAAAATAGCAGTGGTCGGACCAATCCCCAAAGACCATATCACTACGCACAAAGGTTTGGTCGTTGAAAAATATGGCTGCATCACACATCCTACCATAGCACTTTCTAAGCTTTTGAAAGACAGTGGATATGTCTATCCAATAGCTCATATCAGCCAATCACATGAATTGCCAATACATACTATTTTTTCTGCGTATAAAAATATTGTGGAGGAAGGTGTATCGTCAGTACATGATCAAGGAACAGTCATAAAATTGCGTTTTGTGGATCAAAATAATCGCTTGGAAAAACAAATAGCTTATATGCATCCTATCATAGCAGAAGATATGGCAGTAGCTTTGGATGCAGATGTATTTGTTTTCGTGCCTATTACTGACTTTGAAGTGCCATTGGAAACACTCAAATATTTGAAAGCGAATAGCAAAGGCTTGATTATTTTTGATGCACATGGCCCTACTTCAACAGCGACTACAAAAGGTGATCGTTACCGAAGGTTTTGGATTGACCGTGATTTGTGGCTGCCTTATATTGATGTATTGAAAATGAATATTGAAGAAGCTGGCTGTTGCTGGTTTCCAAAAGAAATTCAACCTAAGGATTTGGAAGATGATTATATAGAACTCAGCGAAAAACAAAGGGCGGATTTTGCAGAACATGTTTTGTCAAAGGGAGTGAAAGCGGTTTACATCACTTTAGATTCGAGAGGTTGTGCTATTTACACTATGAAAAATGGTCAGATGCAGCAAGATTTCGTTCCATCTGTTAGGGTGAGTGAGGTGATAGATACGACAGGTTGTGGTGATTCGTTTGCAGGAGGGCTGGCTTTTGGGCTTTTGGAGGACAAAACCGATTACATCAAAGCGGCACAATACGCCAATGCACTGGGCGCACAACGCACACAGGGTACTACTTTTGAAGTCTTCAAATCTTTGGAAGAAACCAACGAGATGATTCGAAAAAATTATGGCGATCAATCAAAAGTGTAACTTTCGCTTCAATTTAGATGAAGGACTTAATATTGTTAGATGAAAGATACAAGACACAAGATGAAACACTATAAGGAATGGGCAATGAAAGATTTGGGTAAATTTGTATTGATTTTTTCTTTCTTTAGTAACTACTCATGTCCAGCTTATGTTTTTCTACTGATGTTTTTTGCCTAAGTAGAAAAAAATGTTTGACTAAAATTGCAGTAACACAATGAATAAATGGATACTTTTAGTTTGTAGTTTTTTGATTACAAACGGATTATACGCACAATTTCAAACGGTTTTTCAAGGAACGTATGGTGGTGCAAACACAGGAGATTTTGGAGAATCTGGCATAGAAACGGCAGATGGGAATTTGGTTTTTGCAGGAACAACGGCCAACTTAGGCAATGGAGGGTATGATTTCTATTTGGTCAAAACGGATCGTGATGGCAATGAGCTTTGGTCAAACGCTTACGGAACGATTGCCAATGAAGTAGCTTATGGAGTCCAAGAGTTGGCAGATGGAAGTTTGATTTGTGTCGGCAATACCGACTTGTTTCTGACTACTCCTCAAATCTATGTGGTTAAAACCGATGTAAATGGCAATGAAATTTGGGCGCAAACAGTAGGCGATCTCAACACTTTTGCCGCAGATATCACCAAAACTTCTGATGGTGGAGTAGTCATTGCAGGAGATAGAAATGACGATCCTTATTTGCTCAAAATAGACTCAGAAGGAACTTTACAATGGGACAATACGCTCGGGTTTGGTGCAATTAGGGGATTGGAGTCGGTTAGTGAAACAACAGATGGAGGTTTTATTGTGTTGGCTACTGCTACATCGAATGTCGGACCAGAAATAATTTTAATCAAAACAGATAACGAGGGTGATTTTGAATGGTCGAGTTTCATATTGGAACAGCAAGAAGTCAGCCGTTTGGATGCACGGGATGTTATTCCTACGTTGGATGGCGGCTACTTGGCAATGGCGAGTGTAAGAGGTGGATTGGATGCTATTTTTCTGCACAAAACCAGTGCAGAAGGTGATAGCATTTGGTCGAAACAATATTTGGTGGATGGTGTAAATATTGACCCTCAGCGAATAGTGGAAATGGCAGACAATAGTATATGGATAGTTGGTGAAGGTTTGATGAACAATACAGATGGTGGAACCGATGTATTTGTATTGAAGCTGGATAAAGATGGAAATGTGCTTTTTGAACAAACGTATAGTTATGGCGGATTTGAAGGTGGTTATGATATTGTGGCTACAATTTCCAATGATTTGGTCATTGTAGGTACAACAGATTCGTTCAATGGTTCGGGAAATGACGTATTGGCTATTCGTGTCACTTCAACGGGGGAAACGGTTTGGCAAGAAAGTTATGGAAAAATCGGGAATGCAGATTTTGACCAAGCTTATGGAGTACTGCAAACGGCGGATAGTGGCTATTTGATTGCAGGTCATTCGGATAGCTTCAATGAAAGAGGAGATTTGGATATGTACCTCATCAAACTCAACGAAGGGGGAGAAGTAACATGGACAAAAACCTTGGATTTCTTCAATGGCAGAGATGTTTGTTACAATGTAGTGCCGGCAAACGGACTGGGGTATGCACTATATGGCAGTAGTGAAAACGAAGAAGGTCTTTCGATTTCTCAATTGACCCGCATTGACGAGGATGGAAATGTAATGTGGACACATCGGTTTGAGAACCTTCTGCCTGTTTTTACAAAAGGAATCAGTGCTTTAGCTGATGGCGGTTTTGTGATTTGTGGACGGTTATCGGCAGGCGGTGTGTATTATGCCAAGTTGAATTCAGATGGAGATATTGTTTGGGAAAACAGTTATGTAGGAAATGTGGCCTACAATATCAAACCGACAAGTGATGGCGGTTATGTGTTGGCGGGTCGAGGTAATTTCCTTCAAGATTCGGAAACCAATGCTTTTTATACGCCACTTCAAGTGGTGAAAACCGATGAAAATGGGGAGGTAGTTTGGGAATATATAGCAGGTAGTGGGTTGAATTTATTGTCGAGAGCTTTTGATGTAATCGAAACCATATCAGGCGGTTTTGTATTGATTGGCGCACGGACAGGTGAAAGTTCGGACGATTCCAATTTATTGATTGCCAAATTGAGCGATACGGGCAGCCTTATTTGGGAGAAAGAATTGTTGTTGAATGATTACAGTTTCAATAACTATGTAGTACAACAAACAAGCGACAATGGATTGATGTTTGTAGGAAATGTTGGCGACTCAGGCGATCCCAGTAGGCGAGGTTTTCTATTGAAGACAGATGGCATTGGCAATCAAAAATGGATTCGCTATTTAGGTGAAGATGTTGGGACGTTTCCTACTTTGTATGGTGCTTTGCAAACGAATGATGGTGGTTATGCTACAGTAGGTTCTATAGTGGTAAACAATTCGGTAGATATGTATTTTGTGAAAGCCGATGAATTGGGTTTCACTGAAATAGTAGGCATTTTTTCGCCCACAGTTCGTTTACTGCTACAATTGGCTCCAAATCCGAGCAATGGTCGCTTCCAAATGACCTTTGAAGGGGAACAAATTGGTGTGGTGGATGTACACATTTTTGATACAGCAGGTCGGAAAGTTTTTGATCATTCAGGCTACAAAAACAGCCATATCTACCAACAAGAACTGGACATTAGTGACTTGAACAGTGGTATTTATGTCATTGAAGTGATTAGCGGTGACAAAAGGTATTCACAGCAGTTGATACTGAAATAAAGAGCAACTAGTAAATTATTAGATTTTGGACGAAGGAGCAAAAATGCAAGAAGTGAGAATTTAATTAATTGATAATCAATTATTTGAAGTTAATTACGTCAATGGGTTAAAATTTTGATTATTAATTTTTTATATCTCGCATCTTGCTTCCTATTTACTTTCATCCAAAGTCCAAATGAACAGATAATTGCAGTATTTTAATGGGTAAAATAACGCTCACACACTACTTGTTTTGTGAGTTTCGTACTCAATTTTTTGCCTGATTATTGTATAGATGGAGAAAAAAAACGTAATTTGGGTCAATAAACACAACCCTTTAATCCAAATAAATCACCATCATTATGAAATTATCTTTATCATTTCTCACTGTACTATCTTTTTTTACACTTTTCATACAAGCACAAGACAATCGTTCGTTTGATGGCCGTATGAACAATGTATCGTCTCCTGATTGGGGCGCAACAGGCGAAAAACTTACCAGAGTTGTTACCAATGGATATGCTGACGGAATGTCTGAACCAGGTATGGTGGATTATCCCAATCCAAGAATGATTAGCAACCTCCTTTACGATCAACCCGAATCCATGCCCAACCCCATGAATATTAGTGATTATGGATGGGCATTTGGACAATTCATAGACCACGACATTACCTTTGTGGACGATATGTTGGATGAAGTAATCAGCATACCTGTTCCACAATTTGATCCCATTTTTGACCCAACGGGTACAGGTACTTCTGAAATATTTATGCGTCGCTCAAAGTACGACCTCTCCACAGGTTTTACCACAAACAATCCCCGTGCCCAAATCAATGATATAACCGCTTGGATAGATGCCTCCAATGTATATGGTTCGGATGAAAATCGAGCCAATTGGTTGCGGACCTTTGAAAATGGAAAACTCAAGACATCAGAAGGTAACTTCTTGCCGTTCAATACGCTGACTGGTAATTTTGAAGGAGATATTGATCCCAATGCACCTTTTATGGTGATTGAAGGTGCGCCAATGCCCAAGCATTTTGTTGCAGGAGATGTAAGAGCGAATGAACAACCGATTTTGACTTGTGTGCATACCTTGTTTATGCGTGAACACAATCGCTTATGTGGTGAAATTGCAGCAATGCACCCAACTTGGAACGATGAACAATTGTACCAATATGCTCGAAAAATGGTAGGAGCATATATTCAATCCATTGCCTTCAATGAATGGTTACCTGCTTTGGGAATTACACTGGATGATTATACAGGATATGATGAAACGAGAAATCCAAATATAATGAACGTCTTTTCTGCTGCTGCCTTTCGTTTGGGGCATACTTTGTTGAACGATCATTTGGTAAGAATGGACAATGATGGACAAACCATTTCAGAGGGTAATATTCGTTTGAAAGATGCTTTTTTCAACCCTTTTGTTGTGGTAGCACAAGGGGGAATAGATCCGATACTGAAAGGAATGGCAACCCAAGCTCAACAGACGTTTGACACAAAGGTAGTAGGCGACTTGCGTAATTTTTTATTTGCTCAATCAGGTGCAGGAGGTTTGGACTTAGTGGCTATCAATATCAATCGAGCAAGAGAAAGAGGTTTGCCTGGTTATAATAAAATTCGTAGTGATTTTGGAATGGGGTCTGTCGCCGATTTTGCTGCAATAACATCTAATTTAGAACTGCAAAATCAACTACAATCAATTTATGGAAATGTGGATGCAATCGACCCGTGGGTTGGTATGTTGGCGGAAGACCATAAGATAGGATCAGCAGTTGGCAGTACCGTTTACCTCATTTTGCAGCATCAATTTCAAGACTTGAGAGATGGTGACCGCTTTTTTTATAAAAACGATCCCGCATTTACGATAGAAGATATTGAAGCAATCGACAACACAAGTTTGGCTCAAATTGTATTGAGAAATACAGATATTACTTTTCTTCAAGAAAACATTTTCTTTGCGAAATCACATGACGAAGTAGTGGCTATTCAAGATGTTACTTCTATTCAAAACTTAGTATCACTTTATCCAAATCCAACACAAAACGAATTTACCCTATCTTTGGATATTTCTAAAACCGTCAATGCCCAACTTCAAATTTTTAGTATCAACGGAGAACTCATGGATACACAAAACTTTGAAGTAAAAAAAGGTAAGCAACAAATGAAATATCAATTTCCTGACAATCTTACAAATGGAATCTATTACGTTGTGATGACAATAGACGGAGAAATAAGGAGAGAGAAGGTGGTGAAAATATAAAATAAATTATTCTATAAACAGATGTATCAAAATTTAGACTTAAAGCTCACAAGAGAACTTCCACACATTGATCGACAGCCTATTGTATGGCAAAGTCCTTCAAACATAGCCTTGGTGAAATACTGGGGAAAATATGGGCGGCAATTGCCTCGCAATACCTCCATCAGTTTCACCCTCTCGCAAGCCTACACCGAAACATCCGTAATGTATGGCATGAAAAAAAATAAAGGAATTTCTTTGGATTTTCGCTTTGAAGGAGAACACAACGAAGCTTTTGCAGAGAAAATTCGCAGTTATTTAGCTTCTATTACCGACATATTTCCTTTTTTGGTTCAACTACATCTGAGCATCAAATCCTCCAATTCTTTTCCCCATTCATCAGGTATCGCTTCCTCTGCATCGAGCATGAGTGCTTTGGCTTTGTGCCTTTGCAGCATTGAGCAACAACTGTTTGGCACACCTGTAAGCGAAGGAGAATTTTGGCAAAAAGCCTCTTATGTAGCTCGTTTGGGTTCTGGAAGTGCTTCAAGATCGGTTTTTCCCAAATTAGCTGTTTGGGGGCGGCATCCCGAAATCAATGGCAGTGCGGATGAATATGCGCTGCCTTTTGCCCATCATTTACACCCTAATTTCAAGGAGTTTGAAGATGCCATATTGATTGTTAGTAGCGACACCAAATCGGTATCAAGTCGAGCGGGACACACCCTTATGGAAGGGAATCCCTATGCGGCTACACGCTACAAAGAAGCCAACCAAAATGTGCTGCAAATAGTAGAGGCATTGAAGTCAGGAGATTACGAAAAGTTTATGCAGGTTGTTGAAATGGAAGCATTGACGCTGCATACCTTGATGATGACCTCTAGCCCTTCTTTTATTTTGATGCAACCGAATACGCTTACCATTATCCGAAAAATTCAAGATTTTCGCCGTCAATCAGGACATCCAGTTTGTTTCACTTTAGATGCAGGGCCGAATGTCCATGTGTTGTATCCTTCCTCTTCCAAAAAAGCCGTTGAAGCCTTCATTGAAGCAGAATTACTGCCTCATTGTGAAGACCGATATTGGATTTCGGATAGGATAGGGAGTGGCCCGACAATAGTTGCAGCTGATTTATTGGCATAGGTTTTAGGACAGATTGTGTTTGATATTGGATTTTTCATTGTTTCCATCACATCCGACACATTACATACCTCACATAAAATTAAATTCAATTATTGCATTTTTAGGAAACTAATTTGCTCAAAATTAAGTTTATAGGGCAGAATATATGAACATGAAAAATCCCGACTTAAAACAGTACATTCTTAAGCGTAAGAAAACCCTTGAATTTGTGAAGCAACAACTCAAGGAAGAATTCATTGGACTGGATGATATCATTGATGAAATCATCAGTTTGATGCACCCATGGTATTTGTTTCCCGATAACCAAATGCGCCCTACGGTCATCAATCTTTGGGGAATGACAGGAACAGGTAAAACGGCTTTGGTTAGGCGTTTGGTCGAAATACTGGACATTCTGCAAGCTTATCTTCACATTGATATTGGCGAATTTGGCAGCACCAATACAAGCGGTACGTGGCTTAAATCTATGTTTACCCAAGATTTGCAGCATCACCACGAACGGGAGTGTATCATCTGTTTAGACGAATTTCAATTTGCCCGCACCATCAACGAATCAGGAGCAGAAGTGGATCGTGACAAACTTCGAATCATCTGGGAACTATTGGATTCGGGTAAGTTTAACTACAATGCTTCACCCAGTCAATACTACATCAATCGAGGCTACAAAGCGATCAAACTACTCAACAAATGTATTGAATTTGGAGTAGAAATTGCCGATGGGAAAGTGGTCGAGAACTACGAGGCGTTTGCCAAAATATTTAGAGGTTTCGGCTTTTTTGGCTACAATTCTGGCAAAAAGAAACTGAAAGCCAACTATTTCTCTTCTCCCGATTTTGTGGGCGGTTTGAACTCATTGGTAGGTGACAAATACACCTCTTCACTCGACATCAAAGATGAGTTGAGGCGAATGGGTATTGAAGAAATAGTGGATTACCTCTATGAAGCAGTGAACTATGAAGGTTCGATGAAAATGATGGATTTGTCAAAAGCCTTGATTTTTGTGATTGGCAACTTGGATGAAGCTTATTATATGAGCTACAACATCAATCCCGACATCAGTGCAGACGATTTTCACAAAAGCACTTTGAGAATCACCATTGCAGACATCAAATCTGCTTTACAACACCGATTCCGAAACGAGCAAATTGCACGTTTGGGGAACAACCACATCATTTACCCTGCCTTCAATGCCGAAAATTACCGCATCTTTATTGAGCGGAAATTGAAGGAAATGAACGCAACAATTGAAGAACGCTTCAAACTTCGATTGGAGTTTGACGAAAGCATCATAGACATTATCTACAAAGAAGGTGTTTTTCCGACTCAAGGCGCACGTCCTGTACTGACAACCATCAAAAACTTGGTGGATTCTTACATCAGCCAGATTATCTGCGATATGATTGAGAATGATTGGCAACCTGCCTACATTACTTGGGCCTTTGATGAAGATAAATACCACATTCACTTCTACGATTTGGTAGGTCAGTTGATTGCCGAAAAAAGCTACAAAGTCAACCTCAAAGTTCACGAACTTCGCAAGGCGAAAGACGATGATGTGCAAGCACACATTGCTGTGCATGAATGTGGACACGCTGTTTTGGCGGCTTTGACCCTTCACATTGTACCCGATTTGGTGGTCACTCGTACGGTTGACAATGAGGCAGCTGGCTTCTGCAAAATCAATTTTCCCGAGCATATTCTGACCCGTGAATTGATTGAGAAAAATATTACCATCACTTTGGGCGGATATGTAGCCGAAAAGATTATTTTTGGTTTAGACCACACTTCTTCTGGTGTGCGTCAAGACATTGTGCAAGCAACTCAGTTGGCAAACAACGCCATCAAATCGTATGCTATGGGTAAGGATCCTATCAAAGTAGCGGTGATGGAATCGGAGTTCAACGACTTTTTCTTCCACAAAGACGAACACGAAAATGAGGCTTTGGACTTGATCAAAAGGTGTGAGCAAGAAGCTGAAAAATTACTCAAAAACAACAGGCATTTATTGCTGCAAATGGCGAATTATCTTACTTCTCATTCTCGCATGACCAAAGATGAGATTCAGGAATATGTGGTCAAATACAGCAATGAGGAATGGGTGAAAAAAGAAGGCTTTATGCAGCAGAATGATTACTTCAAGTTTAAGCAAATCATTCAGTCGGAATTGAAGGAAGGGGAGAAGTAAGTAGTGTATCAAAATTAAAATGAAGAAAAAACATACTGATAAACAGTTGTTTGAGAAATTTTAATTGTTAAGATAAATATGGCTGACTACTTAGGTTGGAAATTCAATTCGACTTCAAACTAAAAAATCGACCTCAAGTATTTTAGACTTTGGACGAAGGAGCAAAGAAGTAAGAGTTTAATTAATTGATAACCAGTTATTTGTACTCAATCACATCAATAGGTTAAGGTTTTGATTATCAATTTTTTATATGTCGCATCTTGCTTCCTACTTCTTTCGTCCAAAGTCTAAAATACTGTAAGAAAAAAGGAACTTTATCGCCCAAACTGATAAAGTTCCTTTTGTGTTTTCAATAGAATCCAAAAAAGGTTTTGGGCTTAAAAAATGAAGTAGTATGAAATATTTCTTTGTGACCTTATTGGTGTGTCTGTTTGGCTGCAATTACAACTCCAACAAATCAGAAAGTCAATCAAATTCCGATGACAGCAATGTTGTAAACATCCCCGAAGGTGCAGTTGAAGGGGATTACAATGGTGATGGTCATTCGGAATATATGTGGCTAATTGCTCCAAAAATTGTAGTAGAATCAATGGATTGTGAAGGAGAATGTGAGTGCTTGATTCAGTTTTCTGACCCCAATATTCTACCCATCAAAGTGGAAATGTGTATTGGTGGTGAACCTGTTAATGAAAGCGATTTGAATGAAAACGGGACGGATGAAATTGGATTGCTTCCCAGTTGGTTCACAAGTTGCTGGATGGCTTATTATGTTTGGACTTTCTCTAATGGAAAGTGGATTCATGCCGTAGAACCGATTTCTACTCACTGCAATCAGTGGGAGGAAGGAGTAAAACCGATTGAAAAAGACCCCAACCACAAAGGCAATGTTCTCATTCATTACAGCTTACACGCAGACACAAGCATTGTGACACAATCAAAGTCGGTGGAAATCGCTAAGTGAAATGAAAATGAAAGAAGACTAGATTGTAAAAACATGAACCTTCACATCTTATCCTTCGATATTCCCTATCCTGCCAACTATGGCGGTGTGATTGATGTATTCTACAAACTCAAAACGCTCCATCAATTAGGTGTGAAAATCACCCTACATTGTTTTCAGTACGGCAACCGCAAAGAAGCGAAAGAATTGGAGCAATTCTGCGAAATAGTGTATTATTATCCTCGTCAGACAGGAATCAAAGGTTTTTCACTGCAACATCCCTACATTGTCAGTTCTCGAAAATCCAACGAATTATTGGCTAACCTACTCAAAAACAATACTCCGATTCTGTTTGAAGGTTTGCACACTTGTTATTATTTAGACCACCCCCAATTGCAGCATCGGCAAAAATGGGTGAGAATGCACAACATCGAGTGGGAATATTACCAAGCCCTTGCAGAATCTGAAAAAAGCTGGATTAAGAAAATTTACTTCAATGTTGAAGCACGTTTACTGAAACGATTTGAAGCCAAGTTGCAACATGCACAGACTATTTTTGCCATTTCACCCAACGACTGCAATTACCTTCAACAACGTTTTCAAAACGTTCATTATCTTCCTGCATTTCATTCCAATGAAACCCTGCAAAGCCAAACTGGAAAAGGTACTTATGCGTTGTATCACGGCAATTTGAGTGTCAATGAAAACCACGAAGCTGTTATGTTTTTGGTAGATGAAGTCTTTGGTCAATTGAAGTATCCGCTTATCATTGCAGGCAGCAAACCCCAAAAAGAACTCATTGAAGCCGTTGGAAACAAAGCCAATGTCGAATTAGAAATTTTTCCCTCCAATGAGCGATTACAGCAATTGATTCAAGATGCTCACATTAACATCCTCCCTACATTCCAAGCTACGGGCATCAAATTGAAGTTGTTAAATGCTTTGTACAATGGGCGTTTTTGCTTGGTCAATAAGCTGATGGTTGTGAATACAGGTTTGGAAGGTCTTTGCAGTATTGCAGATTCGGCAGAAGAATTTCAGAAGCAAATTGAGGTATTGAAGGAGCGAGTTTTTTTGAAGGAGGATATTGAAGCACGTAGTAAAGTATTCGAAGGACAGTTTTCAAATCAAGAAAACTGTAGGAGGTTGGTTGATTTAATGAGTGATGTGAGTCAAAATTTATAATCGTCCGCTCTTTTTTATCTAAAAGTTCTCCTATTTATTCATCAGAGCAGACTCTGTTCAAAACCTCAAGACTTAACTCAAATAAAAAAAGCCTACCACAAATAAATGTGATAGGCTTTCTATCTTTTGGAATAGTACCCAGGGCGGGGCTCGAACCCGCACGAGTTTAACCTCACTGGTGTTTGAGACCAGCGCGTCTACCAATTCCGCCACCTGGGCATTTTGATAAGATTAAGTAGGTGAATTATACAACTTTTAACGGTGTTAAAAAGTTCCTTCCACCCGCTCATTCAACCAAAAAATTAAGAACAAAAATTGATTGAAAATCGCTTTTCTCTCAATCGGCTGCAAATTTATTCAAAGATTCTCGAATACGCAACAAATAACGCTTTTTAAAATAAAAATCTTTCACTTTTTTTAAATCGCTCTCATCCGACACTCCATCTTTGTAGTTTTCAATGATGTATGATACACTTTCAAATAAGTCTGCTTCAATGCGATTTACTTGTTGGGTGATTTGCTTCAAATTGGCGGCATCTGCTTCAAATTGAAGATCCATCAAAGCTTCATTGACCTCCATCATTTCCATCAAAAACATTGGAGGCAATTGGTACTTTTCACCCTCTTCTATTATCCCCTTACATTCCAGCACATACTTAATGCGGCTATTTAAGTTAGAAAGTGTTTTGAAGGCTTTGTTGTTGATAGTAGCCTTTTCCAATACATCTTCCTGTTCAGAAGCAGATGCTTGCACAAAAAAATCGGGATGGTATTTTCGGCTGTATTCGTAAAACTTGCGCTTTAGCTTTTTCGCATCAATTTTGAAGGCAATGGGTAACTGATAGAATTCAAAGTAATTCATTAAGCCATAGCAGGTTTAAATTGAGGTCCATAAAGCATCAAATAACGCTCGTCACCCGAAGTAGATCGTTCTTCCATATGTATACCTTTGGCATACCACTGCTTCAATACATCACCCATTTTTTCGGCATCCTCTTGACTTGGAAGTACAAAATTGAGTTCGTATGCTTCTCCGTCTGCCACAAAACTGATTACGTTACCATCTCCTTTTTTGGGACTTAACAATCCGCCATAACCGTCATAAATAACTGTCAAATCTTTGACTTCTGTAATGGGGCAATGCCATTTTCTATCCACACCTTCTAACTCAAACTCAATAGCGTCTGATGTCAAATTCAATTCCCCTACTTCTTCATAGTTTTTGTGGTACCAATTGTAGAAAAATAGGAATGGAATCAACAATAAGAGTAGGAAAATAAAGCTACTGCTGAACAATACCGGAGTATCCAACATATTCATTTTGTAATACGCTGGTATAAAGCTCAATAAAACGACTACTAAAAAACTTGGAAGAATCACTTTGAATAAGCCACTTGTACTTTCAACCTTATCTGGTTTAGCAATTTCTGTATGAAAACCTGTGCTTGCCATAATTAATTGACGATTGGTTATAAAATGAAATATTTTAGGCTGCAAAGATAATGTTAAAAGGCAAAATCAGAAGCATAATAGTAAAAATCCTTTAGTAATCGTTATTTTGCTCCCCCAAAAAGTCAATTGATAATCTATTTAGACTTTGGACGAGGGAGCAGAGATGCGAGAAGTGAGATATTAATCAATTGATAATGAATAATTTACGATTAAATGGTAAGGATAAGTAAATAATTGATTATCAAACATTTACATCTTGTTTCCCGCTTCTCACTTCTTTCGTCCAAAGCCCAAAATCTATAAACCTAATTCAACACACCCGGTTATTTCCGTAGAACTTCAAATATTGCAGCCAGCTCTATGATAAAAATCAAAAACAAAGTTTTATCCTTCTACCGTGCCATCATTACCAGCATTGCCTTTTACCCAACCATCATAGCATCGGTAGGCTTCATTTCGATATTCATCATCACGGTACTAAAGAACTATGAAATTACAAATATCATTGAAGACTTCATTCCTGATGCAATAGTAGTAAAAGACATCGAAACGGCTCGTGTCGTATTGAGCGTTATTATAGGGGGATTATTCAGTCTTACTGTCTTCAGCTTTTCGATGGTAATGGTTGTATTGAATCAAGCCGCTAGTAATTTTTCTCCTCGTTTATTACCCGGACTTATTTCCAACAAACGCCATCAAATAGTCTTGGGTGTTTATCTAGGTACCTTGATTTATTGCATTTTCACCCTTATGAGTATATCTCCATCTGAAAAAGAATATCAATTAGACGAATTTTCAATTTTATATGCCATTATTTTGAGTATTATATGTTTAGGCTTATTTGTTTACTTCATCCATTCTATCTCACAAGAGGTGCAAATCAGCCACATATTGCGTCAGATTTTTCGAAGCACCAAAACACACTTATTAGAGCTAAAAGAAGACGCAAATCGCCAAATCAAGAAAGCACCCAATACAGATGGATGGCAAGAATTGTTTAATAAAGAAACGGGATATTTTCAGGATTTTTCGGACAAAACCCTCGCTGAAATTGCCGAAAAACACGATACTGTTTTTTACATCATACCTTCCAAAGGCATGTTTGTATTGGAAAATACTCCTGCAATAAAATCCCAAAAAACACTTAGCGAAGAAGTCGGTCAAGAGGCCTTGTCTTGTCTTCAATTTTCTGATACCGAACTTATTGAAGACAATTATTTGCTGGGTTTCAAACAGATTACCGAAATTGCGGTGAAAGCCATGTCCCCAGGCATCAACGACCCAGGAACTGCCCTCAATGCCATTGATTACCTCACCGAACTTTTCGGCCTCAGAATGAAAATAGACGATACCCAGTCCTACAAATCCGAAGAAGGAACGGTTCGTGTACATCTTCATGTGGTTAACTTCAAAGATTTAATATACAGC
Organism: Chitinophagales bacterium; assembly: GCA_041392475.1. NCBI lineage: Bacteria > Pseudomonadati > Bacteroidota > Chitinophagia > Chitinophagales > Chitinophagales bacterium. The sequence goes on along the minus strand of JAWKLZ010000001.1, from coordinate 1,573,076 downwards.
ACCTTCGCATCTCTTCGTCAATACTGCAAACACGATGTTATCATCGTCCGAAAACTTCTACAAGTCCTTAAATATCTACATTTTCAAACTACCGAAGATTCCGAATACCACAAAATCATTAACGAAGAAATTGACACACTATTAGCCGACGCCAACTATTCTATCCAAAACGAAACAGACCTTCAAGTTATCAAAGAATTCGTAAAACGGCTCAAAAAAAAATATCCATAAACTGAGGCCAATGCTTGTAGTAATCTAAACGGCTAACCTCCACGAAGTCTATCAAGTATGCCTATATTACCTATGCTTTCCAGAAAGGAAAAATTGAACTTGCGATAATATGACAATACAATGACAATATTTTTTTATAGTAATTACCTCTCATTTTATTGAGATATAATTATTTGTCTGTCATTGAATTATTGAAAAAATGCTTCGTATCTATTCTCCTTTTCCTCTTAACTACTTCCTTCAAAGTGGAATAATTCTTGATTGTGCTTCATCAAACTAATGAAAGTTTTTATCCATTGGTTATTAACCATTAACCATCAAACTTTCCTTCAAAAAATAAGACAATTTGAAATAGCGCATTCAAGTCAAGCTTTTACCACACTAAAATAAAATTTTACTTCAACCTGCCACTTCTCAAACCAGTTGAGCAAATTAAAATAAAAAGCTCAAAAGAAACCGTAAATAATTGCCAGTCAGCTTCTTTTTGATTTTTTTTTTAATAGGTTTTCCCCTAATAATTAATGCTGTTGAAATTTACATTATGAAATCAATACGTACTTTTTTTGTATACTTACAATGTTTGTTCCTTCCATTGCTCGCCTCCGCAATGACCTGCAATGAACTACAAATAGTGAGCATCACCCAAACCCCAACAGGCTGCAACAACAACATTGCAACGGCCGTCATCAACATTGCAGCAACAAGCGGCAATTACAGTTATCAATGGACAGACTTATCCGACAACAGCCTCCTTTCACAAACCATAGGCACAAATCAAGTTCAAGACGATATCTCCAATCTGGGAGCAGGTTACTACCAAATTGTGGTTGAAGATTTAGACAACAATTGCAGTGAAACTGCCTATTTTTCTATTGAAAACCAAGATGCTGCAAAAGTTGACATCGTTCATGTAGCAGCACCAAGTAACTGTGAAACAAATGATGGTTTTGTCCTCTTCAATGCCGATTCTGAGGATGTAGAAATCACCATTATTGATCTTCAAAATACCAATAAAAAACTAACAGGAGACTTCCCCAATAGTACCATTGCAGGACTCAGTAGTGGTGAATACATACTTCAAATAAAGAACAATGGTGATTGTTCCAATTTTTACTTCTTTGAAGTACCCATAGGCGAACCCAATTTTGAAATAAGTGCAGGTATCTCGAAGCCAAATTGTAATGCCAACAATGGCATCATTACCTTAAACGTGACCAATGATTCGGGCAATGCTATAACTTACAATTGGTTAAATCCAAGTGGCAATCCCATGAATCCTGCCAATCCACTTCAAATACCGGGCTTATCCGCAGGAATATACACCCTCAACGCCAGCAGTGGTATGGGTTGTGAAAAACAATACCAATTCAAAATAGAAAGCAATACCACCATGCGAATTGATGTCACCACCATTTTGGATGTAAGGTGTACAGCAGATGGTAATGGTAGTTTTGACTTTAGGATGATAGATGGTTCAGCACCCTATACTTATTCTATTCCAGAATTGGGAATAGTAGATAAAGAGATCAACAGTGCCACCACCACCGTTGATGGTTTGAGCAGAGGAACATATACCCTTCAAGTCACCGACAATTCTAAATGTAGCGTTATCACAAGCATTGAAGTAATCGAGCCTACATATTTTGAGTTGGATTTCATTGGCACAAAAGAAGTTGCTTATTGCGATGCAACAGATGGTGAAATTTGTTTTTACCTAACAGGCGGAACACCTCCCTATCGAATCAGTGATGACAACAATGATTTTGGCGTTTTTGAGGCAAGTAACCAAGCACACTGCATCTCCAATTTAGCCGCCGATACTTACAATCTCAACATCATAGACGATAGTGGCTGTATGGTATCTGTACCAAGCATCGTTGTTGCAGCCCCCGACGACTGTACCTGTTGCAACAACTTTCGAATGTTGAGTAGCAGTGAAACCAATACCAACTGTGGTAGCACCAATGGAATATCCAGCATCACATTAGATGGAGGTTCAGGCAATTATACTGTCACATGGCACAATGCTTTGACCAACGTCATTGTCACAGACAAATCCAGTTCGCAAGCACTTATTTCAGCAACATCCATGGGACCAGGTAGCTACTATGCCATTGCAGAAGACAGCGATTGCAACTGTATGCCCCTGCGTCACGACTTCAATATCAATGAATCCGATGCTGCAACAGTCAACATCATTTTTGAAAACATGACCCTACTTTGTGCAGACGAAAATAGAGCATCATTTGAGTTTGAAGTAGTGGGCGGAAACGAACCTTTTACCTATCAAATACTCGGTAGTGACATCATCGGTACCGTTACAGATATCCGTTCTACACTCATAGATAATTTACCTGTTGGAGAATATGTGGTAGAAGTCACAGACTTTTTTGGCTGCAAAGGATACAGCACCTTGGTCAACACCGTTGCTCCTGAACCCATTGTAATAGACGCAGAAGTTTTCAACATTGCCCAATGCAATGACAATCAAGCAGGAAGCATTGGTTTGAATATCACAGGCGGAACACCTCCATACCGCATAACCGATGCCAATAATGATTATGGTTTCTTCAATGCAGGTCAAGCCTATATAAGAGATTTAACAACAGGAACTTACAGTTTTGATATCACCGACGATAATGGTTGTGCCGTAAATATGGGAGCTTTGACCATCACCTCTACCTTCAATTGTGCTAACTGCAATTGTGCTGCTTTCGACCTTCAAAACATCAGCAGCACACCCGAATCTTGTGTAGGCAATGATGGGAGTTTGGATTTAAATTTGAGCAATGGCGTGGGCCCTTTCACCTACACCCTACGAAAAGATGGAAACACTCTTATCCAATACCAAACTACTGCAAACATTTTTACCTTCAATGGTTTACCTGCGGGCAATTACGACATTGATGTAGTAGATGCCAACTGCAATTGTGAAATTCTCAACGAAACAAGCAGCATCGGAAGTAGTGGTATTGAAGCGACTTCTGCCCAAACCGACATAGACTGCAATACCCCAACAGGCGAAATTTGCCTAATCATTTTAGGCGGCAATGCACCCTATACGGTCAATAACGGAACAAGCGACATCGGCAGTTTTGCAGAAGCAACGGAGCAATGTATCTCTGATTTGACAGCAGGCACATACAACTATACCATCACCGATGAGGACGGTTGCAGCACAGTCAAAACCTTCAATATCCAATCAAGTGATGTGCAAATTGAAGTTGACCGAATTTTACTGAATGCTACACAAGGCAACAGCGACGGCGAATTTTGTTTGACCATCACAGGCGGTGCAGCCCCATATCAAGTGACCGACAACAGCACTGATTACGGCAATTTCTCGGAAGCAAGCACACAGTGCGTAAGCGATGTGCCAGCAGCAACTTACACCCTGACCATCACCGATGCCAACGGTTGCACTACCACCGAAACCTTCACCATTGAAGAAGAAATCGTAGTGAGCAGCATTGAAGCAGTCGTTAATTCCACAACAGATGCTTCTTGCAGTGGAAACGATGGTGCATTTTGCGTAACGATTTCAGGTGGAATTGCTCCCTATACTTTAACAGACGGTGACTTGAGCATCTCTGATATTGCAGAATCAACTGAAAACTGTACCAATAACCTAACAGCAAATACGTATAATTTTACCGTTTCTGACAGCAACGGAAATACAGCATCTCAAACATTGGCCATTACCATCACACAAGCAGACGGCAGCATCAATGTAAGCCCTACGACTACTGGCGAAACTTGTGTTGGTGGAGATGGTTCATTTTGTGTGACCATTTCGGGCGGAACGGCCCCTTACAGTGTCACTGATGGCACAACAGATTTTGGAACTTTTGAAGAAAACGCTGAAAAATGTGTGTCAAACTTGTCCTCAGGAATCTACTCACTCATCATTTCAGATGCCAACGCTTGTACAACAGCAGAAAGTGTGACAATAGGTTTAGAAGGAAACAATGTGGCGGTAATACCCGAAGTCAGTGATGCTTCTTGTGGAAACAGTGATGGCGAAATTTGCCTAACAATTTCGGGTGGTTCTGCTCCATACAGTGTGAGCGATACGAACAACAACTATGGAGATTTTGACGAAAATACACAGGCTTGTATCCCCGGATTGGGAGAAGGCACGTATGAATTGAACATTGCAGATGCCAATGGTTGTCAAAAAACGGAAACAGTTACTGTAAATACTTCAACAGCTAACAACAGTATCGCCATTACTGCAAATGCAACTTCGGGATGTAGCGACAATTCTGGTCAAATCTGCTTGACCATTTCGGGTGGAATGGCCCCTTATGCGATCAGCGATGAATCGACCAATTACGGTGATTTAGCTGAAGCCACCGAGCAGTGTTTCAGTAGTTTAGCCGCAGGTGCATACAACTTTAGCGTCACTGATGCCAACGGTTGTACAGCTATCGAAACGGCTACCATCAACCAAGGTGCAGCCAACAACATCGCCATTACAGTGGATAGCAAAAGCTCCTGTAATGGCGCATTGACCTGTGTAATCATTGAAGGAGGAAATGCTCCTTACAACTTGTTAATAGATACCAAAACCTATGGCCCTTTTGGTGAAGGCACAGAAAATTGCTTCAATGCTTTGTCAAATGGTTTTCATAACCTTGTTGCGACAGACAATACTGGATGCACCAAAGCCAAAACCGTTTTGATTAGCAATCCAAGTGGAGGTGGCGATACCAATATCACCGCAACTATCAATACAATTCCTGCAAGCTGCAATGGCGTTAATACAGGCTCGGTTTGTTTGACGATTTCGGGTGGAGTAGCTCCTTATTCGGTTCGTGAATTAGATGCTGTTTTCCCCTTAGAGTTTTTGGAAGCCACCGAAAACTGTATTGACAACCTTGCCGCAAGAACCTATACATTCACTATCACCGACAGCGACGGATGCAGTTTTGAAGAAACCGTAGCGGTGGGCGATTCTGCTGGCAATCTTTCGGCAACCGTGAACACAATTCCTGCAAGTTGCAATAGCGTTAATACAGGCTCGGTTTGTTTGACGATTTCGGGAGGAGTAGCCCCTTATTCAGTGAGAGAATTGGATGCTGTTTTTCCTTTAGAGTTTTTGGAAGCCACCGAAAACTGCATTGATAACCTTGCTGCAAGAACCTACACATTCACCATCACCGACAGCGAAGGATGTAGTTTTGAAGAAATCGCAACAGTTGGCACAACGACCGCCAATATTTCGGCAATGGTCAGAACCAATCCAACGACTTGTGAGGGCAATGGCAATGATGGCGAAATTTGCTTGATCATTTCCGGTGGAACTGCTCCCTACATCATAACAGACAACAACAACCAAACATATACTAATTTTGAAAACGCCACTGAAAAATGTACAGCGAGTTTTGCAGCAGGGGATTATACGTTGAACATCACGGATTCAAACGGTTGTACTTTTACTACAAGCGCAACGGTAGCAGCTGCAACGGATTGTGGAGAAAAGACACCTCCCGTTGCAGTGAATGACAGTTTCAATTTTGAAGGAAATGATATTCACTGTTTCAATGTGCTCAAAAATGATACGCAAACAGAGGGTGATGATTTGACGCTCCAAAACTTTAGCCAACCGAGTCAAGGAAAAGTTGCTTTAGGAACAAGTGTTGGTGAATTGTGCTACACGCCTCCAACGGATTTTGAAGGAGTAGTGAGTTTCACCTACACTGTTTGTGACGACGATGGATGTGTGGACGGAACGGTAAGTTTGACCATTACGCAAGACAACACGCCTTGTGAAAATCCATCTGGACTTTGCACAGGCATCATGACTCCGATTAATTTCTGTGTCGAATTTTGCGAATTGGAAGGAGTGATTGAAATCGAAGATGTGCAAACAACCTTCGATTGTGGAATCACCACCGAAGGACTTTGTGTAAAATATGTCCCTCTGCCTGGTTTTATTGAAATGCAAGATATTTTGCAGGTGATTGGTTGCAATTCACAAGGAGTCTGCGATACCGTTTTTGTGGATATTTATGTAGGAGACTGTTCCAATGTGAACCAAGCCCCTGATGCAGTGAATGATAGCGCAAATTCTGTTGGAAGTCCAGTGAGCATCAATGTACTTCAAAACGATTCAGACCCTGATGGAGACCCCATCAATATTACCGAGTTTACCCAACCTACAAACGGTACAGTCACGCAAGTCGGTACAGAATTGGTTTATACGCCCAACCCAGGTTTTGAAGGAAACGATACGTTCACTTATACCATCTGCGATGATAGCGGAGCTTGTGATACTGCAACAGTAACGGTCAGCGTAGAATTGCCTTGCGTCAATCCCGATGATTTGTGTACAGGATTGATGACACCTATCGAAATTTGTGTAGAGTTCTGCAATGTCGAAGGAATTGACGAGGTGGACGATGTAATCACTCTTTTCGATTGTGGCATCAACACAGAAGGTTTGTGCGTTACCTATACGCCCCTTCCAGGCTTTATTGACATGACCGAACATTTGCAAATCATTGGCTGCAATGCACTCGGGGTTTGTGATACCGTTTTTGTGGACATTTATGTGGGAGATTGCAGCAGTGTCAACAAACCTCCAATTGCAAACAACGACTTTGCAGTGACCACTGAAAATATGGCTATTCCTATAGCTGTTTTGGTCAATGACAGCGATCCTGATGGCGACCCGATTACCATCACCGAATTTACGCAGGGGGCTAACGGAACAGTCAAAATAGACGGAAATACTTTGGTTTATACGCCCAATACGGATTTTGTAGGAGAAGATACTTTTACCTATACAATATGTGACGACAGCAGTGAATGTGACACGGCAACAGTGACGGTTCAAGTAAATGAATTGAATAGCAATCTGCCTCCCATCGCAGTCGACGATACGGCTGAAACGGATGAAAATGTACCTGTTACCATCAATGTGACTGCCAACGATAGCGACCCTAATGGTGATACCTTTACTATCACTGGTTTTACCAGTCCTGCAAATGGCACGGTGGCTTTGGTAGGTGGTGCTTTGGTTTATACGCCCAACGCTGGTTTTTCGGGTACAGATACTTTTACCTATCAAATTTGTGACAATGGCGGTTTGTGTGATGAAGCAACGGTAACGGTGACAGTGAACGACAATTGCAGTGAGTTTGGTCAATTTATATGTGCCGAGCCACTTCAAACCATCGAAATCTGTCCGGTTTTCTGCGATTTGCCCGGTGAAGAACTGCACATCATTTCAGCACACTCCACATTTGAGTGTGGCACAGATATTCCCGAAAATTCGCTTTGTTTCGATTATACGCCACTTCCAGGCTTTAATTTGACTGATTCTATTGAAATAATTGCTTGTACGATGGATAGTTTGCTGTGTGATACGGTGATTTTCTACGTATTCTCTGGTTGCTCCAATCCGATTGCATTTGACGATACAGCCACAACTCCCAATAACCAAACGGCAACAATTGACGTGTTGGCAAACGATTGGGGTGTGAATTGTATTGAAGAACTGGATATGAACATTATCAGCAATCCTTCAAATGGTATTGCGATGGTGAATCAGAACAATGAAGTGGTTTATACGCCCAATCCCAATTTTGTGGGCGTAGATGTGCTTCAATACCAACTCTGCGACCTGTGTGGTGATAACAAATGCGATGAAGCAACAGTGACCATTACCGTAACCGATGGTGGTGGTGATCCGATTGTGATTGCCCAACCCGATGTGGTTCAAACACCTTTTGGCATTTCGATTGACATTGATGTATTGGCGAACGATACAGGTAACAATTTGCAGATTACAAACGTTACGCCCGCTTCAAATGGAACGGCTGCAATCAACCCAGGTGGTGGAAGCATCATTTATGAACCCAATGCAGGATATTCTGGCACCGATTATTTCTTTTATACAATATGCGACCCAACAGGCGTATTTTGCAGTACGACCATTGTTTCCGTGACCGTTTTGCCTGAAAATACACCCAATCAGCCTCCTACTGCAAATGATGACACGGCAACTACGCCTGTTAATGTCGCTGTAACGATTCCCGTTTTGGCGAATGACAGCGACCCTGAAAATGCTCCTTTGAGTTTGATTTCGATTACCGAGCAGCCTACCAATGGTTTGGTTACGATTGTAGGTAGTCAAGTAGTTTATACGCCTTTCCCTGGGTTTGAAGGAACGGATGTTTTTGTTTATGTCGCTTGTGATCCAGGTGGATTGTGCGATCAAGCAACGGTGACGGTTGCAGTAGGAGAGGGAGGTATTCCAAACAATCCGCCTGTGGCAAATCCTGATGAAGTCAGTACTCCTCTGAATACACCGATTACGATTGGCGTATTGGCAAACGACAGTGACCCCGATGGCGACAATTTGACGGTAACATTGGGTTCTGATCCGATGAATGGTATTGCAGCAGTTTCGCCCGATGGCTCTATTATTTACACGCCTCAAACTGGTTTTGAAGGAGTGGATTATTTGACCTATATTCTCTGCGATGATGGCAGCCCAATCTTGTGCGATACGACTTATGTGACCATCAATGTGACGAATGACGGTGGAGGCGAAGATCCGATTGTGATTGCAGCCCCAGATGTGGTGCAAACACCTTTCAATATTTCTATCAACATTGATGTGTTGGCAAACGACACAGGAGAAAATTTAGTGATTACCAACGCAACTCAAGGCGAAAACGGCATTGTAGCGATTGCATCGGATGGTGGAAGTATTGTCTATCAACCCAATGCAGGTTTTTCGGGAACAGATTATTTCTTCTATACGATTTGCGACCCGACGGGTGTGTTCTGCGATAGCACGATTGTATCGGTGACAGTATTGCCCCAAAACAATGCGAACTTGCCGCCAAATGCGAACAACGACATTGTGGTAACACCTCAAAATACGCCGATTACAATTGATGTATTGGCAAATGACAGCGACCCAGAAGGTGCTCCTTTGACGGTAGTTTCTATCTCGAATCAGCCAACAAATGGAACGGCTGAAATTGTAAGTGGAGAAGTAGTTTATACACCGAATCCTGATTTTGTGGGTGTTGATAGCTTCACCTATATTGTTTGTGATCCTCAAGGATTGTGTGACGAAGCGACGGTAGGTATTGCCGTGGGCTTGGAGGAATTTCCAAACAACCCACCGATTGCCGTTGAGGATGTGGCAAATACTACTACAAATACGCCTGTCACGATTCCCGTTTTGGCGAATGACAGTGATCCCGATGGCGACGATTTGACTGTTACTTTGGGCTCTGACCCAATGCACGGAACGGCTTCTGTAGATGAAAATGGCAACATCAATTATACGCCTGAAGCAGGTTTTGAAGGCACTGATTTCTTGACCTATATCTTGTGTGATGATGGTCAGCCTGTGTTGTGTGATACAACTTTTGTGACCATTACAGTTGAAGCTGACAATGGTGAAAATCAACCGCCTATTGCAGTAGATGATACGGGCAGCACTTTGATTGGTACGCCTGTGGATATTTTGGTATTGAACAATGATAGTGACCCTGATGGCGACAACATTGTGATTACCGCCATTTTGACTCAACCTGCAAATGGCTCTGCTTTGATAGGCATGGATACAGCGAGTATTACTTATTTGCCGAATGCTGGTTTTATCGGTACGGATTGTTTTGAGTATCAAATCTGTGACCCTGAAGGTTTGTGTGATGTGGCTACGGTTTGTGTGACGGTTCAGCCTCCTGCGGATGCAAATCCTGATGTGGCATTTACACCTATTAATACGCCTGTTGCCATTGCAGTTTTGGTGAACGATTTGGGAGTGGAATTGACGATTACTGGCTTTACCCAACCCGAAAATGGTTCGGTGGCTTTGAATCCAGACAATACGTTTACCTACACGCCAAATACTGGCTTTACAGGAGACGATTATTTCACCTACCAAATTTGTGATGTTTTCGGCAATTGCGATGAAACTGTGGTAGCGGTGAATGTGTATGACGGTGAAATTACGGGTAATCATCCGCCAACTGCCAACAATGATACGGCAGAAACGCCTATCAATACACCTGTGACGGTGCCTGTTTTGGACAATGATAGTGACCCCGATGGCGACCCATTGACGGTGACAGATTTATTGGATATTCCTGTGGGAGTAGGCTTGGAGATTACGGATGATGGAACAACGGTAACGGTTACGCCTGACCCAGATTTTGAAGGTTGTGTGGTGTTTAGCTACATCGTTTGTGATTCCTTCAATGCCTGCGATACGGCACAAGTGGGTGTGGCTGTGGGTGATGTAGATTGTTTGAACAATGCACCGATTGCAGTTGATGACGATTTTACAACTCCACAAGGCACTGCAATCAGCTTCGATGTGTTGGAGAACGACAGCGACCCCGATGGCGACAATTTGACGGCTGCGCCCATCACCGAACCTGCAAATGGTACGCTATTGCAGGAAGAAGATGGCACGTTTACCTACATTCCAAATGCGGATTTCATAGGTACAGACTACTTCTTATATACGGCTTGTGACGATGGTACTACGCCTCCGCTTTGCGATACGGCTGTGGTGACGATTGTTGTTCAACCATCAGAAGTTGAGCCAATTGTAGCGAATCCTGACATCGTACAAACTGCTGTGAATACACCTATCGACATTCCTGTTTTGGACAATGATGAAGGAGCAGGTTTGACCGTGAGCGGAATTGTGACCGACCCCGAAAATGGTACGGCAACAACGGACGGTACAACGGTGATTTACACGCCCGACACCGACTTTGTAGGAACGGATTACTTCATTTACGAAGCCTGCAATGCGACTGGTCAATGCGACACAACTTTGGTGACGGTGATTGTTTTGCCCGATTCAGTGACTAATATTGCACCTGTGGCGGTAAACGATGTGGCGACAACGCCTGTGAGTACGCCTGTTCAGATTGCAGTTTTGTTGAACGATTTTGACCCCTTTGGCGGTGATACTTTGGTAATTACCACTTTCACTGTTCCAACAAATGGCACCACAATTTTTGATGCAAATGGTGTGTTTACCTACACTCCTGACCCTGACTTTATCGGAATTGACAGCTTTACTTATACGATTTGTGACAACGGCACTCCGATATTGTGTGATGTAGGTACGGTGGTTATCAATGTGGGCAGTGATGAATTGCCGAACAATCCTCCGATTGCGGTAGATGATGAAGTGACTACGCCTCCAAATACGCCTATCAGCATCCCGATTCTCGGCAATGATAGTGACCCTGATGGCGACAATTTGGTGGTAACATTTGTTTCTATACCGATTCACGGAACGGCTGAATTGGTAGGGGATGAGGTGCTTTATACACCCGATTCGACCTATTTGGGCGACGACTTTTTCAGCTATATTATCTGCGATGATGGTCAGCCTGTGTTATGTGATACGGCTTATGTGACGATTCACATCATGGACGAAATCGTGGACAATACCATCAACATTACCGTCACTGAAAATAGCGACAATGTGATTTGTTTGGACAGTTTGATTGCATTGGGTATCTTGACTTTGGACTTTATCCCCGATAGCCTCAACATTACTTCGCTTCCTTCAAATGGCATTGCAACGCCAAGCGATACGAGTTTGATTTGCTTCAATTATGCACCTGATACGGACTTTACGGGAACTGACCAATTGATTCTGGAAGTGTGTGAAGGTACGGTTTGCGAAACAGTGACTGTGAACATCAATGTAATTCCTTTGGATGGCATTGTGGTCATTGCAGAAGATGATGCGGTGACGACTGACCTCAATACACCAATTGACATTCCTGTTCTCGGCAACGATGCCTACCCGACTGATGGTAGCGGTGTGGTGGACTTGATTATCATTGACTTGCCCTCAAATGGTACGGTCGTGGTGAATGGCGACATCTTGGGGGATACAACGATTACCTACACGCCCAACATTGATTTTGCAGGAGTGGACAGCTTCCGATATGCGTTGTGCTATACTTTCCCTGATACGGCAATCTGTGATACGGCTTTGGTAATCATCACGATTGATTCGGAAAACAATGGTTGTGATTTGAAGTTTGCCAATGCTTTTTCTCCAAATGGCGACAATATCAACGACTTGTTCTTGATTGAGAATGCAGACAATTTGGAGGAATGTTTTGAGACGATTGGCGAGTTGGTGATTTTCAACCGTTGGGGGGATGAGGTCTATCGTGTGGATGGCTACGACAACTCTGTGGCTTGGGATGGTACTTGGCAAAACAATGGGAAGGATGTTCCTGATGGTACTTACTTCTATGTGTTGAGGTACATTGTGGATACCCGTCCTGTGGCGCAGAATGGTTTTGTGGAGGTTTGTCGGTAGGAACGGTTGACGATTGACGGTGGACGACTGACGGATATTGATTTTGAAACTGTGCTTTCTTTTCACTTTGATGGGAAGCGGAACTAAAGAATGATTTTTTTGGAGACCCTTCAAATTACTTGGTAGTTTGGAGGGTTTTTCTTTTTGAACTGCTGCCCGCTTCTATTGTCGTCAAGTTCTGCGAACGTTGGCGAAATATATGCTACCTCTACAACTAAGTGAATTTCGCCAACACCTGAAAGGTTTGGCGACACTTGAACGAAACGGAATGGAGCCTGCCCCAGAAGTCGGGGAATTGGGTACTCAGAGGAATTTTTGCTTGTACTGTACGGTTTGTTACTCCAAAAACAAATCCTTCAATGTCACTACTTGGTCAATAAAATTGACTTTATGGCTATTTTCAACCACTCCCATCGTGGTGATAAGGGTCGTGAACAGGTGTTTTTTTGTTTTGGAGTGGTAGCGAAAGACCTTCTTTTTGGTTTGAATGTTGTCGACATCTTTTTTGGTGACAACATAATCTTCTATACTGAATTTGATTTCACAAATATTGATGGATTGGTCGCTACGGTCAATCAAAAGGTCTATCTGGGCACCAGGTAAGCCGTCTTTGGGGCGGGTAACGAAAGAAGCAATAGAAGAAGTCATTCCTGCTATGCTCAAAGCCTTTCGGATTTGGTCAATATGTGTGAGGCAAATATTTTCAAAGGTATAACCACTCCAAGTTTTCCACAAAGGTAGGTCGCTCAATTTATTGAAGTCCAATTGATTGCTTTTTCCCAAAGGCTCTAAAAACGTGAGGTAAAACAGCGAATAGGCATCTGTCAGCCGATAAAGACTCTCTTTTACCTTTTTGCCATATCCTCCATAAATGGTCAAGAAACCTGATGATTCCAATTCGTACAAAATATCTGTCAATTTTCCGCTATTGGTCAGTTTGGTCGTTTGGATAATTTCTTGCCTCGTCAATCCCTTTCGTTTGCTCGCCAAAGCCCGAACAATGGCAACGTGTTTTTGGTAGTCTTTGAAAAGAGAGGCAAACAAACGCTCAAATTCGTGGCGCAAATAACCCGAAGGTGCAAAACAAATTTTTTGTATGTTTTGAATAACAGAAAGCCCTGGCTTGATTTGGTCTAAATACATCGGAATACCACCCATGACCATATATAACTGCAAGATTTGATATTGGTTGAGTTTGATGTTGCTTGCTAGGCAATAAGCTGCGGTTTCGGCTAAAGTGAATGGATAGAGAAACAACAAGCGGGTCACTCTGTTGTGCAATCCTCCTCTATTGTTGATGACTTTTTTAATCATCCAAGAAGCGGCTGAACCACAAATAACGACCACAATGTTCTGCTTCACCCCCCAACTGTTCCAAAAATAACTCAAACCAGTCAGAAAACCCGATTTTGGAGTGGCTAACCACGGCAATTCATCCAAAAAAACCACCATTTTTGCCTGTTTTTCGAGTCCCTCCAAAGCAAGGGTCAAATGATCGAAGGCTTTTAGCCAAGATTTGGGCATTTTCTCCAATTTGTAGTTGGGAAAGTGTTTGCTCATTTTGAGCATGAAGTTTTCGATTTGGTCACGTTTGTTTCCATATTGCAGTCCTGTGATTTCAAAATCAATGTGTTCGGCATACACCTGACTGACCAAATAGGTTTTTCCCACGCGTCGCCTACCCACCAAAGCGAGCATTTCGGGTTTGGTTGAAGCCAATGCTTCTGTTAGTTCTTGTTTTTGAGCTGTTCTGCCTATGATAAACTGATTCATGCACATCATTTTTTTCTGCAAAAGATAGATTAAGCAGATTATTGAAAGGATAAAGTGCTTAATCTATGTAAATATAGGTAGATTAAGTAGATTATCGAAGCGTGGAGTGAACAGGAATTTGGTATTCGGAGGCTTTACAAACAGAGTCGGAGCTATGCTCCTGATACGCAGTTTCTTAGGAGCGTAGCTCCGACCCTGTTTGTAGGACATTATTGGAGGAGTCAATAAAAGGTACAGCGTACCGACACAACCTTGCGACAATTTGGGATGCACCCAAAACTATGCTTCCAAAGTCAAGTGTGATTCTTTTTCGTAAACGATTCGTGTTCAAAGCTATTAGAGTAAAAACCTTGACAATCTTGGATGCCGAAAAAATCGGTACACCTGCAAGGTTTGGCAACGTTTGAAACGGAACACCAACTACCCCAATCCCTCCAAAACATTCCGAACTATATCTAAATACTGCTTAAATTGAGCATGTTGAGGAGCAATTTGATGCAATTCTGCAAAATGTTGTTCCGCTTCTTCCAAATAAGGTTTTGCTTTTTGTGCGTCAGAAGAAAGAAAAATAGAAGCCAACTTGACATACGAGATCGCCAAGCCGTTTTTAAACCCTACATTCGACGGATTCGCTTCATACAGTTCTTTCTCCAATTGATTGTAGTCCTCAAAATATTGCAAGGCTTTCGCCAAATTCCCAAGGCTGCTCTGCGTAGAGCCCAATTTCTCGTAAGAAATCGCCAAGCCGTTTTTAAAGCCAACATTTGACGGATAGGCAGCATACAGTTCTTTGGTTAATTGTGCATCCTCCTCAAAAAATTTCAAAGCCTGCTCCAAATTCCCTAAGCTGCTCTGCGTAGAGCCCAATTTCTCGTAAGAAATCGCTAAGCCGTTTTTAAAGCCAACATTCGACGGATAGGCAGCATACAGTTCTTCAAATAAGTCCGTTTCATCCTCAAAAAATTTCAAAGCCTGCTCCAAATTCCCTAAGCTGCTGTGGGTCTCACCCAATTTGGAGTAAGAAATCGCCAAGCCGTTTTTAAAGCCAACATTCGACGGATAGGCAGCATACAGTTCTTTACTTAACTGTGCATCTTCCTCAAAAAATTTCAAAGCCTGCTCCAAATTCCCTAAGCTGCTGTGGGTCGAACCCAATTTCTCGTAAGAAATCGCCAAGATATTTTTGTTATAGGGTTCATTGGGTTCTAAGACACACAATTTTTGAGAAATATCTTTGCATGTTTCGTAACAATTAATTGCCTGTTGTAAATTGCCCGTTATGGTATGATAGCCTCCAGTTCTTTCGGCAAGTAGAGCCAAGTTGTAATGAGGTTTTTGAATGGTTGAGAGGATAGAGAGGGCATAACGAGCAAATAAGATTCCTTCTTTGTAAGTGCTGCCTATGATGTGCGTCCCTTCGTAGTCCAATTTATCAATCAACTTGCTCACCAAAACCCCACAATCCTCCAATAAATCAGTATGTTTGCTTCTGCTTACTTCTTGCACGACAGGACTGATTCTAAAAGTCACCTGTTGTTCTTCAAAATCCAACCACCCTTTTTGGGCAAGTGAAAGTAGCTGGGTTTCCAATTTTTCAGTTTTAGAATCGCTTTGCAGAGCGTTTTTAATCGCTTCCCATTGAAGTGCTTCCATGCCCTCTTTTAGGAGGAATTCTTTTATCCGTTCTTCGCCATGTTCTTCTATCAAGCCTTTGATTTGCTGCGTTTCTTCCTCACTTAGCGAAGCTATCAACAAAGACTCCAAGATCCCAAACTCAATATTCTCCGCAGGCAAGACCGAAAACACCGCCAACAATGCCTTTTCAGCCTCCGACAATTCCCCCAAATCGTACATCGCTGCAATAATCGTTTCGGGTGTCGCTCGCTCGAAGTGTTGGTAGTCCGCATCCACGACTTTGCTTTGGCTCAATTGCAGCAAGCCACGGTTTTGAAGGTCGTGTAGGAGGTCTTGCAGGTGGTAGCGGGTGCGGATTCGGTTGAGGCGAGCGAGGTTTTTGGCGAGCAGTTCTATTACCAGGGTATTGCTGCCAACTGCTCGTAGGATGCCTTTCAGCAAGTCGTTTTCTTCGGGTCGGTGTTTGGGGTAGTGGGTTTGAAAGAGTTCGATGGCTTGTGCTTCGGGCAGGGCTTCTATGGGATAAGTTGCGGCATTGCGAAAGGTGGTGATGCGGGTCGTCAGCAGCAGGTGTAAATTGGAGCAGGTTCGCAGGGCTTTGTAGTGTGTGTGTAGGTCGTCGAGCTTGTTGGCATTGTCTATCACCAACAGGCAGGGCGCAGGGAGGTTTTGCAGTTTTTGGAGGAGGAGGTCGAGGCGTTGTTCGGTCGTTTCGGTCGGGGCGAATTGCAGCTTTAGCGGAATTGCCAAGGTCAAGAGGGCTTCGGCGATGCTTTTTTCGGCAAATACCCACGCCAAGTGTCGGTAGCGGTCGGCGTTTTGGTGGTAGTAGTGCGATGCCAAAGTGGTTTTGCCCATGCCACCCCTGCCATTCACCAAGAGCAAAATGTTTTCGCTTTTGCCATTTCCATTTCCATTGCCTTTTGCTTGTGCTTTGTTCCAGAGGCGTTCAGAGATGGCTTTGAGGTCTTCTTGTCTGCCGATGAATACTTCGGAGAGAAAGGCGGCATTGGTGAGGTGTTTGGGGATGTCAGCTTTGGTTTCGATATTTTTGACTTCCTCCAAGATTTTTTCGGAAAGTTTGATGTGTTTCTCTTGTTTCGCTGCAATGTTTCCCATTTCTTTTTGCAGTTCGGTCAATACCTGCCGAATCGTCCGCAAATCTTCTATCACCAATCGCATACGGTACTGCAGACTTTGGATAGTGGTTTCCAAAGCAGCCGATAGAACCGTTCCGCCCTGTTCGCCCTCCAGTTTGGCAAGCACTTTTTGCATTTGCAGCTGTGTCAACACCTGCCCTTTCTTCAATCCGTCTATGACCATCAACTGATAGGCTTTCCAGACTTTTACATTGTTTTCTTGGCTGTCTTTGAGGATTTCGCCAAAATAAAGCTGCACCAAAGGCTGCAAGTTCTCCAAAAAGTAGTTTTGAAAATTCCCGTCAATGCGTTCGGCAGTTTCGACATAATCCGCCAAAGTTTGCTGCATTTGGGCTTTGGCGTGTGTTTGGTTGTTGAGGTAGTGCTGCACAAAATCTTCGGTTATCGCCTCCTCAAAGGGCGGTAACTGTGCGGCTACATCGCTTTGCAGTTCCTCCAAAAAATCGGTGACTTGTTGGCGAATGGAGTCGTCTATGTTTTTTTCGCTGTACGCACGTTTGATTTCCTCCAATGCGGCTTTGACGGCTTCCCGAAAACCTCTTTGTAGGTCGTGATTGGCGGCATCTTGTCGGGGTATGCGGTTGTTGAGGGCTTGCAGCATTTGTTCGCCTCCCCCAATGAGTTGATGGCTCGCCAAATCTGCGAATACATTGCTAATCAGTTGTCCTGTGGTTTCGTTTATCAAACCGCCTGTGACTGCGGACAGCCCTGCAAAGGCAACAGAAGTGGCGAATTTGGTGGCTATTTCTTTATTGGGCATTGTATGGTTTTGATTTTTGTCTATATATAGAATCGTTTGAGGAGGGGTAAAAGTTCCGTTTGGTTGTTAATTTTCAAGTGTTGGCAAGGTTTTGCGCCTCGCTGATTTTGTCAACACTTGACAAAATAGTGGACTCACTACCTTATCTATGGAGACCCTCACCGCAATCGGCAGAAACGATTTTGAAGTAATCTTGGCTGACTAAAAATGTTGCAGTCAATAAGTATTGTTGAGAAATAGCAAGACATCACGGGCCGTTTCATCGGGAATTTCCTCCATAGGTACATGGCCAATGCCTTGGTAAGTCACCAACTTAGCACGGGGTAAATCATCGAAAAAACGGGTGGCATTTTCTACAGGCAGCCAATTATCGGCTTCTCCCCAGAGAATCAATGTAGGTTGTTGGATATTTTGGATAAGAGCGATTTCTTGTTCCAACGTTTCACTGCTCACCAGATTGGCACGAACAATAAAGGCACTTCGATTGCCTTCACGCAACTGCATATCATAGTAGCGGTCAATCAATTCATCGGTTACCAAGCTATCATTTCCATAGACATCATACAGACTCTTGGCAACCAGAGAACGGGGAGTGATGTAGCGCATAAGGGTACTTGTCATTTGGTTGCGGGCCAATTTGAAGGCAATAGGAGTAGGCTTGTTATTGGGATACCCAGAAGCATCAATCAAGACCAATTTTTGAACTTTTTTGGGATATTTTGAAGTGTATCGCCAAGCAATATGCCCGCCCAGTGAATTGCCAACCATAACACAACTATCTACTTTCAGTTTTTGAAGTACCTGATCGACAAAATCTACATAATAATCCATGCTGTAATTGTGCGATGGATTCGGGCCTGTCAATCCAAAAGCAGGTAGGTCAAAGCGAATCAAGCGGTAGTTTTTTTCAAAATGTGGTATCCAGCCTTCCCATGTATGTAGTGAAGCAGCTGTGCCATGAATCAATACCATTGCAGTAGAATCAACCGCACCTTCAATGCGATAATGCACAGGCATCCCGTCAATTTCTACAAACTGAGAAGGAGGAGGGGCATATTTTTCTTTTAAATCAGATAATGAAATATCTGTATGAAAGTGAATAGCACTAAATATCAGAACTACTGCCAGTAGTACGAGCAGTGTAATTAAAGCGATTTTTTTGAATAGTTGCATTTTGGCAGATCAATTTAGTAATGGCCAAAAGTGACCATTGTTCTTCAATTGGCTACTTTTCTTCTTCGATTGCTTTTGTATCCAAATCTTTCAAGTTCATGATGCCAGGTTGAGATAAAATAGCACGGGTAATTCTCATTCTAGCAGCAGCTTGTTTTTCTTCTGTAATGTCTATGTTGATACAGAAAAAGTAAGCATTGTCACCCGTTTCAATATAGCCAACCCACCAGCCTATTTGTGGGTCAAACAGTTGCGCCCATCCAGTTTTTGCACGCATCGTAAACTGATTATTCTGTTCAATGATAAGAATTTTTTTCACAATATCCATGCTCCGCTGCGAAAAAGGTAAATCATTGGAATAAAGCCTACTCAAAAACTCAATCTGTTCTTTGGGGGTAATTCGCAGGTTGCCCTCCAACCAAAAATCATCAATATTCTCCGAAATATCTTGATTCCCATATCCCACCTTATCTATCCAAGACTGCATTTTTTTTGCACCGATTTTTCGGGCCAAAACCTGGTAAAACCACACTGCCGAATATTGAATAGCTGACTCCATATCGTGATTGCGGTTCCATTTATCCCAGCCTCTATCTACACCGTCCCATTTAATCACCTGTTTTTCGTCCTTCACCACACCCTCTTCCAATGCCACTAAGGAATTGAAAATCTTGAAGGTCGAAGCGGGAATATAAGGATGCTCATTGCGTTGAGGATCATAATCTACAATATAATCTTTTGCGTTCCAATCATATAGCAAGAAAGAACCTTTCACCCCTTCTTTGATAAATTCCCTATCCACATCATATAGATTGGCTTTCTTAACACTACCTGTAGAAGAGTTATTCGACTGACAAGCATTAAATAAAACGATGATTATCAGGCTACAAAAAACTCTCTTCAATAACTTCAATTTCATATTTTTTCTATTATTTTTTTTGTTAAAAGGCTGCAAAGGTAAAACGATAATTGTGTAGAAATACTATAACTGTAAAAATTATAGCCAGTATTTAACCACAAACGATTGATTAATGCATCTCTATAAAGCCATTTCAGTACACAAATAATTAAACGTTTTTAGGTCTTTTGCGTTTTAAGCGTGTATCAAAAACATCATAAAATAAGCAACCGATGAAATTTTTTCAAGAATTCAAAGAATTTGCAGTAAAAGGAAACGTAATAGACATGGCAATTGGTATCATCATTGGTACAGCCTTCAATAAAATTGTCAGTTCTTTGGTCAGTGATATTATCACTCCGCCAATCGGTTATTTTTTGGGAAATGTTGATTTTACAGACCTCAAAATTGTCCTTCAACAAAAAGAAGTTGCTGCAAATGGAGAAGTCCTTCAAGAATTGGTTGCCATCAACTACGGCAATTTTATCCAAGTAGGAATTGATTTTCTATTGATTGCTTTTTCCATGTTCATTGTTATCAAAGTTATGAACAGTGTCAAACGAAAATCGGAAGACGAAGGAGAAGCAAGTGTTCCTACCCCCAAAAATATTCAGTTGCTCTCCGAAATTCGAGATTTGATGAAGCAGCAAGTCAACAAATAATTCTATTTTTTATACAAAATAGAGTGATGAAGTACCGACATAACTACAATTAAAATATATCGTTAGTGTACAATATAAATTTATTATATTTCAAAGGCTCATCCCGTCGATTCACTGGAACAGAAATTTTTTAATATTTCAGCAGCATCACCACGGCTCTATTAGTAGGAATAATGGTATCTAACTTTTATGTAGAGGAATCGTTTCGATGCCGTATATAATCAATCGTTTGGCTATGTAAAAGCTACGCTACTAATCGCTTCAATTCAATCTGCTTTTCTACACATCTGAGATTCCAATTAAATCGGAATGGGGCTTGGGCTATGCGCTTTTGAGTTTCAAACAACTTTCCTTACAGTGTATTAGCCATCTGACTTAAAAGTGCTAATGTACTCATTAGCAGCAAACTTCCTCTTTGAAGGAGATTTAACCTGAATAATTCATAAACTATGGCAATTATGTGAAATGAGACTTCATTAGTTTGTCCTTTGAAAAAATCAGATGAGCATTTTATTGAAGATTGATTTTTTACGAAAAAACTACCGAAGTCTTTATCATCAAATCTCTGTGTTCTCTCTGTTTCTCCGTTTAACAAAAAGTACCTGAGCTATTGGTTTTCAACAATAGTCAAAAATTTGAGAATTATTCAGGTTAGACTTTGGACAAAAGATAAAATGCATAAGACAAAAAGTTTTAAATCATTGACAGCAAAGGAATTAAGTGAAAATACAATTTATTCATAATCAAATATTTACTTCTTTTATCTTTCTACTTATGTGTTTCGTCTAAAGTCCAAAAGAGATGAGAGGAGGAAATTTAAAGAGCTTTGCTCAATGAACATACTACGGCATTGTTTATCTAAAAAAGAGTAAGCTTAACTATTTGGTATGTTTTTTGTGAAGATTCATTACACACTTAATTTTTTATCACAACTCTCTCTACAAGTAACCCTCCTATCCTTTTAACCAAATATTATTGATGCATTAGGTTTTATCAAAACCAATAAACCAACTCCTATATCTTCTCATTTTACTAAAAAAAGGGGATTTAGATACAAGAGTATGTTGTTTTTTGCACAATAATCCATGTGTATTTTTTTAATTTAAAATAATATTTTTATTGAAAACATTATTTTTTAAAAACATATTAATAAAAATATATTAAATTGTCATTTTATTGTCAAGTTTATGATTGTATATTATCAATACAATTTTCAAAAGTATTTTGGCATATTATATGCTTGTAAAAGTAAGAAGCCATTAAAGGAATGACCAATTCCATACCTACCACTACCTACTCCTACCATAAACATCTTCAATTAGTCATTTTTATTATTACTTATAAATAATTATTAGGCAGAGATTTGAGTAAATTTTTGTCATTATTTTAGAATATATTTATTTATAACATTTGTACACACACACACAGCCTAATTAAGGTTCTTGAAAAAATAATTTTATGAATTTCCACCCCTACTGTCGTAAAAAGAATACACAAAGTCCGTGTAATCCTAAAACTATTTATTTCCTAGGCAAAAGATTGTCAAGCATTTTTATCCATTCAAATTCGTTTTTCCACGCCATGAAAAAACCGTTACATTCCCTCAATAATTATTGTTGGATAGCTCTTCTTATGCTATTCACTTCTTTTTCTATTCAAGCTCAAACAGACCTTTCTGTCACAAAAACGGTCACCAATAGCGAACCTGCAATAGGAGACCTAATAACCTATACCATTATTGTAGAGAACCAAAGTGCAACAGAGGCCACAGGAGTTGTTCTTACAGATAATTTGCCTATTGGCGTTGACTATCAAGCCAATAGTGTTACTGCAGGAAGTTTTGCACATTCATCTGGAACAGGAACATGGACAATAGGAACAGTATCTGCCAGTAGCTCCGAAACCCTTACAGTTACAGTAGAAGTGCTGTCCAGCGGAATCCACTTCAATGAAGTAGAAGTCACCGCATCCGACCAAACAGATCCTGACTCTACACCCAACAATGGGCGAAACGACGAAGACGATTTTGCAGATGTCTGCATTAGTGTTCCCGAATATTTGTACGGAGGCAGTTTCACCGCAACAGTTGAAGCAGGCTTAACCGACATTCAATGGTATGAAGGTAGCACAGACCCCGGAGACGCTCTAATAGGAGAGAACAATACAACCCTTAATATTACCACAATAGGAAACTATTATTATACAGGAAAAGATGCCAATGGTTGTGATATTAGCCTTTGTTGTCCAATAATAATTGAGTCCGAACCCCAAAAAGTAGCTGTCGGTAATTTTGTCTTTTTAGACAATGATTTAAATGGAACCTTCAATGTTGGAGATGCCGCAATACCAGGTGTTACTGTTCAACTTTTTCGAGCTGATTCATCATTTCTCTCTACTCCACTTGCAACAGCTATTACCGATGGTAATGGCTATTACTATTTTGATATGCTTGACCCAGGCGAGTATAAACTATTTATACCCGATAATCAATTTGATGTTGGACAAGCTTTAGTAAACACACAAAGTACTATAGGAACAGGTGATGCTACTACCGATGACGACGACAACGGGAGATATATTGGTGTGACAACAGGAAGAGGAGTTGGAACAATAGTCATTGAACTTTTGGTTGGAGGTGAGCCAACCTCTGAAACTGGACAAGGAGCAAACCAATATCCAGGGCTATTAAGCGACGGAAGTGTCAACGAAACCATTGACTTTGGTTTTATGGAAAGCGTGGCAATTGGTAATCTTGTTTACAATGATTTAAACTGCAATGGTATTTACGATGCAGGAGATACCGGTATTGAAGGTGTGGAAATGAGACTATACAAAGAAGGAGCAATTCTTCCAAAACCTGAAAGACTCGTTGTAACTGCTGCAGATGGAAGTTATATTTTTGATGATCTCGCACCAGGTAGATATTTTGTCGGAATCTTATCCTCAGAATTTAATGTAGGAGAACCCTTGGAAGGACTTATCTCCCTTGAAGGTGGAAGTGATGATGAAACCATTGATGATAATACGGATTCGAATGGCAGACTCAATGCAAGTTTTTTTAATATGATTACCTCTGGAATCATTGATGTAAAGCCAAACGTAGAACCTTTGAATGAGCAGGGCTTTTCTTTTTATGCAGGTACTTTGCCAGACGATAATGTGAATTTGACAATCGACTTTGCATTCACAGGCTCTAATGCGTGTTCTATAGATGTAGCTCTAACAGGTATAGACATCTTGTGTTTTGGTGAAAACACGGGTAGCATAAGCACAGCAGTAACAGGCGGCGTAGGCGGCAATACCTATATATGGTCGAATGGTGCAACAACCGCCTCCATTAATACGATAAGTGCAGGTACTTATACAGTAACCGTTACTGATAGCAATGGTACAAAAGCAACAAACGAAGTGACGCTTAGCGAACCAAGCGACATCGTTCTTACTACTTCAAACAGCCCAGTCAGCATCAACAGCGGCAACGACGGCACAGTAGGAGTCAGCGCAACAGGCGGGAACTACACCTATGAATGGTCGAACGCAGGCAAATGCCACTATAACAGGCTTAACCGCAGGCATTTACACCGTCACCGTGACCGATGCCCACAACTGCACCGACACGGCCGAAGCCACGGTAAGCGAACCCGACCAATTGACCATCAATTTAGTAGGAGTCGACATCTTGTGTTTCGGTGAAAACACAGGCGAAATCACCAGCAGCAGCACAGGCGGCGTAGGCGGCAACGAATACCTTTGGTCAAACGGTCTGCACAACCGCTTCAATAAACACCTTGACAGCAGGCACTTACACGGTAACTGTAACAGACGACAACGGCGCAACCGCCACGGATGAAATCACCCTAAGCGAACCAAGCGACATCGTTCTTACTACTTCAAACAGCCCAGTCAGCATCAACGGTGGCAACGACGGCACAGTAGGAGTCAGCGCAACAGGCGGCACTCCGAACTACACCTATGAATGGTCCAATGCAAATGCCACTATAACAGGCTTAACCGCAGGCATTTACACCGTCACCGTGACCGATGCCCACAACTGCACCGACACGGCCGAAGCCACGGTAAGCGAACCCGACCAATTGACCATCAATTTAGTAGGAGTCGACATCTTGTGCTTCGGTGAAAACACAGGCGAAATCACCAGCAGCAGCACAGGCGGTGTAGGCGGCAACGAATACCTTTGGTCAAACGCCACAACTTCAAACATAAGCGATTTAATTGCAGGCACTTACACGGTAACGGTAACAGACGACAACGGCGCAACCGCCACGGATGAAATCACCCTAAGCGAACCAAGCGACATTACATTAAGCACCTCCAACACCCCAGTAAGCATCAACGGCGGCAACGACGGCACAGTAGGAGTCAGCGCAACAGGCGGCACTCCGAACTACACCTATGAATGGTCGAACGCATAGGCACGATGCCACTATAACAGGCTTAACGGCAGGCATTTACACCGTCACCGTGACCGATGCCCACAACTGCACCGACACGGCCGAAGCCACGGTAAGCGAACCCGACCAATTGACCATCAATTTAGTAGGAGTCGACATCTTGTGCTTCGGTGAAAACACAGGCGAAATCACCAGCAGCAGCACAGGCGGTGTAGGCGGCAACGAATACCTTTGGTCAAACGGTGCACAACCGCTTCAATAAACACCTTGACAGCAGGCACTTACACGGTAACGGTAACAGACGACAACGGCGCAACCGCCACGGATGAAATCACCCTAAGCGAACCAAGCGACATCGTTCTTACTACTTCAAACAGCCCCGTCAGCATCAACGGCGGCAACGACGGCACAGTAGGAGTCAGCGCAACAGGCGACCCCAAACTACACCTATGAATGGTCGAACGCGATACACCGATGCCACTATAACAGGCTTAACCGCAGGCATTTACACCGTCACCGTGACCGATGCCCACAACTGCACCGACACGGCCGAAGCCACGGTAAGCGAACCCGACCAATTGACCATCAATTTAGTAGGAGTCGACATCTTGTGTTCGGTGAAAACACAGGCGAAATCACCAGCAGCAGCACAGGCGGCGTAGGCGGCAACGAATACCTTTGGTCAAACGGTCTGCACAACCGCTTCAATAAACACCTTGACAGCAGGCACTTACACGGTAACGGTAACAGACGACAACGGCGCAACCGCCACGGATGAAATCACCCTAAGCGAACCAAGCGACATCGTTCTGACTACTTCAAACAGCCCCGTCAGCATCAACGGCGGCAACGACGGCACAGTAGGAGTCAGCGCAACAGGCGGCACCCCGAACTACACCTATGAATGGTCGAACGCAGGCGCCGATGCCACTATAACAGGCTTAACCGCAGGCATTTACACCGTCACCGTGACCGATGCCCACAACTGCACCGACACGGCCGAAGCCACGGTAAGCGAACCCGACCAATTGACCATCAATTTAGTAGGAGTCGACATCTTGTGCTTTGGTGAAAGCACAGGCGAAATCACCAGCAGCAGCACAGGCGGCGTAGGCGGCAACGAATACCTTTGGTCAAACGGTGCCACAACTTCAAACATAAGCGATTTAATTGCAGGCACTTATACGGTAACGGTAACAGACGACAACGGTGCAACCGCCACGGATGAAATCACCCTAACCGAACCAAGCGACATCGTTCTTACTACTTCAAACAGCCCAGTCAGCATCAACGGTGGCAACGACGGCACAGTAGGAGTCAGCGCAACAGGCGGCACTCCGAACTACACCTATGAATGGTCGAACGCAGATGCCACTATAACAGGCTTAACCGCAGGCATTTACACCGTCACCGTGACCGATGCCCACAACTGCACCGACACGGCCGAAGCCACCGTAAGCGAACCCGACCAATTGACCATCAATTTAGTAGGAGTCGACATCTTGTGTTTCGGTGAAAACACAGGCGAAATCACCAGCAGCAGCACAGGCGGCGTAGGCGGCAACGAATACCTTTGGTCAAACGGTCTGCACAACCGCTTCAATAAACACCTTGACAGCAGGCACTTACACGGTAACGGTAACAGACGACAACGGTGCAACCGCCACGGATGAAATCACCCTAAGCCAACCAAGCGACATCGTTCATTAAGCACCTTCAACAGCCCCGTCAGCATCAACGGCGGCAACGACGGCACAGTAGGAGTCAGCGCAACAGGCGGCACTACGAACTACACCTATGAATGGTCGAACGCAGGCATAGATGCCACTATAACAGGCTTAACCGCAGGCATTTACACCGTCACCGTGACCGATGCCCACAACTGCACCGACACGGCCGAAGCCACCGTAAGCGAACCCGACCAATTGACCATCAATTTAGTAGGAGTCGACATCTTGTGTTTCGGTGAAAACACAGGCGAAATCACCAGCAGCAGCACAGGCGGCGTAGGCGGCAACGAATACCTTTGGTCAAACGGTGTGCACAACCGCTTCAATAAACACCTTGACAGCAGGCACTTACACGGTAACGGTAACAGACGACAACGGTGCAACCGCCACGGATGAAATCACCCTAAGCCAACCAAGCGACATTACATTAAGCACCTCCAACACCCCCGTCAGCATCAACAGCGGCAACGACGGCACAGTAGGAGTCAGCGCAACAGGCGGCACTCCGAACTACACCTATGAATGGTCCGATGCAGGCACCGATGCCACTATAACAGGCTTAACCGCAGGCATTTACACCGTCACCGTGACCGATGCCCACAACTGCACCGACACGGCCGAAGCCACGGTAAGCGAACCCGACCAATTGACCATCAATTTAGTAGGAGTCGACATCTTGTGTTTTGGTGAAAACACAGGCGAAATCACCAGCAGCAGCACAGGCGGTGTAGGCGGCAACGAATACCTTTGGTCAAACGGTCACAACTTCAAACATAAGCGATTTAATTGCAGGCACTTACACGGTAACGGTAACAGACGACAACGGCGCAACCGCCACGGATGAAATCACCCTAAGCGAACCAAGCGACATCGTTCTTAAGCACCTCAAACAGCCCAGTCAGCATCAACGGCGGCAACGACGGCACAGTAGGAGTCAGCGCAACAGGCGGCACTCCGAACTACACCTATGAATGGTCGAACGCAGCGCCACTATAACAGGCTTAACGGCAGGCATTTACACCGTCACCGTGACCGATGCCCACAACTGCACCGACACGGCCGAAGCCACGGTAAGCGAACCCGACCAATTGACCATCAATTTAGTAGGAGTCGACATCTTGTGCTTCGGTGAAAACACAGGCGAAATCACCAGCAGCAGCACAGGCGGTGTAGGCGGCAACGAATACCTTTGGTCAAACGGTGCTGCACAACCGCTTCAATAAACACCTTGACAGCAGGCACTTACACGGTAACGGTAACAGACGACAACGGCGCAACCGCCACGGATGAAATCACCCTAAGCGAACCAAGCGACATCGTTCTTACTACTTCAAACAGCCCCGTCAGCATCAACGGCGGCAACGACGGCACAGTAGGAGTCAGCGCAACAGGCGGCACCCCAAACTACACCTATGAATGGTCGAACGCAGGACCGATGCCACTATAACAGGCTTAACCGCAGGCATTTACACCGTCACCGTGACCGATGCCCACAACTGCACCGACACGGCCGAAGCCACGGTAAGCGAACCCGACCAATTGACCATCAATTTAGTAGGAGTCGACATCTTGTGCTTTGGTGAAAACACAGGCGAAATCACCAGCAGCAGCACAGGCGGTGTAGGCGGCAACGAATACCTTTGGTCAAACGGTGCACAACTTCAAACATAAGCGATTTAATTGCAGGCACTTACACGGTAACGGTAACAGACGACAACGGCGCAACCGCCACGGATGAAATCACCCTAAGCGAACCAAGCGACATCGTTCTTACTACTTCAAACAGCCCAGTCAGCATCAACGGCGGCAACGACGGCACAGTAGGAGTCAGCGCAACAGGCGGCACTCCAAACTACACCTATGAATGGTCGAACGCAGACGCATCGATGCCACTATAACAGGCTTAACCGCAGGCATTTACACCGTCACCGTGACCGATGCCCACAACTGCACCGACACGAAGCCACGGTAAGCGAACCCGACCAATTGACCATCAATTTAGTAGGAGTCGACATCTTGTGTTTCGGTGAAAACACAGGCGAAATCACCAGCAGCAGCACAGGCGGTGTAGGCGGCAACGAATACCTTTGGTCAAACATAGGTGCCACTATAACAGGCTTAACAACCGCTTCAATAAACAACTTAAACAACGGTAAACGATTGAAATCACCTAAGCGAACCAAGCACATCGGCACTTCAAACAGCCCAGTAAGCATCAACGGTAACGGCACAGTAACAACAGGCGGCACGAAACTACACCTATGAATGCGCAACCGCCACGGAACCGCAGGCATTTAAATGACACCAACTGCAAGCGAACCAAGCGAACCCGACCAATTGACCATTTTAGTAGGAGTCGACATCTTGTGCTTCGGTGAAAACACAGGCGAAATCACCAGCAGCAGCACAGGCGGCGTATCAACGGCAAACGGTCTGCAACAACTTCAAACATAAGCGATTTACGCACTTACGGCAACGACGTAAAGACGACAACGGCGCAACCGCCACGGATGAAATCACCCTAACCGAACCAAGCGACATCGTTCTTACTACTTCAAACAGCCCAGTCAGCATCAACTAACGACGGCACATAGGTCAGCGCAACGCGGCACTCAAACTACACCTATGAATGGTCGAACGCAGGCCCACTATAACAGGCTTAACCGCAGGCATTTACACCGTCACCGTGACCGATGCCCACAACTGCACCGACACGGCCGAAGCCACGGTAAGCGAACCCGACCAATTGACCATCAATTTAGTAGGAGTCGACATCTTGTGCTTCGGTGAAAACACAGGCGAAATCACCAGCAGCAGCACAGGCGGTGTAGGCGGCAACGAATACCTTTGGTCAAACGGTGCACAACCGCTTCAATAAACACCTTGACAGCAGGCACTTACACGGTAACGGTAACAGACGACAACGGCGCAACCGCCACGGATGAAATCACCCTAAGCCAACCAAGCGACATTACATTAAGCACCTCCAACACCCCCGTCAGCATCAACGGCGGCAACGACGGCACAGTAGGAGTCAGCGCAACAGGCGGCACTCCAAACTACACCTATGAATGGTCGAACGCGGCATAAGCACAGGTGCCACTATAACAGGCTTAACCGCAGGCATTTACACCGTCACCGTGACCGATGCCCACAACTGCACCGACACGGCCGAAGCCACCGTAAGCGAACCCGACCAATTGACCATCAATTTAGTAAGTCGACATCTTGTGTTTCGGTGAAAACACAGGCGAAATCACCAGCAGCAGCACAGGCGGCGTAGGCGGCAACGAATACCTTTGGTCAAACGGTGCAACAACCGCTTCAATAAACACCTTGACAGCAGGCACTGGTAACGGTAACAGACGACAACGGCGCAACCGCCACGGATGAAATCACCCTAATACAGGAACTTAATCAACAGCAACGACGGCAAACTGTGAGTCATCTTGTGCTTTGGTGAAAACACAGGCGAAATCACCAGCAGGAGTCAGCGCAACAGGCGGCACTCACGGTAACGGTAACAGACGACAACGGCGCAACCGCCACGGATGAAATCACCCTAAGCGAACCAAGCGACATCGTTCTTACTACTTCAAACAGCCCCGTCAGCATCAACGGCGGCAACGACGGCACAGTACAATGGTCGAACGCTGCCACTATAACAGGCTTAACCGCAGGCATTTACACCGTCACCGTGACCGATGCCCACAACTGCACCGACACGGCCGAAGCCACGGTAAGCGAACCCGACCAATTGACCATCAATTTAGTAGGAGTCGACATCTTGTGTTTTGGTGAAAACACAGGCGAAATCACCAGCAGCAGCACAGGCGGTGTAGGCGGCAACGAATACCTTTGGTCAAACATCAACGGCGGCAACGACGGCACAGTAGGAGTCAGCGCAACAGGCGGCACTCCAAACTACACCGATGCCCACAACTGCACCGACACGGCCGAAGCCACCGTAAGCGAACCCGACCAATTGCAAATAGGAGCAAGTGTTGTAGATGTATTGTGTTTTGGTGATAATACAGGAACTGTAACTACTTTGGTAAGTGGTGGTGTTATTCCTTACACTTATAATTGGTCTAACGGTATCATTAATAAGAGCATTTCAAATGTTGCGGCAGGTACTTATACTGTTACAGTTACAGATAAGAATGGTGCAAGCAGCACGGCACAGGCAACAATAAACGAGCCTACGGATTTGGTTTTAACTACTTCTGGAACGGATGTAACCATTAATGGAATCAGTGATGGTACAGCAAGTGCGAATGTGGGTGGTGGAACACCTCTCTATACCTATTTGTGGTCAAATGGTAGTACCACTGCAACTATTGACAATTTATCAGTAGGTGCTTATACTGTGACTGTTACCGATGGAAACAATTGTCAAGAAATAGATGCAGTTGCCATTGGTGAACCTGATGCAGTAGTAGTTGCTTTAATAGATGTAGATGTTTTGTGTTATGGAGAGAATACTGGTAGCGCATCAACTACTGTTAGTGGTGGTGTTGGTAGCTATGCTTATGTTTGGTCAAATGGAAGCAGTAGCAGCAGTATTTCAAGTGTTAGTGCAGGTATTTACACTGTAACTGTTAGCGATGATAATGGGGCAACGGCTACAGCGAGTACAGAAATTACCGAGCCAAGCGAATTGACCGCAAGCGTAGAAGATGCAGCATTGGCTTGTTTTGGTGATGACAATGGCGAATTGACAGTGGTAGCAAATGGCGGCACAACGGATTACAGCTATGTATGGTCAAATGGCGATGCAACGGCAGCAATTACAGGCTTAACCGCAGGCACTTACACAGTGACTGTAACAGATGCAAACAATTGCAGCACAACTGCAACGGCAACCGTAAGCGAGCCAAGCGAATTGACCGCAAGCGTAGAAGATGCAGCATTGGCTTGTTTCGGAGATGACAATGGCGAATTGACTGCAACAGCACAAGGCGGCACAACGGATTACAGCTATGTTTGGTCAAACGGTGATGCGACAGCAGCAATTACAGGCTTAACCGCAGGCACTTACACAGTGACTGTAACAGATGCAAACAATTGCAGCACAACTGCAACGGCAACCGTAACAGAGCCAAGCGAATTGACCGCAAGCGTAGAAGATGCAGAATTGGCTTGTTTTGGTGATGACAATGGCGAATTGACTGCAACAGCACAAGGTGGCACAACGGATTACAGCTATGTATGGTCAAATGGCGATGCAACAGCAGCAATTACAGGCTTAACCGCAGGCACTTACACAGTGACTGTAACAGATGCCAACAATTGCAGCACAACTGCAACGGCAACCGTAAGCGAGCCAAGCGAATTGACCGCAAGCGTAGAAGATGCTGAATTGGCTTGTTTTGGTGATGACAATGGCGAATTGACTGCAACAGCACAAGGTGGCACAACCGATTACAGCTATGTTTGGTCAAATGGCGATGCAACGGCAGCAATTACAGGCTTAACGGCAGGCACTTACACAGTGACTGTAACAGATGCAAACAATTGCAGCACAACTGCAACGGCAACCGTAAGCGAGCCAAGCGAATTGACCGCAAGCGCAGAAGATGCAGAATTGGCTTGTTTTGGTGATGACAATGGCGAATTGACTGCAACAGCACAAGGTGGCACAACGGATTACAGCTATGTATGGTCAAATGGCGATGCAACAGCAGCAATTACAGGCTTAACCGCAGGCACTTACACAGTGACTGTAACAGATGCAAACAATTGCAGCACAACTGCAACGGCAACCGTAAGCGAGCCAAGCGAATTGACCGCAAGCGTAGAAGATGCTGAATTGGCTTGTTTTGGTGATGACAATGGCGGACTGCAACAGCACAAGGCGGCACAACCGATTACAGCTATGTTTGGTCAAATGGCGATGCAACAGCAGCAATTACAGGCTTAACCGCAGGCACTTACACAGTGACTGTAACAGATGCCAACAATTGCAGCACAACTGCAACGGCAACAGTAACCGAGCCAAGCGAATTGACCGCAAGCGTAGAAGATACAGCATTGGCTTGTTTTGGTGATGACAATGGCGAATTGACAGTGGTAGCAAATGGCGGCACAACCGATTACAGCTATGCTTGGTCAAACGGTGATGCGACAGCAGCAATTACAGGCTTAACCGCAGGCACTTACACAGTGACTGTAACAGATGCAAACAATTGCAGCACAACTGCAACGGCAACCGTAAGCGAGCCAAGCGAATTGACCGCAAGTGTTTCCGACCACGATTTAGCCTGTTTCGGAGATGACAATGGCGAATTGACTGCAACAGCACAAGGTGGCACAACGGATTACAGCTATGTTTGGTCAAATGGCGATGCAACAGCAGCAATTACAGGCTTAACCGCAGGCACTTACACAGTGACTGTAACGGATGCAAACAATTGCAGCACAACTGCAACGGCAATCGTAACAGAGCCAAGCGAATTGACTGCAAGCGCAGAAGATGCTGAGTTGGCTTGTTTTGGAGATGACAATGGTGAATTGACAGTCGTAGCAAATGGCGGAACAACCGATTACAGCTATGTATGGTCAAACGGCGATGCAACGGCAGCGATTACAGGCTTAACCGCAGGCACTTACACGGTGACTGTAACAGATGCAAACAATTGCAGCACAACTGCAACGGCAACCGTAAGCGAGCCAAGCGAATTGACCGCAAGTGTTTCCGACCACGATTTAGCCTGTTTCGGCGATGACAATGGCGAACTTTCTGCAATTGCAAATGGCGGCACAACCGATTACAGCTATGCTTGGTCAAACGGCGATGCGACAGCAGCAATTACAGGCTTAACCGCAGGTACTTACACAGTGACTGTAACGGATGCAAACAATTGCAGCACAACTGCAACGGCAATCGTAACAGAGCCAAGCGAATTGACTGCAAGCGCAGAAGATGCTGAGTTGGCTTGTTTTGGAGATGACAATGGTGAATTGACAGTCGTAGCAAATGGCGGAACAACCGATTACAGCTATGTATGGTCAAACGGCGATGCAACGGCAGCGATTACAGGCTTAACCGCAGGCACTTACACGGTGACTGTAACAGATGCAAACAATTGCAGCACAACTGCAACGGCAATCGTAACAGAGCCAAGCGAATTGACCGCAAGTGTTTCCGACCACGATTTAGCCTGTTTCGGCGATGACAATGGCGAACTTTCTGCAATTGCAAATGGCGGCACAACCGATTACAGCTATGCTTGGTCAAACGGCGATGCGACAGCAGCAATTACAGGCTTAACCGCAGGTACTTACACAGTGACTGTAACGGATGCAAACAATTGCAGCACAACTGCAACGGCAATCGTAACAGAGCCAAGCGAATTGACTGCAAGCGCAGAAGATGCTGAGTTGGCTTGTTTTGGAGATGACAATGGTGAATTGACAGTCGTAGCAAATGGCGGAACAACCGATTACAGCTATGTATGGTCAAACGGCGATGCAACGGCAGCGATTACAGGCTTAACCGCAGGCACTTACACGGTGACTGTAACAGATGCAAACAATTGCAGCACAACTGCAACAGCAACAGTAACCGAGCCAAGCGAATTGACCGCAAGCGTAGAAGATACGGCATTGGCTTGTTTTGGTGATGACAATGGCGAATTGACAGTGGTAGCAAATGGCGGCACAACGGATTACAGCTATGTTTGGTCAAATGGCGATGCAACGGCAGCAATTACAGGCTTAACCGCAGGCACTTACACAGTGACTGTAACAGATGCCAACAATTGCAGCACAACTGCAACGGCAACCGTAAGCGAGCCAAGCGAATTGACCGCAAGCGTAGAAGATGCAGCATTGGCTTGTTTTGGTGATGACAATGGCGAATTGACTGCAACAGCACAAGGTGGCACAACGGATTACAGCTATGCTTGGTCAAACGGTGATGCGACAGCAGCAATTACAGGCTTAACCGCAGGCACTTACACAGTGACTGTAACAGATGCAAACAATTGCAGCACAACTGCAACAGCAACCGTAACCGAGCCAGAAGGTATTGAAATGAGTATTGCAGCAACACATTTGGATTGTAGCAATGACGATGATGGAACGGCAGAGGTGACTGCAACGGGAGGTACAGGTTCATTGACTTATGTTTGGTCGAATGGAGAAACAGGTGCGGCAATTGACGGATTGATTTTGGGCAACTACACAGTGACCGTAACAGACGAAAACAATTGTTCTGCAACAGAGCAAGTAGCAATTACCTCCGCTTCTGACTGTTCTTCTTTGGGGGATTTTGTATGGCTGGACGTAAATGGCAATGGAGTGCAAGACGATGTTGCGATTGAAGAAGGGATTGAAGGAGTGAAAGTAGTCTTGTATGAAGCAAACGGCACATTTGTAGCGGAAACAACGACTGATGAAAACGGTTTCTACTTATTTGACGACCTTCAATCAGGCACTTATTATGTTGTATTTACTGCTCCTGATGGGTTGATTGCTACATCTGCAAATCAAGGCGATGACACAAAAGACAGCGATGCAAAGACAACAACTGGGCAAACTGATGACATCGTATTGGGTGTTGGAGAATTCAATGAAACCATCGATGCAGGGTATTATGAGCCTGTAAACTTGGGTGATTTTGTGTGGTTGGATTTGAACAGCGATGGTGATTTTGATGAAGGCGAAACACCTCTTGCTGGTATTCCTGTGAAGTTGTTTGATGCAGATGGAAATATCGTGAGTTCAACGACGACTGATGAAAATGGCATTTACGGATTTGACAACTTGCCTCCAGGCACTTACACTGTGAGCGTACCGAACTTTGGTCCTGATGGTGAAGAATTGACTACGGACAACCACCAAACAACAACTTTGCTTTCAGGCGAAGAAGATTTGACTTTAGACTTTGGATATGGTGCGATTGTGAACAGCTTGGGAGATTTCGTTTGGCTGGATGAAAACGGCAATGGTTCGCAAGGCGGTAATGAAGAAGGTATTGAAGGGGTGACGGTAACGCTTTATAATGCCAATACGGATGAAGAATTGGCAATTACAACCACAGATGAAGACGGTTATTACTTGTTCACAGGCTTGTTGGATGGCAACTACTATGTAGTGTTTGGCGATGTAGCAAATATGGTGAGAACCGACAGAGATGCAGGCGGAAATGACGGCAACGACAGTGATGCCGATGAAAACGGCAAGTCTCATACAGTGAAATTAAGTGGTGGGGAAGAAAATCTAAGTATAGATGCAGGTTATTTACCGTTGGCACGTTTGGGAGATTTCGTATGGCTGGATTTGGACAAAGACGGCAATCAAGATGAAGGTGAGCCTGGCATAGAAGGCGTGACGGTTACTTTGTTGGATGAAAACGGTGATGAAATTGCTACAACGACAACAGATGAAAACGGCTTGTATAGCTTTGAAGGTTTGATGCCTGGTACTTACACTGTATTTGTAGCGGCAAATGGACCAAATGGAGAAACGCCAACAACTGGCACTTCTCAAACGACTACCCTTACAGCAGGTCAACAAGATTTGACACTCGACTTTGGTTATGCGCCATTGTTGAACAGCTTGGGAGATTTCGTTTGGTTGGATGAAAACAAAAATGGCACACAAGGTGGCAATGAGGAAGGTATTGAAGGAGTCACTGTAACGCTCTACAATGCAGACACAGACGAAGAATTGGCGACTACTTCAACGGATGAAAATGGTTTTTACTTGTTCACTGAATTACCTGATGGCAACTACTATGTAGTGTTTGAAGGAATTGACAGTATGGAAAGAACAGAAGCAGACAAAGGTGGAAACGATGCGAAAGACAGTGATGCAGACGAAAATGGACAATCACACACCGTTACCTTAGAAGGTGGCGACAACGATTTGACCATTGACGCAGGATACTATTTCGTTACAAACTTAGGTGATTTCGTATGGTTGGATGTCGATAGAGATGGTATTCAAGACGAAGGTGAGCAAGGCATTGAAGGAGTTACTGTAACACTTTACAATGCAACAAACAATCAAGCACTTGATGCAACGACTACCGACGAAAACGGTTTCTACTTGTTTGAAGACTTAGACGCAGGTGAGTATTACATCGTGTTTGGGGAAGTACAAGGATATTTATTAAGCCCTGCAAATGAAGGCGGTAACGATGCAAAAGACAGCGATGCCGATGAAAATGGACAGTCACAAACCGTTACTTTGGCGTTGGGCAACAGCGATTTGACGATTGATGCTGGTTTCTTCCCTGCTTGTACATTAGTATTAGTATCAGAAGTAAGCGATTGTTTCTACAATGAAAATACAGGTAGCAGTAAAGCAACGGTAACTGTGACTGTTAATTGGACAAATGCTGTATTTGGCGACAATGTAGTGGTAAACGTTGGAAGTAATAGCCAAACATGGTCAACAGGAGATGGAAGCGGTAGCATTGACTTTGAATTCTTAGTTCCTGCAAACGGCAACTTCGGCAATATCACCGCTTCAATTGGCGAATTCTGCTCAGAAGACAGTTTCTTTGAAGCTCCTGCACCTTGCGAAGTGGTGAACAGTTTAGGAGATTTCGTATGGTTGGATGAAAATGGTAATGGAATTCAAGACGTTGGTGAAGAAGGCATTGAAGGTGTACAAGTAACCTTGTTCAATGCGGACACCAACGGATCAATTACTTCATCAACTACGGACGAAAGCGGTTTCTACTTGTTCGACAACCTACCTGACGGCAACTATTTTGTGGTCTTTGGTGATGTAGAAGACTTCAATAGAACAACTGCAAACGAAGGCGATAATGATGCAACAGACAGCGATGCAGGCACGAATGGACAAACAGCAAGCGTTACCTTAGAAGGTGGCGAAAGCGATTTGACCTTCGATGCGGGCTATTATGCACCTGTTACGATTGGCAACTATGTATGGTTGGATTTGAATGGTGACGGAGTACAAGATGATGAAGAAAACGGCTTGGGTGGAATCACCGTAACACTTTTGGATGCTGATGGAAATGTAGTTGCAACAACTACGACCAACGGTAATGGAATCTATACCTTCAACAACTTGCCTCCAGGCACTTACACGGTTAGCGTTCCTGCAATCGGCAACAATGGCGAAACGCCAAGCACGCCTACAACCATTACCCACACATTGACTTCTGGCGAAACCAACTTGACTTATGACTTTGGTTACACACCATTGTTGAACGGTTTGGGAGACTTTGTATGGCTAGATGACAATGGCAATGGCTTGCAAGATGCGGGTGAAAGAGGCATTGAAGGTGTAACAGTAACGCTTTACAATGCAGATACCGACGAACAATTGGCAACAACTTCAACAGACGAAGACGGAGCTTATTCCTTCAATGGTTTGTTGGACGGCAGCTATTATGTAGTCTTTGGCGATGCAAACGGATTGGATAGAACTTCTGCAAACGAAGGTGATAATGAAGCAGCAGATAGCGATGCCAACCAAAACGGACAATCTCACACCGTTGATTTGGCAGCAGGAGACTTCAATAGAGATGTAGATGCGGGTTATTACGCACCTGTTACCATTGGAGATTACGTATGGTTGGATGAAAACGGAAATGGACAACAAGGTGGCAATGAAGTTGGATTGGGAGGCGTAACGCTGACCTTGTTCAACGAAGATGGCGCAGTAGTCGCTACCACAACTTCCGACGAAAATGGTTTCTACTCATTCACTAACTTGGCACCAGGTACTTACACCGTTAGCGTGTCCATCTTAGGCCCTAATGGCGAAACCATCACGACTGCCAGCAGTATGACAACTACCTTGTTGTCTGGTGAAAGTGATTTGGACTTAGACTTTGGTTATCAAACAATAGCCGAGCCATTGGGTGCAATAGGAGATTTCGTTTGGATTGACCAAAACGGCAATGGCGTTCAGGATGCAGGTGATACAGGCATTGCAGGCGTAGAAGTTGAATTGTTCAATGCAGACACAGGAGCTTCAATGGGAACAACTACTACTGGAACGCTTGGAGATTACTTATTCACAGGCTTAGCAGCAGGCAACTACTACGTACAGTTTGATTTGCCAACGGGCTACCAAACTTCTCCACAATTTGCAACAGCCGACTTTAGAGCAGACAGCAATGCAGATGAAAACGGCACAAGCGATACGATTGCATTGGGTGAAGGCGAGCAGAATTTCACCATTGACGCAGGTATTTATTTACCCGTACAGTTGGGAGATTTTGTTTGGAATGATATGAATGGCGATGGTGTTCAAGATGCTGGTGAGCAAGGCATTGAAGGAGTTACGGTAGTATTGTTGGGCGAAAACGGCAATGTCTTGGCTACAATTGATACAGACGAAAACGGGTTCTACTTGTTTGACAATTTGGCACCAGGGACTTACAGCACATTGGTTCCACCATTGTTACCAACAGGTGAGGAGCCAACGACCTTTATTCAGATGACTACTACATTGGAGTCAGGAGAATCAGACCTTGATTTGGACTTCGGATATTGGATTCCACCAGTGAATGGCTTAGGAGATTATGTTTGGTTGGATGAAAATGCCAATGGTATTCAAGACGAAGGTGAGCCAGGCTTGCAGGACATTATCGTGAATATTTACGATGCCAACACAGGTGAGTTGGTAAACAGCACCTTGACCGACGAAAATGGCTTCTATTGGTTTGGTGGATTGGCGAACGGCAGCTACTACATCGTGATAGACAAAATATCAGGTACACTACAAGTGACCGAGCAGAATGAAGGTGGTGATGAAACCAATGACAGCGATATCGACAATACCTTGACTTCAGACGTTGTTACCTTAGAAGGAGGCATTGACTATCCTGATTTGGATGCAGGTTTGTTTGAACTTGCAGGATTAGGTGGAACAGTTTGGTTGGATTTGAACGGAGATGGTGTAATGGATTTGAATGAAGTAGGTATTGAGGGCGTTCCTGTGACACTTTTGGATGCAGACGGCAATATCTTCGCAACAACTACTACTGACCCTGATGGAAATTACACTTTCAGTGGATTGGTTCCTGGCGAATACACGGTGATGGTTCCTGAATTTGGACCAAATGGCGAAACCCTTACGACTCCAATGGAATTGACCACTGTTTTGTTCTCTGGTGATTATGTAGGCAATCTTGATTTTGGTTACGAACCAGTTGATGGAGTGAGCAGTTTGGGCGGTTTGACATGGTTGGATTTGGACGGTGATGGTGTGAAAGATGCTAACGAA
Organism: Chitinophagales bacterium; assembly: GCA_041392475.1. Classification (NCBI taxonomy): domain Bacteria; kingdom Pseudomonadati; phylum Bacteroidota; class Chitinophagia; order Chitinophagales; species Chitinophagales bacterium. Next base: position 1,533,090 of record JAWKLZ010000001.1, on the reverse strand, counting down.
GACATCTTGGGAGGCATTGAAGTAACACTGTTGGACGGCAACGGAAATGTTATTGCTTCAACGATTACCAATCCTGATGGAACATACATTTTTGTAGGCTTGAATTCTGGCAATTACAGCGTTCAAGCAGAAACAACAGGACCAAATGGCGAAACCATTACGACCCCAATCGTTCTTGTGACGGAATTAGGCTACAACGAACACATTGACGGCTTGGATTTTGGTTATCAGCCTTCTGATGGATTGGGTGCAATTGGAGATTTGGTTTGGTATGATACCGATGGTGATGGCGTGAAAGATCCATCAGAAGTAGGGATTGCAGGTGTAACTGTCACTTTGACCTTGCCCGATGGTACAAGCATCACAACGACGACCAATGTAACAGGATATTACTTGTTTGACGAGTTACCAGCAGGGAATTATGTGGTGACAGTAGGTGCAGGGCCATTAGGCACAACGATTACGACTGTCAATAGCTTCAATGTGAACTTAGGTGAAGGCGACCAATACTTGATAGCTGACTTTGGGTTCATGCCAGAAGAAGAACTGTTGGGTGCAATTGGAGATTTGGTATGGTTTGATATTGACGGAGATGGCGATTTGGATTCGTTTGAGATTGGAATTGGAGGCGTGACCGTTACCATTTATGATGCTGGTGGACATCCGATTCGCACTGTGATTACCAACTTGGATGGTTACTATTTGTTTGAAGATTTACCAGAAGGTGAATACACTGTGATAGTGGACGAAACGACTGCACCTGTTGGCTTGATTCCTTCAACACCGATTACTGTCACTTACAATTTGGCATCGGGTGAAATCTATTTGGATGCCGACTTTGGATTTACAATAGACGGTGGTGGTTCACCAGCCGAATACTGTACAGGACAATTGACAACCATTGAATTGTGTGTAAATTTGGAGGCAGGTGAAATTCTGTTGCCAGATGCCACACATACACTCTTCGATTGCAGCATCCAATCTTCTTCCAGCAATTGTGTGGAATACACGCCACTACCGGGTTTTGAAGGAAACGAAATTGTGACGCTTACGATTTGCAACGAAAACGATTTGACCGATTGCCACCAAGAAGTATTCTTGATTGCAGTAGGTTGTTTGCCGCCAAATGCTGTAAACGATGTCGCTTCCATTGCGCCTACTTCAACAATGTTTAATGGCAGCGTTACCAACACTACTTCTGGCTACGATGGCATCAGCGTCAATGTGTGGGCAAACGACTACGATATGTGTTACGATGGTTGGACAACAGCCATCACCAGCAATCCTGCAAATGGTACAGCAACGATTAGCACCAACGGTATCATTGATTATGTACCCAATGAAGGTTTTGAAGGTGTGGATCAATTGACCTATCAAATTTGCAACGAATGTGGTTCTTGTAATACAGCAGTTGTGACCATTGATGTAACCTTGCCCGATAATCCTTGCGAAACGGAAGATTTCAATATCTGTGTGAAACCGATTACACCTATCGAAATTTGTCCTGACTTCTGTTTGGACGGCGAATACGAAATTACTTCTGCCAAAACGACCTACAATTGTAGCATTTCAGTAGCCGATCAATGTATCACCTACACAGCCTTGCCACTCTTTGCAGGGAACGATGTCGTAGAAATCATTGCTTGCACCTTGGACGGAACGGTTTGCGATACGAGCTATGTTTACATCACTGTATCCAACGATTGTAGCGATGTGAACAATCCTCCGATTGCGGTAGATGACAGTGCGGTATCGCCACTTGGCAATACGATTGCCATTGCAGTCATGGACAATGATTCTGACCCTGATGGCGATACCTTCACCATTACTGCCTTTACCGAACCATCTTCGGGTGTTGTGGTATTGAACGGTAACTTGTTTGAATACACGCCGCTTCCTGGTTATGTGGGTGAAGATTCGTTTACCTACCAAATCTGTGATTCCCATGGTGCGTGTGATGAGGCTACGGTAACGATTGAAGTGACAGGTAAATCCTGCAAAGACACCTTGTACTTGTGTGCTGAACCATTGCAACCTTTGGTCATTTGTCCTGAATTTTGCGGACTTCCTAATAGCGATAATATAACGATTACCTCTGCAAATACGACTTACAGTTGTAGCTTACAAATGTTGGACGATGGATGTATTCAATACACAGCCTTGCCGCTTTTTGCAGGACAAGAAATTATTACCATCGTTGGCTGCAATGCTTTCGGTCAATGTGATACTTCTTATGCAGTGATTCAGGTGACAGGCTGCAATGACGATGGCCCTGGTAAATCGATTTCTACACCATTCTCTACTACTGAAAATGTTGAGGAAACGCTTACCGAACTGACCATCAACAGCATCTTGCCTGTTCCTGCCAAAGATTTTGTGACCATCAACTTCACGATGATTCCTGGTGATGCAACGATTGAAGTGTATGGAATGACGGGACAACGCATGAGTGTGAATGAACTTTCTTCTGCGAATATGCAGAACATGATTCGCTTGGATGTGATGGATTATCCTGTGGGTGTGTATGTTGTGAAGATTCAGGCGGGAGATGAAGTGATTAGTAGCAAGTTTATCAAACGATAGACGGTGGACGCTTGACGGAGAGATTTTTATAGATTTCATCAATAAAAAAAACGGCTTTTTCTACTGTGAGGGTAGAGGAAGCCGTTTTTTTGTTCAACCATTGACAATATTAGAAATTGTTGTCAAGGTTTCGCCTTTCACTTGAAATATTGCTGCAAATTTTGTTATGTCGTAAAACCTTGACAATACCTAAAAAGTTGGACAACGGGTTATGAATGCCATAATTAACTTTCTTATAACTTCTCAATGTGCTTCAAAAAAGCAGTATGTTGTCGGTGTGCAATCGGCACTTGCCATTGCCATTTGGGATGCAGATATACCATGCGCTCTCGGCTGTCAATAGTGTTAATGTGGAGCAGATTGAGGATATAGTGTTGGTGGGTGCGGACAAAGGAAGTGGGGAATTTTTCTTCAATGACTTGAAAATGGTGGGGAATAAGACGGTCTTTGTAGTAGAAAAAATCGGCAGAATCAGCAGTTGAAATAGGAGAGGAGTAGGCTGGGAGTTGCGCTGTAATTTTGTGGTTCATTGCCAAACGTTTGGCTTTTTCTTCTCGTTTCACCAACTTCATGCACTCTTTCTGGAATGCGCCAATCTCTTTGGTCAGTGAAATTGTCCGAGTTCTTGGTAGGTCATGGATTTGGTTTATGTGAAAATGGGAATTGTCGGGGCGAATTTACGGAGAATTGGAGGAATAAATGTCGCTGTGTTTTTTCAAAGTTCTGATTTATTCGGAATGTTCCCAACGATGCTGCTGAATGGAATAATGAAAGATTTGGTTAGAAAAAAATATTATTTTAATTCATTAGTCTATGATTATGAATAATTTGCAAAGTATTTGGGCGATGGAAATACCTGCAAAGGAAGGCAAACAAATAGAAGAAGAATATAGAAAAGAACTGATTGGAAATGGATTTAGAATAGCTGAACAGGACGAAATATACAACAAAGAATATGTCGCTTGTAGTTTTGCATGGCTGTCAGTTTTGCTGTCCTACATCAAAGGTGTCATTGAAGATGATAAAAAATGGGGAAGAAGTAGATTCAGACAAAGAATCATCAATGGTTTGGAGAGGTTTATTGAAATCTCAGCAGAAAAGAAAAAATTTGACAATTTGTTGGAATTGAGTAAAATAGTGTTGGGAAAATTATTGAAACTTTGGGGCATTGAAGAAAGCAGCATTTCAGTCTATCCTGGGCTGGTTAAAAAATAAAATTCAAGATTTTTTCACTTCAATGTGAAATGTATAAAGCATTCATAGCTAAATTATTAAAATGGAAAATGACGAAAATTTTAACCCTTTCATCATCCTTACAAATACAAAACCCTAAGTTTTTTTCAAAAAATCTACTTTCCAGACACCAAAACCACCCCTTTACATCATCTATAGAAATAGAACGGCAAGTCAAGAAGAATGCAACAATAAAGCCATTCGACAGTCAAATAATAAACCATTTAGCAAAATCCCTTGACCGAAACACAACTCATAGCAGCCTGTAAAAAAGGCAACCGAAAAGCACAGCGTATTTTGTACGAACGCTATGCCGCCAAAATGTTTGGGGTGTGTCGAAGGTATGTCCACAATGAAGCAGATGTAGAAGATACTTTATTAAACGCTTTTTACAAGGTATTTGCCAACATCCACACATTTGAAGACAAAGGAAGTTTTGAAGGTTGGATTCGGCGAATAGTGGTGAACGAGGCCCTGATGTTTTTGCGAAAAAAAAAGCGGGTCAGTACCCTCTACGTCGAATTGAGTGACACCGAAATAGAAGCACCAACGGCAGCAAAAGCGCAGGACGATCTGCAAGAAGCAGACATATTGAAGTTGTTGGACGAACTACCTGACGGTTATCGCACCATTTTTAACCTCTACGCTATTGAAGGTTACAAACACCGTGAAATAGCCGATATGTTGGGAATCAGTATCAATACTTCCAAATCACAACTCATCAAAGCTCGAAAAATGTTGCAGGATTTATTGGCTGCAAACAGTGGGTATCGGGTGGCGTGATAAAAAATGGTTGAATTGTTATATGGCTGAATTGCTAAGTAGAGAAAAACAATGAAACCATACAACAATATAACAATACAGCAATGTAACAATACGAAAGATGAACCTCAAAGATATAGACAAATTATTCAACGAACATCAGCATCAATTCGACAAGATGCCCTCCAACAAATTGTGGGAGCGTCTCGAAGAAAAGCTGGATGCCACACCTTCAATGTGGGAAGAAAAACCCCGACCAAAGAAGGTGCATTGGCTGCGCTATGTCGCTGCTGCTGCGGTGATTCTGGTGATGATGGTTCCTGCCATATACTTTACCAATGCCCCTCAAGGAGATTTGGCAATGGAACAACCTGCTAACTACAACGAATCACCTGCTGAAAACAACCCTTCTGTTAGGTCGGCAGATATGGAAAGTATGAAAATGAAGAGCGATACTGCAATGAGTATAAGCAAAGAAAATAACTCTCCCAATACTGAAATTGCAGCGAACGAAGAACGTAAAGAAGAAGAGACTCTAATTGCTGCAAAAAGTAGAGACAACAATAAAGACAAGCCAAAATTTACTTCAAAAAACAACACAACCATTGCCTCGAATTCCAATCAAACAATCGATAAGCCAACAATTGTTACGGCTGCTCCAAAACCTTCCATTTCAACTACAAATAGAAGTTTGAAAGCGATTAGCCCGAATACAAGTGAATCTTCCATGACTGAGGATGCAGATATAGCAATAGAAGAGGAAGTAATGGAAATGGAAGCAGACGATGCTGGACAAGTTTTGGACGAGGTGAATATAAACGCTTACAGTGCTGCAAAACCTGTTTCAAAAGCCGCAAAACCTACAGTAAAAGCCACCTTCAATATCACCGACACCAATGAAGCCTATGCCTACTCCCGCTACAATGCCGACTTCAATCGAAGCAGCCTCAGCAATATGATGCCTTATGATGGATATGGAGACGAAAGACGATCACAAAGCACCTTAGAAATGGAGTCTGCCAAAAAAATAGAATCTACAAAAGCAGGCAGTTCAAAGAAAAGTAAAGAAAATTCTAACAACAATATTATGCTCAAAAGATCAGCTTCAAAAACAGATATGGATGGTGCATCTTCTGCAAAGTCATTGGGTTTTTTGTCTTCCTTAGAAGGAAACTGGTCCTTCTATTTGAACGGTATGTTTTTTGAAGAAAACTGGAAAATGACACCCAACGGTACTCTCTTAGGAACTGCAAAAACCTTGCAGAATGGCGCAATCCTTTTTGCAGAAGACCTCAGCATACATTCACTACAAGGAGATAAAATGACTTACACGATTAACCATCCCAACAATTCGCAATCCCTTACCTACCAACTACGCACCTCCGAAACGAGTACAGACAATGAAAACTACTTCATCTTTGACAACCTTCAAAACGATTTTCCTCGCACCATCACCTATCGCTTGATGAATATAGATATGCTGAAAATTACCTTTGAAGGACAAAAAGACGGGAAGCCAATATTCAAAGAATTGATATTGAATAGACTTTAGCAAATCCAAATCTGAAAGCTCCAATGGAGCGACATATTGTAACATAGGATGAAACCCTATGATAAACTAAATCTCATAATTCAGGGCGATAGCCCTATGAAAACCTCAAAATCATGAAAAAATTACTTTTGCTCTCAGCCCTCGTACTCATTGCAGTAGTCAGCATGACCAACATCAACATCCAAATTGACTTCAATGGCAATGAATACAAATCACCCAAAATGAATGACCGAACTCCTTTACATGAGTTTGTCGCCAAACCAATAGTCCTCAAAAACAATGGTGAAAGCAATATACAAGTTGCCTTGCTTTTGGACACCAGCAACAGCATGGACGGACTCATAGACCAAGCCAAATCTCAATTGTGGAAAATGGTTAACGAGCTCGCCCTCGCTAAAGACCAAGAAGGCAACGTTCCCAACCTTCAAATTGCGCTGTATGAATACGGAAACGACCAACTTTCGAGTAAGGAAGGCTACATTCGTCAAGTTGCGCCCATGACCACCGACCTCGATTTGATTTCCGAAAAACTCTTTGCCCTCACCACCAATGGAGGAGAAGAATACTGTGGTCATGTCATCCAAACCGCCACTAAAAACCTAGAATGGAGCGACAGCAACAACGACCTCAAGATCATCTTCATTGCAGGAAACGAACCTTTCACACAAGGCAATGTCGACTACAAAAAATCCTGCAAAACGGCCATCGAAAACGGCATCATCATCAACACCATTTTCTGCGGTGACTACGAAGAAGGTATTCGCACCCAATGGAAAGACGGAGCAGATTTGGCAGATGGTAAATACCTCAACATCAACCAAAACGAAGCTGTCGTACACATCGAAACACCTTACGACAAAGAAATTGGTGAACTCAACAACAAACTCAACGACACTTACATCGGATACGGCAGCAAAGGAAAAGCCAAAAAAGAACGCCAAATGATTCAAGATAGCAATGCAAGTTCTTATGGTACTTCCAATGTTGCCCAACGAGCTATGTCCAAATCCTCTGCCGCCTACAAAAACTCCGATTGGGATTTGATTGATGCAGTTGAAGAATCAGCCGTTGAAGTAGAAAAATTGGAAGAAGAGGCACTGCCCGAAGAAATGAAGGATATGGACACAGACGAGCGCAAAGCCTACATCGAATCCAAAGCCAATGAACGCAAGGAAGTGCAAGCACAAATTCAAGAACTCTCCAAAAAACGCCGAGATTACGAAGCCACCGAACGTGCAAAAATGGCTACGGAAGGTAGCAGCACTTTGGACGATGCCATGATTGGTACGATTCGAGAACAGGCTAAGTCTAAGGCTTATAAGTTTAAAGAGCAGTAAAGGATAAGAGACTTCGGAAGTTTGCCATTTAGAAAGGTCTTGTATTTTTTTTAATAGCCAATCTATCATAAAATAAATCTTCCGAAGTCTTTTCCACACAATCTGTTAATCTCGATTCTTGGGCTACGAATCGTTATAATTAATCTTACAAAGCTACTTCGTTAGCAGTACAATATTTGTAGAAATTATCTAAGAACAAAATCACCAACTCTGTATGGAGTTGAACACAAACAATATGGCTTGAACTCCATACGAAGTTCTGAGCCTATACCTTCTTCATTTTTCTACAAATATTCAAGTCCTATGAACTTCTCAACGCAACTTCAAAATATCGCCAATCTCTACATATCAAAGCTCCAACGGAGCGACATACTCTAACATTGGGCAGCAGCCCTATGAACCAACAAACATGAAAAAATTAACTTCAATAATAATCCTACTTCTATTTTCCTTTCCCTTCAATAGCTACGCAGGCGGCTTGATGATAGCCACCCATAAAACCGATGGATGGACCATACCGAGAGATTTTCCTCCAATGCCACCCATTGAGCCACGTCGTCCACCCATGCCCGTCAATCCATTCCCATTGGAGGTCAAATCCGAAAAAGTGGAAATCAACATTGAAGGACAGGCAGCTAAGACGAGTATTGACCAAACGTTTTACAATCCCGACAACCGACAATTGGAAGGTTACTTTTTGTTTCCCATTCCCAAAGACGCAACATTGAACAACTTTTCGATGTACATCAACGGCAAAGAAACGGCTGCCGAACTATTGGATGCCGACAAAGCCCGCAAAATTTACGAAGACATTGTGCGTCAATTGAGAGACCCCGCACTGTTGGAATACAGTCAACAAGGACTGTTCAAAGTGCGGATTTTTCCGATAGAACCTCGAAGCGAAACCCGCATCAAAATCGCCTATTCGCAATTGCTCGATCAAGATGATGGAACGGTAGAATATGTCTATCCTTTGAACACCGAAAAATACTCCGCCAAACCGCTGCAAAACCTCAGTTTGGTGGTGAACATGGAAGCGGACAACGACCTGAAAACCATCTATTCACCCACCCACGAAGTAGAAATCATCCGCAAAGGAGCGAAACAAGCCAAAATTGGTTTTGAAGCATCAGAGGTGAAGCCCAATGTCGACTTCAAACTCTACTTCAATACCGACAATCAAGCCATTGGTGCATCGGTTTTGTCCTTCAAACCCAACAAAAAAGACGGTTTTTTCTTGCTGACCTTCCATCCTGGCATTGCAGAACAGGAGCAGGAAATTGCCGAAAAAGACATCACTTTTGTCCTAGACGTATCGGGCAGTATGTCGGGTGAAAAACTGGAGAAAGCCAAAGAATCGCTGCTGTTTTGCGTCAATAATTTGAACAAAGGAGATCACTTCAATATCGTGCGTTTTTCGACTGAGGCGAGGAGTTTGTTTGACGATTTGCAGGAAGCGAATAAGGACAATGTATTGGAAGCGAGAACGTTTATTGAAGGTTTGAAAGCAGTTGGAGGCACGAATATTGACGAGGCTCTCGAAAAAGCCTTGTCCGCCAAATCCCGAGAAGACCGCCCCTACATGGTGGTGTTCATTACGGACGGAAAACCTACAATTGGCGTGACGGAAGAAGACGAATTAGTAAAAAAATTGACCGCCTACAACAGTGAAAATACACGCATTTTTACCTTTGGAATTGGCGAGGACATCAATACGCATTTGCTCGACAAAATCACTGAACACACCAAAGCTTTTCGCAGCTATATCCTTCCAGACGAAGACATTGAAGTGAAGATTTCTAACTTTTACACCAAAGTCAGTTCGCCCGTTTTGACGGATTTGAAGCTGGGGTTTAGCCGCAATGTGAACGTTTTTCAGACCTATCCCAAAGACCTACCCGATTTGTTCAAAGGTTCGTCTGTCACCGTTTTGGGGCGATACGACAACAAGGGCAGCGACAATGTGAGTGTGATGCTTTCGGGCAAAGTGAATGGTCAAAGCAAGTCTTTCAAATATGATGCAAGTCTGCCCAACGATACATACGAAAAACACGATTTCATTCCACCGCTTTGGGCTTCAAGGGCAGTTGGTTATCTACTCGACCAAATCCGACTGCATGGCAACGACAAAGAATTGGTGGAGGAAGTGGTTACTTTGGCGAAAGAATACGGGATTGTAACTCCCTATACGAGTTATTTGATTTTGGAGGATGAGGAAATGCGGCGTGGAACTACTGGGCGTGCAAGTCCTCGCCCTATTGAACAACCCGATTTTTGGGAACGCAACAGCAACATGGACAGTGCAGAGGAAGAATATGGTGCGATGAAACGCAAGGAGGGCGCAAACAGTGTTCGCAGCAGTCAAGAGATTCAATCGCTCAACAAGGCTTCTAATATTGGTCAAACAAAACAGGGACAAAGCCGAATGTATAAAGGGACTTCAAAAGACGATAACGAAGACATCGCCAATCAATACCGCAATATTCAAGGTCGTGCGGTCTATCAAAATCAGGGCAATTCTTGGATCGATGCGGAAGTCCTTTCGCCCAAAAACCAAAATGCCAAACGCCAACGCATTGCTTTTGCTTCGGAGGAATACTTTGATTTGTTGAAGAAAACGCCTAAGGTTTCGGAGTTTTTGAGCTTGGGGAATAATGTGGTGTTTTATTGGGAAGGGGTTGTGTATGAGGTTTTTGAATGAGGTATTTTTAAGAATCGAATATAAATTTGTATCTTTATTCAAAATAATACTTACATTTAACATGTAATAAAAAATTGCAATTTTAATAGTTTTACTATGTGGAAACCTGTTGAACAAATAAAAAAAGCTTTAATTGAATTAAATGGTGTTGGAAAATTAGATGAGATATATGATAGGTGTCCAAACTATTCAGATTCTTATTTAAGGAAAGTGATACAATCTTATTCTAGTGATAGTAATACATACCCAAAATATAAAGATTTATTTTTTTCAGTAAATGGTATTGGTAAAGGTGTTTGGGGATTAAGAAATTTCTTTCCACAAATTGAGAATAATATGTCACTAGAAAACAATCCAATTAGAGGCTTATCCTTACAAAATAGAATAGTAAGGGATACAGCTTTGGTTAAAGAAATAAAGAAAATGGTAGCAAATAAATGCCAATTATGTAATTTATACTTTAAACTACCAAACGGAAAATTCTATATAGAAGGACATCACATTAAACCTTTAGGACAACCCTATAATGGTCCAGATTCTGCTGATAATATATTAATTGTTTGTCCAAATTGTCATATAAAGTGTGATTATAAATTAATAGAGCTAAATTTGAATAGCATAATGAATAATAAACAAAATATATCTCAAAAATATATTGATTTTCATAATTATGAATACAAAGTACATTATTTATAATTTATTTTTTTAGAAAAAAACTAAATCAATGGATTTAAAACTACTCCAACTAAAATACGGAGTAAGAGGAATTTGAAGCAAAGGCAGAAGCATATTATTTGTGTGAAATGCTGAAAGAAAAAAGAAAAGATGCTCAAATTTCGCAGAAGACATTGGCTGAAAAAACGGCCCTTAAATCTTCGTTTTTATCTCGTATCGAAAACGGGAAGGTAGATGTTCAGTTATCTACCTTTCTTAAAATATTGAACAGCATGGGGATGCGAATAGATATTGTAGAAAATTAAAACAATATTTATGACTGCCGTACAACAAATTATTTACTGCTTTCGCAGAAAGCCAAAGGTTAATCTACAATACCTCGACACAATAATTGGAGGAATTATTCAAAAAGCACCACCATCGTCAAATCATTTTGAATCATTCCTTTATAGGGGCTTTGAGCCAATCCATAAGTCGAAATGATGGTCAAAAAAATGGCTTTTTTCGTTTGAGTAGCCTCTCGGAAAGAACCCATTTTGTTTCGTAGATTGGCGGCATATTGCTTGTTGATGGTGAAAGGACTGATGGAAAATTTCATTTCACAAAGATTGATAACCCTATCCTTGCGGTCAATCAATAGGTCTATTTGTGCTTCGGGAGAAGTCCAAGTTGCCACAGAAGTTTGGACACCTGCTATCCCCAAAGCCTGTTTGATTTGTGAAACATGGTGTAAACAAACCATCTCAAAAGCATAGCCACTCCATGCTCTAAATGTAGGAGATTGAAGTGCATTTATCCAAAAATTTTCATCATCAGGGCTTGATTTTTGGATAAAATTGAGGTAAAACAAAGAATAAAAGTCCACCAATTGATAAAGGCTTTCCCGTTTTTTCTTTCCAAAGCCTTGATAACGCCTAATAAAACTGCTTTCTTCCAATTCCTTCAAAACACGGGTCAAGCCACCACCATTAGATAGTTTGGTCAATCGGATGATTTCGGCTCGACTTAAACCCTTTTTTTTCTGTGCCAAAGCTTCAATGATGGCAAGATGTTTTTCCGATTTTTTAAACAAAGAAGCATACAATTCTTCATATTCATCCCTAAAAGGTGCATTGTATTCAAAACACAATTCATTGACATTCTGTGTGGCACTAAATCTTGAGTCAATTTTCTCTAAATAAAAGGGAATCCCTCCAAAAACCATATACAACAGAATGATTTGATATCTGTCGTAAACAATGCCTTTGTATTTGAGTAGTTCCTCTGTTTCCGCCAAATTGAAAGGCGATAGTTTCATTCGGTCAGTAACTCTATTGTGCAATCCTCCTCTATTCTTTAGTAAGTTTTTGACCATCCAAGAAGCAGCCGAACCGCAGACAATCAATAGAATATCATCTCTTGCACTTGCCCAACTGTTCCAAAAATGCTCTAAACCTGATAGGAAATTAGCCCCACGTGTATCCAACCACGGCAATTCATCCAAAAAAATCACCTTTTTGTCAGTCGTTTCATCTGCCTCCAATAAAGTAATCAATTGTTCAAAAGCTGTAAACCAGTTTTTGGCAGGTTCAAGGTCATTGCTTTGAGGGAAGTATCGCTGCAATGCTGCGTGAAATTTGGTCAATTGCCCTCGGGTGTTTACATTCGCCATTCCCGTCAGTTGAAAAGCGAATTGATTGTCAAATACTTGCCTTACCAAAAAAGTTTTCCCGACTCTTCGCCGCCCATAAATCGCAACAAATTCAGATTTGTGGGATTGAAGGTGTTTTCTAAGTTTTTGGATTTCTTTTTGTCTGCCAATCAGTTTTTGCATGATTTTAGAGTGTTTTTGGCTCTAAATATACAAAAAATGGAGATAAAGCCAAAATAAAATTTTGATTTGGCTTTATCTGTTTGTAAAATGGACTTAGAGCCGAAAAATGAACTTTAGAACATGTTTTATTTTGTTTGTGTTATTAGTTAAAACAATGAAAAATCTGCAAATATTGAGAAAGGAATAAAAGGATAAAACAATGCTCCTCCTAAGAAAAGCAAACCTCACCGATCTCCAAACCCTCCAACATTGGGACAAGCAAGAACACGTCATAGAATCTGACCCAAATGACGATTGGAATTGGGAAACTGAACTCACAAGAGAACCAGAATGGAGGCAACAACTCATTGCAGAAGTCGATGGAAAACCGATTGGTTTTGTGCAAATCATTGACCCTGCAAAAGAAGAAACCCATTATTGGGGCGACATTGAAGCAAACAAAAGAGCGATTGATATTTGGATTGGAGAGAAAAAAAACTTGGGGAAAGGATATGGTACGAAGATGATGCAATTGGCTCTTAAAATATGTTTTGCAGATTTGGAGGTCAATGAGGTGTTGATTGACCCTTTGGAGTCCAACACAGAGGCTATCCGATTTTACAAAAGATTGGGTTTTGAATTCAAAGAGAAAAGGCAATTTGGAGAGGATAAGTGCGAGGTGTATTCGATTAGTAGGGGGCAATGGATGATTCAAATGGACAATGACAAACTGAATAAAAGCAAATGAAATCAAAAAAAGAACAATACGTTGCCTTTCTAAGAGGAATCAATGTAGGTGGTCACCACAAAGTCCCGATGGCAGACCTTCGCAAAGAAATGGAAAATCTGAAGTTTGAAAAAGTGGTGACGCTTCTAAATTCAGGTAATATCGTATTTGATGCAATTGCAGGTGATTTGGAGAGGCTCGAAAAAACGCTTTCAGAACATTTGGAAAAAACGTTTGGCTTTCCGATACCAACAATCGTCAGAAAAGCTGAAACGATTGATGAATTATTGAAGGACAATCCCTTCAAAGACATAATTCTCACCAAAGACATTCGATTGTATGTTTCGTTTTTGCAAACAGATACCGAAACCGATTTGGAGTTACCTTGGGAGAGTGAGGATAAATCCTTCAAAATAATCAGTGTGAGCGACAAAACCATTGTAAGTGTTTTAGATCTTTCGATATCCAAAACGCCAAAAGCAATGGACGCATTGGAGAAATATTTTGGAAAGGACATCACCACTCGAAATTGGAATACCATCAAACGAATAGAAAAAAAGCTGGAAGATAGTCGCTAAACTATTGGTTTTGTGTAAATTATTAACCCTATTGAAGTAAGCGATTCTGACATAGAAGCAGACAAACGGGTGATTAAAAGATGGGTTGGAGAAAAAGAAAGTCAAGACGAAGTAGCAATAAAAAAATACTATACTTCAATCAGAAATTAAATCGCAGACCATTTACAAAATTGTACAGTCTATCGGGTGCGCCCTTTGCTGGATGACTATCATAAATATAAGAAATGGCTACGGTAAAATTGAACTGCTTACTGATGGGCAATACTACGTTTGATTGGGTTGTGATTCGATAGTCCGAAAAATCTGTAAATAAAGGTTGATAATAAGTTGTGGAGGAAATGGTAATATTTTCGACGGGAAGCCATTCAAAAGAAAAATAAGTGCTTAGTCGATGGTTTTGATGTGTAAGTTGCTCCAAGGATTCTTCTTCATATTCATATAAATAGGTAACACCATAAAATCCATTGCCTTTACCTTTTTGGTACAGCCGAAAGCGTAAGCCTGTCCCTGTTAAAACCCTGAGATCAATATTCGCCAGTTTGTTGGTTTGAATTTGAAAAAGAGCTTCATACGTCAACCTATTTCTAATTCTATAATTGTACCTAAAATGCTGAAAGCCTTGATTAATAAACCTATTTTCGTCAAATTTTGCAAAGCTATAATCTGTAATACTTAGTAGTAAATGTTTTTTGACCAATCGCTCAAATTGGGCATTGCCATCCATTCTAAAAATTTTGGATTTGTTTTGAGTCCAGCTAAATGCCAAGCCAATTCGACCCAACCATTTTACACTATCTTGAGTAGTTTCATCCTCTATTTGTAGTCGTCTGTCTTCAATATTAATGATTTGAGCATTGAGTATTAAATTCCCCGTAAATAGGAGAAAGACAATGATGACAAGGTGTACATAGATTTTTAACACGGTTACAAAAGTTTAAGTATTCTATAGATAGTTGGTTGTAATTTCGATACAGGACAAAACGTTTAATTTACTCGGAATAAAAACATCATATATTTTTATACATGTAAATTCATTTAATTAACAATATTGTATAAACTTACAAGATTTATACCTATAAGGTTTTATTGAATGAACAAACTTTTGTCTGTACTCATGGTTGTAATGTTTATTATGGCAAGCATTCAACTACTGTACTTTGATTTTTTGTAATAATGGAGATTATTTTTTGTATCTTATAGGAATATTGGACTTTGGACGAAAGAAGTAGGAAGCAATATGCGAGATATAAAAAAAATGATAATCAAAGCCTTAATCCATTGATGTAATTAGATACAAATAGTTACTTATCAATCAATTAAATTCTTATTTTTTACATCTTTGCTCCCTCGTCCGAAGTCTAAAGGAACAAAATACAACATCTTTTTCAAACAATATAAAATGACGCATTGGTTTGTCTTTTGAGAGAAATCTGTAGGAACTCTTCTACAAGAACAATTTTCATGAAGAGAAATGTTGATATACAGTATCTTTTGATGTGCCAAGATAATTTTGGTAAAATTTTTGCTTTCTATACAGATAAAAATACAAGAGGAGAATAAGATCTTCCCTCTCCAAAGAAACTCCATTCAAGTCTAAAATTTTGCCAATGCAAGGATCAATCAATCAACATAGTTCTGACGAAAAATTGAATCAAAATGATCTTTGGGAGATTGTCGAATCATTGAATAATCCCCCTACGATACTTCCCAATAACATTGTTTCTATTGTTGAAAACGCACTCATTCTTGCTGAAAAACAATCAGACAAAAAGCTTTTATTTCTATTACATCTCAGATTTGGAAGTTATTGGATCAAAAGACAAAACTATGGAGAAGCTAAAAAACATACCAAATTAGCCTTGCAGTTCGCTAGGGAGTGTGAGAGTGATGAAAAAATTACAGCAGCCAGAATAAACTTGGGAATCATCTGTACAGATACCAATAAACTGAACGATGCACTTTCTCACCTAACCAAAGCTCTGGACAAACCTGCTACTCATCAAAAATTCAATATTTATGCATCAATTGCAGGAGTATATACAAGGCTAGAAAGACAGGAAGCGGCATTAGAATACTTCGAAAAAGCTAAAAATGAAGTAGCCTATCAAACCGATTTAAGATTTGCTGGCTTGTATATCTGCACGGGCTACGCACTCTATAGGCTCGAAAGGTATGACGAAGCACTCAAAGACATAAATATTGCTATCGAACTATTCAAAGACGAGCCTGCATACAAACAAGAAATGGCTATGTGTTTATCGAATCTTGGCAAGATTACATTTTCACAAGGAATATACGATGAAAGCCTTGGGCATACTCAAAAATCGCTTTTATTATACGAGGAGTTGCAGAATCCTCAGTTTGCTTTGTCTGAGTTACTATGCTTAGCAAAAATATATTTGGAACTGAATCAATTAGATTTTGCTTACGATGCCTTAAAAAAAATGCTCCAACCTTCCACAAAAGAAGATCTCTTGCAGCTCTACATACAAGCAATAAGAATGATTATCGATGTTACAAAAAAAATGAAGAAGCTAAAAGAGTGTATTGACTATCAAAATGAACTTATTGAAATCCAATTTGAATATTTCTATCCCGAAAAGAAGGATAAAATCGAAGCACTACTCAATAAAAAAGAAGAGAAAATCGATGTGTTGATACTGAAGAATCAGAAAATTGAAAAACAAAATCAACAACTCCAACAATACAATAAAGAATTGGAGCAATATGCTTTCATCATTGCACACGACCTCAAAGAACCGCTCTGCAATATTTCTGGGTTTACCACCCTTTTGAAAGGTCAATATCAGCAACGATTGAATCCAGAAGTCACTGATTTCCTTCAATACATAGAATCGGGTACACAACACATGCATCAACTATTGGAAGACCTATTGCAGTATTCCACGATTCGTATAGATCATATGAAGGTTAAAACAGTAGCCTTAACCAATATTATTCAAGAAGTATTTGAAGAAGCGAAACAGTCTTTATCTATCAAAGAAGCCCATATTTCGATATCAGACGAGCTTCCTTCTCTATACGCCGAGTCGAAACACATCAAGTGGTTGTTAAGCCAACTCATTAGAAATTCCCTTAAATTCAGTCATAGAGACCGAATTAGTCTGATAGAAATTCGCAGTTATGAGCAAAACCAAAAAATCTTCATTGAAGTCAAAGACAATGGAATAGGCATCGAAAAAGTCCATCAACAAAAAGTCTTTCGCATCTTCCAACGCCTAAACAAAGAGGATTACAAGGTTACAGGTATTGGGTTGGCGATGTGCAAAAAAATCGTAGGGCTATATGATGGTGAAATAGACATAGATTCCGAAGTTGGCGTGGGTACGAGGGTTTATTTTCACTTGCCTGTTGTCAATTAATAGTGGTGTTTTAAATCAATAGTTCGTAGTTTTTTTCTAATGAATTGATAATTAGATTATTATAAAATAAATTAAATTTTTGCAACTATCTGATAATCAAATCTCTGCGTTTCTCTGTCTCTGCGTTTAGTAAAAACTACCCGAACCATTGTTAAATGGAATATATACAATATCAACCATAATCATATATTATGCTTGTTTACCCAACACTTACAGCCCTTGTTGCCATTTTTTATTTTGCGGTACAACTTTTCCGCAAACGACTCAACTTCAAGCTAGAATTAGGCTTACTTGCAATCTACCTTATAGTGCTAACTTTATCCTACCATTTTTTTGACTTAGACGAGATTTACAAGTATTCCCAAAGAAGATACTACCCACTTGACTATTTTTTTACCTATTCGGAAAGACAAACTTTGGGAATTCACTTCGTCATTCTCACATCCTTTCTTTTCTCCCTCCGATATTTTATCAGAATGTCCAAACCAAATTTAGGCAAAAAGTAGAAAAACGGTGATTTGCAATTTTTCTGAGGTATAGCGTTTGGGGTTGTAACAAAGGTAGGAATATTGGATTATTTTGGAGAATAAGGGAACGGTAAAGGAGGAATTGTTGTTATATTTAGAGTTCAAAACGAAATCATACAAAAATGCGAATCCAAAATACTGCAAATGAAATTGTGATTAGCCTACCCAAAGGGTTGATGAGTGTTACGGAAATTCAAAATCTAATTGATTATTTTCGATATCGGGAATTGGTGGCTAAAAGTAAAGCTACCGAGGCGGAGATTGAGGCTTTGAGTGAGGAGATAAATGTGGGGATTGCGAAACGTCGTGCAAAACTTGGTAGGATATGAAAATCATTGTAGATACAAATATTCTGATGAGTAGCATACTCAATTCAGAAAGCAGAGTTGGGCAAATGCTTATCAATGAGTTAGATGACATTCCAAAATACTCTTCCTACTTCCTATTTGTGGAAATATTTGATAAAAAAGAGAAAATCATTAAATACTCACGAATGGAAGAAGAAGAAGTATTGGAATTATTATTTTTGGTGCTTAAAAAAATCCAATTTGTGAATGAAAGTCAAATTTCTGATTTGAGTTTTGAAAAGGCAAGGGAATTAACCGAAGATATTGATGTAAAGGATATTGGTTTTGTCGCATTGACGATTGAACTGGAGGCAATACTTTGGACAGGAGATAAAAAACTGTATAGAGGATTGAAGGCGAAAGGTTTTGAGAATGTGGTGAATTTAGAGGATTTGAGAGAGATGTTGGGAAAGTAAAGTGGCAGACTCACCTTAAAAAATCAAGGTGAGTCGTCCTTCAAAGAGGGATTCCCCTCATTATCAGTATATTCCCCCTTTGAAGGGGGGCAGGGGGATGTTGCGCCAGTTTTGACACACTGTAAAATTATTTCCGTTACACTGTATTCAACATAGTAGAAAAAGTTATAAAAATGTAGTGATTCTTTCAGCTATTCTCGGTTTAAAAAATTAACATTATCGAATACTCTTTTAATAAGCAATATACAATTGTGTTAAGAAATCCAGTTTTTTCTTAGCATAATTGTTTAGAACTCACTAACAGCTTTTTTTATAATTACAAAAATCTAAACCGAGAACGGCTGTGATTCTTTGTATTCTATTAATTTTTGATGATATTTGAAAAATATTACAAGTACAATTCAAATTCAAAAACATTATTAATCATTTAACATAAAAATAAAATGATAACACTCCGAAAAACTTTTAAGTATGAAGGAAACATCAATACTTCTCCAATAAACAATGTAGTTTTAGAAGTCAGTACTCCAGTATTTTCTTTTTCTAAAAAAAATAGAAATATAGTTGATTACAAGAAGACGGAGGTTAAACAAAATCTTAATAATAGAACATATAGAATCGACCTTCCAATAGATTTCTTTCTTATCGAATCAACTAAATTAAATCTCACAAATTTCTATAAATTTAATCTTCATGCATTGTCAGAGAAAAGTAATATTGATGATTATACCTTCAAAATATATACTAACGTAAATGATAGTTTTGGGAATATTTTAAGATATATGGAAGGGGAAGCACTAATTGTATTAAAAAATAATAAAAAAATTTCTAATTCATTTATTAACAATGATTTTTTATTATTGAATGCTTTGATAATAAAAAAATTATATAATCAAATCATTGCTATTGATCCATCTCATTCTTCTCTAAGCAAACAAAACTTAATAAATATCATTAATAACATATCTGTTCAAAGAGGAGCAAATATTAAAATAACTGAAAATAAGAATGTAATAGATTACATAAAAGATGGATTAAGTAAATTAAATATAAAAACTCCCGAAAAAATCATTAGTGTAATAGAAAGAGACTTTAATAACCTTTTCGACTTCCCCATCTTTGTTCCTGAAATAAAAAGATTAGAAGTTGCAGGAAATTTTATAGTGATTTCTAACTCAAATATCACTAAAGAACATTTTGATTTTTATAAATTATCCATAGAATATTCACAAAAAAATTCAGAAATAGTATTATTGTCTAATGATTGGAGTTCAAGTACTTTCGATTTAGATAACAAAACTGCAGAATTTTCTTTTACATCTATGGGAAGGCCTATTAGTATTAATAATATAGTTGGTCTTATTAGAGTAAAAGTAAAAGGTTTTCTGGGAAATACTCTATGGTTTAAAGAGTTTGATTCGGATGACAAAAATTTACAAAATCTCACGATTAAAGTGCCTTTAAACCTCCCCGAACAAATAGATAATTTTTCAGGTATTGGAAAACCGAATATCATGAAAAAACTTAGAGGACAAATAGTTCATATGGGGATAAAGAACCGTTCTTTAAAAGATATAACAGTCATCGTACAAGCTAAAGAAAATGAGAATCAAAATTGGATAATTATTGGTTCTGCAAAAACAGATAATTCAGGTAATTTTACTCTTGATTATCCATTTGGAAAGTACACTCAAGCTCAAATTACATCATCTTTAACACCTGAAAGCCCTGTGGCTATTCAGGTTGATGCCACTAACCAGAACAACCAAATTATTTCAGATAATTTTTTATATCTTTTAATTACAGACGAAAACATAATTTCTAATAATGGTGATAACGAGGGCGACTGTGGTTGTAATAGTTTAAGTTCAAATACTACTGCAAAAAGACTTCCAGATGACACTGATTTAATTGAGTCCGATGAATATACACAAGATATAGGTGGAAGTTGCCTAAACCTTACAACCCCCAATCGTACTTTGAGGGAATATAATTACAACGCAATAGTTCGCACCTCTGACCCAGACGTAGCAAAGTATGTACTTCAAAAAAACGACGATGGAGGCAAAGTTGTTTTTAAGTTAGAAGGAGTAGGAAAAACATTAGATAGAAAAACAATAGGCATAAACAATCCCATAAGATGGCAAGATGCTCCTGACGCTCAGAAAAACCTTTCTCTGTATCAAGCTGTAACCATAGCAACAGGTCATATTTTACATTATAAAACTATTTTTAAAGCTGATGGTTATTCTCTAGGTGATTTATTATACTCACTCCCCTTAGCTCCTGGTCAGAAAAAACAAATCGTTGTATTTGACTCTAACCATTCTTTTACAGGAGCAGAAAGCCAATCTATTTCACAAGATGAAGAACTTGATGCAGAACTTACCAATGATAGGTTCATTACAGATTTTATAAGTGGAGGTGTTAATGAAGACTTAAGTGGTGATAGTTCCGCTTCTACAAGTGGAATAGGAGCAGGTCTTGGAGCAGGGGTTTCCTATCAAGGTATTGGAGCTAACCTAGGTGTAGCAGGTGGAGTCGCTAATTCACATTCTTCTGCTTCACAAAATAGCTCAAGAAATATTTCCCAGTACTTCAATGAAGTTCTTAGACAATCTATTAGACAAAATTCAGAAAGTTTTAGAAAATTAAATGCATCTGTAATTACCACAGCTAAAGAAAATCAAAACTATTCGGCAACAACAGAGGTTGTTGCGAATCATAATCATTGTCATTCGCTCACAATGATGTATTTTGAAGTACTTAGGCATTATGCAATATATCAAGAATTGACGAGTGTAGAAGAATGTGTTTTTGTTCCATTATTGATGACCAATTTTACTACTGAAAACATTCATAAATGGAAAGATGTATTAGCACAGCATTTATTACCCATTCATTCAAATACTTATCTATACCGTCCTTTTCTCAAAAGACGAAGTCGTTATAATTATCGCCGTCACCCTCTATTAAAAGCATTCGATGCAAATGAAAGAATAAAGACTAATTATGAACGTGTTGATTATCCAGCAGAAGGAGAAAGTTATGCTGATGGTGAAATAGAACAGATAAAGGGATATTTTATTATGAATATTAATATCCCAAGACCAAAAACTAAATATGATAGAATACTATCACTACCACTTGCTAAAAAAATAGAAACCCATAGAGAAGTGGATATGATAGGTACTTTAGATCAAGGGGCATGGAATGTCCTTAAGGGTCTTTTTGGGGGAGGGATTGTTAAATATAAAAATATAGAAGAAGAAGTATATTATACACAAAAAATTTTTGATGCATTTATGCATTTAGATCCAAATTATGATAGGGTTCCTCCTGCTAAATGCATCAGAATTATGGATTTTGAACCAATACGAGTACCTGTTGAAGATTCATCTGGAAATACAGTAAACATTACTACTACAGGACTCAACTTTTTTGAAGATGACATGATAAGTGAAAAACTTTGGACAAGCTATTCTAAAATATTGCGTTTTGATAGTGTATTTAAGCTGTTAAATGCCTATTTTAAAGGCAGATTAATTGCAGAATGGGATACAATTTTTTATCAAGAACTTTTACCTGATATCTTCAAAGAAATAGTAGATTCTATTTCTATTGATACATTCAATTTAGATTTCTCCACAAATGCAAGATATGCAGGAAGAAACAGAAGAATCAGTGTAACTTTTAATTCAACAGGAAGTGATAGTAGAAAGAGGTCAGAATTACCTCTATACATTAAAATAAAATCAACTAACCCTGACATCATTGAGCTAAAGGGACACATAAAACTAAATGTTGTAAAAACAAGTATTAATTATACAACAGCTCACTTTAACGGTATTCTTTATAGAGGTGGTTATATCTCGGATGATTTATTAGATGAAGTAAGCCTCTATATTCCCCAAAATTCAAGGGATAAAAAAAATCCAAGAAAAGAAGATAGGTATTTAGTCAATACATTATTAGAACACTTAAATGGAAATTTAGAATACTATAATAAACTGCTTTGGCGTAAACTTGATAGAGATAGACGATATATGCTTTTAGATGGGTTTCAAATCCAAATTTTCAATAGTTTTGGAAACCCAATAGGCTATAGAAGCATTGCATCTGTGGTAAAAAATAGACTCATCACTATAGCTGGTAACTCACTCGTATTTCCTGTGGCAGCAGGGTACAAAGTTAGTCAATCTTATATAACCGAAAAAATAGGAGAGAATGTAGTACAAGAGATATCTTTGTTTGACCATTACAAACCCCTAACTCCGCCACAACCTTATCGAATTAGTGTCCCAAGTAAAGGTGTTTTTATGGAAGCAATACAAGGTGCTTGTGATGCTTGTGAAAATGTAAAAGAGAATTCCTCTCAAGATTGGGAGAAATTTAGAGCAGATGAACCTACCCCTATTGCTCAAATTATCCCTCCTACGCCAACCATAACCGATTATAAGCCAACTTATAAAGACTTTGCACCTCCTTTAGTTAGTATTCAAAATGCGCCTAATACGCCTGCCCCTGCGGAAGGATTGGCAGCATTATCAGACTTATTAAAAAACAGTAGTTTTAAAGATATAACTGGTTTATCACAGAATCAATTAAATGCCTTAGAAACACTTAAAAAATCACTCGAAACAGCAAAAGATTTTGGAGAACAAGCATCAGGCTTAGCTAAACTAACTGTAGGGTTGGATGCTATTGAAAAAGGCAAAAAAAGTGGAGTTCTTTCAAATGAACAAGCCAAAGAAATGGCTAAAAAATTGGCAGACGAAACCTTACCAAAATCTGATAATGAAAGGCGAGAGAACACTAAAAAGGATATTGAACTAATTGAAGAAATGAAAGAAAAAGGAGCGATTGACTCTGAAAAGGCTAAAGAGTTAAATGAGGCTATTGTTAAAAAAGATAAAGGAATAACAACAGCTACACCTGAAACGCCTAAGCAAGATATTTTTGATTTATGCATAGAGTCTCATTTTAATTATACATTACCAGATAATACTATTATCGACAAATGGACTAATTTAGAAAGTAATCAAGGTATTTTTATAATGGATGGCTTCAATATCAGAAAATATACACTAACAGCTAGACATTTACAGCTACTAAACGATTTCAAAAAATATTTAATCGAAAATGGAGGGAAAATCCTTGCTATAATTGGTAGAGCAAGCAACACCTCATACAACTATAAAGGTAAAGATGGAAATTTACCTTTATCGGTTTGTAGGGCTGCAAAAGTCGCAGATTTTTTAGATGTTGATAGTGAAATAGTATATGGTTTTGGAGATAAAAAACCATATAGAAACTTGAGGGGAGAACAGGCTTTTGAAAGGAATGTTACTATTGTATACAGCTTACCCTTTCCTTCCCCAAGTACTTTACCAACTCCGCCCGGCAAGAATAATACTACAGGAAGTAAAAAATGGGAAATTCTCACCTATTATACTATTACTGGTGATATTCCTGTTCCAGAATTTCCTTTATTAGGAATAGGAGTAGGGTATATAATGGGAGAACTAAAAGATGCCACTTCAGGTGAACAAAAGAGGTTTGCAATAACATTAGGATTAGCTAACTTAGGTACTGCAGGAGGCTTAAACATTACAACTCCTGTAAATGCTGGTAGCTTCTCATCATTTGACACAGATAGAAATTACACATTTGAAGATTTTGATGGAACATTAGCAACATTAACAGGAATAGTAGCAGGGCTTATTACTGCATATAGTTCAATAACTATTAGGTTGTTAAATTCAGAAGGAAAAATTACAGAGTTTGAAATGTCAGGTTTTGAAATTGGAATGATTAAGGATATTCTTCTAACAGCTCAAGTTGGTTATTTTTTCTTATTAGATGATTAATGCAGACATTACTATAACAAAAAACGGTGAATCGCCTATTAGCCATTCACCGTTCCATTTTATCATTGATTCAATAGTATTGCAGAGAAATCTCATATCCCATTTCTCTACTCTGTGACTTCCTCTTTCACAAATTCCCCAACTGCTCCATCAAAGCTCCAATTTTCCCCTCAGTATCCGCCAACTTCTTCTTCTCCATATCCACCACCGCAGCAGGCGCATTGCTCACAAAACGTTCATTGCCGAGTTTTTTATTCAAAATCTTTTTCAGTCCCTCCAAATAATCCAATTCCTTCTGGATTTTTTGGCGTTCCTCCTCCAAATCCACCTTATCACCCAAAGGCACAAAGAAAGTATCTTTATCAATTCGGAAGCTTACCGCACCACTCACATCCTCATCCGTAAAGTCAAACGACTCCAAAAAAGCCTTGCGCTTCAATAGCGAAATCATGTCTTCAAACAAGGCAGGGTTATCCGTTTTTACGCTCAATTGAAGCGGTTCACGTTGCTTCAATTGTTGACTGTTTCGCAGGTCACGAAGTTTGGTGAGCAGTTCCTTAGCCGCTTCACCTTTGTCAATTGCAGCCTGATTGAAGTCCGACACTTCGGGATATTTTGCTATACAAATTGAATCGCCTTCTGGTCTATCCTTTAGGTTGTGGTAGATTTCTTCCGTCAAGAAAGGCATAAAAGGATGTACCAACTTGATGCACTTCTCAAAAAGTTCAATCGTTTTGTCGTAGGTATATTGGTCTATTGGCTGTTGGTATTCGGGCTTCGCCATTTCGAGATACACCGAAAAGAAATCATTCCAAACAAAGGAGTAAATATTTTTGAGTGCTTCCGAAATGCTGTAAGTTTCGTATTGTTTTTCGGTTTCTGCCACTACCTGATTGAAGCGATTTTCAAACCAATCCACAATTGGGTCAATGTTTTCGTTTTTACCTTCCTTCACTTCCCAACCTTTCACCAATCGAAGGGCATTCCAAATCTTGTTGCTAAAGTTTCGACCCTGTTCACACAACTTGTTGTCAAACAGCAAATCACCACCCGCAGGAGAACTCATCAACAAACCAACCCGAACACCATCCGCACCATATTCTTCAATCAAACCCAAAGGGTCAGGAGAATTGCCCAAAGACTTCGACATCTTGCGTCCTTGTTTATCCCGAACCATGCCTGTGTAATAGACATCTTTGAAAGGATATTGACCCTCCCATTCATAACCCGCCATGACCATCCGAGCCACCCACAAAAACAAAATATCCCATCCCGTCACCAATACCGAAGTCGGGTAGTAATAATCCACTTCATCACGGTTCTCAAAACCATCAAAAACCGAAATGGGCCACAACCAAGACGAAAACCAAGTATCGACTACATCAGGATCTTGCTGCAAATCGGCTGCCGTCAAATTAGAATTGCCGCTTTGCGCTTTCGCCAATTCGAGTGCTTCTTCCGCAGTTTCGGCACAAACATGACTGCCATCCGCCAAGTAGTAAATCGGAATCCGCTGTCCCCACCACAATTGACGAGAAATACACCAATCCCGAATATTTTCCATCCAATGACGGTAGGTATTCTTGTATTTTGAAGGGAAAAACTGAATCGTGTCGTTCATCACCGCCTCCAAAGCAGGCTTTGCAGTTTCCTCCATTCGCATATACCATTGAGGGGTAATGCGAGGCTCAACTACCACATTTGTTCGCTCCGAAAAACCAACTTTATGCGGCAAATCTTCTACTTTTACCAAGTTTCCTGCAGCCTCCAAATCCTTCGCTATCAGTTTTCTAGCTTTATCTCTGTCTTCTCCAATGTACAACTGTGCAGCTTCGCTCATAGTACCATCGGGATTCAATACATCAATAATTTCTAAGTTGTGTTTTTTCCCAAGTGCAAAGTCATTCGCATCGTGAGCAGGCGTGATTTTCAAACCACCCGTTCCAAATTCCATATCTACATACTCGTCATAGATAATCGGAATCGCACGGTTGATCAAAGGCACAAGCACCTTTTTGCCCTTCAAATGTTGGTAACGCTCATCCTCAGGATGGAAACAAACCGCTGTATCACCCATAATCGTTTCTGGTCGAGTTGTAGCAACCGTAATCCATTCATCTTCTGTCCCTTCAATTTTGTAGCGAACATGGTAAAGCTTGGCATTCACATCTTTGTAAATCACCTCTTGATCCGAAAGAGCCGTTTGAGCCGCAACATCCCAATGCCCGATTCGATTGGCTCGATATATTTTGCCTTTGCGGTACAAATCCACAAACACCTTCACCACCGCATCCGAAAGCTTGTCTTCGAGGGTAAAACGGGTACGACTCCAATCACAACTCACGCCCAATTTTCGCAACTGTTGGAAAATGATGCCACCATATTTGTCCGTCCATTCCCAAGCGTGCTTCAAAAACTCCTCACGCCCAATGTCATGCTTACTAATCCCCTTCTCCTTCAACATCTTGACGACCTTCGCCTCCGTTGCAATTGAAGCGTGATCACTTCCAGGCACCCAACAGGCATTATAGCCCTGCATACGTGCACGGCGAATCAAAAGGTCTTGAATCGTATTGTTCAGCATGTGTCCCATGTGCAAGACACCCGTTACATTTGGCGGAGGAATGACAATTGTATAAGGTTCTCTGTCATCAGGTACAGAGTGAAACAATTCGTGTTTCTCCCAATACTCATACCATTTTTCTTCAACGTCTTGTGGATTGTATTGTGTATTCATATTCTCTATTGTTGCTTAATTTAGGGCAAAATCTCCTATTGAAAGGGGTAGGGGTTCAAAGCATCTCTTTTCTTAATACCTTGATTCAGTACGAATAGTTCCCCTTGTTTCTCGATTGAAGGCGCAAAAATAGTGAAAAACTGCAAAGGATAAACTATTTTAGTTTCTTCAAAATTCTAAAATAAGCCTCTATAATTGGACAATTCACTGCCCATCAGGATATCTTTCCGAAATATACGCTACTGACTCTTTCACCAATTCCTTCAATGTATCCAAGTCAATATCTTCCAACTTGTTGATATACAGACACGATTTACCTGTTTTGTGTTTGCCCAATTGCTGCATCAGTTCATCGTATCGCTCAAATCCGCCCATGATGTAGAGGGTCAATGAAGTTTTGCGGGGTGAAAAACCGACTTTCAAAAAATCACCTTCTCGACCACTTTCATATTTGTAGTGATATGTTCCAAAGCCTACAATGCTCGTTCCCCACATCTTAGGCGTTTCACCAGTCACTTCTTCCATTAGCTTCAAAACGGTTTTGCTGTCTGTTCGTCTTTTTTCGTTTTCTACCTTGTCCAGAAAATCATGTACACTGAGTTCAGTTTGTATGGTTTTGTTTTGATTCTTTGCCATAATTGGATGATTTTGGTTGGTTGTTGAAGCTAATTTAACGATTCTCTCACTTTCTGTATAAATTCAGTAGATGCGCCTGTCAATTCAGCGATTTCTTCATTAGACCAAGTAGGGTATTTACGTAACATGCGAGTGATTGTCGCTTTCAAAGTGGCTATTCTCCCTTCTTTTTTCCCTTCTTTTTTTCCTTCTAACTTAATCATATCATAAGTACTCATAGTCAATTCATTTAAAGGTTTAGGTAATTGCTGAACTATTTTAACCACTTCTTCTCGCTTTAAATCAGTGGTTTGTAGTATGTAAACAACCACAACCTCCAAAAAGTTTCTCCCTTTCTTTGGCTTCAAATAACAAACTATTCCCAAATTCTTTCTTTTGGAATAACACAAAACCCACAAATAAAATTTACGAAACAGGGGAAAGGACTTTCCCCTGTTTCGTAAGTTTTAAACAACAATATTGATAATCCTCCCCTTCACATACACAAACTTACGTACCGTCTGACCATCAATCCATTGCTGCACCGTTTCGTCTGCCATTACAGCAGTTTCCACCTCCTCTTTCGAAATATCCAGCGGAAAATCCATACGAGCACGCACTTTTTTGCCGATTTGAATCGGATAGGTATGCGTATCTTCTTTGATGAACTTTTCTTCGTGAGTCGGGTAAGTTGCGCTGTGAACCGTTCCCTCATTGCCCAACTTGTGCCACAATTCCTCCGCAATGTAAGGCGCAAAAGGAGCAATCAAAACCACCAAAGGCTGCAAAATTGCCCGTTTATTGCAGTTCATTCTCCCCAATTCGTTCGTACACTCCATGAATGCACTCACACACGTATTGAAGCTCAAACGCTCAATATCTTGATTGATTTTCTTAATTGTATTGTGCAAAACCTTCAATTCCTTCGCATCCGCTTTTTCATCCGACACATTCATCTTGCCATCTTCATCAATGTCAAACAAACGCCAAAACCTCCGCAAAAATTTAGAAACCCCTTCGATACCATCTGTATTCCACGGCTTTGACTGCTCCAAAGGGCCCAAAAACATCTCAAACATTCGGAAACAATCCGCACCATACTGCGCCACCATGTCATCGGGATTCACCACATTGTATTTCGACTTCGACATCTTCTCAACCGCATATCCACACAAATACTGCCCATCTTCATTGGTAACGAACACCGCATTGGCATATTCAAACCTTGATTTCATGAACTTTTCTATGTCCAAATAATCATTACTTACAATATTCACATCCACATGCAATTCCGTTACAAATTCTTGCATATTGTGTTTTTCCACATGATCCAAAGAGAAAAACAAAGGATGTGCTTCAATTTCGTCCAAATGAGAATTATTGACCTGACCTTCAAAAGCCCGTTTGATGCGCTTGATAATGATGTCAAAATTGTTGTAATATTTACCGATTTCTTGCGTGGAAATACCCAAAATTTTCCAACCTTCTTCTTCAAATCTTGGCTGCAATTCATCTACATACCGCTTCAAATCCTGCCCCGATTTGATTTCCAAAGCCAACTTATGTTCGGGAAAAGCAAAATCTACATAATCCCCTGCAATTGGATAATCCGTTTGAAAATCCATCTCGTATTTTTGCAATTCTCGTTTGAAGAACTGCTCCGCAAAAGCTTCATTGGCACGATACACAAAATTGGAGCGACCTTGAATCATGCCCTGATTCACCAATCTTTTGAAAGGCTCTTTGGTCGTTACCAAGCCCAAATCATACAAAAACTTGTGCCATGTTCGGCTGTAAATCAAGTGACCCACAGCGTGTTCCGTTCCGCCAATGTACAAGTCCACATTCTGCCAATATTCCTCCGCTTCCTTCGATACAAATGCACCTTCGTTGTTAGCATCCATATAGCGCAAGAAATACCAGCTCGAACCCGCATAACCAGGCATCGTGTCCGTTTCTCTGCGACCTTCCGAAGTGTTCACCCACTCGTCCACCGAAGCCAAAGGAGATTCACCCGTTCCAGTCGGTGTGTAGCTCTCCACATCGGGCAAAGTGACGGGCAATTCGCTCTCATCCAATGCGTAAGGAATCCCATTGCGATACACAATTGGGAAAGGTTCGCCCCAATATCTTTGACGAGAATAGCCCGCATCCCTCATCCTAAAATTGATGCGTCGAGTACCAATCCCTCTTTCTTCCAATCGTTCGATAATCGCCTGAATTGCATCCATGACCTCCATTCCATTGATGAAATCGGAGTTAATCATCTTACCCACTTTGTCTTCAATGCCAGCCCCAGGATAGCCGCTTTTGTCAATGATTTGTACAATCGGGATTCCAAATTTTTCTGCAAAACGTTGGTCACGCTCATCGTCCGCAGGTACAGCCATGATTGCACCTGTACCGTAGCCAATCAAGACATACTCACTGATGTAAATCGGCACTTTTTCACCCGAAAAAGGATGCACTGAGTATGCTCCTGTAAAGGCACCCGTCACCGACTTTTCTGCTTGACGCTCAATATCAGAACGGCGGTTCACATAGTCCAAATATTCATCAATTTCGGCTTGTTGGTCAGGCGTTGTGATTTGCTGCACCAATTCGTGTTCTGGAGCCAAAACCATAAAAGTGACACCAAAAATCGTGTCGGGACGGGTTGTGAAAATTTCAAATTTTTGATCGGTATCTGCAATGTCAAACCACATACTTGCGCCCTCCGAGCGACCGAACCAATTGCGCTGCATTTCCTTCATCGCTTCCGACCAATCCAACTCTTCCAAATCGTCCAATAAACGCTGCACAAAAGCGGTTGTACGCATAAACCATTGACGCATTTCTTTGCGGAAAACGGGATATCCGCCTCGCTCCGAAAAGCCATCTTTCACCTCATCATTCGCCAACACTGTTCCCAATTCTGGACACCAATTGACAGTTGTATAAGACTGATACGCCAAACGAAAATCCATCAAAATCGTTTGTTGCTCCTGCTCACTTTTGGATTTCCATTCTTCTGCCGTAAAATGGTGTTCTTCACCACTTGCACCATTTGCAGCAGCACTTCCTCCCGCTTCAAATTTTGGAATCAAGGTTTCTTCAATGTATTCGGCTTTGTTGGTTTCGTTGTTGAACCAAGATTTGAACAATTGCAAGAAAATCCATTGCGTCCATTTGTAGTAATTTGGGTCACACGTTTGGACTTCTCTGCTCCAATCGTAACAAAAACCCAATTGCCGCAATTGACCCTTGTAGGTCTTGATGTTGTCGTGTGTCGTTTTGGCAGGATGCTGACCCGTCTGAATAGCATATTGTTCGGCTGGCAAACCAAAAGCATCAAAACCCATGGGATGCAAGACATTGAAGCCCTTCAATCGTTTGTAACGGCTGTAAATATCAGAGGCAATGTAGCCCAACGGATGCCCAACATGCAAACCCGAACCTGATGGATAAGGAAACATATCCAATACATAATATTTGGGCTTTTCGGATTGAGTTTCAATTTTGTATATTTCTTGTTTTTCCCAATGGGCTTGCCACTTTTTTTCTATTTCGTTAAAATTGTATTCCATTGTTTTATATTGTTGAATTGTTTTATTGCTAAATTGTTGAGATTGCTATATGGTTGTTTTGAATAATAGCAAATAATGTTCCTACTGAAAAGATTTTGCTGAAACGGCAATTTCGATAGCTATTCTCGGCAATAATTTAAGTAATCAGACATTCCTAAGTTATTGTAAAGGATGCAAAATTAGTAAAAAAGAAAACTTGTTGAAATTCAGTTAGGACTATTTGAAAGGAAAAGGCAACAATAGGCAGACTTTCTGCCGTCACCTTCAATGGTCGGAGGTTAGGTAGTAGCTCGCAGGGCGAGCAGGAGGAATAAGGAAGTGTGATATGTTGAAGAAACGCAATTCATTTGTTTGTCTAAAATGGAATTTGCTGATTGAAAATGCTTGAAGTGTATAACTATGGCAAGGTAAGAAAAGTTCCTAAAATGTGAACGATATTGATTATTTTTGTGTAGGATTCTTCAAAATAACCTGCAAATGTCAAGCATATTCATCAACCCTTTTACCGATTTTGGCTTCAAAAAACTCTTTGGAGAAGAAGTCAACAAGGATTTACTCATCGACTTCTTGAATGAGTTAATACCTGTTGAAAAACACACGATTGTTGACCTCACTTACCTTAGAAACGAACACTTATCTAACCATGAAGACGATAGAAGGGCGGTCTATGATTTGTATTGTGAAAACGAAAAAGGGGAGAAATTTATCGTTGAGATTCAACGAGCCAAGCAAAAATTCTTTAGAGACAGAAGTATTTATTATTCCACTTTTCCGATTCAAGAACAAGCCAAAACAGGCAACAAATGGGATTTTGAATTGAAGGCAGTTTATACCGTTGCCATTATGGACTTCACCTTTGAAGATGGTAGAAAACGACAAAAAGAGGAGGAGGAGGAATTTTCCTTTTTGCATACGATTCAATTGATGGATATTGAACGAAAAAGTGTTTTTTATGACAAACTGACATTTATTTATTTAGAAGTTCCAAAGTTTGATAAACAAGAAAGCGAATTGGTGACACATTTCGACAAATGGATGTATATTTTGAAGAACCTCTATCGCTTCAAAAAACGCCCAAAAGCCCTTCAAGAACGGATTTTTCAACGTCTATTTGATGCCGCAGAATTGGCTCGTTTCAGTAAAAAAGACCGCATGGCTTATGAAGAAAACTTGAAGATTTATCGGGATTTCTTGAAGATTTATCGGGATTTTATGAATGTGGTCAATACGGCAGTAGAGGAAGCAGTTGAAAAAACGAAAAAAGAAAGTAAAGTAGAGGTTGCAGCAAAAGCATTGGAGAAAGGTTTTACAGTAGAAGATGTAAGCGATATCACAGGCTTATCTTTAAAAACCATCGAAAAAATCAAACAAAAAATGGAATAATGTGAAAACATAGCTGTTGATTTTGTATATTTACAATCTAAGTAAATTGTAAACAATTTTCCGATTATGTTTTTAAGAAGGAACGAAATCAATGAAGTTCTTTGGAATCAATTTATTGAAGCATCACCACAAGGATGTATCTATTTTTACACTTGGTATTTGGACATTGTATGCCCCAATTGGTCCGCCATTGTCATCGGCAATGAGAACAACTGGAATGCCTTAATACCATTGCCCGTTTCCCAGAAAATGGGCATCTCTTACGCCCTTCAACCGCTTTTCGCCCAATACTTAGGGGTATTGTTTCGTCCGCAAACAGGCAAAATGGTCACACAGTGGAGCAACAAAAAAAGCTGGTGTGAAGCCATTATTCGTTGTCTCCCAAGCTCTCTAAAGCTGTTCAATTTTACCTTTTCCCCCCAATTTGACTACCCAATTCCGTTCTATTGGAAAGATTATCAAATCACTAACAAATACACTTATTGGCTCTCACTAAAACCTTCTCTGCCCACATTGCAGCAAAACTTTAGGACTTCGGTTAGGAAGGCTATTCTCAAATGCGAAAAAGCAGGTATTCGTCATCACATAACAAGCGATATACACCATATTATACAATTTGCTAAAAAACAAAAACAATTTTTGGCGGACATACATTATGAAAAATTACCCGTTTTGTGGGAAGTTCTTCAAGAAAAAGGCAAAGGTTTGGCGATAGAAATGCGTGATACACAAGGAAAATTGCATACAGGAGGATTGTTTTTGAAAGACAAAAATCGCTGGATCAATTTGTTTGGCTGCAATGCAAATCCTGACAGTAAAGCAATAGGGGCAGGTGCGGCAATGTTGGCGCAAGCTATTTTGATGGCAAAAGAAGCAGGGATGGAATATTTTGACTTTGAAGGTTCTATGCTTGAAGGAGTTGAACGATTTTATCGCAACTTTGGAGGCAATCCCATTCCTTATATACAGGTTTCCAAAAATACATTTCCACCTCCATTGAAGTGGATAATGTAGTTATTAGCTATTTTGGTTCTCATCATTCACTTACTCCAATCATCACCCCAAAATCGCCCCCCAACTGTTTTCGCTTCAATGCGGGCAGGTACATTTCCGAAATCGCTCCATCCAAGTACAGCGCATTTTCGCACTTCAATTTTTCCTTAAACAACATCGCAAAGGTCCAAAAATTCACTTTTTCGTTGGAAATCGCAAAAACGAGGTGGGTATCGTCAAGGATACCCACGCCGCTTCTGATATAGGTACTTGTAGAACCTTCGTTGAATTTAGGATGTAGCTGACCTTCAATGACCAACATCGGCCCCGACTGTGTAGCATAGCGCACCGACTCTTTTTCCTTCAATGCTGGATATTGAGAAGATTCGAGGACTTTTGCAGTGTTTTCTGTGAGCAAAAACACGCCGTTGGGTTTCATGTAGAAATTGAGGATTTGTTCGGAATCACCCAAGTTAATCGGATTGCGTTCCACACCATTTTCGACATACAATCCTTGCGGTTCGCTGTCATACGGTGGCAAGTACATCCCGCCATTGGTCGCAAAAATCAGTTTTTCACCTCGTTGCTTCAAATGTTTTTGGAGATTCTCCAAACTGTGAAACTTTACTTTCTGTTCATCCTCCAAATACATTTTCACTTCTTGTTGGGTGATGTCCACATGATAGACATCAAAAGTGTGATTGCGATAAGTGAGCGTATCGGCTTGTTTTGCAGCTTGTTGAAAGTTGGCGAATGCTACCAAGAGCAAAACAGGGAACAGATAAAGAATAGATTGTTTCATTTGATTTTTACTTTTGTACAACTTCAAACTCCAACACAACCCAAAAATCAATCTGGATCAAACACAATTTTCACCCCTCCGCTTTTCGTTAAATCCGAGTTAATCGTCAAAACACGGGTTCTACCCACGCCATCGTCAATCTCCAAAGTCAAGGTATTTGGAGGAATTCCTCCCAAATTCCAGGCCTTAGAAAAAAGGTAATTTTCTACTTTGGGAATGACCTGAACTTCAAAGACTTCCCTTGTTTTGTCTTTGTGTCGAATCGCATATTTATCTGCAATCCACTGTCCATTGAAGTTGATAGAAACCGTATCACCATCCTCTTCTTCGTGGTCATAAATCAAAAACTTCAATTTATCGGAGCGAACAGTGATGGTTCGGTCGTAGTCAATTGGGATGCCTTCAAAAGAAGTGGGAGGAACAGGAACTCTGGTAGTGGGTGTAGTAGGTATGGTGGTAGGTTGTGTGGGTACAGGTCTTGGAGGAGGCGTAGTTGTTGGCGGGTCAACGGTTGGTGTGCGGCGGTTTGTAGGGGTTTTCTTTTCGGGAATCGGTTGTGGTTCGATTTCTGGATTGGGCGTTTTGCCTTTTTTGGGAGGGACTTTCGTCACGCAAGGTTTGGGCGTATCTCTATCCGATTGGTCCCAAAAAAGGGATTGAATTTCTTGGTTGCTCAAGGCTCGATTGTAAATCCTCAAGTCGTCCATACTCCCATGAAAATATTCCATCACCCCTGGCACATCCCGCCCTATTTCAAGCGGCAAACTGTTGGGTTCAAACTCGGTGTAATAAGGCATATCCATGACCTTGATGCCATTGAGGAAGGCTTTCACGCTGTGTCCATCGTAGGTAGAAGCGTAAAAATACCATGTATCAAACTCGAAAGGTTGTTTCAATTCTTCGGTAAAATCGGTGTTGACCGATACAGTGACAATCGTAGATTGAAGGCGGTACTGTGGGCTGTTATCTGTTTCTTCGGGTAGGTCGGATTTGCAGCATATTGTCATCCATTTCAAATCTGCAAAAGCTGCGCCATCATTGATTTTGACCCATGCCGAAATGGTGATTTCATCGCGGGGTGAACTTAGGCTTTTGGAGTCAGGGACAGAGATAAAACCTGTTGAACCATCAAAATACATCGCTCCACATTCATTGCCAAAACGGTCTTCGGTCGGCTCTACTTTGCCTATAATGTCACCGTGATTGTTGTTGCCTGCTACATCTCGTGCATCAGCATTCATCAAAAAACGGGCAACTAAACCGTAGGCAAGGTTGCTGTCGCTTCCATTTGATGCCGAAAGATATTCAGATGACATTTGAGGATAAGCAGCTACACTACAAAGAGATAGCCCCAGTACAAAGACAGATAGAAAGTGTTTTTTTTGCATGGTTGTTAATGTTTTATGGACACAAAATATTGTTCATTCTACGACTCCAATCATCACCCCATAATCCAATCCTGTATCAAAACGATTGAGTTCAGGGATGTGCATTTGGGAAATCGTTCCATCGAGGTAAAGGGCATTGTTGCAGCCCAAATAATCTTGAAAAAGTTTGGCGAAATGGTAGAAATTCACGGGTTTATGAGAAATGACAAAAGCCACTTTTTGTGAATTGATGATGCCAACTCCACTGCGTAGACGTTTGCTGGTAGATTCTGGTTGAAATTGAGGGTGAATCGTTCCGTTTGTGACCAACATCGGTCCTGATTGTGTGGCAAACAAGGTGTTGGTTTCGTAAGCTCTTGCTGCAAAATCATCGGAGGACATCACCTTTGCATTGCCGCTTTTTTCAATCAAAAACACACCATTGGGCTTCATGTAGAAATTGCCAGAAGGTTTGTCGCTCAGGTCAATAGGCTGAATGGTCAATCCATTTTCGATGTATAGACCTACTGGACTCATTTCGGGCGAAAACATTCCACCATTGGTCGCAAACTTCAATTCCTTGCGCTCGGTTTGAAGCCCTGTTTTGAGGTTGGTGAAATTGGCGTATCGCTGCCCTTTACGGTCTTTCCAAAATAAGTTTATCTTATCTTCTTTCAGATCAACTATGTAAATATCAAAAATATTGTTTTCCCAATACGGAATGTGTACCCGCATCGCTCCGCTTCCTGTGTGTGAGGCAAACATACTTTTGATGACACTCAAATAGGAGGCTTCGGTGAGCAGGGGAGAGGCTGTTTCTGAAACGGGATTTATTGCAGTAGGAACATTTTCTTTAAGTCTTGTTAGTTCTTTTTTGAGGTAGTTGTTCTCGTAGAGTAAATTGTTGTTGTTGACTTGCAAATCTTCCAATCTTTTGTTCAAACCCATTAGACTCGAAGGTGTGTTGGTTTTATTGATAAGTTCCATATTGAAGTTGCGGCAAGATTGCAGTCGTGCTTGAAAATCAACGCTATCTCTTCTCAAACGCCTGTTTTCTGCCTGCAATGCTGCTATGTTTCCGTCATCCATATTTTTTACTGCAAAGTGTTGATTGGTACTTGGGTTATAGGTCAAAATAGTAGGCTTTGTACTGTCATTACCCGACATTTTGGAGGAGGTGCAGGCTGTTGGCAATAAGAGCAAGAAAATCAAGGTGATGGAGTAAATCAACCATATTTGATGTAAAAATAAAACTTTGAATGAAATATGTAGGGTTATTTTTTTCATGTATATTGCTGTTTTTGTATTTTAAAAGGAGACTTTCGAAGTCTTTATTGCCTTGTCATTTGCGCCATCCACAAAATCTGCGATTTACATTGCCTCTTTCTCCGTTTCTGTCACTGCAATCATTACCCCAAATTTGCCAACAGAATCGTATCGTCCCAATTCGGGCAAATACATTTCGGAGATAACCCCATCCAAATACAGCGCATTTTGGCAGCCGAATTTTTGCTGAAAAAAGCTGGCGAAATCGTAAAAATTCACTTCCGTATTGGAGATTGCAAATACAACAGTTTGGTCATCAATGATACCGACTCCGCTACGGATATTGGTATTGGTAGATTCCTCACCGAATTTTGAATGTATCTTGCCATCTATCAGCAACATAGGCCCCGATTGTGTTGCAAATTCCATATTCCGCATCAATGAGTCATTGAAGGTTTTGCTGGGAATGATGTGTGCTTCTCCATTTTTAGTGATGTAAAAAATACCATTCGGCTGCATGAAAAAATTGCCGCTTTCTTGTTTTAAGTTGATGGGCTGTACCACCTGACCGTTTTCTATGTATAAACCTACTGGTTCATAAGCAGAGGTGAACATTCCTCCATTGGTGGCAAACAAAAGTTTCTTGTTTTCTTGTTGCAATTGAAGGTCTAACTGATGGAAACTTTGGATGTTTTTCTTGTTTTTGTCTTTCAAAAAAAAACCAATATCATCTGTTTGTAAATCAATTATATAACTATCATAACTGGCCCCTCTGAAAGTCTGACCTTCAAATGATTCTTGCGTGTTTTTGTTGGTAGAGATTTGTGTATCTGGGCTTTTTTGTATGGAATTATTTTTAGCCTCCGTCTCCGTATTTCCGTTGGAGTTCTGATTGAGAGGCGTATTCATTCCAGGGAATTGAAAAACGGACATATTTCCATTGCTGGTAAGTGAATCAATAGCGAATAAGGCTCCAATGAAACCTCCAATAATGACCAATGCTTTGATATTTCCGAAACCCTTAGTCTTCATAATAATATGCTACCAAATTTGTTGCCTTTGTAAGCGGCTTGTCACCTTGTATATCGCTGTATTTATTGCCATTTTTGCTATACACCTCCAAAATGTTGTACCATCCTGTGTCGAGGTTCAACATAGCTACTACATTGATTTTCTTTTCATTGAGGTAGTTCATGATGTTCTTGGCAATATCGTAGAGGTAGCCTTCCTCTTGAATGTTGAACAAGATATGCACTACTTCCCCTTCTCCATCAATCGCCAAAACCAACATCCTTCTTTCGGCTCTTTCGGTGCGTCCTCTTTCGTCTATTCGCAGTTCGTTTCGATAGGCTAAAAGGTGGGTTTGAAAAATAGTGGCTTCCTCTTGTTTTGCCCATGCAATGAGTGCTGTTCTATCAGCAGATTCTTTCACATCTACTCGCCTTTCAAGCGTTTGCAGCCAAAGATTACCTTCTTCAATGTCAGATACCACTATGCCGCCTGTGGCATAAACGAGCACCAAACCGTCCATGTCATCTCTATAATTTCGGTTGACGACATTGCCGTTGTCGACAGTCAAACCTGCTGGAATCATGTTTGAATTGCCACTGCTTTCGGTTGTATAAGCACCACTGCAAACCAGCACAATGTCTTTGCTGCCTTGCCATGAACGGTATTTGCTGTACACACTTCGGTCGTCATTGAGGTCTTTGTAGGCAAAATATTTGGCTTTTACCTTGCCCGACTTTCGCTTCATCCAGATAGATTGCCCGTATTCGTCCCCGTCTGTGGTGAGGGTGAAAACTTTGATATTGTCGTTAAAAATACTCGAATGGTATTCTTCTTGCAGTTGTAAGGGATTGAAGTAATTGGTTGTAGAAAAATTAAAGTCGCCCATTGCAGCTTTGCTGATGGTCACTGAACTTTCTGTCGACTTTGTAGTCGGTTTTGAAGTGGGTGGTGAGGCATTGAAGGAGAAAAAATAGTTGCCTAAAGCATAAATGTTTAGTAAAAATAGCAGCAAAAAAAGTGACGTATTAAGCGTATTTTTTTCTTTCATAAAACAGGATGATTTAATGGTTTTGAATAATTTCACTGGTTGTAAGATTCCCTTTTTTCTTTCGGAAATAAAGGGCAAATAGGGCGAGTGGTAACATCAAGACCAACATACATTCGACTAAATATCGGCTGCGAACCCTGCTCCAAATATAGCCCCAATTGTGGTGCTGGACATGAAACAGGAGCTTTGAAAGGTTGCTTTTGGGAATGTCAATAAAGTAGTTGCAGTCTTCTAATCTTTGAACGTAGAATCGGGTTTGCCAATTGTCTATCTCTAAAGTTCCTTCTTTAATTCCTGCTTCTACTTTTTCTGCAATTTGGCTCAGTAGGTAATCACCTAGGATGTCAAAACTCATATCGTGTTTTGGGGTGATTTGATTCAAAGCCTTCAAATAGAGCCAACCTACTTCAATGGTGTTTTTGGTTTGTTTGAAGTTGTTGATATTGACGGGTTTTTGCTGCAAATATTTTTCGCCTAAGATGGTAATAAACTCATTTCCCGATTTACCTTTTTCGTTCAATAGTTGTCGGTCTTTCTCCAATGTTTGGTAATCACTCAGTTTGGTTTGTTCCAAATAAGTTTCAAAAGGAAAATGTTGTAGAAACGATTTGCTTTCAAGTGCCTCATTTTGTTGAAAATACGATTCCATTCCTTCAAAAGCAAAACAGAAATTGAAGGGAAGCGAAATGATTGCAAAGAGTACAGGGAGCAGTTGTTTTTGCTTCATTTTCTTGGTAATATTGAGGGTGTCTTAATAGATAATTGTTGGTTCGATACATGATAAGGCACCAGTTTTTAAAGACAATTATTCTTTCAAAGGATGCTTTGGAGTTTTGTTTTTTTAACATTTTTTAGGTTTTCTTCTAAAAATCAGCATTATTCCCTATATTTACCCAACAAAAAAAGCAGAGGTAAGGAACTAATTATTACCATTGCTTGTTTAAAAACGAGATTATTCATCATTTTACAATAAACACTAAAACAAAAAACGGAATATGGAAGATACCAGATTTTTAAATACTTCTTCTCCTTATGCTGAACAAGGTTCGGCTGTAGCGAGAGCTGAATTTATCAAAAAGACTTATTTGCACCTCGCCCTGGCGATTCTGGGATTCATCGGTGTAGAAGCCTTGTTTTTGAATACACCTATGATTGTCAATGCTGCCATGTGGTTTGTAGGCGGTTTCCAATGGCTATTGCTATTGGGTGGATTTATGTTTGTGACCAATATGGCTGAAAATTGGGCGAGAACTTCTACGGATCGCAGCAAACAGTACCGAGCATTGGCACTATATGTGATAGCAGAGGCGTTTATCTTTGTACCTTTGATTTACATCGCTATGTCAGTGACAGGTAGCGGAGCGATTGTCCAAGAAGCAGGTATATTAACTGCTTGTTTGTTTACAGGATTGACTGCCATTGCTTTCTTCTCCAACAAAGACTTTTCTTTCCTCAAATCTTTTCTGACTGTTGGCTTTTTGATTGCCTTCGGATTGATTGTTTTGGGCGTTATTTTTGGCTTTGATTTGGGCTTGTTTTTCTCTGGCGCAATGGTAATGTTGGCTGCGGGTACGATTCTCTACCAAACTTCTAACATCATGCGTGACTATCACACTGACCAATATGTAGCGGCTTCTTTGGGGCTATTTGCTTCATTTATGTTGCTGTTTTGGTACATTTTGGATATTTTGATGCGATTTAGTGGAGACTAATTTTTTTTGTCTTTCGATAGATACTTTATACAACAGCCCAAGATTTTATTTGAAGTCTTGGGCTGTTTTTTTTTGAGAGATAGGCAAAAATTAAAATCCCCGATTTAAAATTACGAGCCACCTAATAGCAAGTTTTTATTCATCCTTTAATTCCTCACCGCTGCAATCAAATATTCGATTTTGGACTTCAAATTTTCATATTTGGTGTAGCCATTCACCACGATTTTGTAACCTCCGTCAATTCCTAAAACCACCGTAGGAAACCCTCTAATTCCCCAATTTTTGCAGACATCAAAATCCATTTGGAGTAATTCTTTGTATTTTGGTGAGAGGAATTTGGAGCGAAATACGATGAAAGGAATGTTGAGTTTTTCGCAGATGGGTTTGTAGAAATCAACCGATTTGGGGTCTTTGTTCTCCAAATAGAATCCTTTTTGAATGGCTTTGAAGAAGTCGAATTCTTGTTTGGGCGACATTTCTCGCACTACCCTCACCGCACGGCAAGCAGGCTCGGTATCATAGTCAAAGTGTTCTTTTTCAAATAATTCATACCCAAACTCCTGACCGCTTTCTTCGTGAACGTGTTTCCAATGGTCTTTCAAAAAGTTTTTCATCTGTTCATCCCAAGCATCCCCTCCGCCAGCTCTGAGTCCTCCCATGATGAGGGTAAATTTTGCTTTTTCAGCATAGTCGTTTTTCAGTTGGGTGATTTCGGGCGAAAAACCATAACACCATGAACACATGGGATCTGCAAGGTAGATGATTTCTAAAGGAAATACAGTAGGCATACGTTTTATGGATTTTAGGTTAGCAAGGAATACATGAGACTGAAATTCCTAGGAGGCTGCAAAATTAAACAAAATCACCTACATCCTAAAGCATCTTCCTTTTGTGCTACAAAG
Organism: Chitinophagales bacterium; assembly: GCA_041392475.1. NCBI lineage: Bacteria > Pseudomonadati > Bacteroidota > Chitinophagia > Chitinophagales > Chitinophagales bacterium. Next base: position 1,491,205 of record JAWKLZ010000001.1, on the reverse strand, counting down.
CATTGATTATTAGCTACCATCTTCATTTTTTCTCTTACTCACTCCTCAAAGCCACCACAGGATCCACGCTTGCTGCCTTCAATCCTGGCACCAAACCCGCCAAAGTTCCAGCAACCAGCAAAACCATAATCGCCCAAAATGCCGCATTGAAGTCTATTTCGGGGTTGGCAAAAAAATCACTTTCAAGGTCAAAATTCTTCAACAAACTGTTCAGCCCTTCCACTGCCAAAACGCCCAATACCAAGCCCATATAACCCGCCATACTTGTCAAAACCAGCGATTCCTGCAAAATCATGCCGATGATAGAAGAAGGGTGTGCGCCAATAGCCTTGCGAATGCCAATTTCACGGGTTCGTTCCTTTACAATAATCATCATGATGTTGCCCACACCTACTACTCCTGCAATAATGGTCAAAATGGCAACTAGCCAACTGAATACCCGAATCCCTGCAAAAAGCGTTTGGATTTCTCCATATTCCTGCGCCAAATTTGCCGAGCCAAAAGCCCGTTTGTCGTCAGGAGATACGTTATGTCGTTGCGCCAGCAAGGACTTTACCTCCGTTTCCACTCTAACAGAAGGTACATTTTCTTTTGGAATCAAGGCAAACCAATCTATCTCATTCCCACGTCCAAAAGATTGCTGCACACTCGTTAGCGGCAAAAATATGGACTGTAAATCTTCAATTGCATCCTCTCCCTTTCCTTTGGTAGTAAATGTGCCGACTACTTTAAAAGGTACTCCTGCAATCTCAATATATTCTCCCACTGCTTCTTTTTCATCTCCAAATAATATTTCCTTTACCCGTCCTCCAATCACTGCAATTTTTCGATTTTCGTCCATATCATTATCGTTGACGAATCGCCCATTATTTATAAGCAAAGCTTTGACTTTCAAAAAACTGGGATAGTCACCATTGATTTGAAAAGCTCCACTTTTGTCGGCATAAGTTGTATTGAGTGCGCCCATTTGCAGTCGAGGAGAAATCACTTCAATACTGGCTATGTTTTCTTTGACCGCCATAATATCTTCATTTTTCAACTGCAAAGACCGCCCTGCTTTATACCCTTTGTAGGGTATTCCTGTCCGCTGTGTCCACACAAAAACGGCATTTTTATTGAAGTCAAAACCTTGCAAAACCCCATTTTTAAGTCCTGCTCCTGCACCCAATAATATGACCAGCATAAAGATACCCCAAAAAACACCAAAAGCGGTCAAAGCGGTTCGCAGCTTGTGCTTGCCGATTGTGTAAAAAATCTCTTGCCATTTATCGAAGTCGAACATTGTTTTTTTGTTTTGAAGTGTTGGTGTGCTGATGTGTTGGTGTTTTGAAAGGTATTCTATTCCAAAGCTTATATTCCGTTCAATAACATAAAAATCATCCCCTCAAAGCCTCCACAGGTTTGATTCTTGCAGCTCTCATTGCAGGGAAAAAGCCCGCCAAAGTACCTGCAATAATCAACAAAATAACTGCTGTAATGACGACAGGAAAATTTACTTGAGGGTTGGAGAAATAGGGGACACCTTCGCCCGCCAACTCCAAAAGGTAATTCAAGCCCTCCAATAAACCAACCCCGACCAAAACACCCATATATCCTGCAATGGAGGTAATCAAAATAGATTCTTGTAAAATCAAACCTACTATCGAATTTGGTGTTGCACCCATCGCTTTGCGAACGCCAATCTCACGGGTTCGTTCCTTTACTACGATGATCATAATGTTGCTAATACCCACAATACCCGCAATCAAAGTGCCGATTCCGACCAGCCATATAAAAGATTTGATGCCTAAAAACAGGTTATTTATCTGCTGAAAACTGTCTTCTTGGTTGTGAGTCCAAAATGCCTGATTATCGTCAGGAGAAACGGTGTGTCTTTGCCTCAAAAGGGTCAAAACACGTTGCTCCAAATCCCGTCCTGATACACCCACTTTGGTAGTGACTGCAAATAAACGTACACTTTTGTCGGGGTTGAAGGTTTGCTGAAACATACTGAAAGGTGTGTAAATACGCTCCGAAAAACGTCCTCCCCATCCTTCATCGTGAAACAATCCTACGACTTTCAGTAAAACCCCTTTGATGTTGATGTATTGACCAATCGGATTTTCGTCTTTTTCAAAAAGCACTTCCGATACTCTATCACCAATTACACACACTTTTCGCTTCGACAAGTTGTCATTGAAGTTGAGTTTTCTTCCCTTCAAATACTGTTGATGAACCTTGATATTGAAGTAATCTTTTCCCGCTCCCAAAACCATAAAAGAGGAAGATTTTGAGCCCCTCACCACATTGAAATTTCCTCCCAGCCAGTTTTCAGCAGCAATAAATTCTACTCCTTCAATGTGTTCTTCGACTGCCTGCAAATCAGCTTCGGTGAATTGCAATTCTCGCCCAGGTTGCATTCCATTGTAAGGCAAGGAAGTTTGCCCAGTGAAAAACCAAATACTGTTGGTCGCATCCAAGACCATGTCTTTCATTACCCCATTTTGCAGCCCTTGCCCTGCACCCAACAAGATAATGAGCATCAAAATCCCCCAAAATACTCCAAATGCAGTAGCGATTGTTCGTAATTTGTGTTTGCGGATGATGCTAAAAATCTCTTGCCACTTGTCCAAATCAAACATAGAAGGTTTTTTTGTCGGTAAAATATCTATCTGCAATAAAAATAACCCTATTTCGACATCTATTCCAAATAATTAAGCAATTTTAACCTCGCTTGCCATAATTATATCAAAAAATTGTATTTTTAAGCCCTACTAAATAAAATCATTAATATGAAGCCATTCAATTACTTAAACATTTTCTTTCTGTTTTTTATGCTCTTTAGTGCTTTCAATGTCGTAGAAGCACGCCACCTTATTGGAGGAGAGTTGTCCTATACTTGTTTGGGCGATGACAACTATCAAATCAGTTTGGAGATTTTTCGGGACTGCAACTGTATCAATTGTGCCGATTTTGACGATCCAGCTCGTGTAGTTGTTTTTGATACGAATGGCAATCAACGACAAGATTTGAATATTTTTAGTCCTCAAATCACCAATGTTCCGCTCAATACTGGTGGACTTTGTTTGGAGAACGTTCCCGATGTTTGTGTTGAACGAGGGTTATATCAAACTACGGTTGCTTTACCCCCACTTGCAGGAGGATACTATATTGTTTATCAACGTTGTTGTAGAAACGAAACGATTGTAAACCTTTCCATTCCTTCAGATCAAGGGAATACCTATGTGATTGCAGTACCAGAAGCAGATTTGACTGGAACTGATCCTTGTACGAATAGTTCCCCGAGATTCAATAATTTCCCCCCTATTTTGATTTGCGCCAACAGCCCTTTGGTGTTTGACCACTCTGCTACTGACGAAGATGGTGATGAATTGGTCTATTCACTGTGTACACCTTTTCAAGGGGCGAATCCAAATGATCCTTTGCCTGCCTTCGTTCCGCCGCCGCCTTATGACCCAATCGTTTGGCGAGCACCTTATTCCGAAACCAATCAATTAGGAGGAACACCTCAAATAACGATTGATCCTATGACTGGCGAATTGCGGGCATTTCCAGATGCAACAGGGCAGTATGTAGTAGGTATTTGTGTTTCGGAGTACAGAGACGGTGTGTTATTGAGTCAAAATATTCGTGATTTTCAGTTTAATGTGGCAGAATGTGACATCGTATTGGCGGATATTACGGTAGATATAGTAGGCGAAGCAACTGTTTGTGCGGGTGAAAGTTTCCAATTGGAATCCACCATTTTTGGTGCTGACACTTTTATATGGTCGCCTTTCACAGGTTTGGACAATCCCAACCTTTTGAATCCAACCATTTTGTCCGTTACAGAACCTGTTACCTATGTATTGATTGCCACCGATTTCTCGACGGGTTGTGAAGACACGGATACAATCACTGTATATCCAGTGACGGCCATTGCAGATGCGGGAACTGATATGACCACTTGTTCGCAAGGTTCGGTAGAACTGCAAGGTAGTGGAGGGGAAAGTTATTTGTGGACACCCAACACAGGATTGAGCAACCCCAACATTGCCAATCCAATGGCTTCTCCGACCGAAACAACTACTTATACGCTTACAGTGACATCGGGGCAAGACTGTCAAGATACGGCGGAAGTGACAGTGTTTGTGGTAGATACCTCTGACCCAGGGGATGTTTCTGGCAGTTTGGAAGTTATTTGTGATGGTGATGCCATTGCAGTGACACACAACGGTTTTGGTTTGACCAATGGCGATGTAGGCGGCTATGTTTTGCACACAAATCCGAACGATGTATTGGGTTCAGTCGTGGCTCAAAATACGAATGGTAGTTTTTCTTTGGAAGACAACCCAGCTATCATTCCGAATACAGTGTATTACCTCTCTCCAATTGTAGGGCCAGAAGGAAGTATGGCGGGATTGCCCAATTTTGAAGATGCTTGTACGGTTTTGGCAGAGGGAACGCCTGTGGTGTTTCTTGCTCCAATTTCTTATTTGGTTGACGAATTTTGCGATTTGAATACAGGCGATTATTATGTGAGCGTGCAATTGATGGGCGGTTATCCTGCCTACAACAATAGTTTGACTTACAGTGTGTCGGGAGATTTTCAAGGAACGTTCGGCTTCAATGAAGTGTTTACAGCCGTATTTCCTGAGTCGGGTATGAATGAATATGAATTCACGATTGCTGACGATTGTGGAGCAGTTTTGCTGAGTGGTAATCCTTTTGAATGTGCCAAAAATCCTGTAGAATTGCTGCAATTTGAAGGGGAAGTGAAAACGGATGGGAATTTGCTGCAATGGGTAACGGCAAGCGAGTCGAACAATTCCCACTTCAATATTGCTCGCTCGATGGATGGGAAATATTTTGAAAATGTGGCTGTTGTAAATAGTTTAGGGGATAATCAAACGGTTCAAACCTACGCCTATATGGATAGAACGGCTCCAAATGGATTGGTATATTACCAATTGAGTCAAACGGATCTGAATGGTTTGTCTGAAACTTTGGCAACCATTGGTTTGCAGAGAGGAGAACGGGGTTTGGTACTGGAAAGTTTGTATCCTGTTCCTGCCGAAAAATTGGTGAATATTCTTTTGCAAGTGCCTACGGATGGATTGCTTCAATGGAAAGTCGTGAACATTCATGGACAGTCGGTGTATGAGGCAAATAGATTGGTTCAAAGTGGATTGAATGAACTTACTTTGGAGGTAGCGGAATGGACGGACGGCATTTATTTTTTGCAGATGGAAGTAGCTGGTGAATTTGTGGTGACAAAAATGGTGGTGCGGTAAGCAATGTACAGTGATTAGTAAATTAGTGACTGGTGATTAGTTTTCAAAACTATTAATTATCAGTTTTGCTTTGATGCTACATCTTTCTATTTTTGTGCTTTCTAAAGCACATATTGAAGTATGACCACAGACAAAGAAGAAGACAAGTCTAAAGATTTGACCACAGAACAGATTGCAGAATGTATTGCAGTGTTGCAGGCATTGAATAAGAATAGCCATCAGGTTTTTGAACTACCCAAGGAGATGAGAGAGTCCTTGATGAAAGCAGCAGGTAGGCTTTCAAGACCCAGTAAAAAGGAATTTGAAAAGCGGAAGAAAGATGCAAAAAAGGCAGAAAAGCGGAAACAAATCGAAAAAGACAAACATGCCCGCAAAGAAACGGGTATTAGAAGTGCAAGAGAAGCGGCTATTTTTGTTGCTCCAAAAATGATTGCGCTGACAGGGAGTGAAGCCGAAGATGCGCCTGAACTCAGCACTCCCCGAAATTGCTATGTCTGCAAAGTGGGATATAACAAACTACATCATTTCTACGATTCGATGTGCAAAGACTGTGGCGATTTCAACTATGCCAAACGCTACCAAACGGCGGATATGAGAGGGCAAGTGGCTTTGGTGACAGGTTCTCGCCTCAAAATTGGCTACCACATTACGCTTATGATGTTGAAAGCAGGAGCTACGGTGATTGCAACAACAAGATTTCCAGTAGATTCTGCTTTGCGTTATTCCAAAGAACCCGATTTTGAAATGTGGGGACATCGGCTGAAAATTCATGGTTTGGATTTGCGGCACATACCAAGTGTAGAAATTTTCTGCAATTTTATCGAACAGCAATACGACCGCTTAGATGTACTCATCAACAATGCTGCTCAGACGGTTAGGCGACCTTCTGGTTTTTACGAACACTTGATGCCCAATGAAGAAAAATCTATTACAGAACTACCCCGCTACGCACAGATGCTTTTGACGGATCATGATGCTTGTTTGCAAGAATTGAGGACATTGAGTATGGGTTTTGCGGAGGGAGAAAACAAAAATTTACCTGTCACTTGGCATGGTAAGCAGCTCGGTATTGGTTTGAGTGCTTCTGCAAAATTGTCGCAAATCCCATACAGCATTGATGATACACTGCCAACGAAAGAAGTTTTTCCTGTAGGCGAATTGGATTCCGACCTGCAACAAGTGGATTTGCGGAAAACAAACAGTTGGCGTTTGAAGCTGGGAGAGGTCAGCACCAATGAGATGTTGGAGGTGCAATTGGTCAATTCGGTTGCTCCTTTTGTGCTGTGCAACCGCTTTTCAAACTTGATGAAAAAAGAGAATACGGGTATGAAACACATCATCAATGTCACTGCAATGGAGGGCAAATTTTACCGCTTTCACAAGGCTGCCCGACATCCGCACACCAACATGGCAAAGGCTGCTCTCAATATGATGACGCACACCGCAGCATCAGATTTGGCGAAATACGGCATCTTTATGAACGCTGTTGATACAGGTTGGGTAACGGATGAAGACCCTGCTGAGTTGGCAAAATACAAACAAAAAGTACATGATTTTCAACCTCCTTTGGACATCGTGGACGGGGCTGCAAGGGTGATGGATCCTCTGTTTGATGGCATCAATACGGGGAAACATTGGTGCGGGAAGTTTTTGAAGGATTATCGGCCGATTGATTGGTAGGGAGAGGGAAATTAAAATCGGAATAAAAATGAAAAAAAGACATCCTTACTATTTAAGGTGGTGGTGGCGACAAAGACTGCCTTGGTTTCTCATCAATATTGGAATAGGTGATAAAGGAGAAAACTGCGAGTTGGCAAATGCGGAACATGTTTGGTACAACATTGATAATAAGACAAGTGGGTGCTATTACTGCAAGAAAATTGCAAAAGAGAAGCTATGGCTATCAGAATAATTGTATGTTTTTAGGATACCTTTTTTGGAAAACTCAATAGATAAAAATGAAAATCGAACTAACCAAAGGAGACATCACCAAATTTGAAGTAGATGTCATTGTCAATGCTGCAAACACTTCGCTGTTAGGTGGTGGTGGTGTAGATGGAGCGATTCACAGAGCGGGTGGAAAAGAAATTTTGGATGAATGTAGGTTGATTCGGAATCGACAAGGAGGTTGCAAAGTGGGAGAAGCGGTAATGACTACGGCAGGCAAATTGAAGGCAAAAAAAGTGATTCACACAGTCGACCCTAAATGGAATGAGGGCAAATCGGAAGAAGAAAACAAATTGAAGAACTGCTATCTAAACTCAATAGCACTTGCCGAAGAACATGGTTTTGAATCTATTGCCTTTCCGAACATTAGTACAGGGATTTACAAATTTCCGAAGGAGAAGGCAGCCAAGATTGCAATAGAAACAGTGTCAAATACAGATTCTTCAAAATTGGGCAAGGTGGTTTTTGTGTGTTTTGACGAAGAAAACTATGCAATTTATCAAGAACAATTGCATAGGATGAGCGTGATTTTTACTTAATGTTTTTCACAGAATACAAAAAGTTTTTGAAACTTTTGTATTCTGTCAGTTTTAACTCCAAACCGTCAATACCAACTTCCGCCCACCTCCACGGTTCCTAAACTCACACAAATAAACCGCTTGCCAAGTTCCCAAATTCAAACGGTGGTTTGTAATCGGAATTGTCACCGAGCTACCCGACATTACCGCCTTGATGTGAGCAGGCATATCATCAGGCCCTTCAAGTGTATGTACATAAGCAGGGTCGTTTTCGGGTACTAAGCGATTGAACACCGTTTCAAAGTCGGTCAATACACCGGGGTCTGCCCCTTCATTGATGCAAATACCTGCCGAAGTGTGTTTGATGAAAACATGGAGCAAACCCATTGCAGGTAAATCATTCAATTGATTCACAATGTGATGGGTAATGAGGTGAAAACCTCTACGAAAAGTAGGGAGTTGGATTTCAGTTTGTTGAATCATTTTTTTGAAAAATTTTTTTAAAAAAAATAATGAAATGATGCACAAACAGGTACTATTTTCAGTTGTAAACTTATAGTATCTGTTTGTGGATAGGCTGCAATGTAAAATCAAAAATGGAATATGGCAAAGTTTTTCTTCAGTATCTCGTTCATATTGTATATCTACAGTCCTTCACTTTCTGGACAACAGTTTTTGAACGGTAGTTTTGAAAAGCACGATTTGGAATGTGGTATAAATCTTCCCAATGGACAATTTAATCTTCATGTTCAAGATATTTTCGCTTTCGGAGGACAGAGCGAAATTGACTTATTAACCGATTCCTGTGGATTTGACTATGCAGTAGATGGACGTTACTTTGTTGCACTTTATAGTAGGAATTTTTCAGATGAGATGTCGATGTCGCTCACCAAACCTTTGTTTCCAAGCAAACAATATAAAATTAATTTTTTTAGTAGATTGGGTCAAGATATTTTTAATGAGAGTAGCAGTGTGCGAATAGGCTTATCCAATGACGAAGGTGACTTTGGAGAGAAGATTTTTACAACTCCCATTTTGGATACGATTTGGCAGGAATATTCCATTCAATTTGAACCTGATTTTATTACTAATTATATAACAATTGGTCTATTTTCTGGTGATGAAACATGGGTTTTTTTGGATGATTTCACTTTGAATTGCCCAGATATCAACTTAGGAAATGATACCATTTTGTGTTACGCCGACAATTTTTTATTGCAGATTGAGGAAGGGTTTGAAAGTTATCTTTGGAGTGATGCTTCTACTTCCACAGAATTAATCGTTCACGAAGCTGGCACATATTGGATTGAAGTCGTTGATAGCACTTGCATACTACAAGATACGATCACAATTGCCGAATACGATTATCAATGTCAATGTACTGTTGTTGTACCCAATGCATTTTCTCCCAATGGAGATGGAATTAACGATGTTTTTGAGCCTGTTTCTGCTTGCGATATATTGGATTATCAGCTGCAAATCTTCAACCGTTGGGGTGAAAGGGTTTTTCAGTCTTTTGATCCAAAAGAAAGTTGGAATGGATTGTTAGTGGGTGAAACGATAGATATCGGAACTTATACTTATGTTATTCAACATCGGTTTGTACATCAAGAGTTTGAACAATTGAAAACAGGATATTTCGTGTTATTAGAATGATTTGTTGATTATGTGAGCAAATCGTAAAGTTTTGTTGATAAACTATCAAAGTTATGGCTGATTACCTTATAAATAAAGTTTTTTGACACGCCAAAAGGGTGTAGCTCAGAGCCTACTTGTTAGAACAATAGATAGAATTGAAGTTATTAAGAGCGTAGCTTTGGCACAACTAAATAGTTGATTGTCTGTGGCGTTGAGGCTACGCCTCTTTTAGGGAATCTATTTGGGGGTATTTCTACAATTAGTGCTGCAGCTATGCTAAACTATTTCTGTTAGAGTGTACTGATTAGGAGAAGGTCTCTTGGCTTTGTTGGGAGTTGTATTTCAGTTTATTGAATCATATAAATGATTTTTGCAGGTCTTTGAAGGTGTAATATTTTAAAAAACAATGTAAGTGCTGAACTGTTTAAGAGTCAAATTTGAATTACTTTTGCAGTTTTATAAAGCTAGTTAGCTGTTTCATTTTATTTCAAATTACCTCTATATGAGTCGTGGACGAAACAAAGTGACCGAAGATTTACCCAAAAAAAGCCTCAATAAAGAAGGTTTCAAACATTTACTGGGTATTTTTCGCTACACACTTCCCTATAAAATAGTATTTATCATTGGCTTGATTTTCTTGGTTTTGTCAACTGCTACATCGCTTGCATTTCCTTATATAGCCAGTTTGTTGGCGGATGCTTCTTTGGGAGAAGAGGGTGCCGTCAGTTGGAGTATCAATCAAATTGCTTTGGGACTTTTGGTTATTTTGATATTGCAGGGCATTTTCTCTTATTTACGAATAGTTTTGTTTTCTATCGTTAGTGAAAAAGCGATGGCAGATATTCGCAGAGACTTGTATGCCAAGCTCATATCACTAAATATCCCCTTTTTTGAAAACCGAAGAGTAGGGGAGTTGTCCAGTAGAATGACCGCAGATGTGACCCAACTTCAAAACACGCTATCCATTTATCTTGCTGAATTTTTGCGGCAAATTGCTACCCTTATCATTGGTATTGGTATCATCGCTATGACATCTATCAAGCTGACCTTGTGGATGTTGTCTACTTTTCCCATTGCTATCATCGCTGCAATGGTTTTTGGGGGGTATATTCGCAAGCTTTCTCGTCAGACACAAGATGCTTTGGCAGAATCGAATGTGATTGTTGAAGAATCTTTGCAGGCAATCAGTGTGGTCAAAGCCTTTACAAATGAATGGTTTGAGCAGATTCGCTACAATAGGTCTATGGACAAAGTGGTGGATTTGGCATTGAAGGCCGCAAGGTATCGAGGAGCGTTTGTCTCCTTTTTGATTTCAGCTGTTTTTGGAGGAATTATCATTGTACTTTGGCAAGGAGCTTTATTGGTTGAAGCAGGTGCTATGACAATTGGTGAGCTGGTGCGGTTTGTACTTTACACTTTTTTCATTGGTGGTGCTATGGGCGGTATGGGTGATTTGTACGGCAATATCCAAAAGTCTATTGGTTCATCCGAACGCATTTCGGATCTTTTGAAGGAAGAATCAGAGGTTAAGGTTCGCACTCCTAAAACAGGTTTGACGACTTCACCGAAACAAAAAATCAATGGTGATATTGATTTTGAAAATGTGAAATTTCATTACCCTACCCGAAAAGACATCCGAGTTCTCAAGAACATTTCGCTACACATTCCACAGGGTTCAAAGATTGCTTTAGTGGGACACAGTGGCGCAGGAAAATCCACCATTATTCAGTTGTTGCTTCGTTTTTATGCAGTAGATAGTGGACGAATTTTGGTAGATGGAAAAAATGTAGAAGATTACGACATAAGCAGTTATAGAGAAAATATTGGTATGGTACCACAAGAGGTGATGTTGTTTGGAGGAACGATTCGGGACAACATTGCGTATGGTAATCCTGCTGCAAATGAAGAAGCGATTTATGAGGCTGCAAAAAAAGCCAATGCGCTCGAATTTATCGAAACTTTCCCCGAAACTTTTGATACATTGGTGGGAGAAAGAGGGGTGAAACTCTCTGGTGGTCAGCGACAAAGAATCGCCATTGCTAGAGCTATTTTGAAGAACCCTTCTATTTTGATTTTGGATGAAGCCACAAGTTCTTTGGATTCCGAATCCGAAAATTTGGTACAGTCAGCCCTAAACGAACTGATGAAAAACCGCACGACTATCATCATTGCCCACCGTCTTTCTACCATCAGAGAGGTGGATTGTATTTATGTATTGGAGGGAGGTGAAATTGTGGAGAAGGGTTCTCACGATGTTTTGGCTGGAATGGAAGAAGGAATGTATTACAATTTGTTGTACAATCAAGGGTAGTTTTACCCAAACTGCAATGTAGGATGATCAAAAGTCCGCATCAACTTCACCATCTCCGAAATCATCCTTGCAGTTCCCCCCCAGATAAGTGTGTCATTTGCTGCATAAGCAGGCATATCTAAAAAATCGCCATTTATCAAGGGTACTTTTTTGATGCGAATATTGTCGGGATTGAGAAGGTCGTTGAAGTGAACATCCAATACTTCTGCTACTTCCGAGTGATCGGGAATGTACTGTGGTTTGTGGTCTAAGAAACCGACAATGGGCGTGACGAGTGCATTGCTTGGGGGAATGTAAACAGGAGAAAGTTTGCCAATGATATTGTCTCTATGCACACGTACACCAACTTCTTCTTCCATTTCTCGAATAGCAGTTGCAATCAAATCCGCATCTTCTTTCTCGGCTTTTCCGCCTGGGAAAGCGATTTGACTTGGATGTGTGCGGCTATTATTGGGGCGTAGCATCATGGGAAGGTAAACATCGCCTTCATGTTCATAAAAAGCCATCATAACTGCACAGATGCGGGGTGGTTTTTTAGAGAGTCGTTCTTTGGTAGCTTTTTCTTCTGCCAAAATAAATTCAACGAGTTTTGCAGGTAGGTTTTCATTGTGAATATTTTGATGGGGGAGTTCCCCTTTTAGTCGTTGCCTAAGGAAATCAATTAATTGCTGCATAAATTTGATATTTTTGATACGATACGAAACAGCAAACATAAGACTAAAGTTTTGGGATAGGAGTGGTGTTGGAAGATTTTTTAGGTTTCTGATGATAGGAATATAAAAAAAAAGAGTAGGATGATACAAAAATGACCATCCTACTCAAAATTCACCCTAAAAAAATTATTACTATGACCTGTATTGTTTTAACTCACAAAGAAGGTAAAGCATAGAGTTAGGGGGCGGCTCATAATTTTACCTATATATCATTAAGAATTTTATCTCAGTTCAAAATTAGAGCTACCTACCTCGTATCCTTGGTGGTAAACAGCGGTGGTATAAGTACCCGGCGAGAAAGTCGAATTTTGATCCCAATACATACAATAGGTTTGTTCTTGGTTTTGAAAATCAATGACCGATTTTGCAGTATATTTCATTGGCTCATCTGTTTCGGCATTGGTAAAAACACCAGAACCCATTTCATCAACTGCCAATACTGTTCCTTGAGGAGACATGATTTGTACATATACTTCCTTTTCCCCTATTTCGGCAATTGGATTGGGCTGGACATCGAAGCAAATCTTGATTTTCTCGGCTTTCTTATCATTTTTGGTCGTTAACTCTTTTCCGTTGCTTTTGAAGCGAACACCTACCACATCAATGTCATCTACTTCCAAAACGGAAGCTCTTGTTACCTTGCTTTGAAGTACATCTCGTTCTTCTGATAAGTTGGCTTTTTCACCTGCAAGCATGGTAGCAGTTTCGTTTAGTTCTTCGTTGGCAACTGTCAATTCATCAATTGCTGCTGTTTTCACAGTAATGTCTGTTTTCAGCGTTCCGTTTTCTTGATTCAGTGCGGCGTTAGTAGCCATCAAACCTTCAACTTTTACTTTGTAGTCACCCGCTATAATTCGTAAAGACTCAATCAATAATTTAGCCTCTGATAATTTTTTGCGGTTGAACTGATTGTTACCAAGCAATTTTTCAATTTCTGCTTTTTGTTCTTCAATTTGTCCTTCTAAGGCAAGCAAACCCTCACTTTTTTCACTGTTTTCTATTTTGTAACTGTCTAATTCTTCGAGAGTTGCCTGATAACTGTCTTTCAAATCTTGGTGTTCTACTTCAATAAACTCACTGTAACTTTGAATTTCGGTTTTCTTTTCTTGGTTGTTGAAAAAAAGAATACCATTGACAATCAATGAGCCAACTAAGAGCGCTGCCAATAAAACCTTAGTGGAATCGAAACGATTGGCTGATGTTGTGTCAGTCATAAGTGTTGATTTTTAGTTAAAAAAATAGGAATTAATAAAGAATGTAAATAGTTTATGCCAGTGTTGGTATTTAATGTTAATAAATATCTGTTATAAATAAATAATATTTTTTATTTATTTTTACAAGACAATTCCCTTACCATATTTTATGGAATTGTAAAAGCTGATAAATCGTGTTTGTGTTGATGAAAAATAAACAAAATAGTAGCTTCAATAGTATTGAAGTACAAAAATATGTGGTTTAAGAAAATGAATGTGAGGTTATTTCAATAGAAATGGGTATGTCCTGAAAAATATTGATTTTTTAGATTAAAACAAAAGGACAAAAGTTAGTACAAATATTAGGATGGTTTGAGTCTGAAATTGCGTTTATTTTTTGAACAATCATATTTGGGATGTTTGTTTCGAAATTACAAGTTTAGAAACGCACCTTGTTGAAAAAATGTTGTAAAAAGAGTTAAAATTTTTTAACAATTTTCCCTCTTCCTTCAAAAATAATGCTCTAAAACAAGTTATTGTTTTGATAACCAGTAAGATATTTTTATGCTATTTTTTAGGTTTTTTCAGATATTTTTTTATTTTGTCAAACTTTGCAAAGCAATTTTGCTGCTTGTTCCAATGTTTCGTCTGTTTTAGCAAAACAAAATCTAATGATTTTTTCGTCCAAATGATTGTTGTAAAAAACCGAAACGGGAATGGCTGCTACTCCGATTTCTTTGGTGAGTCTTTGTACAAAATCAGTATCTTTTTCGTCTGAAATTGCAGAAAAATCAGCCAATTGAAAGTAAGAACCTTTTGCAGGCTGTAATTTGAAGCGGCTACCTTGCATCAACTCCAAAAAATAGTCTCGTTTTTTTTGATAAAAAGCAGACAAACCCATGTAGCTATTAGGATTTTGAAGGTATTCTGCCAATGCATATTGAATAGGTGTATTGACTGAAAACACCATGAATTGATGTACTTTTTGAAATTCTTTCATCAAATAAGAAGGAGCAATACAAAAACCCATTTTCCATCCTGTATTGTGAAAAGTCTTCCCAAAAGAACCACAAACCAAAGTACGGTGCATCAGTTCGGGGTAATTCAGCAAACTTTTGTGTTTTTCACCGTCGAAGGTAATGTGTTCATAAACTTCATCGCTTAAAATGAGCATATCCGAACCGCTAACGATTTTTTTTAGTTCTTGCAGGTCATCCTCTTTCAGAGTTGTTCCTGTTGGATTGTGAGGCGAATTGATGATAATCATGCGGGTGCGGGTCGTAATGACTTTTTTCACCATATCCCAAGGAATTCGATAGTCTGGCGCATTGAGGGGAATGTAAATGGGCTTTCCACCTGCAACTTGTATGGCAGGAATGTAGCTATCATAAGCAGGTTCAAATATGATAACTTCCTCATCTTCTTGCACAAAGGTAGTGATAGCAGTATAAATAGCTTGAGTCGCTCCTGAAGTTATGGTGATATTTTCATCAGGCGAAATATCGGCATGATAAAGCGCTTTTGCTTTTTGGGCGATGGCTTCTCGTAGAGCATACACACCTGCCATAGGTGCATATTGATTCAATCCTTTTTGCATTGCCTTGTAGGTCAGTTCAATCAATTCGGAGGGCATATCGAAATTGGGAAAACCCTGAGATAGGTTAATGGCATTGTGTTGATTCGCCAAAGCGGACATAACACTGAAAATGGAAGAGCCAGTTCTTGGAAGTTTTGAGCGTATAGGAATGGTTAGTTGTTGCATATTGGTTTGTTCATTTGTTAATTGGTTCACCTGTTTATTCGTTTGAGAACCGATTTAGTCAGTGAAAACTAAAGTCTTGCGATTTTTCCAACAAATCTTTAATTTCTGAACCACAAAAGACACAAAAGATTTTCACATAGGATTTTTTTCTTTTATGTCCTTTTGATGCTTTTGTGGTTCAATTTCTATATGGTACTGGCTATATTAGGTTAGGAATGATCAAAAATTAACTTCCGATTTAAAATTCCGAACGGCTTGATTAACAAGCGGTTTTTCATTCCTTACTTGCAGTTTTATGGTTCTTACACAAAATTTCGACACACCTCTATTTGACTTGACTAAATTCTCTTTCCTTTCTAATTTGTTTCAAATATTTTTTGGAACCACCAACAGGATATTCACCCGAAAAACAGGCATTGCAGAAGTTGAAATCTTTATACAAACTTTTCAAATCCTCTAAAGACTGATAAATAACTGCATCGGCTTCAATGGCTTCAGTTATTTCCTGCAATGTTTTTTTGCTGGCAATCAGGTCGGTGCTTACCGCCATGTCAATACCATATATACAAGGATATTTGATGGGAGGAGCTGCTGAAATAAAGTAAACTTCCTTAGCACCTGCTTCCCGTAGGATTTGTACGATTCGTTTTGAAGTTGTCCCCCTCACGATTGAATCATCTACAACAGCTACTTTTTTGCCCTCTACAACTTGTTTGATAGGGTTTAGTTTTCGCTTCACCATTTTTTCCCTTTCTTTTTGAGAAGGAGAAATAAAACTCCGACCGATATGGCTATTTTTAGAAAACCCCCTTCGATAAGGAACTTCAAGTACTTCTGCCAATCCCGATGCTGCAAAATAACCCGATGAAGGTACGTCAATCACAATATCTGGTTGAAGTCCAGCCTCTTTTATTTTTTTACCCAACATACGTCCCATTCTTACCCTTTCAGAGGCTACCAATCGGTTTTGAATCACAGAAGATTCATCTGCAAAATAAATGTACTCAAAAATACAGAATTTTTCACTTTGTTGCTGACCATTTCTACGGTGCACATTTCCCTCCATATCAATAAATACCGCTTCGCCTGCATTCAAATCTCCAATCATTTCGTAACCCAAATAGTCAAAGCAAGCTGATTCTGAGGCAAAAGCATAAACTGTACCTTCTTCGGTCTCTTTCTTGCCCATTACCACAGGGCGAATCCCAAAAGCATCTGTAAACGCCAATAAACCACGATTCGCAATGATGGTAATGGTTGAATATGCACCTTTTACTTTTAGTTGCAAACGTTCTACTGCGTCAAAAATGTCCTTAACTTGGAGATTTTTTAAATCATTTTTTGCCAATTCAGTCGCAAAAGTGTAGAGTATCAATTCAAGATCATTGGAGGTTTCCAATAATATTTGTCTTTCTTCATAGAGTTCATTTCTCAATTCCTTAAAGTTGACCACATTGCCATTGTGAACCATGGACAAGCCAAAAGGATAATTTATTGTAAAAGGTTGAGCATTAGACAAATCATTTGTTCCTTGTGTGGTGTAGCGGGTATGTCCAATCCCGATAGGCCCCTTCAATCTCTTAAGATGTTTCTTTTCAAAAACATTGTTAACCAGGCCCAAGCCCTTTTTCATTCGAAAAGTTTTATCGAAAGTGACGATTCCTGCCGCATCCTGCCCTCGATGCTGCAATGCCAACAATCCACTCAACAAATCAAATACCACATCTTCTTTGCCAAAAAAACCAACAATTGCACACATAAATCGTTTATATTTCAGAAATTAATGATTGTTTCCTTAGAAGCTGCAAAGTTAGCATCATAAATCAATATCTTGGGAAAAGGAATTGATTTTTGCTCAAAATTCAGATGAAACATTGAAAATTTTCTAAGCAATGAAGTGAAAAATAGATAAAAAAAGTAGAATGATTATTTATTTGTAGCTTATTGTCTTACAATCTATATAGATTATTTTTTCATTATTAGCCAAATAACCTTGAAATCCATTTTACAAAAAATACTGCGATATACCCTTTATCTAATTCTCACCTTCTTGGTGATTTTTGGAATTTTGGTGCTCTTGCTTCAACAGCCAAGTTTTCAGACATGGACAACGAAAAAAGTGACCAACTACTTATCCCAAAAACTGGATACAAGAGTAGAAATTGGTCGCGTGGACATTGATTTTTTCAAAAAAATTGTCCTTGAAGATATTTACATAGAAGATCTCCAGAAAGATACCTTATTATATGCGGGAAAGCTGAAAGCCGATATAGGTATGTTTAGTTTTTTCAAGCAGCAATTGGATATCACAGGAATTAATCTGGAAAATGGTCGTGTCAATATCAAAAGAACTGTTTCAGATAGCACCTACAATTTTCAGTTTATCATTGATGCTTTCACACCCCAAACACCCATAGATACAACTGCTTTGCCATGGCATCTACAAATAGACGCTTTGCAGGTAGCACATACAAAAGTGAATGTGGTAGATGAAATAGGAGGCTTTGAATTGTTGTCCGATATTGGAGATGTTGAATTGAATATCAATACTATAAATCTTAATGAACAGCAGGTGGATCTTAGTTGGATGGATGTAAGCGATGCTAAAATTGCTTATTATCTATTACCTACTTATTCAGATAGCCTTTCACAAAATATTGCAGGTGAGCCAACATCCGAGCTGTCATTTAGATTGCCTTATACAGGTTGGGACATCCAAATTGGTGAATTATCGATGAATAATAATCGGTTTATCTATCAAGACAAAAATGTACCAATAGATAGCACTGCTAGTAATTCTTTGGAATATACAAATTTTGATTTGAAAGATATTACAGGAAATTTCCAGGACATAGAGTGGACAGCAGATAAAATTGCAGCTGAATTAAATAATTTAACTGCAAGAGAAAAACAAAGTGATTTTTATTTGAAGAATTTGGCTGCCAATGTGTTATTGGATTCAACACAAGTGGTTTTGGACAATCTTTTGTTTGAAACATCAAAATCCAATATTTCAACAGATATTCAGTTGGGTTTCAATAGTTTTGATGAATTGATGAACTTCAATGAAAATGTTGAGATTGAAGCGAAAGTCAAAACGTCTACTTTGTCAATGGAAGATGTGGTGCAATTGCTTCCACAAATAACTGAAGTAGAGGGCTTCAATGCCAACAACAAAGAAACCATTACATTTGGTGGAGATTTTAGTGGTACAGTGGCCAACATTGAAGCAAAAAATGTGAGTATCAAAACGGCCAACAGTACGGTATTGAAGGGAAATGGACGCATTACTGGTTTGCCTGATGTTTATGGCGCACGATTCAACGTTCAAGTGCAACAATTGTCGAGTAGTTATGCCGATTTGCAGAAATTTTTGAAGGGTATCCCATTGCCCAAAGGTTTGAAGGATTTGGGGCGGCTTTCGGTTAGCGGCAATATCAGTGGTGATGCGGCCAATTTTACAGCCCAAAAAGTGAAGTTTACGACAAACAGTAAAACGGCTTTTAGTGGAAATATGCACATTGAAGGATTACCTGATTATGACAATATGATCTTTGATATTCAGGCGGACGAACTGACCACAAGCTATGAAGATATTGTTGCATTAGTGGAAGATAAGACTTTAATTCCGAGTGTGATAGGAGAGTGGGGAGTCTTGGATTTATCGGGGCATTTTGCAGGGAATATGGATGATTTTGAAGGCACTGAGGTTCGGTTTTATACAGAAGCCAACAGCCCTGTTTTTGAAGGGAAAGTAGGGATTCAAAATATTATGGATTTAGAAAATGCTTATTTTGATATTGAAGCGGACAAATTGCAGCTCACTTATTCTGATATTAATGGATTGGCAAACGGAACATTACCGCCCCAAATGTCAAATTTGGGCAATATTTCCTACAATGGTAGTTTTGAAGGTGGTATATATGAATTTTATCTCAAAGGAAGGTTGCTGACCAGTATAGGCAATTTGCAGACCGATTCTTATATCAAATTCAACCAAGATTACAGTTTTGCGAATTATCGAAGTCAGTCCAGTTTGGAACAATTTGACATTGGAAAATTGATAGGAAATGAACAAGTGGGCGAGGTGTCATTGAAGGGACATATCGAGGGTAGTGGACTTACGATAGAAAGTATAATTGCGGATATTGATGTAATTGTAGATGCCGCTAATTATCAAGGATATACGTATCAAGATGTGCAAATGAAGGGAAAATTGCAGGAATTGCAGTTTGCGGGTAATTTGAAGAGTGCAGACCCGAATGCTCGTTTGACTTTTGATGGAATACTCAATTTCAACAAACCGAACCTGGCTTATCAATTTGAAACCAAGATTGATACCTTGAATTTGAAGACTCTGGGATTGTTGTCAGAAGATCTGAGAATACATGATCTGCAAATTGAATCCGATTTGAAAGGACCAGATTTGGATCATTTGGAAGGTGATTTACTAGCCCATCATATTCGCTTACAATCAGATACTCTCTTTTTTGAATTGGATAGCCTTAACCTCAAATTGCGTCAATATGACAACGATAAAAAGAGGCTAACTATATCTTCTGATGTTTTGGTTGTCGACATTGATGGCAATTTCAACCCGACTGAAGTTCCTGCAATGATGTTAAGGTACATCAACAATCACTTTGACATCAAAGAGTTTTTGGACAATACTGAAACAGTAGCCGCAACAGAACGCCCATTTACACTTTCTGGAATACCTACGGAAGAGCCAATTCGACCCAATTATAATTTTACGATTGAAATGGGAAATATTGTGCCGCTTGCAAAGGTGTTTTTACCTGATTTACAGCAGTTGGATACATTGTACTTGGAAGGAAACTTTGATGACAAAGACCATTTTTTGCACTTTGATAGTTACACTCCAAAGTTGGTATATGGTAATTTGATCTTGAGCAATTTGGAGTTGAATACTTCGGGAGACGAGCAAGAAATCAATTTGACACTACGTATGGATGAGATTCGGTATGGGAATAGTATGCAGCTTCCACAAAGTGTTTTGACGGCTTCTATGTTTGACGACAGGTTGATTTTAGGTGCAGATATTGAAGGAGATAAAGAATTGGCTAAGTTGCAATTTGAAGGTGAAATTTTGAAACTGATGCCTAATCGCTATCAGTTCTCCTTGATGAATGACCTCCAACTGAATGATAAGACTTGGATTATTGAGCCTAAAAATGCTGTCGTATTTGGCCCCAAATTTCTAAATATTCGCCAATTCAATTTGAAGACGGGTGAGGAAGAATTGAGAGTCAATAGCCAAGATTATGAAGATGGACAGGCTCCTATCAAGATTGATTTTACCAAATTTGCTTTGGGAGAAATATCTAATTTGTTGAATGCTGAAAAACTACAATTTGGAGGAGCTATGAATGGCCAAATCACCTTGGCTGATCCACTTCAAAATCTTCAATTTACTTCTAATCTCCGCATTGATGACTTGATGTTGAACGATTTGCGGTTGGGAAATGCGCTTATGTTGGTGAACCAAGAAGATGCTGATAAAATAGCAGTGAATGTGAACATTGCAGGTGGAGCAATGGCGGGAAGTATATTGGGTGATTATCGAATATCAAGCAATGCTATCAATTTGAATATCAATATGCAGGAGTGGGAGATGAAATTATTAGATCCTTTCGCAACTACTTTGATAGAAAACAGTGAGGGTACTTTTTCGGGTAAACTGGCACTTACTGGCAAATTGGATGCACCTATTTTAACTGGTCGAATCAAATTTAATGAAGCAAATACGGTAGTTGTTTTTTCTAAAACACGCTACTCTCTTGACAATCAAGAAATAACTTTCACAAACAATTCGATAGAGTTGAACAATGTAATCGTGAAAGACGAACTCAATCAAACGGCGATGGTTACAGGTCGTATTTGGCACAAAAATCTGGATGATTTGCGCTTAGACCTTCAATTGAAGACCGATAACTTTCATTTACTCAATACAACAATTGAGGACAATGATTTTTATTTTGGTACTATCTTCATGGGCGCAAATATCAATGTGACAGGCCCTGTGGAATTGATTAAAATTCGAGGGAATGCATCTACAAAAGAAGGTTCTACGCTATACATCAATCAATCAAGTGAAAGTATTGGAGGAGGAGAAGAAAGTTTCATAACTTTTGTTGATTTTTCGGCTATTGATTCGACAAAAGATACACTAAATGTGGTAAAAGTAATTCGTCCTGAAATCAATACAAATGTATCGGGTTTTGATATTTTAGTGAATTTGGATGCCCGTACGAATGCCGAAATGCAGTTGATTATTGACCCCCTTTCTGATGACCGAATTATCTGTCGAGGGGAAGGGAATCTAACAGTACAAATGACTCCTTTGGGTGATTTTTATTTGACAGGTAGATATGTGATAGATCAAGGAAGTTATACGTTTACGTATGAAGGAATTTTTCAGCGCAATTTTTCGGTACGGAAAGGAGGATACATAGATTTTGTAGGCGATATATTTGACGCTCGAATGCACCTGAGTGCTGTTTATAAAGTCAAAACAGGCACTTATGACCTCATTGCCAATGAGATAAATGACCCTAACTCGCCTGAGGCAACTGCCGCTCGACGACCTACGGAGGTGGAAGTATTGATGAATTTGGACGGTGAACTGCTTAGTCCCGAATTGACTTTTGATATACAACTCCCCGAAATTCAAGGTTCTTTGGTTAATAGTGCAGTGCTGCGTAAATTGCAGGACATCAAGGATGAAGAGGCTGAGTTGAACAAACAAGTGTTTGGTTTGCTGCTCTTCCAAAATTTTATTTTATCGCAATCCAATACAAACTTGGGTTCGACAAGCGAAAATATTGCACTGTCGAGTGTAAGTAGCTTAATTACAAGCCAACTCAATAATTTTGCAGGTAAATATGTAAAAGGGTTGGAGATTGGAGTCAGTGTAGATACGTATGAATCGGGTTCTGGAAATGTGGGCAAAACAACCGAACTGGAATTGGAACTTCGGCAGCGTTTATTCAATGATCGATTGACTATAGAACTTGGGAGTAATGTAGATTTGTCGGGGGAACAAAATGCAAATGTGGATGGAAATACGGCCTTTGTAGGAGATTTTATTCTTACCTACAAATTGACTGAGGATGGGCGTTATTTGATTCGTGCATTTAGTAAGACTGATTTTGATGTCTTCAGTGGAGGGAATGTATTTGAGAATGGAGTTGGCGTCTCTTTTCGTAATTCTTTGAAAAATAAAGAAAAAGAAATAAAAAAAGAAGATATTGAAGAAGAGGATAGGCCGCAAGAAGGTTTGCCAGAAAAAGGTTTGCAGCAAGAAGACTAAAATTTTATTCCTACAAACAAACCTACTTCATGTACAAATTCCTTCAATCGCCCATCTTCAATTTCTACCTTAAAATAAGTTTGGAAATCTTTGGGTAAATTCAAAATAGTCGTCTCCAATTTTTCCTTTTCCTTCAAAGGCATTTGCGCCCTATCCGCCCAAGTTTGGAAATTTTTGGAGCGAAACCAACGTGCAAAATATTGAAGATCAAAACCCATTTCTGCCATCCACTGAATCCAAGTAGCAACCGTATAAGCCTCAACATGGCTATCATCTCGCCTTTTTTCAATTTCGTTCATCCATTTAGCCAATTCAACTGATTCTGGTGCAATGTTGTCAATCAACAAAAACTGTCCAGATGGCTTCAATACACGATAGGCTTCTTTCACAAATTTTTGAGGATCAGCGAAGTGATGAGGCGCAATGCGGCAAGTCACAATGTCAAAACAGGCATCTTCAAAAGGTAGGTTTTCAGCTTCTGCAAATTGAAATTCAATATTGAAACCTTGTTGAAGCGCAAATTTTTTGGCTTCTTGTAGCATTTCAGGCGTAAGGTCGGTTGCTATAACGTCTGCGCCCGCCTTAGCAAACTGTATGGCCGTATGTCCGCCCCCCGTTGCAATGTCTAAAACCTTTTTCTCTTTTACCCCACCCGCTTGTTCGAGCATCCATTGAAGATCTTGTCCTTCTGCATGTCCTTGACTATGAATGTATGACTTTGCCGTTTTTCCAAATTGAGCTTGTACTTTTTGTTTGATTGTGGTCATGTTGATAGTAGTATTTATGTGTTTGACAAATATCGCTCAATTTGATCAAAAATATGAATATCAACAGATTGAATGCAGTAATGTAGTAGATAGAAAAAAACAATAGGCGCGCAGTATAGAATTTATTCCATCAGAAAATCCCAATAACTTAAAAGAGGCTGTCTCAAAGAGGGAGATAACCGAAATTTTAGAAATTTCGGTTATATATATTCTTTTTTTAAAAGTTTAATACTTGATGTTGTACTCCTTGATTTTGCGGTAAAGTGTGCGCTCAGAAATGCCCAGATCTGTAGCCGCATCCTTGCGTTTTCCCCTATGCTTTTTGAGAGCTTTTTCAATCAATTCACGTTCCTTTTCTTCAATTTTCAGTGATTCTTCGACTACTTCTGCCGAATTGTATTCTTCTGAGGGAGTATTGTTGGTAGGATAAATGCGGTCTAAATTTTTGACAACTATAGAATTGGAGTCGTAATTAATTGGAGGAGATGGAGTTTGATTGTAGGGAATGGCAGATTCGTAATTGTCTATTTTTGGTGGCAACATACCTGCGTTTGACGGCATGGGATTGTTGGTGCGTATCATCTGAATCATCAATCGTTTCAAATCTTGAATATCTTGTTGCATCTGCAATAGGACTTTGTAAAACACTTCTCGCTCCGACATATCGTTGTAACCATCGTTGTTGTCATATCCACCCCCCGATAAAATAGGGAACTTGGCGAAACTGCGTGGGTTGGTCGGCAAGAAGTGAATCAATTGGTCGGCATCTATCAAGCGCTCAGGAGAAAGGACTGTAATTTGTTCCGCAATGTTTTTGAGTTCTCGAATATTTCCCCTCCAACGGTAATCTATTAACACATCTTTCGCTTCTTCCGTCAACTTAATGGGACTGATGCGGTTGTGTTCCGAAAAATCAACGGTGAATTTGCGAAACAGTTGATAAATGTCTTCTTTTCGTTCTCGCAAAGGTGGAATGGTAATCGGAACAGTGTTGAGGCGGTAATACAAATCTTCCCTAAATCTACCTTTCCGAACTGCTTCCATCAAATCCACATTCGTAGCCGCAATGACCCGTACATCCGTCTTTTGGGGTTTGGAAGATCCAACTTTGATGAATTCTCCCGACTCCAATACCCGCAACAATCGCTTTTGTGTATCCATGGGCATCTCACCAATCTCGTCCAAAAATATTGTTCCGCCATTAACCGTCTCAAAATAGCCTTTTCGACTGTCCGCCGCACCTGTAAACGCACCTTTTTCATGTCCAAAAAGCTCTGAGTCAATTGTTCCTGAAGGTATCGCTCCACAGTTGACTGCAATGAAATCGTTGTGTTTTCGCTTGCTCAAACTGTGTATGACGTGTGAAAATACTTCTTTTCCGACTCCACTTTCTCCGAGTATTAAGATACTGAGGTCGGTCGGAGCTACTTGCATCGCCGTTTGCAGGGCATTGTTCAATCCTTTTGAATTGCCAATGATACCAAATCGTCTTTTTATTGCTTGAATGTCTTGCATGTATGCCTTGATGGTTATCTTTTATTTTTGACGTTGATTTTCAAATTATTAGCTTGCTTCTGCAAAAGGAGTTTCTTTAATAGTTTCTCCAAAATCCAGTTTCAATTGTCCTATTGGTTGTCTTGATTCTTCGGAAACATCTTTTATATATTCCACTATACAGTTCGCTACAAACTCTCCTAGTTTCACAGGAACAGCATTGCCAATCATCTGCTCCAATTTGGTTTTTGTACCCTTGAATTTGAAGGATTTGGGAAAAGTTTGGATATAACTTCGTTCAATCGTTGTTAGAGGTCTTACTTTTTCTGTAACAGAGGAAGTATCTCCCAAATGTTCTTCATAAGTCTTTGGTATTGGTCGATTTACTCCCCTAATAGTTGGACTTGGTTCGTAAATACTAAATATTCCTCGTCTTTTGTAGCTTCTTGGATGTCGATAGTAATGTTCTAAACCAAGAGAATTTCCCAAATAATCATAGACGGTCATTCTTTTTTTAGACAAATTCTTATCTAAGTAGGGAGTTAAAAAATCGTCCTGTTCGCCTAATTTTCCTACCATAAAAAATCGTTTTCTTGCTTGTGGAACGCCACAATAACTTGCATCCAAAACAGTTTTGCTAATCCCATAACCCGCTTTCTTCAATATCTCAATTGCTTGTCTTAAAACCCTGCTTTTCCTGATTCTTTCCACATTTTCCATCACAAACCATTGGGGTTGAACTGCACACACAATTTCTGCAAAAGTAATGGTCAAATCTGCTCGTCCTAAGGTATCATCTCTTTTTCCTGCGCTTGAAAAATCTTGACAAGGCGGCCCTCCCATAATTAAATCAGGATTCAAAGATTCAATAAACTCCTTACTTTCATTGGTACTAAGGTCAAAATCATAAATTGGATGCTCAAAATTGTCTTTATAGACTTCAATTGCAGGTTTCCAATTGTCAAAAGCTGCAATGACTTCAAAACCAACATTGGAGAAGCCCAAAGACATTCCACCGCAACCTGAGAATAAGTCGACTGTTTTTATGTTTGCTGTTTCCATTTATTCAAAAAGTTTAGGTGAGTTGTAAATAATCGCATCAAATCTTCTTTCTGGGCTTAAAAGTTCTTGTCCACCTCCTAAAATGATTTCTTGAATATCTTCTTTTCTAATTCTTGGTTTCGTCAATTCAGTACAAGACATATAAGGGTGAGTTGTCTTTCCACTTACTGCAAAAGCTTTGTCATTCTTCGTATTGTAAGAAAGGTTGTCAATGACTTCTGCGTGATTAAACTGTCCTTTTTCTGCAAAATCATGTAGCATTTTGAATAGCCAAATCATGGTTCTTATAGGCCTATTGATTTTGTGTATTTCTCTTATCAAACTTCTACGAACAATATCCAAAAACAATTGACTAAACGCTAAATTCGACCAAACAAAAACATCCAAACAGTTGTCTGCCAAAATAGGAGATTTCCCTTTTGTTTTCCAAATAGGTTGCATCAACAAAGGTTCTTGCTTGCCCAATAAAGACAGCATTATTTTATCCAGAATAACTACTATTTTAGAAAGATATGGAGTAATAACTTGACCTATATTCCAATTTGCTATGTTAGCAAAATCTTTTGAAAAATATTTCTTCAATTCATTTCGACTGCCTTTGAAGCAATGAGCGATACTACAAGCGAGGTAAACAATTGTGTCAGGGCGCACAACCAATTCACAACCATACTTAGATTCTTCTAATTCACAAGTTGTATGGTCAGGTAAAGCAGTTAGTTTTATTTCAAGCGGTTTTAACACATGTCCACTATTTCTACTTTGTGTGACTAAATCGACTCTTGGTAAATACCCAACTAATAATTGTTGGTAAGGAGAGTAGGCTGATTCAAAAGCATAAAATAAATCGTCTGATTGCGGTGATAAGCCAAATAATTCTATAGTTGATATTTGATTATGAACTACTTCTAAGTTTTGGTTTAGCTTCAAATAAATATTTTTATGATTAATAGAGTGTATATATGCCGATAAAGCAGCAGGAAAAGAGGAATTAAATTGATTTTTCCCCCAAGTATCTTTTTGGGTGAAATCTCGATTAGAGTGATTTATTCCAAATAATCTAGGTTTATTCACAAGCATTTATCTATAACTTTAGTGCTAATTGTTTTGATATTCCTTCAACTTCTTCTTTCTTGCCTATTGCTATATAGAAAAATCTCTACGAAAAAACCTCCCCCAACTTCAATTCAATCCCCAACTGCCCATCCTTCAAAACATCCAATTTAGAAAAAATCTCAAATTCATCAGGTTCACTAAACACATAAACCGTCTGAACAGGAGGAACAACCAACCAATAAGATTTCACGCCACTTGCAAAAAAGGAAGTGGATTTATCCACCAATTCTGCAAAATTTTGGGGGGGCGACAATATCTCTATCACTCCCAAAGGAACTTCATTCGTGCTTATTTGGTCTTTACGGGCATTGAAGCGAATATGGACATTGTTTTTGGCATAAATCGCAATATATGGCACTTGTTTGTCTTCATCCAATTTTGTAGTCAGTTCTGAAATAACTCTGTACTTATCAGCATACAAGCTACCAATCAAAATAATGATATTGGCTTGAATGATACCATGATTCAAACTCGGCATTGGTTTTCCTCTGTTTGATTCGTAAAGTGATGGCATTTTATCTGCAATTGCTTTCATTATCTTTGATTTTATATTTAAACATTCAAATGAATAAATACGTTTTCCTTTTCCCAAAAAACATCCCTACCCCATAATCAAAACCTCTGTGTTCAATTACTCCTCCCCAAAAAAATCTCTGCGTCTCTCCACCTCTGCGTTCAATTTTGCGCCACATGAGCAACTAAATTCTCTGTGTCTCCAAGCCTCTGTGTTCAATAACTAAACAACCCTCCCCCTCATACTCGCCCCCGTACAACTCTCCACCAATACATTCACATACTCCCCAACCTGATAATTTTCCCTCGGAAAATTCACCATTTTATTCTGGTCCGTTCGCCCACACAAATCCGCATCCGAGCGTTTAGAAGGCTTCTCAATCAAGACCTTAAACACCTTACCCACATCCGCCTGATTGCGCTCCAAAGAATGAATTTGCTGCAAAGCGATGATTTCCTGCAAACGTCTTTTTTTCACCTTTGTTGGTATATCGTCCTCATAACGTCTTGCAGCCAAAGTACCTGGTCGCTCTGAATACATAAACATATACGCCATTTCGTATTTCACATATTCCTGCATCGCCAATGTTTCTTGGTGATCTTCCTCCGTTTCTGAACAAAAACCAGCGATGATGTCGGTAGAAATTGCACAATCTGGAAGGATTCGGCGGATAGCATCCACACGATTGATGTACCACTCTCGGTCATACGTTCGGTTCATTTTCTTCAAAATGCGAGAACTGCCTGCTTGAACGGGTAGGTGAATGTAATTGCAGATATTTTCGTATTTTTTCATCGTATGAAGCACCTCATCCGTGATGTCTTTGGGGTGAGAAGTCGAAAACCGCACCCGCAAATCTGGACTTAAAAGTGCCACCATTTCCAACAAATTCGCAAAGTTGACCACCTTTTCAGTTTCGGGATTTGTCCATTTGAAGGAATCCACATTCTGCCCCAAAAGCGTCACCTCTTTGTAGCCATTGTCGACCAAATTTTGTGCTTCTGCCACAATCGAAAAAGCATTTCGGCTGCGCTCACGACCTCTCGTAAACGGCACCACACAAAACGAACACATATTGTCGCAACCCCGCATAATCGAAATAAAAGCGGTCACTCCATTCGAGTCCAAACGAACAGGACTGATATCGGCATACGTTTCCTCTCTCGACAACAACACATTGACCGATTTTTGTCCCCCTTCCGTTTCTGCTACCAAGTCGGGCAGCGAACGGTAGGCATCAGGCCCAACGACCATATCCACCATTTGCTCCTGCTCCAAAAGAGTCGTTTTCAAGCGTTCTGCCATACAGCCCAAAATACCAATCAACGCATCGGGGCGGCTTTCCTTCACCTTTCGCAGTGTTTTCAGGCGTGTTCTAATACGGTCTTCCGCTTTCTCGCGAATCGAACAAGTATTCAACAAAATCAAATCTGCTTCCTCATGGTTTCGAGTCGCTCCATAACCTGCATTTTTGAGGATAGAAGCCACAATTTCGCTGTCATTGAAGTTCATTTGACAACCATAACTTTCTATATAGTAGTGCTTTCCATTGAAGTTTTCAACGGGTGCATCTTGTGTCAAAACCTGCCCTTGCTGGTCTTCAGGTAGCGGTTTGTTGGTAAATTTTTCGATTTCTGCTGCTAGCAAATTGAGCTTCTGCATGGTATTTTTCAATTTTTATAAAAGGACTGCAAAGGTACATATTTTTGGTAGAATGACATATTGTCAGTCTGTTTATTGGTGAGAACGTTAGGGTTTTGTTTTTGGTTCATAAAAGGTAGAATAGATTAAAGTTAAAGGTTAGAATTGCAGAGATGATTTTTTCGTAGTATCTTTATTTCCAGTAAAATCACATTAAAAACCCTATGGAACAACAAAAAAAAATAGAAGAACCTCTTTATTTTATGGATTTGGTGGTTGAGAATGTGCGCTGTTTTAAGGAAAAACAAACGGTGGATTTATCCAATGAAGAGAAACGACCTGCTCAATGGACAATTATTTTGGGAGATAATGGAACAGGGAAAACGACTTTATTGAAGTGTTTGGCTTTTTTGCAGCCTCAAAAAAAAGAGTTTGCATTAGACGAAAGTGGAATTTTATATGGGATTGGTTTATTAGGAGCTTCTTTTTTAGATATAACAATAAAGTTTTTTAGTGAAGGTAATAGAAGAGCTTTTATAAGATGTAATTTCTTTTCAGAAGGTAAAATATCTTCTAACACTTCAAAATTAAAGTATTTTACAAGATATGAAATATCTCATCTGGATTCATCATATTCTGGACTCATAATTGAAGATTTTCATGAAGAAAATATCTTCATAATCGCCTACGGAGCATCTCGAAAAATGGGAACAGGTTCACTCACCGAATCCCGAAACCCTTTTCCAATGGCGACTTTATTTGACGAAAACGCCAGTTTAATCAATGCAGAAGCATGGTTATTGGAAACCGATTATGCCATCAAAAGTGCTAAGGGAGAAACCAAAAAATACCTTCAAAAACACTACAAAAAAGTAAAAGAAACACTTCAAAACCTACTACCTGATGTAGAGGATTTTCGCATCAGAGAAATCACCAAAACCCAAACACAAGCTGCCATTGAAGTAAAAACGCCTTACGGTTGGGTGGCGATGAAAAATTTGAGTTTGGGTTATCAGTCCTTCATTGCATGGGTCGTGGATTTAGCGGCTCGATTGTTTGAGCGTTATCCAGATAGCGAAAATCCTTTGGAAGAACCCTGTATTGTTTTGGTGGACGAGATTGACCTGCATTTACATCCCAAATGGCAGCGAAAGGTAATTGATTTTTTGACCCAAATCTTCAAAAACGCTCAATTCATTGTCACTGCTCACAGCCCTTTGATTGTTCAA
This sequence comes from Chitinophagales bacterium, assembly GCA_041392475.1. Classification (NCBI taxonomy): domain Bacteria; kingdom Pseudomonadati; phylum Bacteroidota; class Chitinophagia; order Chitinophagales; species Chitinophagales bacterium. The sequence continues at coordinate 1,460,697 of JAWKLZ010000001.1, read as the reverse complement.
TCTGCTGAAAATGCGAATATTGTATTGTTGAAGCGAGAGGGAGATAGTGTGAAGATTTATAACAACAAGGACGAAGATGTCATCAAAGGATGGCGGGTCGACCAAATATTGACGAGCGATTTATTTGGATTGGAGAGTGCAAGACCTCCTAAATACGATTCCTATTTGAAGCGAAAGAAAGAGATTTTGGAGAAAGATGAATTGTCCGAAAAGGATAAGGAAGAATTGGAGGAAATTGCCAAGCATTTGGAGGAAATGCCTTTGGGGAATGAATTGAGTAATGATGCTTTGGAGGCATTGAAAAAAGCTGCTGAAATATTGAAAGCCCAATGATTCGGATATTCAAACCCAAAGATATTCCCAAGAAATTACTCAAAGAGGGAAAAGAGGAAACCAAACGTTTGATTGACCTTTTTGACCACGATGAAGACTACCAAAAAGGAATCAAGAAATTTGAGTTCAACAGTAAAATTTATGGACACAAAAAGGTCAAAAATGCCTTGATAAATGCACAGCATGGAAAGTGTTGTTTTTGTGAACGAAAAACAGAAGTTGGTGACGTAGAGCATTATAGAGGCAAAGGTGGTTACCAACAATCTTCAACGGATATAGTGATTAAGCCTGGTTATTATTGGTTGGCTTACGATTGGAGCAACCTGTTTTTTTGTTGTGAAACATGTAATCGTTCCTACAAAAGAAACTATTTTCCACTTGCCAATCCCGATAAAAGAGCAGATGGTTTTTTGAGAAATATTGAAGAAGAAAATCCTTTGATTATCAATCCGCAAGAAGAAGACCCTGAAAATTATATCGAGTATCTTGGTTTTTCGGCAAGAGCTATTGAAGGAAATTCCAAAGGCAAAGAAACCATTGAGAGAACGGGATTGAATCGCCCATTTTTGGATGAAAATCGCAGAGATTCTTATGAGATTATAAAAGAGTTATACTTGTTATCCCAAGACAAAAGTATTCCTGAATCAAAAAGATTTGAGTTGGAAAAGATTGTACGTCAATGTGCTTTACCAGATAAAGAGTATTCTTTGATGATAAAATGTGCCATCAAGCACGAGTTCAAATACTGATTTTTCTCAACAATTCACTCACCATCTCCTCCGATATTTTCCCCTTCGTAAAGCTTACCGCCTTGAAAAGTGGCAAATCCAACACTATCGCCTTGCCAAATTCAAAAGCATCTTTTTGACTTTGTTCATCGGGAAATTCCGCATCCATAAACATCATGTTCATCAACTTTTCCATCATCGGACTGACCAAATCGCTCGTTTTTGGATGCACAATCAACTCTTTGAAGGTAGTGTAGCGGTCAAATAGGAGAGCGAGGTTTTGGGTCGTTTGGAAGTGTAGCGTTTCCTGAAGGTGAATGTCTTGCGAAGAACTGCCGACCAAGATATTGAAGGAATTGGAAATTGTCACCCATTGTTTGTAGGAGGTATCGTAAAAAGCAAAATCTCGCCAATTGAGGGTCATTGTCACCCTTTTTTCTTCGCCCACTTCAAGGGCGACTTTGGCGAAAGCCTTCAATTCTTTGAGGGGGGCATTCGGGAAATTGCCGTTGCTACTCACATATAACTGAATGATTTCTTGACCAGCCCGATTGCCCGTGTTTTTGACCGTTACGCTGACTTCCAAAATGTCTTCATTGGTCATCAATTCGTGGCTGAGTTCCATTTTTTGATACTCAAAAGAAGTGTAGGACAAGCCAAAACCGAAGGGAAACAAAGGCGTAACTTGCTTTTTGTCGTAGTAGCGATAACCCACAAAACGCCCTTCTCCATAATTTACCTGCCTGTTTTCGCCGGGGAAATTCAAAAAAGCAGGCGTATCCTCCAATTTTTGAGGGAAAGTTTCGGTGAGTTTGCCCGAAGGATTGACCCGCCCAAAAAGCACATCTGCAATTGCAGCACCGCCTCCTTGACCACCCAACCAAGATTCCAAAATTCCTTTCACCTGATTCGCCCACGGCATCGCAATTGCCGAACCATTTTGCAGCACAACAACGGTATTTGGCTGAACTGCTGCAACGGCTTCAATCAACTGAACATGGCTTGGAGGTATGTCAATGTGTTGTCGGTCATACCCTTCCGTTTCATAGCTATTTGGCAATCCTGCAAAAATAATGGCAACATCCGCCAATTGAGCCGCTTGTTGAGCATCTTCCAACAATTCATTGTCTAAGTAATCATCATTGGTAGAACCATTGCAGAAACTCAAATCCATGCCCGTTACCAAATTTCGGTAAATCTCTTGAAATGGTATGTCAACCTTTGTAGGATTCACCCGAGAGCTTCCATTTCCTTGATAACGTGGATATTCTGCAAAGTCCCCAATGACTGCAAAGCTTTTGAAGCGTTTTGAAGAAATGGGTAGAATGTTGTCTTCGTTTTTCAACAACACAATGCTTTCTGCGGCCGCTTTTTGAGCCAGTGTGTGGTGTTCCTCTGCATTGAAGGTAAGACCTGTTTTTTTCTGTTCTGCCAACTTCAAAATAATGCCTAACAAATCCGACACTACTTCATTGAGTCTTTCTTCCTTCAATGTGCCATTTTGGACAGCTTCCACAATCAATTTGTCGTTGATACCATCGTTGCCAGGCATTTCAAGCTGCAAACCTGCCTTGATGCCTTCTACTCGATCATGCACAGCTCCCCAATCCGACATCACAAAACCTTCAAAACCCCACTCTTCCTTCAATATTTCATGGAGTAAATAGCGGTGTTCGGCTGCAAAAATGCCGTTGATACGGTTGTAAGCACACATCAAAGTCGTAGGCTGTGCTTCTTTCACTGCAATTTCAAATCCTCGCAAATAGATTTCTCGCAAAGTGCGTTCATCCACTTCTGCGCTTACAGTCATGCGCTCAAACTCTTGGTTGTTCACTGCAAAATGCTTCAAAGAAGTGCCAACGCCTTGACTCTGAACGCCATTAATAAAAGCTGCTGCAATTTTTCCCGACAAAATTGGATCTTCAGAATAGTATTCAAAATTGCGGCCATTGAGGGGTGAGCGTTTGATGTTTGCGCCAGGGCCAAGTAAAATTTGCACATCTTGTGCTTGACACTCTTCTCCAATTGCAGCACCTACTTCCTGAATCAAATCGGTGTTCCAAGTTGAAGCCAAAGCTACGGCCGTTGGAAAACAAGTCGCTTTTTCGCTGTTGCCAAATCCTTCGCCTTTTTCTCGCCTCAAACCGTGTGGCCCATCGGTCATCATAATCGAGGGAATGCCCAATCTTTCGATGGGCTTGGTGCGCCAATTGTCTAAGCCAGAACAGAGTGCGGCTTTTTCTTCGAGGGTGAGTTGGGAGATGAGGAATTGGATATTGGAGGTTGTGGGAAGCATAATTAAGTTTGAAGTATTGAAAAATGATTATCACAATGTATCAATTGCAGCCGCTAATTTACGGTCTTTTTCGGTAACTATATCACCTGCGTCATGTGTACTGAGGCTTAATTTTACTTTATTATAGACATTGTAGATTTCGGGATGGTGGTTGTGTTTTTCGGCTAAGATGGCTACTTTGGTTAGAAAAGCGAAAGCAGTAATGAAATCATCGAATTGAAATTCTCGGACGAGTTTGTTGTTTTGTTCGTTCCACATATTGAAGGTTGTTTTTGGTGTTTTACTTATCTTTTAACCGTTTTAGGCATAATAATGTTTCTATTGTATGGTAGTCGAATCTCCGATAAACATTACTAAAAGAAAGCAAATTATTCGTATTTCCCAAAAGTTAATCAACAAAGGAAGTGGGAGTAATATCGCAGAATTATTGAAAAAAGATGCTTTTACTTTTAACCAAATTTCTATTGACCAATTGATAAAAAATACAAAATATGTGATTGTAGGAGATATCGCTACTCGCTATTATATGCCCGAACGCTTTATGAAAGACATTGATATTCTGATATTGGCAGAAAATAATGCACAAGTTGAAGAGGAATTGTTAGAAATGGGCTATGTTCAAACCGGCACACTGACTATTGGAAGAACGAGCTGGAAAAGCCCATCAGGAGAATTATTGGACGTGCTTGTGGCAGATGAAGAATGGACTTATGAAGCCATTCACCAAGCCAACTACTTCGATGATGGACTTCCGATTATTTCATTGCCTTATCTTGTGTTGATGAAATTGCGTTCGGGTAGAGTGCAAGATATTGCAGATATTACTCGTATGATGGGATTAGCTGATGAAAAAATGCTTCAAAAAGTTAAGGTCACAATTCAACGCTATCTACCAACTGCCTTAGAAGATTTAGAAAGTTTAATTATGCTTGGAAAATGGGAATATGGTGAATAGTATTTTACTCGTAATTTCGATGTGTTTATAATTGCTTATCTATCCAATTTGTCACTCCAAAGCTGCTTCAAAATCCCCACAACAATCAAATATTGCCCCAAACAATAAGTTGCCATAATCCACAAACCCGATGCTGCAATGGGTGCATGAAATTTATGGATGGCAATGAGCGAATCCGAAACGAGAAAGGATATTGCGCCAATCATCACCCATCTAAAACTCGAAGGGGAGACTTTTTCATAGCGACTTGCAGACATAATGTTCATCAAAATAATGGTAAACGAATAAATTATGACTGGGATTAACATCTCGCCCAATCCTTCCTTTAAATAGCTAATCAAACCAATACCAATAGCAAAATAAATGAGTATGGCGAATCCGACTATTTTTGTAGAACCTTTTGTGGACTTGAGAGTTTTGGTAAATGCGAATATGTAGCAAACATGGGCGAATAGAAAACTAACCAAGCCCAAGAGAAAATACAATTCGCTGTACTTTTGGAACATCAAAAGAACATCACCCAGCCACGAAAAAAACAGTGCAATTAGCATGGTTTTGCTCAATAAGGACAATGGTTTGGGCGTACTTTGGTGAAAATATATACCCAAAACAAACATCAACAAAGGTTTGGTGATGTATTCCAAAGATGCTGTATTGCTAAAACTGCTGATAACAATGTGAATAGCAGTCAATAAACTGAAAAGAAGTGCAAATGGAAGTAGTTTGTGAGTTTTCATGCACCAATATAAAAAGATAAATTAACATCAATCGTAAAAAACATGAACATTGTAGTGATTTCGGGGAGTGTTCGGATAGGAAGAGAAACCCATAAAGTAGCAGAATATTTGACGGCAAAATTGAAGGAAAATACAACTGCGTATGTTCACCTCATTGATTTGATGGCTTATCCGCTTCCGATTATGGAAGAAACCTACGGCAATCTCAAAACCTTGCCAGAAGGTTTGATAGAATTACAAAAACTGCTTCACCAAGCAGATGCAATGATTTGGGTGTCACCTGAATACCATGGTACCTGTACGGGGGCACTCAAAAACATGTTGGACTACTTTTGGGTAGAATTTTACCGCAAACCTATTGGTGTAGCGGCGGCAGCAACGGGTAGAATGGGCGGCATCAATGCTTCTACTTCCATGCAGCAATTGGTGCTTTCGGTTGGAGCTTATGCCATGCCTTTGAAGTTGATAGTCCCTTTTGTAGATAAGGCTTTTGACGAAAATGGATTGCCTGTTGAAGGAGATGTAGAGAAAGGTTTTGTAGATTTTACATCTGAATTTTTGTGGTTTGCAGAGGCGATTGTAGCGAAGAAGATGGTGGTAAGTGCGTAAGACTGATTATAAAATGAATCCTGATTTAGACTTTTGAAGTTTTGGTTCAGAAATTTATCTTTCAGTAAGAAAACCAGCGTTTTATAAAAGAAAACTTCAAAAGTCTTCGTTCAAAATAACAGTGCTTCAATTGTCATTTCCTGTACTTCAAAACCTTCAATGGGTTCAGTAGAAGCCAGATAGCTGGCATAATCGTCCACCAACTGCAAAGGTTGAAGGTAAAAAATTTGGTCTTCCACTTTGGCGGTCAATCCTTCAATCAGCACTTGCGGCAATGGAATACTCAAACCACGACCATCTACTTTGATGATGGCTTCTTTTTGGCACCAACGCTCAAAAAAGGCTCTTTCCGTATTTTGAGCACCGTACATCTGTTGTATTTCTATAGTCGAAAATTGTTTGGTGAAATGATGGATTTCGATAGGGCGAATGTGTTCAACGTCAATGCCAATGCGCTGTTTTTCGCTTACTACACAAGCCACTACAAAGCCAGAGTGAGTGATATTGAAGTCCATTTTTATTTCCATATTTTCAGGGAAATAAGGGCGTTGGTAAGTCGTATATTGCAGGTGACTCAACAATTTTTTGTCGTACCCAAATTCCTTCAAAGCTTTTGCTAACAACAATTTGCCCCACAATCCCGCCTGTTGATCTTTCCAACGTCTGTACCTTCTTATTTTCTGTTGAATAGGAATCGGAAGTTGTTGAAGGTAGGTATTGAAGGTTTTAGCAGGAAGTTGGTCGGGATGGTGTATGAAGAAGATTTTCATATAAGTTGAAATTACATCAAATAGTTGAAAATAGGAAATACATTTTACTTCATCAAAAATCACCTCAACATCACTCCTACAATTCCTACACCATGCGCTTTCATGCGTTGGTTCTCTTCAATATCAGGTCCAATAGAAATTTGAATTCCTTCAATATCGGCCATATTCAGTTGATGTTGAGTAGTGGCATCTGCTTCAAAATAGTAGGGCAAAAAAGTTGGATAAGGACGGGGCATAGTGATGGTTTTCACTTCTTTCAATGCTGCAATAGGGATTTCGTATTCCTGTAAAGTTGTTCCCAGTTCAACAACTTTGCCATAAGCTCTACCATCTTTAGTGGTAAGTGAAATTTGTATGGGTTTGGGTTCTGCGTCTAATGAACGGGCCTTAAGAACCAAAACTTTCTTTTCAGTTAGTTGCGTTCGTAAGTGATTGACTTTTCGGTTGATGTAGTATTTGATGCTGTAATCGTAAATTGGGGTAGCATTGAGATTTTCTTCGTCTTTTTGGAACAATTCGTTTATTCTGATTTGGTATTCCGCTTCATGGGCTTGGTTGGTAGGAATCAATTGAGAATCTCTTGACCACCAGCTCAGTGAAAGTTTTGTCCAATCCTCTTGAGCATCAAATAAGTAAATTGGCTGCTCTTTTTTGATGACCCGCACGCTGTAAGGAGTGCGCTCATAAAAATCCCAATCGTAGGGAAAACCCGTTTTTGCAGCAGGAAAAGTGGTGTTCTCATCGCTGCTTTTTACATATAAGTAGTAGGTCAAAAAACCTTGCTTGGTTTGATTCTTTGGAATAGTTGCAACATATTTGAAGCCTTCTTTTCGCTCCATTTCTATCAATTTCCAATCCAAGCCGCTGGTCAATTGTAGTTGTACTTTGAAGTTGGGATTGGGGCTGATTACCTGCGCCGTTATTTTCAAATCTTCGTTTGCAGTCGTTGAAGCAAAGGGTTCATGTACCAAATAGATTTTATCCACTGTACTTTTGGGAGCGTGAAATTCACCCAATCGAATGTTTTGCCAATTGTCCGAGGCCTTCCATTTGGAGTTTATACCTGCTTTGGTGAGTAGGTAACTGCCAGGAGTGATCGTAAATAGGCCATTTTTTGTTTGGGTTTTGAAGGAATTACCGTCATTGAGAGGGTGGATATTGAAGTCCATTCCCAAATCATTTAGTTTGATATTTATTTGGTTTTCATTCCATTGAATTACTGCCACTTTTTTGTCGAGGCTGTTTCTACCATATGGATTTCGGATGATAAGTGCGTCAGGCATTACCTCCAATCGCCAAACGCCCTTTTCGAGTTTGTCCAGAAAGTAAGCTCCTGTTCCACTGTATTCCACGATTGGAGAACTGCCATGTCCTGCAAGGTGTTGGAGTTTTGCAGAATTTTTGGGAGCGATGGAAGTGCTGTTGGTGTGAAAATATTTTTCATTGGTATTGAACATCGCGAGATTCTGTTCGTAGTTTACCAAAAAGTCGTCAAATTCGGCGTTTTGGGGGTATGCACCAAAATCTTTGTACATCGGAATGTGGTGAAAAACCTCTGAACATATCTTCAAACTCAATGCCTTGTCTGGTGTATAGGCTAAATTCATGTGGTGCGTATTGTACTCCGTATTGGCATACGCTAAATAAGTGGGGTCATACGCAAAATGTGTGGCAATCTGAATACCTGTTGTTCTGAACGAACGAGCCATTGCAGGATAAATGTAGGATTTGCCAATATCTGCTGCATCAAATTCATAGACCAATTTCGCTGCTTTGTGCTTTTTGATGGTCGCTTCAAAAGGAATGTCGTACTTGTCCACATTCGGTAGAAAATTTCCCTGCAATTCTTCTTGATAACCCAAACCCGTTGGATACCATTGGAAGGTGCCGCCTTGAATATCGGCTTTGAAGTAGTCGTCTGCTAAATGTACGCTGTGGCTGATGTTGTAAAAAATAGGTTTTTCGTAGCCCGTTTTGCGGACAGATTCGACCATTCCTTTTACAAATTTGGTGACTTTTTCGGGAGCTTCTCGGTGATGCGGTTCGTTGCTGATTTCGATGGCAATGAGGCGAGGATCGTTTTTGTACGCAACTTGTGTATAAGGATTGACATGGTTCATGAATTGGTACAAATAATTCTGTTGGGCTGCAATGGCATCGGGATTTGTGAGGCATTTGTCTTTGCCATATTTTGCAGAAAATCCCGGCGTTTTGTCATCGGGTTCAGGCCAACCGTTGCCCCAAAAAGCAATGGGGGTGATGACATAGTTGATGTTTCGTTCACCTAATTTTTTCAATAAATAATCAAAAGCGTTTAAGTGTTCATTGAACAACAAATTTCCCAAAGTGTCACTGATTTCGGTGTCCCAAACATGAACTCTATAAAGGTCGAATCCCAATCGGGAAAAGTGATACACATCTTCATCAATTGCCTCCAACGGATTGACTCCCAACTTCAATGCTGACCGATACGCATGTGCAAAAGGGGTGGTATAGTTCACTCCAAAACCTTGTATTTCTTCTTGTGTATCTGCCCATTTCATCACACCCGAATCGTCTATTACGACTCCTCGTTTGGTGGGGGAAGTGTTGGGTTGTTGTGCTTGAAGTATGAAAATATTGAAGGAGGAGATGAGGAGCAATAAAAGGGAAAAGTGTTTCATAGAGAAAGGGTTTATAACTTGTTAAGTCTTTTAGGAAATTGCTTACTCCTTATTCTTCCCCGTAAAAACGCTTACCTTAGAATTAAGCGGATTCCCTGAAGCACGGCGATAAGCTACAATCTGTCCTGTGTGGTAAATCGCATCTGCAATTGGGCCGTTGAGTAAATTCCAAAAGGGAAAACTCGATGATTTATCACCTCTTTTGAAGACAATATCGAACTTTTTGAGGTCTTTTTTCTTGCTGTTTTTTAGTATTTCACTCGCTATTTTGAAGTTCTCCAAAGTGCGTTTTCGGGTTTCTTCAAAGCTCAATTCTTCAGGTTCAGTAGGAACATTTGCTTTTTGTTGAATCGCATTGAGAACTGTTTGACTAAGGCCGTGAATATGCTCTATGGTATGTCCTGCGCTTCTGCTGTCTTCACTGGGTTTGTATTCGAGGTCTTCTGTTCGCAAACTATCGGTTGCCCAATAGTAGCGATAACCCAAACCGTCTAACATTCTCGCCACAGTAGTCGTAGCAGAATATTTGTCGGGATAGTCGGGGATTTGGTGATAGGGTAGGGGAGAATTACCTGTTTGAGAATAGAGGTTCGTAGCCATAAATAGGGTGATTAGAAGGAGTAAGTATTTGATCATATTGCCTGTAAGGTTTGAAACGAGAAGGTTTGCCAAAGTTAATAAAATGAAGTGAAAATGGGAGAACAAAGCCCAAAAATCAACTCACCACATTTTGTGGTTTTCCCTTCAAAAAAGCTTCAATGTTGTCTGCTACAATCTGAATCAAACGGCTTCTCGATTCTCGGGTTGCCCAAGCAAGGTGAGGAGTAATGATGCAATTGGGAAGGTTGAGAAGGAGGTGGTTTTGTGGAGGCGGTTCTTCTGAAAGTACGTCTAAAGCTGCCCCCGCAATCGAACCATACAAAAGTGCTTCTCGTAAGTCCGCTTCATTGACCAAACCGCCTCGCCCTGTGTTGATTAAGAAGGCAGTGGGTTTCATAATCGAAAGTGTTTTGCGGTTGACGATGTGGGTGTTTTCGTAGGTCAAAGGGGCGTGTAGGGTCAATACATCACTTTTGCCAAACAAGGTCGGAATGTCCACCAATTTCACATATTGAGGTGTAGGTTTGTTGGGATTTTTTCGGACGGCGAGGATGTTCATATCAAAAGCCATTGCAATTTTGATGACCTGCTGCCCGATTTGACCTGTGCCATACACGCCTATCGTTTTGCCTGCCAATTCCATCATCGGACTTTTGGTATAAGACCAATCTTTGGAGTTTGCCCATTCATTGTTTTGGACGCTTTGGTTGTGAAGTGCGACTTGATTGGTCAATTGAAGCAAAAGTGCAAAAACGTGTTGCGCTACCGAAGGAGAACCATAACCAATTGCATTGCATATTGTGATGCCGCATTTTTGAGCTGTTTTTACATCAATGTTGTTGTAGCCCGTTGCAAGTGTACAGACACATTTTAGCTTTGGGGATAATTTGTTGAGCATCGTTTCATCCAAAACTACCTTATTGACCACCAAAATCTCTGCTTGTTTGGCTCGGTCAAATACTAAGTCGGGAGGAGTTCTATCGTAAATAGTTGTTTCCCCTAGTTGGGTGATACCTTTCCAACTCAAATCACCAGAATTGGCTACATAGCCGTCTAAGATTACAATGTTCATAGGAAGAATATTAGTAGGTCAAGAAAGATAATTTAATTACATTTGAGTTTGAATCGTTATTTATCACAATTTTCAAAATGCAAACATGCCGAGCAAATTAAGAGTATCAGCAGCACAAATTTACAATGAACTTGTCAATAATTTTGACATCAAAAGTAAGATTGGAAGTGTTGAAATAAAATTAGGGAATATTACTGCAAGGTACAATGGAAAAGATGCTGTTGGCGATTTGCTTCAAGAATGGATTAGAAATTGGTTTGATAGCAAAAACTATTATTACAGAACTAGAGGAAATACTCAAGAATTTCCTGATTTCTTGCTTTCTGATAGCGATACTGGAGACTTTCTGGAGATAAAAACATTCAATGCCGATGCAGGTCCTGCATTTGATATCGCAAATTTTGATTCATATTGCACATCATTATTGACCAAACCCGAAAGAATTGAAGCAGATTATTTGATTTTGAGTTATAGGATGATTAATGCTGAACTTAGAATTCATAATGTTTGGTTAAAGAAAGTTTGGGAGATTTCAAGCCCCTCTGGACCTAACCCAATCAAAGTTCAAACAAAGAGAGGGCAGATTTACAACATACGTCCATGTACATGGTATTCACAAAGACTTAAACACGTAGCTTTTACAAATAAAATAGATTTTCTCAGAGCTTTAGCTGATACTCAAGATATGTATCTTCAGTGTGCAGGATATAGAGAAAATTGGTTGTACAATGTGATTAATAAATATGCTGAAAATACAGGACTTATGCTTCTATGATTACTTCTTCGATTCGTTCTACCTTTTTGTCTTTTAAGTCTATAGCTTCCAGAACCCTTTCTGCAATAGCTTTCACCACAGGAACGACAACTGTATTGCCGAGTAAATCAAAGGCAAAACGTTCTTTAACAGGTATTTTATAATTTTCGGGATAACCAAAAATTCTTAGACCTTCTCTTATTGTCAACCTTCTAATGCCATTCCCATCAGGAACTACAATTTTCGCCATATCTGTTGCAACAAGGGTAGGAGCGATGTCATTGGGATCTAAAACCTTGTTTACTTCAAAGCTCAGTTTTCCTGTCACAATATTGTAGCCTTTCGGTTTTGTTTCATCATATATCCGAGATTGTATAGTGCCATTTTCTGTTTCCTGTGTCACCAATTTTTTGGGATGTTCAAAACGTAAATAACCCTTTTCAACCAAATCGTCCAGTAATTCTTTTAAGTTGTAACTGCTAAATAAATTATTGGAAGGAGCAAAAGTTTGAATTTGCTTCAAAGTCAAGGGCATACCATCCATCCAATCAATGCCAATCTCTTTCGCCCAATGCTTTTTTCTACGTTCTTTAAATAGTTGATTCAATAAAGAGATTTGTTCTTTTGTGCATTCGCCCTTAAGCCCAATATCCCAACTATGAATGTTGTTCTTGCCGCCTCGTTTGTCTTTTATAGATTTACCATACAGTTCTTGAATCGTAAAGTGAGCCAATAGTTTCTGAGTAAAATCGGTATTCATAGTTTCCTTGCCTTCTTCCAAGACACTCCTCAAAACCTTGTATTCCACATAAAAATCCTTCAATGAAATTTTGTGGTCTTTCGTGCCAACGATAAACACTCTCTTTCTTGACTGAGGCACACCAAAATTTACAGAATCCAGAACCTCCCAAGATACCTGATAACCAAGTTCTTTTTCAAGCTTATAGATAATTGTTGATAAAGTTCTACCTATAGGGTCTTTTTTGTTTTCTAAATCATGTTTAACCAAACCTTCTACATTTTCGAGTATAAAACCCATAGGTTGATGGTATTTGATTATTCTTTCAATCTCAAAAAACAAAGTTCCTCTTGTATCAGCAAAACCTTGCCTTTTCCCGCCAGTGCTAAATGGTTGACAAGGAAAACCTCCAAAAAGGAAATCAAAATTTGGAATATCCTCATTTTTTACTTGAAAAATATCTCCCACAAAGTTTTCATGGTCATGATTGTACTTCAAAGTTTTGATTGCATGAGGCTTGATTTCAGAGGTCATCACACACTCTGCTTCAATACCTTTATCTTGACATGCTTGTTCAAAACCCAAGCGGATTCCTCCTAATCCAGCGAACAAATCAATAAAACGTAGTTTATTATTTTTTATCATTATTTATTGTGTATTCAATTTTTGGCTCGGCAGCAATGCTTAAATTTGTTGGATAATCGCTAATATCCAATTTTGAACAACCAATTACATCTAAACATTGTAGGAAGAAAGTTGCACTAAAAGTTCCTCTGCTAATTTTGCTTGCAATACTTGATTTCGTTTCATTCAAACCCACATTGTTTAGAAGAATAACCAAATCGGTAGTTGTTATACCTCTTTTAACCAATTCAGATTTTAATAATCGTTTGACTTTTTCATTGGTATAAAGCATAGATGTAATTTTATAATGCAATTTTAAAGAAAAAATCTCATATATGCAATAATAATCTCAAAAATGCTCATTTCTTTAAAAAAGAAAACTTCATTTTTTAATTCCCCGAAGTATCCACAGGTTCCTCCTTCTTTTTCGGTTTCCCAAAAAGATTTTTCAAAGTTTCATTCGCTTTGTCTTTGGCGTTTTTACCCAAATTTTGCTCCAGCGAATCCTTAGAACCTTTGGTGTCGTCCTTTCCGCCCTTCAATAAGTCCGTTGCCTTGTCTGCCACACCTTTTGTACCATTTTCTTTGAGGTCTTTCACTTGATCTTTCAAGAAAACCTTTGCAGAATCAGGATTCTCCAAGGCTTTACTTTTCAAGTCTTTGGTCAATCCACCTGCTTTATCTTTTAGTTCGTCTTTCACCTCATTGGTAGCCTGTGTGATTTTTTCTTTTTGCTTGTCCACCAATTCTTTCGCCTCATCTTTCACCATGTTGACCGATTCGTCAATGAGTTCCTTTGCAGCATCTACAACCGATTTACCCGCCGAAGCCAAAGCATCCGTAAAGTCGGTTTCCACTTTTGGATCTTGCAGTGTACCCGTTAGTTTGAGATTGATGTTGATAAAATCTGGCACATCCAATACAATGTCTTTTTTAGCCAGCTGCTCGGTTAGGCTCAATACCAGCGATTTAGCTTGTGCGCCCAGCTTGTCTCTCGGTACTTGTACCTTGATGTCGTAGTCCAAAGTTTGGTCGAAACCATGTGTACCAAATATGTTCATTTTTACCCCAAAAGGACTGATATCGAAAGGTTTGACTGATACACGTCCATTTTCAAAAGAAAAAATAGTGCTGGCATCGAAATTTTTGACTTGTTCTAATTCCTTGATTTGAAGTGCATTTGCTATTTTGTCCATTGGTTTGAATCCTGCAATGCTTCCCTTCAACACTGCAAACAAACCATTTCCATCAAAAGTGCTCATGTCGGGCATCATGTTTTCGTTCAGATTACCCGAAACCTTAAATTTTGAAGAAAAATTACCTTTGATGTATTTGGCAATCGGAGCGAGTTTTTCCATCGAATTGAAGGTGATAAACGCCTGAACTACATCAATTTCTTTCATATCATACTCCATACTCACATGAGGCTTATTGGAATGGTCTTTGGTACTATAAGAACCATTCATCACAATGCTTCCATCCAAGGTTTCTGACGAAAAATCGGCGAGTTCAATAGATTCATCTTTGACTAAGAGTTTACCTGTTACATTTTTCAGTTCGATGTTGTCGTACAACACTTTACCTGCTTTTGCAGTGATGGTCATATCGATGTTTTCGGGAACTTCAAACACTTCATAGACCTCCGAAGCACCTTTCGCATCGGGATCTGCTGGCAAGGTTTCTCCTTCCTCCAAAAGCCACTCATTGCAGTCAAATTGATTGGATTGAATGTCTGCCTTTCCTGTCAATGTTCCTTTCCCAAACGCATAGCCTAGAATATTTTCCACACTTGCCGAACCCTTAAAATCACTGCGTCCCACGATTGCATTGATGTCACGCACTTGCACGTTGCTGGGCGTAAAAAACATAGATAAACTCTTGACATTCAAATCTTGTGGTAAATTGGTTGATGCATAAATCAAATCATTTACCTTCAAATCTCCACTCATGTCAAACTGTTCGTAGCGACTCTGTTCGACATCCGACATCTTTCCTTTGGCTACAATATCCGCTTCAATCATACCCGACATTTTCGCTCCTTCCATCGGATAACTTTGCGCCAAATTGGTGAGATTTACCTTACCTTTTGCTTTCATGTCAAAATTGGGGTCAGAAACGGGGGTTTTGATATTTGCTACGATTTCAAATGGGTCTTGATCTACTTGAAAGGCAAATTTGGAGAAGTTGATTTCGGTATGATCGGGAACACCATCTGGATTTTTGATTTGCATATCAACTTGGATGTTTTCCACTGCTTTCGGCAAATCAGGGTATTGAAAATAAGCGTCCATTGCCTTCAAATCTACATTGAAGCCAGGCATTTTTTGTGCATTGTACGTACCTTTCACAAAGCCCTTCAATGCCATTCGCCCCTTTGTTTCGACACCTTTAAAATCATTCATGTAAATAGCGGGCATCAAAGACAGCAAATATTTGAAGTCTGATTCTTTGGCATCAAAGGTGATGTCCATGTTGATATCGTCCGAAGTAGGAGGCATTTGTAGCCAACCATCTACGTCAATTGGTAGCGCATTCAGCAATACTTTTCCGCCTTTGAAGGTATATTTTCCGTTCACCATGTCCATCGCAAAATCTGTGTCAACTTTTGTTTTCACCCGATTGAGGTAAGCAATTCCCTCATAATTGATGGTAAAAGCATCCATCGTAGTTTTGGTATTGAGCGTGAATAAGTCTTGCGTAAAATCTCCTTTCCCTTCATGATTCAGTCCTTTTATCGTCACTTTGGTATCCAAAGAAGCGTCGTCGTAAATGATGTCGGTATTGGCAAGACTGTATGCTTGAACGCCTACATTGAAGGTCGTGGGTTCGGCTTCGGCATTCGTCACTTCAATAGTGTCTGGCAAAGTCACATCCCAATTCGCTCGTCCATCTCTCAACACTTTTGCCAAAATTTTGGCATCAATGACCTTGACCTGCTTGACTTCAATTTGTTCTTGATTAAAAAGTGATTTAACATTGACAGTCAGTGCCAACTGAGAAATATTGGCAAGTGTATCTCCTTCAAAATCGCCCTTTCCTGCTATCTCTAAGTTTTCTAAGCATACATGTAAATCTGGAAAATCCTTGATGAGCGAGAGGCTAATATCGCTGAAATCAACATGCGCATTCAGATTGGCATTGAGTTGTTCTTTGGCAAAAGTGACTATCTTGGCTTTGAAAAAATTGGGGGCAATTATCAATGCTGCAACAAACAGCAAAACAATGCCGAGTATGATGAGGGAAATTTTCTTTATCATTTGTGTAATTAAGTTCAAAAATTAAAAATAAATTGCGTAACTAGCTTATGGACTATTTTTTAGAAAGTAGTAACGCTATAGATAAAACACTTCGTCTTATTAAATGTTCTTATAATAAAAAATACCTACTCATGAAATTCTCTTGTTTATTATTACTTTTTAGCTCCTTTGTGTTTTTGTTTGGCTGCAATGGTGATGCTGCAAAAACTCCGTCTGAACCAATTTCTCAAGTGAAAGAACTGCAAAAAGAGGTCATGAAAATCCACGATGAAGCGATGGCTAAAATGGATTTGATATACCGATTGAAGAAGCAGGTCAGTAGTCTGGCAGACAGCCTAATGAAAAACGACCCTTCTTTGACTCCAAAAGCTAAGATTGGCTTTAATGAATATATCATAAGTTTAGAAGCGGCTGACGAATCCATGATGAATTGGATGCGAAATTACAAAGCACCTAAGGATAAAAGCGAAGAGGAGGCGATGGCATATCTTCAAGACCAAATGCAAAAAATTGAAAAAGTCAAAAAAGAAATGAATGAGGCGATTACAGGAGCAGAAGAATTTGTGAAAAAATACCAACCCTAAATTTGATTTTTGAAAACTTCAAAATTTTCATCATTTATTGTTCTTCTTCCAAGCTTTGACTCCCCACCAAGCAATTAGCACCAAACATACGCCACAAAGCAGCCATTTCCCATTCGCAAAACAGGCACTCAAACCCACCATAAAAGCATTGATAAGTTCGGTATGTGTCAGCAACAAAAGGTGCATCACATTCTCAAAAATGTCTCCTGTGCCAGCCAAAAAAGGAAGAAACAGTACGAAATTGTATTGAGTAGAAACCTCAGAACGGTTCATCACCATCGCCAAAGCAGTGGCAAGAAACAAACTGTAAGCGAGAGGATGCAAAAACAGGTCAAGATAGTAATGTTGAAAATAGTGAGGCAAAAGGCCGTAAGCTCGCCATTCCGAAATGATTTGTTGGAAAGTAGTTACCGAAAAAGTGGTTTGTAGTTGCAGCACCTTTTCGCTTCCCAAAGGATTGATAATATAGGCTATCACCGACTGAAAAACCAAAAAAATAATCCCAAAAACCAACAAAAACTGAGGCTTATTTAATTGTTGTCTGATGAAAGAAGCATATTTGTCTATCATTTGAGCCTTATTCATTATCTACTAAATTTCTCATTTCTACCAAAAATGTCCGAATATTCTTCAAGGTCTTGATAACTTTCTGCCTGTTTTCCAATTCATCACGGTTTTCCTTCAATTTATTTTTGGCACCTTCAAGCGTATAACCCCGTTCTTTCACTAGATTGTGGATAAGGCGTACTGTTTCAACATCTTTTTCGGTGTAGAGGCGATTGCCCTGACGGTTTTTCTTGGGTTTGAGAATCGAAAATTCCGTTTCCCAATAACGCAACAAGGAAGCATTTACGTCAAACATTTCAGCAACTTCACCGATACTATAGTATCTTTTTTTCATACCTTTTGCTTGAGAAACCAGATTTTTTGGGAAATCGAAGTGCATTTGTTTTTCTAAGTCAGACTTATCTTGACTGCCAAATGCTTGAAGATTAGATTTCTTTTTTGACATGGTTATTGAAGGAAGCGGACTTGAGTTAATAAGTTCACACTCAAAATACAAATTCAGGTTCAAAAACGCAAATTTTTTGAAAAATTGTAGGGTGAAGACTTCCGAAATTTGCTTTTTGAAATAGTAAATTTCGGAAGTCTGTACTAAAACTAACTCTGTTTCTGCAAATCCTTTGATACCTCCAAAACCTTATTCCATACTCGAAAAACATTCCCGTAACAAATTTTTTGAATGTCCTCAGATGAATAACCACGCTTCAACAAGACATAAATCAAATTGGGATAATCCGAAACATCCTTCAATCCAGTCGGTAAACTATCGCCCACACCATCGTAATCCGAACCAAAACCCACATGATCTACTCCTGCCAATTTCACTACATGGTCAATATGGTCTGCCACTTTTTCCACATCTGCAAACAAAGTCGGGTGGTCAATTTTGAATTGTTCGATAATCGGTTTTGCAGTAGAATCCTCGTCCGTCAAACCCTTTGCAGCCAATATCTGCTTGAGCGTATCACTCATGGCATCGTAGTGATTGCGGCTTGCTTCATCCACAAAAGTAGAACCGAAGTTGATCATGATTACCCCATCGTTTTTGCCCAATTTTTCGATCATATCATCACTCATATTTCGTTCAAAACCAGGGGTGAAATATCGAGCCGAAGAGTGAGAAGCAATCACAGGGGCTTTGCTGAGTTTCATCACCTGATAAAACGTGCTGTCCGAAACGTGTGAAATATCCACCATAATCCCCACACGATTCATTTCTGCCACCACATCCCGACCAAAATCACTCAATCCGTTCCAAAGTCGAGTTGTATCGTAAGAAGAATCACAAATTTGGTTGTTTTTGGAGTGCGTCAAAGTCACATAGCTAATGCCTCTATCCCTGAAATACTTCACATTCGCCAAATCATCTTCAATTGGTGCGCCATTTTCCATACCCATTGGAAGCGCAATTTTACCCGCTTTTACAATAGATTCCACTTCGGCTGGCGTACTCGCTATCGTAAAATTATCGGGAATACTGTCTGCAATCGCCGTCACCATATCAATCAATCCATCTGCAAACTTCTTTGCACCACCTGTTTGGTAACTTGCAGGAATGTAAATGGACATAAAAGGTGCGTCCAAGCCACCTTCTTTCGCACGTTTGAAGTCAAAATCACCCTCGTCCGTTTCAATCGGAATACCCAAGTATTTTCTGGTCAATTGAAAGTTTTGGACAGTCAGCCGATACGGCAAATCCACATGACCATCTACGATAATGTAGTCATGCGCCAGTTGTTGAGCTTGTTGACGGTATTGCTCGTCTTTTACTTCGGTCGTGTCATTTTGGGGTTGACTACTCGATTCGTTTCCACAAGAAACCATGCAAAATGTTAATGCACATAACAATAAATTAAAAAAGTGTTGTGTTGTTTTCATTTGTTATTGATGGGTTAGTTGTTAAATCATTTAATGGACAAAATAAGGATAATGTCAAGAAAATCTACTCAAATTAGTAGTATCAAGAATTTTTCTTGTCGAAAAAATGTCCTTATCTTACTCAACTAATGCTTTTTTTAAATCAAAAAAACCTCTTTTAAACATGAAAAACTATCTTTTTTTACTCTTTTTAGCCACCCTTTTAGTCACCTTCAATAGTTGCGACCCTTCCAAAAAAACCATCAAAACTCCTACATCAGATGTTCCTGCAATGGAAGATGTGGATGATGGTATGATTGAAGTCGTATTTTTGCAGATGAACGATGTCTATGAAATCGCCCCATTGGAAGGCGGCAAAGTAGGCGGATTGGCAAGAGTAGCCACGATTCGTGAGCAATTATTGAAGGAAAATCCATTGGTTATCACCGTTTTGGCAGGCGATTTTTTGAGTCCTTCCCTCATTGGCACATTGAAGTTTGAAGGCAGTCGTATCAAAGGTAAACAGATGGTGGAAACCATGAATGTGATGGGAGTAGATGTCGTTACATTCGGCAATCACGAGTTTGACCTAGACGAAGACGATTTGCAAGCTCGCATCAATGAATCCAAATTTGAGTGGGTTGTGGCAAATGTGCTTCAAAAAGACAGCGCAGACAATATAAAGCCTTTCGCCAAAATGGTGGATGGCGAAGCCCAAAACCTCCCCGATACCTATCAGCTCAACCTCACCGACGAAGACGGTACAAATGTAAGCATCGGCATTTTATCGGTTTGTTTGAGTGATAACAAAAAAGAATATGTATATTACGATGATATTTTTGAATCTGCCGTACAAGCTTATGGCGAAATGAAAGCTGAAACAGACTATATCGTAGGCTTGACCCACCTCAATGTAGAAGACGATTTGGAATTGGCCAAAAAACTTCCACTGCCCCTCATCATGGGAGGACACGATCACGACAATATGTACCACGAAGTCGGAGCAAACAGAGTCGCTAAAGCAGATGCCAATGCCAAAACTGTCTATGTACACCGCCTGAACTTCAATAAAAAAACAGGGACGGTCAAAGTGAACTCCGAATTGGTGGAAATCAACGACAAAGTAGCCGAAGATGAAGAAGTGAAAAAAGTCGTGGATAAATGGAATGATATTGCAGATAAAAGCATGAAAGAAGCAGGTTTTGACCCCAACGAAACCCTCACTACCCTCAAAGAACCTTTGGACGGACGTGAGAAAACTATGCGAAATGGCCCAACCAACATGGGCGACATGATTACCAAAGCCATGCTCAAAGCTGCTCCAAAGTCGATAGCCGCTTTCACCAATTCAGGTTCGGTGCGATTAGACGATTTCTTGAAAGGTGCAATCACACAAGTCGACATCATACGTACTTTGCCCTTTGGCGGGAGTATTGTAGAAGTCGAAATGTCGGGCGAACTCTTACACGAAATTTTGGTCATTGGACGAGAAAATGCAGGCACAGGCGGCTACCTTCAATGGCAGAAAATCACCTACAACGAAGCAGACAATACTTGGACGATTAACGGCAAAACCCTCAATCCAACCACAACTTACCGAGTCGCATTGACCGACTTTCTACTCACAGGTCTGGAAAAAGATTTGGATTTTTTGACCCGTGACAATCCCGACATTTTTAAGATTTATGAAGCAGAGAAGGGAGACATAGATGATTTGAGGGCAGATGTTAGAAAGGCGGTTATTGAGTATTTGAAGGAATAAAAGAAATCCTTTAATTGTTATTTTTTGGATAAGCCAAAAAAAGGGATATTTCAAAGAGAAATTAAAATTATTTGGAAATTTTGACAGAAAACTGACTTTTTAACATAGGAATCTCAAAAATTTAACTTAGATTTAACACTTATTTTTTATTAAACCAATTACTAAAATTTTAAGATGATGACAAGATTTTTTACAAAATGTTTGGTGCTGTTGTGTTTAGCAGTTCTTTGTTGTTTTTCGCTGCAAAATGCTGCTGCTCAGTGTGGAGCAGGAGAAGTTAGCGTAGGTATAAAAATCCATGAGACAGGTGATTTTCTTAGTGAAGTAGGCTGGCAATTAGTGGATAGTGGTGCTAATGAAATAGCATCGGATTGTGACCCAACTGCTGAAGCCTGTACACAACTTTGTTTAACAGAGGGAGAAAATTACACTTTCAATGCTTTTGATTCTTTTGGGGATGGATGGAATGGCAATTCATTTTCCATTTACTTGATTGATGGTCCCAATGCAGGTTGTGAAATCATCAATGGTTCACCTAGCAACAATACTCTAGGAAGTTCAATTTGTCCTAGTGGAGGTGACTTAGAAGATCAATTTGTTTTTGACCCAGCCGCCCCTGCCTGTGCCACATTGATTGATTTGAGTGGCTGTACCGATCCCTCTGCCACCAACTACGATGCCTGTGCTGCAACCGATGACGGCTCATGTGTTTATCCTCCTGACAACGATTTATGTGCAGATGCAGAAACCATCGAATGTGGAGATGTTTTGTCTGGCACAACTGTAAATGCAAACTTTGATGATGTAGGCTCTTGTGTAACCTCCAATACTTCTCCTGGTGTATGGTATCATTTTATCGGCACAGGAGCAGATGTAACAGTAGATATTTGTGGTGCTACACATGACTCTAAAATGAGCATTTTTGAAGGTGATTGTGGTGATTTAGTCTGTGTCATTGGAGAAGATGATGATTATGCTGTTTGTGGAGGAAATGACCCTTCTGTTGATTTTACCAGCGTGAAGTGTAAAGATTATTATATTTTGGTGCATGGGTTTAGTAGTGGCACAGGAGATTTTGACATTACCTTAACTTGTTCAGAAGATATTGAAGTAGTAGCCGAAGGCTGTACAGACCCTAATGCACACAATTATGAAGCAGCGGCTTGTGTTGACAACGGTTCCTGCGAAACCTGTGATGATAAAATCTTGAATGGCGATGAAATAGATGTGGACTGCGGTGGTGCATTGTGCGCTCCTTGTCCTTGTGGTATTCAGGTCAATACCGATGTCGTAGCATCAGAGTCAGGTTGTGCGCCAGGAGCTAAACAGAGAGTCGTTTTGGTTTCATTCACTGGAGGAATTCCACCGATTACCTATACACCAATGGGTCAAGGTAGTACATTCATCTCCGAAAAAGCCCCAGGCGTGTATCAAGTAGTAGGTTATGGACCTTGGAGCATTTCTGCCTCCGACCCAAGTGGCTGTTTCCAAATCGCACAAAGCAGCGACATGGTGTATGTCTCTGACCAAAGTGCGACCAACGAAACAGCAGCGGGGGCAGCAGATGGTACGGCTACCGTAGAAGCGACAGGCGGTACACCTCCTTATGACGTAGCGTGGTCGAACGGTTCAACAGGTACAATTGAAGCCTCTGGCGGAACACATACCATCACCAATGCAGTAAGCGGCTACCATGAAGCAGTGGTAACCGATGCAAATGGTGAAGTAGCCAAAGTTTGTATCTATGTCGGCCGCAATTCTTCAACTGGTGGCGGACGAGGTAGAGGCCGTAAAACAGCCGACATCACAACTGCAAGCACTTTGATCGCTCAACCAAATCCATTTGCAAATTCAACGATTGTTCACTTCAATATTGCCGAAACGAGCAATGCTACCGTAAGCGTCTTTGCATTGGATGGCAAACAAGTGACAACTGTTTTTGAAGGACAAGCAGAAGCGGGTGAAAATTACCACGTTGAATTGAACGCTTCTCAATTTGCGACAGGTGTTTATATTCTTCGATTGACCACCGATTCAGGTGTAGTCGAGCATCAACGCATTGTAGTAGCGAAATAGGCTTTTACGACTGACGTTTTTCTTGTAAAACTTAGAATAGAAATCCCATTGATTCGATAAGAGTCAATGGGATTTTTATATTTATTCGATAATTGTCAATATCGTATAAGGACTGTACGGAACTTATGGTTCCTTAAATTTAAGATTTTTCAATTTCTGCTTTACAATGATTTTTGCTTTCTCTTCAGCAAGTTGATTAAGAATTGAAAAAAGTAACTGTTCTTCAAATAGTAATCTTGGAATTTTATATCCTTTTAACTTGTTTTCTTCCTTGAAAACAGTGAGTAAAAGAGCAAATATTAGTGTGAGATATATTTGAGTTTTTACTCCATTTTTAGTCCGATTTAACAAGTGCTTGATGCTTAATTCTTGTTTGATAAATCTGAAAAAGACTTCAATTTCCCACCGTAATTTGTAAATCTGAGCAATGATTTGAGCTGGTAATTCTGTAATATTAGTGATGAAAAAAAGTCTTTTTCCTGTATCTTCTATTTCAATTTCAATGAGCCGAAACTCATAATCAACCTTTTGATTGCCTTCTTTAAATAGATGTACTACACTGTCTTGTACTATTTTATTTCCCTCAACAGTTTCTAAATCAGTTGCATCATTATAGGTTCGAATGAACTCATATTTTAGATTATCAGCTCCTCTGGTTACGAAATTAATCCCTTGATTATCAAATGATTTAAACTTTTCTCTGCCTTTTAAACCACTATCAAATACAACAAAATCATGTTCGGTGGGTTGAGCGGCAAGAATACCTTCATACAGGGCAGTTTCTTCACTCAAATGAGCTTGGTCAAAAAAACTCTTGACATACTTAGGCAAACGACCTTTCATTCCAACAGTAAATTTGAGTTGGACTTTTTCAAACCCCTCTTCAGGAGGGCGACCTACTCGCATCCCCCAACTTACCAAAGCCGAACTAATCGCAATAAGAGTAGAATCAAATCGAAAAACTCTATTTATCAGTTCTTTGTTAGAAAAGTAAGTAGAAAAATGACCATAACACCATTCAAAAATAGATTGAAAGTAATTGCTGTTAATTTTACTTAATCTGTCTGCTATTGAACTATGACGTGTTTGATGACCGTCATTCTTAGTGCTTATATAATCAAAGATAGGAGAATTATACAAGGTTTCTAATACATGCGTACTTAGCCGATTACTTCGGCTCATACCGTATAAAAAGAGTTCTAAAATCACACGACCTCGAAAATGGCTTACATTCCAATCCACTTTTGTCTCCTTTTTAGCACTTTCTAAGAGGCTTTTAGGGATTAATTCGAGAATATCTGTTACTTTTACTTGCTTTTTGTTCTTTTGAGTCAATCTGTTCATTTGTATAATATACTAATAATAAACGACTTATCCAAATTTATCAAAGTTCCGTACAAGCGTTATATCGTATAACAAAAATTATTTGACATTTACAAGGGCATAGCCCTGACTCTATCTGTAGAAAATAAATGGAATAGAAACGATTAGGAGCGTAGCTTCGGCACAACTAAATAACTGATTTTCTATGGTGTCGAGGCTACGCCCCTTGAAGAAAATGTTACCTGCAGTTCTACAAATAGTGTCGCAGCGATGCTGCTGAAACATAAAGAAATTTGAGAAGTTTAGTCAATGGGATTTTTTTTTTTATCTGCAAAATCTGTGATAAAGCATATCAAAAAACACAATGTCGTACAAAACACACTCCAATGTAGGGCGATTTTGTAATATTGCAGCTTCAGTTTATGCGTCCATCATCCACAATCACAAAAAATGAACAAATTTTTACCTTTTTTATTGACTATCATTTTGTTATCTTTCAATGCACAAGCACAAGACCGCCACGAAATAGATGAAAATGAAGTATCTATTTTTGCTGACCGTTTACACATTGAAGTAGAAAATCCCATCAAGCAACAGCAACTTCAAAATTCTGATTTGTGGCACCGCTTTGAAGCCCGTCATGGGTCATGGTTTGTAGGCTTCAATACGATTACCGAATTGCCAATGCGGGCAGCAGGAAAAGGTATTGATGTTGTCATTGAAGGAAATGCCCAACAAAAAGCCCTTTATTTTTTGGAGCGAGAACTGGCAGATTTTAATTTGCCGCTCGAAGCATTGCAGTTTCAGCAAACAAATGAAACGGCAAAGTACGATTATGTGCAGTTTAAACAATTTTACCAAGGGCGAGAAGTGTTGAATAGTAGGGCTTCAATAAGGATTACACCTGACGATAAAGTCGTGGCGTTTACCTTAGACTTGTTTCAAAATATTGAAGTAAACGAACAGCCTGTTTTGCCATTGCAGGTATTGAAGCAGTTGGCATTGAAGGACATAGAAGGAACGGTAAGCGAATTATCGATTTATCCCGAATTGAAAATTTTACCCATTCCTTTTTCTACTGCCCAATACGAATTCAAAGTCGTGTATGAGGCAGATATGGTAGGGAAAGGTACACACAATGAGCCGTTTAACTACTATGTCCTAATGGATGCCCATACTGGACAAACCTACTATCGCAGCAACCGCATTGCTACTTACCATCCTGCGGATAACCCTTATATGATGGGCAATGTGACGGATAACTCCAACTTGGGCAGCGAGTTGAGGGCATTGCCGAATATGCGGGTGGTAATAGGAGGAGAGGAGTTTATCACCAATTCGCAGGGGCAGATTCCGTTTACGTCTGATGCCGAATTGCAGGGAACAGCATATTTAGAAGGGCCTTATTGTCAGGTATTGATTGGAGCAGAGGGTGAAAATGTGCCCTCTTATCCGATTGTGATTCCTGTGAACGGCAATGAAGTACACTTACCAGATACGGCAAAACTTTGGGAATCATCGGTCTTTTACCACACCAATCGAGTGCATGATTTTATGAAACCGTGGCTACCCGATGAATTTACCTTGCTCGATTATTCTATGCCTACTCGTGTACAAAGGACAGATGGTAGCTGCAATGCTTTTTACAATTGGTATGGCATCAATTTTTACAAACAGGGCGGAGGTTGCTATAGTTTGGCAGAATTTGCAGATGTGGTTTTCCATGAATATGGTCATGGTATCAACCATCGAGTGTATGAATATTATGGGGGTTCGATGTCAAACAGTTCTATCAATGAAGGTTATGCAGATGTTTGGTCGCATGGCATTACCCAAAATCCCATATTGGCAGGAGGGTACATGATTGGCAATTCTAATTCTTTTATTCGCCGCTACAATGGCTTCAAAAAGCGTTTCCCAGACAATTGGATCAGTGGGTTTCAGCACAACAACGGCGAAATCGTTGCAGGTTCGTGGATTGATTTGCAGCAAACAATTGGTTTTGACCGAGCTTTTGAGTTGTTTGTGAACAGTCAGGCAGCCGCACCGATGCGTCCAAATGGTCAAGAGGGGCGTTTGTATTCAGATGTACTTTTTGAAGCCTTGATTGCAGATGACGACGATGGTGATTTGTCGAATGGAACGCCCAATAGTACGCAGATTTTCAAAGCTTTTGGAGATCACGGTATTTACTTGCAAGTAGATGCAGATATTACCTTTGAAGAAACGCCAAATGTGCCTGCCAATACGGTCATTGAAGTGCCTGTTATTTTGGACATTGACTTCAATTATTTGCCTTATTTGGAGCGCATCCGATTGAAGTATAAGGACCAACGTGCGACAACCTTCAAAGACATTGACGTGATTAGTCTATCGGGTGACAACAACTATACTGCTTTTATGCTGCCTTTCGCAAAGGGAACGGTGGTGAATTTTTACTTTGAGATACAAGACAGTGGAGGCGCAAATCTACCTGCCATTACTTTCCCTTATGGTGTCACAAATGTGGGTTTGCCCAATCATCCGTACCAGCTTCTGGTGGGCTACAATTTGCTCGAAAACGATGATTTTTCGGATTCGGCTGATTTGTGGAGTACGGCTGTGGAAGAGGATGATGCAATGGCAGAACGCTGGGAGATTGGTTCGCCCATGCAAACGGCTTTGTTTAGTGGGGATGTGGTGCAATCGGGCATGGACTATTCGGCAAGTAACGACAATCAATGTGCGGTGACGGGCTTGAATGTCGAATTTCAAGACTACAGTTTGGATGAAAATCGAACAGGCGTTTGGGCAGGTAAAACAACCTTGACTTCTCGTATCTATGATTTGACTGATTTTGAGGAACCTGCATTTTCGTATTATCGTTGGTTTACGAATCATCAAGGGGTGAATCCGAATACGGAGGCTTGGCGGGTGTATATCACGAACGATGGCACAACGTGGAAATTGGTGGAAAATACCTTGACAGGGGATCGTTCTTGGCGATTTGTGGCGGTGCGTGTGCGGGATTATGTCGAGCCTTCTGCAACGGTTCAACTGCGGTTTGTAGCAGAGGACAAAACGCCTGACATTATTCCGATTGGCGGAGGGGAGCCTTATGATGGGGTGAGTTTGGTAGAAGCGATGTTGGACGATGTGAATTTGTATGATACGGCTTTGATGACGGATATTGAGGATATTGCCATCGAACAAAACAATTGGTTGACCTATCCTAATCCTGCAAACGAGGTGTTGAACATCCGCTATTTGGGTGAAAAGTTAAGCTCCAATATTGTACTTCAATTGTACGGTATGACTGGAAAATTGCAGCATGAACAAATACTTACCCAAGAAATAGAAACGGTGGATACTCGCTCTTTGGTTCAAGGCATTTATTGGCTGCAAATTGTGGGTGAACAGGTGCTGTATCAGCAGAAGATTGTGGTGGAATAGTTTGGGAAAGAAGCAAAAGAATTGCATTTTAGCTAAAGAAAGGTTATTTTTGCTAAAAGAAAATTCTAATTAAATGGCTCATACATCTATACATAGTCCTTTTAGATATGCAGGTGGAAAATATTATGCTCGGAAGTTGATTTTAGAGCATTTACCTCCACATACACATTATATTGAGCCTTTTGCGGGAGGGGCGAGCATTTTTTTTGCTAAACAAAAAGCGAAAGTCAATCAATTGAATGACAAAGATTCAGACCTCGTAAATGTCTATCAAGCTATTAGGGATTTTCCTGACCAATTGATTGACTTTTTAACCATTAATGAAAAATCTATGGAGTTTTTGCCTTCCACATACATTGAAGGGGAAATTCTTGGTAATCCAATTCCTGCAAAGAAAGAACTCCATACTTTTTTTAAGAAGGAATTTAAGCCAACAAATTCAATAGAGGAAGCGGGTAGATGGTTTTATTTGAATCGCACTTCTTACAGTGGCATTATGAATAATAAAAATATGTATTGGGGCTATGGTGCAAAGTATTCTATGCAACCTAAGAATTGGCCAGCCAACATCAGACGTACAAGCAAAAAACTCCAAGATGTAGAGCTTACTGTCCAAGATTTTGAAACGGTAATAGACAATGCTCCTGATAATGCACTTTTATTTATTGACCCTCCTTACTTCAATGCCGATCAAGATAAATTTTACAGTTGTTCTTTTGACAAAGAAGACCATTATAGATTAGAAAAATGTCTGAAAAGAAACAGTAATCGTCTTCAACTATTCATCACTTATGATAATACAGATGAAATTAGACAGTTGTATAATTGGATGATCGAAATGCACGATAAGGAATGGAATTATTGCATACAACGTACAGATGATCAGAAGAATGGAACAGAAAAAAAGGGAAGTAGATACAAAGGAAAAGAGCTTTTTATTTTAAATTTTCAAACGATTGAAGAAGCGTCTGAACTTATTCCAACAGCCAAACAAGGACATATTCCTTTCCCTGAAATTATAGATAACAATACAGTTGATTTGGTAGCTTGATGTTTATGATCTCTCTTTGTGTTTTTCTTTTACAATAGCAATCAAGCGTTTTTCAATTTCTTGAATAGGCCGCCAGTGAGGGTCATTTTTTAATTTCACATAGGGTGTGCGAGGGATAAATCCATTTTCTGCTATATCAGAAGGAATGCAAAATCGCCAATCGTTTTCTGCTTTTAGAAGCAAATCCTTGTTGTTATCCACATCATAAAATTCATACAAAACGCGTTTAGTCTTATCATTGTGAATGATTTCTAAGTCTTCGCCAACTGTATTTCCCTGAATAAGGGCGTTCAATGGATTGGTGATGATTACATCAAACGTATCAACAGCATATCTATCATTGGAAGTGCCAGCTAAGCTGATATTGCTTCTCGAACGATGGCATTTTACTTTAAAATGTGGTTCTTTTATATTTCTTGCACGCTCTCCATTGTTCATACTGCCCCTCACTCCACTTTTGCTTTCTATTTTTAGGCTGATGCCGCTCCTTCTATGTGTGACGGAAATATCCTCATCAGTTTTCCCCGTTTGAGCATTGAGGTTTAGTTTTTGAACACTCCAATTTCTTTTAGAAAGAATAGATGCCAAAGCATACAATGCGTTGTATTCCATCGCTTTGCCTCTAATCATAGGCACAACTTTTTGGTCCTCCAAAATCTCAAATAAATGTTCAATAGGAATACTGTATTTTTTGCAGTAAACGACCATTTCTTTTACCAACTTGTTCAACTCCTCAACGTTCATATCATTCATATTTTGCCTTTAAAGAGATATGCAATAATAGGTACATTTATTTACAAAAATGAATGAAAAGGACTGTTTCAAACGAGTAGATAACCGAAATTTTCAAAATTTCGGTTATCTGTTTTGCCTTTCTACTTATGTCTTTCGTCTAAAATCGCATACTTCAATGCGTTACTACCAATCTTTCATACAGTCGGGTAGTATCATCCAACACCAATTGCAGCACATACACACCAGCAGGAAGATTTCCACCATTGATTTCAATCGAATGTAAGTTACCGCTCTTTACTTGTCCTTCAAACAAGCGTTGAAGTTGTCGTCCTTCAATGCTGAACAAATCAATGGTAATGTGTTGAGAAGCGTAGGTACGGAATTGAAGTGTGGTCAATTCGTTGAAAGGATTGGGTAAAATAGTGAATTCTTGGAAAAACGCTATATCTTCAATACCATTAATCAATTCTACTGTCACCTCTGCGCTTGCCGAGCAGTCATTTTCATGTGTTACGGTCACACTGTATAGCCCAGGGATATTGGTTGTTAGAAACTGTCCAGTATGTCCTGTGTGCCAGAGGTATTCATCGTTTGCGCTGTAAGAACCTGCATCCAAAGTAGTAGATTCATTGTCTGTGATTTGCAAATCACCTGTTATTTGTACATCCGGTGTTGAAATCATATTTACTTCTACATGATTCAATCCTGTACAGCCATTTGTGTCTGTGACGACTAAGGTGTACATTCCCGATTCCGTAACCGTTAAGATGGGATCAAGTTCACCTGTGGACCAACCATACGCTTGATATCCAATCTCGCCAATAAGTTGAGTGCTTTCACCTTCACAAAAGGTAAGATTGCCCAAAATCTGAGGGGTAAAAGGAGGAATCAACTCAACTGCTGCCATTGCAGTACCCGAACAGCCATCTGCATTGCTCACTTGAACAGTGTAGTTTCCTGCCATATCGGTTTCAATTGTGCGGCTTGTTTCACCTGTACTCCATAAATAGGTATCAAATCCGTCACCCGCATCCAAGACTGTACTCTCGGTATTGCAGATGCTTAAATCACCAGAAATTGTAGGTGTTAAACTGTCAGAAAGCGCAACAACTTGGGAGGTCGTACCTGTGCATCCATTTGTATCTGTCACTGTCACTGTGTAAGTACCTGCTTGGCTAACGACAATTTGTTTGGTAGTTGCGCCTGTATTCCACTTGTATTCAGCATAATTTTCTGATACTTCAAGGGTTGTAGAATTGCCATTGCAGAGAGTAGCACTGCCTGTAAGAGAAACTTGCAGTTCGGTTCGTTCTTCCACATTTACCAACACTCCCGCTGTACAGCCATTGAAGTCTGTCACTAACACGCCGTAATCACCCGATTCAGTGACGGTAATAATGCGGCTTGTTTCACCTGTACTCCATTGGTAAGTAGCATAACCCAAAGGTGCTGAAAGAATTGTGCTGGCATCGGCACAAAACTGCAATTCTCCTTGTATGGTTGGGACAGCTGCCTCCAAAACGGTAATGGTCACTTGATTCGTTGCCTCACATCCGTTTTCATCCACAACTGTTACTCTATAAATACCTGCTGTTGTCACCGTAATCGTCCTTGTGTTTTCGCCAGATTCCCATTTATAACTTTCATAACCTTCTTCGGTAGTCAAGGTCGTAGAACTGCCTACACAAAACTGAGTTGCCCCTTCAATGATTGGAGAAGACGCAATGTTTGCTTGAATGGCAATTGCCGCACTTGCCGAACAGCCATTTGCATCTTTGGTTTCAACACTGTAATTGCCGCTTGTAGTTACTTCAATCGTTCTGGTGGTTTCGCCTGTATTCCACAAGTATTGGTCAAAACCTGCTCCTGCATCCAAAGTTGTACTTTCCCCCAAACAAAAATTCGTGTTTCCTGTGATGTTGGGGCTGACAGGCGTATGTATTGTTACCGTCACTTCATCCACACCGATACATCCACTCGCATCTGTGACGGTAACACTGTAAGTGCCACTTTCGGTTACGTTGATGATTCTGGAAGTTGCGCCAGTTGACCAAGCATGACTGGAATAACCCGCACCAGCATCTAAAAGGGTAAACGCACCTTCACAAATATCTAAATCTCCTGTAATGGTAGGTGTCAGCCCCGTAGTTTGCTGAATATCAACGCTTTCGGTATTGACACATCCATTTTGGTCGGTTACTTCCACACTATACGTTCCTGCTGTTTGAACAACAATACTTTTTGAAGTAGCTCCTGTATTCCACAAGTATTTGACAAAATTCTGAGTTACCGAAAGTGTTGTATTGCTTCCCTCACAATAAGACAAACTACCTGCAATGGTAACTGTTGGAAGGTCAAATATATTTGTTTGAATGGAATCCATTCCTGTGCAGCCATTTGTACTTGTCACCGTTACCCCAAAATTGTCGGCTGTGGAAACGGTAATCATACGACTTGTTTCACCTGTTGTCCAAAGGTATTCATTGAAGCCCGCACCAGCATCCAAAGTCGTATTTGCGCCTTCACAAAAATCAGTATTGCCTGTAATCGTTGGTTGAGGTGTCGCTATTGTATTGACAACCAAACTTGTTGAATTGCTGCAATTGTTGTTGTTGGTAACAGTCACACTGTACGCTTCCGCTTGAGTGACCTCAATGGTTTGGCTTGTTTGACCTGTATTCCACAAATAAAAATCATAACCTTCTCCAGCATCCAAAACAGTGCTTTGCCCTTCGCAGAAAGTCGAATTGCCTTCAATGCTTACTTGCGGCAAGGGTAAAGTGTTGATAGTAATGGACGCATTGCCACTGCATCCGTTTGTGTCTTCAACTTCCACACTATAAGTGCCTGCTGTGGTGATAGTAATGACTTGGCTGAGTTCACCCGTATTCCACAAATAAGCAGCATAACCTTCTCCTGCATCCAAAACAGTGCTGCCCCCTGTACAGAAAGTAGTGCTGCCGCTAATCGTAGGTTCGGGATTGTTCAATACTACCGTGCTGATTTCGCTGGTTCCTGTGCATTCATTTGCGTCTGTCACTTCAATACTGTAAGTGCCTGTCTCCGAAACGATAATGCTTGGAGTAGTTGCGCCATTGGACCAGAGGTAAGATTCATATATTGCAGAAACAGAAAGTTCTGTATTGCCACCTTCACAAATATCCGAAATGCCATTGATGATTGGAGAGGGTAGGGGATGAGCGATTACTTCAACTTCATTCGTTCCCGTACAGCCATTTTCGTCCGTGACCACTACCTTGTAAGTTCCCGCACTATTCACTTCAATGCTTGGAGTGGTCATGCTATTGGACCAGATTATTTTTGTGTAAATGGCTGCAACGGATAAAGTTGTGCTTGCTCCTTCACAGAAAAATAAGTTGCCTTCAATAGTTGGAGTCGGTAGTGGATTCACTTCAATGCTCACTTCATCCATTGCAGTACATCCATTTGAGTCGGTTACGATAACCGAATATATACCCGTTTGATTGACTGAAATACTGGGATTTTCGCTTTCATTTGACCAAAGATAACTTTCAAAAATTTCATTTACAGAGAGTTCTACACTTTCGCCTTCGCATATACTTCCTCCTCCTTCAATGTTCACTTGCGGCAAATTGTTTGTTACAACTGTTACTTCATCTGTTCCAGTACAGCCATTTTCGTCCACCACAGTTACATTGTAAGTTCCTGCTTGGTTGACGCTTATACTTGGGTTGGTGCTGCCGTTTGACCAAAGGTAGCTGCTGTATGTTTGGTTCAATGTCAAAAGGGTATTGTCGCCTTGGCAAATCGTCAAATCGCCTTCAATTTCTGGTTGAAGTTCGGCAATAAGCTCTACAACTACGGTTTGTGTACCTGTGCAACCATTTCCGTCGGTTACAGTTACAGAATAAGTGCCTGCCTGATTGACGGTAATGTTGTTGGAAGTGCCGCCATTTGACCAGTTATAGGCATTGAAGCCTGTGTTTGCAGTAAGTGTAGTTGTACTGCCATTGCAAATTTGCAAGTTACCTGTGATGTTTGGGTTTGGAGTAGGTTGTTTGATCACTACTATTTCGTCTGTTGCAGTACAGCCATTGCTGTCTGTTACTAAAACGGAATATGTTCCTGATTGTGAAACGTTTGTTCCAGATGTGATTGCTCCATTCGACCATAGATAGGCACTGAAACCATTGTCTGCAAAAATGAAGGCATTGCTGCCATTGCAGAAAAAGGTATCTCCTTGAACATTGGGTATTGGAGGAGTGTGGGCAAAAACCGTATGCGTATCCGTATTGCTGCAACCATTGGAGTTGGTGACGGTAACGGTGTAAATTCCTTCTGCACCGACATTGATGAGTGGAGTCGTTTGACCAGTGGACCATAGATAGGACTGAAAACCGCTTCCTGCAAAGAGTTCAATTGTTTCGTTTGGACAAAAACCATTTTCACCTGTGATTTGTGGTTGGGGCAATGAATCTGCTGAAACAATGACGGTATCTGTCCCTGTGCATCCATTTGCATCGGTGACAGTGAGGGTGTAAGTGCCTGGAGTATTGATCATGATGGCAAAGGAAGTTGCACCTGTTGACCATAAATAAGAACTGTAAACATCTCCCGCAGTCAGGGTAGTGTTTTCGCCAACACAAAAAGACAGTTCTCCTGTAATGTTTGGTTGTGGTTCATTGGTTTGGGTGACGGTGAAAGAGTCTGTTCCTGTACATCCGTTGATGTCGGTGACAATGACCGTATATGTGCCTGCTGTACTTACGTTTATCGTTTGCGAAGTAGCGTTTGTCGACCAGTCATAACTATCCGAAGCACTATAAGAACCTGCATTTAAACTGGTGCTTTGACCTGGGCAAAAGCTGCTATTTCCAGTAATATTCACTGCAATGGGAAGGCAGCCGCCACTTAGTGAGCAGTTGCTACTGTTCAGTGCAATCATTTCTTCACTGAAGTTATTGGGAAAAAAACAGTATTCGTTGTTGTCTGTGCTATAAGCCATTTTTGCGTTTCCACCTGCAATGTCTTCCATGGATAAAATACGGTTATCTGTACCATTGGACATTACATAGTGCATTACATCGTTGTTGGCACCAATAGTATGCCCTAATCCATGTAAATGCCCCAATTCATGCAATGCTACGGATTCAAAATCGTAGGTCAAGGCAAAAGGGGTACTTGGTGCAGGACCAAAATTCCATGTTGCGCCATTGGTGGGTGGACTGTCAAATTCTATGTCTATTTTGCGTGCCCACCAGAGGGTGTTTTCTTGGTTGCAGACACCTGTGGCAGTTCCTGAGAAGTAACTGTAAGAGCGTCCTAAAATTCCTGATGGCAATCCTGTATTGAAGGTAATGATGCTGATATCATCTGCTGAATTGCTACTCGAAATATTAGTGGTGGTTGTGCTTGGTTTCCAATTGATGTGAGTAGCACACCTCCAACTTTCTAATGCTCTTTCGAAGGCTGCCTTTGCAGCTGTATTGTTGTTGAAATTGGTGTTGTAATGAAAGGTGTAACCTCCTTGGGTGTCCATATCTACTAAAAAGTAGCGTTGGCGTGTGACTTCACTGAATCCTGAATAAGCGTTTTCGATGCAATTGTGTGCCCAATCAACTTGTAAAACATTGGAGGAGGTGATGCCATTGACTTGAACTGTTCCTGTACCTGCATTTTGGTTTACTTTTTCTTGTATGGAAGTGTTTGTCCAAAATAGTACATCACTTGCATAAGCAGATGCGACCATTGTTTGCCCACCATTGTCAGCATTGGCATAATATACTGCATCTTGAGTGCCGAAACCAGAACCATTGATGGTGAGGTAATTGGCAGGATTGACCGTTCCTCCATGAGCTGGATTTGGACTCATGGTATTGATGGGTAAAAGAGAGAAAGAAGGATTGTTGATTAGGTCTTTGAAGAGTGGATTTTTTAGTTTTACTTGACCTTTCTTTTTACCAAGTTCTTCTAATAATTTGTTGTCTGCTTGTGTACGAGGCAAGAATGGTTTGCCATCAGGAGTTGTTATAGATTGTTTAGTGAGGTGGGTAATTCTATCGAATTGTGCTTGTTCTTCGTATTTGGTATTGTTGTGTAATTCGGAGTATAAACCAAATTGTTTGGTGATGGCTCCCTGTGCATCTGCATAGGTTTCTGATTGAAGAAAGGAGGGGCGTTTTTTCCGAATGTTTTTATTGTCAATGATTTGGTTATCACCCTGCAAAAAGAAAATATATTCATTTCGGGGATAAATATCGAATCTTGGAAAAACATGGAGTGCGTCTGCACCAACTACTCCTCCTGTTGTGATGACACCAATTTCTGTTGCGCCGTTGTTGCCTTTGAAGTAAGCAGTGACTTCGATGACGTTCAAAGTATAAATGCGGCTATTTTCTGCATCCCAATAAGGGAATTGATTTTTGAGGTGACCGAGTACAATGATAGGTGCGTTTTTTTCTTTTTCTTCAATGCTGACTGGGTACGTCATACACTGTCCTACTGCTTTTGTGGAAGATAATAATGTAAGGAATAGTACAATGCCAAAAAAAAGCAGTATTGGCGAGTTGATATTTTTTATCATTACTAAAGTATTTGAAATGGACTAAATAATAGTCATGGGATTTTTTTATAGAAAATTTTAATCAATTGTAATGAACAGTTAATTTGTAGAGGGTTATAATGGCTAATTGCATCACAAATTTGTCTATGAGCTATTTAGAAACCAAAACTGTTCCAAAGTTTAGTAGTGAGGGTGCAAGTTACAACATAATAATGTCATTTTATTTTTTGAGTTGTAAGTTGTGTGACAATATTGGCAGGAGTGATTGTCACAACTGGATTTTTTGTTCAACTATGCAGGTAATTTACAGTTGTTTAACCATACATTGTTTTGTTTTTGGAAACGATATGGGTATCTTACCTATTGATTATATTTTTTGGAAAAATCAGTTCTCTATGAAACCTGTTAATATTCGAGTTTTGGTTGTTTGGATGGTGTGTTTATTTTCTTTACAGATGGTTATTTTTGCAGATGGAGAGGAGGGGAGTTGTCAGGGCAGTTTGGGGGATAATATATTCACCAATGGTGACTTTGGTTCGGGAGTTGTTAATTTGGTCACCACCAATCCACAAATTGCACCAGGTTATAACTATACAACCAACGTTCCACCAGGCGATGGGTTTTACACGATTACGAACAATACAGGTGCATGGGGTAATTTATATCCTTCTTGGTTGGCTATCAGGGACAACAGTGCTGATCCTAACGGCTACATGATGGTCGTCAATGCTGATTTTTCACCAGGGTTATTCTACGAACAAGAGGTGACAGGCCTGTGTCCAAACACACAATACGAGTTTAGTGCCGATATTATCAATATGATTCGTATAGGCACCTCAGGGCATTCTGATCCCAATGTAGAGTTTCTTTTGAATAGTAACGTGATTTTATCAACAGGATATATTTTGAAAAGCAACCAATGGAATACCTATAGCTTTTCTTTTTGTACAGGGGAAAATGAAACTAGCCTCACCTTATCCATTATCAACAGTGCTCCAGGAGGGATTGGCAATGATTTGGCTTTGGACAATATTAGTTTTCGGACTTGCGGCCCACTCGCAACGATTGTAGATGATGACAAAACTTCCTATATCTGTATGGGTGCGGATACGCAGGATTTTACTTTACAATCGACGGTGGAGGATGCTACCTACACCTATTTTCAATGGCAGGTGAAACCAATTAATGGGTCTGATTGGCAAGACATTGCAGGGGCAACAGGGCCTACTTACAACATTACCAATTTTAGTAGTGGGGAATTACTGTACCGATACATTATCGCCAATTCTGCTGAAAATCTTCAAAATGCGAAATGTCGTCTGAATTCTACGATTAAGCAAGTAGTTGCTTTACCAATTGAATTTGAGGTGACAACGACAATTTGTGAAGGTAATGAACTGGAAGTTGGAAACAATGTTTACACAAGCACGGGAGTTTATGTAGATTCTTTGGTTTCGAGTATTGGCTGCGATAGTATTCTCACAACCAATCTTACGGTATTGCCAAATCCCAATATAGATGCTGATATTGAAACACTTTCACCCAAATGTATTGGAGAAAGCAATGCACTAATTGAAGTAATAGAAGTTTTTAGAGGAACGCCTCCTTATACTTATTGGCTCAACAATACGGAACTCAACACAACGGGTATTTTTAGAAATTTGATGGCAGGAAACCACGAATTGCAGATCATAGACAAGTATGGATGCGATTTTGTGACCCAAATCTTAATTGAAGAGCCTGAATCTTTGGTTGTAGAAACGATTGATCCTGTTAAAATTGCAATAGGAGAGAGCCTTACTTTGAATACCACTGTGACTCAAACGGATGTAGATTTCCAATGGACTCCTGCCAATGGCTTAGATTGTACGACTTGCGCCAATCCTACTGCAACCTCTTTTGAAACAACCACTTATTCTGTGACTGTAAGGAATGGTGAGGGATGTGTGGCTTCGGATAGTGTGCGGATTGAAGTAGATAAAAATTTCCGATTGGCAATCTCTACTGCTTTCTCTCCCAATGAGGACGGAGTGAACGATTATTTTGAAATTTCAACTCCTTTCGGAAATGCTATTCAAACGCTGCAACAGATGAAAATTTTTAACCGTTGGGGGCAAGTGATTCATGAACAAAGTGAACCTGCAAAATTGCCTTTGTTGGTGAAGTGGGACGGACGCAATGATTTTCGATTGGTGGATACAGGTGTATATGTTTACCTGCTGCAATTTGAGTTGATTGATGGCAGTTCACAAATGTTTAGTGGGACGGTGACGGTGTTGTATTGATTTGTACTTTCACCAATTCACCCAACCTTCTCACCGCCTCCTCTTCTAAGTCCAAAAACAAAGAAGGTTCAATCAATTCCAATTCCATCAAATAAAGTTGTTCTTCTCTTTCTATAGCATCTATTCTGGCGTAATAGTGTGGTAAATCAATAGATTGAAGTATATGGGTAGCTTGTGAAATAAGCGCAGGGCTGACTTCTATCAGTTGATTCCTCCCACCATAATTTCCTTGGATTCGGAAATCACCTGTTGGGTTGGACTTCAATACCACATGGCTAAACTTTCCACCAAAAAACACGAAAGAATATTCCCCTCTTGTGTTGATTTCAGGCATAAAAGGTTGCACCATTACATCTCGTTCCATTACCAACGCTTCAAAGTTATTTTGTTGTTTTTCGGCAGTCGGTAGGTCGGTCAACCAAGTGTGAAAAGCATCCAGCGAAACAGCAGGTTTGACAACGGCTTTCCACCATCCATTTTTCTCCAAAATTTCCTTCAACGAAAACTTGCTGCCTCGCTTCGCAAAAAAGGTGGGAACGATTTGTACTCCATTCGCTTCCATCTCTTTCAAATAAGATTTGTGCATGTTCCAGCGAATTGTTTTGACAGGATTCAAAACGTTTACCCGCTTTTCCTCCAACAATTGCAGCCACTCCCTCCACGCTTCAATGTGTTTGTGGTAATCCCAAGTCGAGCGAATCAATACCATATCGAAGTCTTGCCAAACAATCTTTGCATCATTCCATACGGCATACAGTACTTCAAAACCTGCATGACGCAGATAATCCGCCAACAATTTATCATCTTCTGCTGGATGTGGTAAGTTTCGGCAGGTCGCAAAAGCTATTTTTTTAGACATAATGATAATATGTGGTGGTTTTTAGTAAGGATTCGGTGTCAATTTTTCCATCACTCGACCAGGATGTGCTGCAATCTGAAAATCGGCTTTTTTATACAAATTTTGAGCCGTTTCGGTCATTAGCATCCACCGCCTAAGTCCTTGCAAATCTGGGTAATCGAGGATGGTTTGGGTAAGCCACAATGCCAAACCTTGACCTCTAAATCCTTCTTCAACGAATACATCTGCAAGGTAAGCAAAGGTCGCACAATCGGTGATTACCCTTGCAAAACCAATTTGTTGTTCATGGTGGTACAATCCAAAATTTAAGGAGTTTTGCAGCGATTTTTCGACAATGGCTTTCGGAACATTTTTGGCCCAATAACTCTCTTTGTGAAGGTATTGGAAAATGTACTCTATATCAAGCAATGAATCGTTGGTCGAAATTTGATACCTTCCTTTTTCTGCAATGAATGGATTTACAGATTTTCCCTTCTTCAACTTTGCCTCACCGCCTTCTGGCCCGTAAAATACCACCCATGTCACAAAATCGTCAGAAAAATCCTCAAAACGATGCTCCACACCCGCTGGAACAAACAATACATCGCCTGCTTCAAAAGAATGCCGCACCCCATCATTGAAGAAAATACCCCTTCCTCGATACACCACATAGAGTTCGTCTCGTGTGTGCGGTGTCTGCAAATCCATCTTGTCGGGTTGGTAAATTTCCACCACCATGCTACCATGCTGCAAAGTTTCTACAAAACGTTTGCCATCAGTTCGGTTTGTCAATTTTCCCAAGGCTGTTGCTGCATCAATTCTACAATTTTCTTGGATAAACTGCTCTCTTGTATTGTTTTGTGAAGTTTCTTCAATGGCTTCAATGTCGTCAAAAATTTGGTGGAGGTGGTGTTCCAAATGCCGCACATAATCGCTTATCCACCATTGCAGCGTGCTTTCAGAGCCATCGGTGTTCCATACTTTTAGCGGCAATTTTTCAGGAGGCATTTGCTTCCAAATCCGTACAATTTGCTGGTTGATGTTCAGCCACAACTGCATCACCGCTTGAATGGGCATTTGCTGATAAGCATTGATTCGTACACAATCATCTTGTGCATATCCCTGTATTTGATAAGGTTCGGCACTGTATTGAATTTCCACAAATCGCCGCAAGTTGTTCTGTGCAGAATCTACCAAATGCCCCAAAATTTCCTTTTTTGACCATTTATGCGGTTGTGGTTTCTGCTCCAAAACCGTTGAAGGAATTTTTTGAAGTTGGGTCGGAACAGTTTGAAGGTGCTGTTCGAGGAAAAGAATGAGTTGTTGCATTTTTTGTTTTTGTTGTTTTGGAGTGTTAAGGTGTTAAGGTTTTGGGGTGTTGATATTTTATTTTCTTACATATTGCACCTTACATCCTACATCTTTAATCTTTCGTCTCACACAAGATACCTTTCTTTTACAATTGCCAAATGGTGTATTTCATGTCCTGCAATGATATACGCCAATGCTCTTGCTGAAATTGGATAGTTACTTGCTGTTCCCATTCTACCCCACATTTCATCGTCAAAATGTAGGAAAAGTGAAATTGTAGATGCTCTAACCGCCATGTATTCAGCCAATAAGGATTCGGGACTTCGTTCGTTGGCATTGCAGTAAAGGATGAAATCGTCTTGTTCAAATTCAGGAAGAGCAGTCTTGTCATTGCGGGCAATTCGCAAGGCACGGTAAGCCATGATGCGTTCTGTGTCAATGATGTGCAATAAGATTTCTTTGATGGTCCATTTACCTTCTGCATATCGGTAATCCCATTTATCGGCAGGAATATACTGACAAAAATGTTCCATCGCTTTTTGTCCTTCTGATAAGGCTGCAATGATGTCATTGGTCGCTACTTTGTTGATGTAGCGTTTAAAATAATCGTTGGATTCGTGCAAGGCGGGTCTTTGGAGTTTGATTGTTGTCATGCTTTTTTGTTGTTTTGAAGTGTTGATGTTTTTTGGTTGTGAGACTTTGGAAGTTTTTTCTTAAAAATATAGAATGTTTGAAAATCAGTATGCTCTCAAAAGAAAATTTCCAAAGTCTTTATATTTTATCAGTAACTTATATTATTGAAGTTGCTTAGTTACTTAGTTGCATTGATGTTTTTTGAGATTTCACTAAAAGGTAGCGTCCCACAATTGTAGGAAACACTACCTTTATTGTTATCCAGAAAAAAAAGAATGAAAAGAATTATTTGTTTTTCCAAAAATACGTCATATCTGGACTACTGTAAGCAACCACTTTTATCTTTTTGAATAGTCCACTTTTTTACATAAATTCGCTTTCATTTTCATTTTATCTCCTTATGCTTCCTTACCGTTTATTGATAGAGATTGACAAAAGCTGTTCACAGCCTATTTATCTGCAAATTGTGAATGGGTTTATCCAACAGATTCAAAATGGCATTATCAAATCAGGCATCAAACTGCCTGGTTCTCGAAAATTGGCAGAATTGCTTGATGTTCACCGAAAAACAGTGGTGACAGCTATGGAAGAACTCTATGCACAGGGTTGGGTAGAGTTGGTGCCGTATAAGGGGACGTATATAGCGAGTTGTCTGCCAGAGGTGAAGTCTAAAAACTGGTCGAATGAAGTGGTCAATAGCACGATGCCTGATACAGCAGGTTTTGAAGTACAAGGAGTTGTGCCTTCTAAAATTCCAACTATTTTAACCCAGCGACTTGCTTTTGATGATGGCTATCCCGATGTGCGGCTGGCTCCTGTTGAAGAAATGGCAACGGCTTATGCCCGAAATTTACGGCGATATGCGGGCAGTAGTGTGTTGAGTTATGGTAATTTGTATGGTCAAGAGCAGTTGCGGTTGGTGTTGTCGGAGGAGTTTAATGTCACCCGTGGCTTGAGGAGTACGGCAGACAATATTTTGATTACCCGTGGTAGCCAAATGGCGATTTATTTGACCATCAATACCCTGATTCACAAAGGAGATAAGGTGATTGTAGGCGAAACCAATTATCATGTTGCCAATCGCTGTTTTCAAATGGTAGGAGCCGAAATGTTGCGGATTCCTGTGGACAAAGATGGGTTGCTTGTGGACGAAATAGAAACTTTGTGCATCCAACACAAGATTAGGGCAATCTACGTTACCTCACATCACCATCACCCAACGACAGTGACATTGAAGCCTGAGCGACGAATTCAACTGCTGGTCTTTGCCGAAAAATATCGGTTTATCATCATTGAGGATGATTACGACTATGAGTACCATTATGGCAACAGTCCTGTACTGCCTTTGGCGAGTGCCGATCGCCAAGGTTTAGTGGTGTATATTGGTTCTTTCTCCAAGCTTACCGCACCTGTTTTTCGATTGGGCTATGTGATTGCGTCCAAAAATGTGATTACCGAATTGGTCAAATTGCGGCGAGTGATTGATTTGCAGGGGGATGCGGTATTGGAGTTGGCGTTTGCCGAAATGATGGAAGCGGGCATTATTCGCCGATATTTGAAAAAGGCGTTGAAGCAATACCGAATTAGGCGAAATATCTTTTGTGACCTACTGCAAAATAACTTGGCGGATGTGGTCAACTTTGATGTTCCTTCGGGAGGGATGGCGGTATGGGGGCAATTTACAGAAAAGGTGAGTTTGGTCGAACTCTCTAAGATTGCACCCAAATATGATGTATATATTGGTGATGGACAGATTCACAATCCCCTCAACAAAAACTTGAACAACACCCGATTGGGTTTTGCTTCAATGAATGAACAGGAAATGGAAGAAGCGATTGGCGTTTTGGCGCAGGTGATTCACCAGCATTTTTGAAATCGCTGAATCAAACTGTCTGATTATGAGTACATTGAATTTAATGTACTCACCAATTACCCTTTCGCATTGATGTGATGCACAACTCTTTGTGGGAAAGGAATTTCAATGCCTGCTTTATCCAAAGCAATTTTGCCTTTTTCCAAAATTTGAACCGTTACAGCAGGGCCATCTAATGGCTTACACCATGGACGCATATCTAAATCCACACTGCTGTCACCTAAGTTTACTACTGCTACACTTGGAGCAGGTTCTTGCAGTACCAAAGGGTGATTTTGAAGCACTTCCATGAGAGCCTCTCTTGCCTTACCAATATTCTCTCCATAACCAATACCAATCGCAAGGTGTAGTCGAATTAAGCCCGCTTGTGACATATTCACTATGTTATTGCCCGAAACCGAACCATTGGGTAGGTAAATAGTTTGTTTGTCGTTGGTTTCTAGAATGGTCGTAAATAGCTGAATTTCTTTTACAAATCCTTCGTGTCCTTGTGCTTTGATATAGTCACCTACATTGAACGGACGAAAGAAAAGAATCAGAAAACCTCCTGCAAGATTTCCTAAACTGCCCTGCATTGCCAAACCAGCTGCCAATCCAAATGCTCCCAAAACGGCAACAAAAGAGGTGGTTTCAATACCCAAAGTCGAAATGACTGCCAATAAGAGCATGATTTTGAGGAGGATAGAAGTAGTAGAAGTAATAACAGGTTTTAAGGTGGGGTCAATTCTGTTTTTATTGACTATTTTTTGAATGGTTCGGTTGATGATTCCAACTACCCACCAACCAATGATTAAGAATAGAAAACCTCCAACGAAACGGGTGCCATATGTTAAGACGAGTTGTTCAATATTTGCTAAATCTAAACTTGAGAAGTCCATAATCTAAAATTCTTGGTTAAACATCACATTTTAATCTAAAACTTGGAATACTACCCAAAAAAGGGGAGGCAATATTTAGTGACAAAGATATTAAATAACCACCACAATTGAATTAATTTACTGATTTTATTGACCACAAACGTTTTGTGATATAAAATTTCAAAAAGTTGCATTGCTTCAGCAAAAATTGTTAAAGAGCATAAATAAATTCAGAGTCTGCTAGAAATGGTTTATTTTTGTGTAGATAGCAACCCTCTCACCACTGTTTAGTTTAAGTAAATTCCAAAATTTTCAAAAAATCATGAAAAAACGAGTACCCTTTTTGTTTGTTTATACTGTTTTGTTTTTCTGTTTGGGCTACATCTTTTGTTCCATCCCCCTAAAAGCACAAATTTGTCCCATATTGAGCCATCCTTCCGCCATTTCTTCCGACCACCCAACACTTGATGTGCTGCAATGGCAAATAGGTTATTCACTCTTGGCAGAAGTATGCGAAGCATCAGCAGGAGTCCTGACTGTCAATGTAGAAGACGGATGTTTGATGGGGGAGGAGTTGGAGGCTTCAACCAATGATACA
This sequence comes from Chitinophagales bacterium, assembly GCA_041392475.1. Classification (NCBI taxonomy): domain Bacteria; kingdom Pseudomonadati; phylum Bacteroidota; class Chitinophagia; order Chitinophagales; species Chitinophagales bacterium. The sequence goes on along the minus strand of JAWKLZ010000001.1, from coordinate 1,416,237 downwards.
CACCAAACAGCAGCAGGATATACGCTTTATTATGCCCTTTGGGATGTCACCAACCCCAATGCTCCACGCTTCAAAGCCATCAACACAACGGGTATTTTTGATGCGCCTACCGAAACAAAAACCTATCAAATCTATGCATACAGCGAAAAAACAGATGACGCACCCATTCCTTCCTTGATTACCCATCCCCATCTGCCCATCACTGCAATAGGAACAGAACAAGCAGGCTGTTTTCAAGTCGTTGCGACCAATCCCTTCAAGGTCTTGGGAACGTTTCGTTTAGAAAGTGTGAGCAGTGTCGAAAATTCCAACATTCATATCTATGAAATTTGCGGTGGACAACTGCCCTACGACTACGATTTTCAAACAACAGGCGGATTTTCGACAATTGACGAATTTCCGAGCAGTAATCCCAATTGCCGCCAAGTCAGGCTGGTCTATGCCACAGGTGCAACTTGGAATTTGAGCATCAAAGACGCTGGGAATTGCAGCAATGTGTTGGCTTACAGTAGTTCGAGTAGTGCGTTCCCAATCATATCAAGTTTTGAAGTGACACCCGAACATTGCCCTGCTGATTTTGATGGAGCTATTTCGGTGTTTGTTGAGGGCGGAATCAAGTGTGATGCGCCCAACGAACCGTATGCCTACGCTTGGGAAGGGTCCGACGGTTTTACGAGCGATAAAGCCACGATTACCAAACTCAAAGCAGGGTTTTATACGGTAGTGGTGACGGACTGCATTGGCAATACCACCACCGAAAGCATTTATGTGTATCGTGGCGGAGATGAAATCATTGGAGGCGGACGATCTCGTGCAGGTTGCCGCAGAGAGGCTGGAAAAACGGCCTTGGAAAATACGGCAATGGAATGGATTGAAGTCTATCCAAATCCCATTGTGCAGGAAGCCTATCTCGAATTTAGTTTGGAAAAATCAGCTGCCATTGAAGCACGTTTATTGAACTTCAATGGACAGGAAGTTACCAACTTGTTTGGTGGAAAGGTAGAAGATGGTGTGAAACAGCGCATTGCATTTTCGGTCAATGAATTACCTGCTGGTATGTATATCCTTCAATTGCAGGCTGATTCGGGATGGCAGTATTTTGAGAAGGTGCAGGTGGTGAAATAGAGGGATTGTGTGGGATAGGTTGGTATAGGAAAATTCCTCGAATCCAACTCAAACTCATTCACTTCAATTGTCGGTACTAGAAAACAGAAATTTTCAAAATTTCTGTTTTCTCATTTTGAGCTTATTCCACGACCATCTTCTCCCTCCCCCAAATCGCTCCTGTTTCATCCTCCAAGACCACCAAATACACGCCACTCCGCCAATCCACAACTTCCAATTGCAGGATTTTCTGTCCCAAATCCAAAGGAATTTGTGTGATTAATTGCCCTGTGGTATTGTAAACCGAAAGCTGTGTGGCGGGTGTGTTCCAAGAAAATTGTACTTGTTGAACGCTATACTTGATCCAAAGATTGACTTATTTGGAGTAATGAAATCGACATTGAAAAACGACAACATTTGCGTTTTCATCCATTTTATAAACCAATCTGTGTTCTTGTGTAATTCTTCTTGACCAATACCCAGCAAAATCGTATTTTAAGGCTTCTGGGTTACCCAAACCTTTATAGGGATGTTTTCGTATATCGGCAATCAATACAATGATTTTTGACAATATTTTACGGTCATTCTTAGCCCAATAGAATAAGTCTTCAAATCCTGTATTTTCAAATATTACTTCTTCCATCTGTGTGATTTCTATAGTTTTTGCAGATTTTCCCAACTAATTTTTTTCAAGTTCTTCCCAACCTCATAGTTCTCAATTGCATTCAGCAACCTTTCTTTGTTTACAGGGGAACTTGAAAGATAAGCTGTGTCATCTTCAAAATCATCTTCAATAGCTTGCACTGAAATCAGCAATTTGCGATTTGGGAACAAAGTTTTTAGAGAATTTAAGAAATCCTCATTCAACTCGTTGGCGTTTATTTTATAAGTTGTTTCCATTACGAAATTTATTTTTGAGCAATAAGATATGTAAAGTTGATAACAGTCATTGATAAAAATAGGTTTCATTTCAACCAATTTGTGATTTAATCAATGGCAATCAAAGCCAAGTCTTTGTACTGCTGCCAAGTAGTGGTATGAGAAGGTAAATTTTGCAGGTATTTTCGCATTTTAAAATATTTTACATTCAGAAACACATCTTTATACAAACGAACAGCAAGCAGAAAAGGTTGGATGTCAATCAACAAACCAAACGAAAACTTTGTCAACGGTCGCAGACCTTGGTGTGTCCTGAATGCTCATAGAGCAATGCTATCATTGAGATGGAGGAAACGACCCTCCGAAGGCTACTTACAGGAGTCGCCTTCAAACCACCTTCGGGTGCTTTAACTGTGAAGTTAAGGTACTGAGCGCAGAAGGAAAAGGCTATTGGCTAAATAGTCAGGTAAGTATGAAAGAGCTGAACGCAAGTGAACCACTGATGAAGCATCGAAACAACCAACCGACCTCGTCAAAAGCGAAAATCAGGGTCATTTCGTGATAACTTTAGCGGCAACCTGTTTACTGGCTAAAGGGTGAGCGGTGTATAAGTGGCAGGACTTTCATATAGGCTCAATGATGGAACAGGAGAGACGAACATCTATGACAATACTCTGAGAAAGAGTAAGATGTTCGAGTCGGACTATGTCATAGTAGTGTTGAAGATTCTGTAATGGGATTGGAGCGAAGGGCATAGCTCATTTACGTTTTAATATTTTAACAACCTCAAAAAAAAAAAAAAGGAAGGATTAGGATGGTTAAAACAAAGTCACAGCCTATTACCAAACAGATGGTATGGGCAGCGTATAAACGAGTGAAGACGAATCAAGGCGGTTCAGGAGTGGATGGAATGAGTTTATCTGATTTAGAGACAGACTTATCCAACCAACTGTATAAACTATGGAATCGACTGAGCTCAGGTAGTTACTTTCCACCTCCTGTCAAAGAGGTGGAAATACCGAAAGGAAATGGCAAAACACGTAAGTTGGGTATACCCACGGTTTTAGACCGCATCGCCCAACAGGTAGTTAAAGACCATTTAGAACCAAAGATAGAACCTTGTTTTCACAACAGTTCTTATGGCTATCGCCCGAATCGCTCTGCACATGCAGCGATTGGAGTAGCTAAAGAGCATTGTTGGAGATTAGATTGGGTGATTGACTTGGATATAAAGGGTTTCTTTGATGAACTGAATCATGAGCTGTTGTTTAAGGCACTGTATCGTCATACGGACGAGAAATGGGTGTTGATGTATATAGATAGATGGCTAAAGGCGAGTGTAATCACAAAAGATGGCACGAAGCGAGAGCGAACGAAAGGTACACCTCAAGGAGGTGTTATTAGTCCCTTATTAGCCAATCTATATTTGCATTATGGATTTGATAAATGGATGGAAAAGCAATTCCCAAGTTTATCATTTGAAAGATATGCAGATGACATCATTGTTCACTGTCAAAGTGAGCGACAAGCTGAATATGTGTTGAGTCAAATTCGGGAACGACTACAAGCCTGTAAACTTGAATTACATCCCGACAAAACCAAGATAGTGTATTGTCGAGACAGTAATCGCAAGCAATCAACAGACAAACCCATGCAGTTTACTTTTCTGGGCTATGATTTCAAAGCGAGGAAAAGTAAGAATAGTCGAGATAATCGGGTATTTTACAGTTTTACACCTGCTATCAGCAACAAAGCAAAACAGCGGATAATCAAAGAACTCAGGCAACTTGGAATACAAAGGCGCACGGGTACAACTATCTACGGTCTTGCTAAAATGCTCAATAGAAAGTTGGAAGGCTGGATAAACTACTATGGTCGATACCGAAAATCGGTCATGTGGAAAATATTCTCAGTACTCAATATTCGGCTAATACGATGGGCAAGGAACACTTACAAACGGTTTAAGGGCAGTTGGCGCAAAGCTCACAAAGCTTTAAAGCAATTGCAGAAACGACAACCGAATCTATTTGTTCACTGGCGGCATGGCTATACGATTTAGACTGAATGAGAAGAGCCGTATGAGTCGAGAGGTTCACGTACGGTTCTGTGAGAGGCTGGGGGTGAAATTCCCCCGACCTACTCGACACAACAGTTGAAGTGACTACCGTACCACCATCTTCTCCCTCCCCCAAATCGCTCCTGTTTCATCTTCCAAAACCACCAAATACACGCCACTCCGCCAATCCACAACTTCCAATTGCAGGATTTTCTGTCCCAAATCCAAAGGAATTTGTGTGATTAATTGTCCTGTGGTATTGTAAACCGAAAGCTGTGTGGCAGGTGTGTTCCAAGAAAACTGTACTTGGTCTTGTGTGGGGTTGGGGAAAATGTGTAGGGAGTTTTGCTGCAATAGTGGTTCGTTTTCAATGCCTACTATCACGTCACAACTTTCTCCCTCGGCTAAGGCTTCAAATTCGCCCATGCAGTTGACTTTAACAACCCAAATATTAAAGCTTTCATCATTTTCCACATCATCAGGATTAAAAGCCTGTCCAACAGCAATCATTCCACCATCATTCGCAGCCACCATATCATAAAAATTTTGGTGTTTGGTTCTAACCGTATAATATTCCTTCTCCCAAATCAATTCTCCTTCTGAACTCAACCTTCCCATCCATCCCAATGTACTTGTAGAATTTCGGTCGTACCAACCTGCAAAACCAATAGAGCCATCTTTTAATTCTACTGCCTTGATAAGATTGTATTCTTCAATAGAATATTTCGATTCCCATTTCCAAAGAATGTTGTAATTGGTATCTATTTTAGCAATGTAATCAATGGTTACTATTTCACCATCTATCAATTTTCCCTCACAAGAATGTACCAAATAATTTCCATCTTTTAGTAATTCTATACCCATACCACAGTCCGTGTATTCTGTTCCGAATACTTGCTCATCAACGATATTCCCCTCTCCGTCCAATTCCAAAATATAGCCATCGTACTCTCCCAAAATGGAATTATCCAAAAAACCTCCAAACAACATATTTCCATTCGGCAGAACTTGAACACTTGTCGAATTGTCAAAGCCCTCATTGTCAATGTGCTTTTCCCATAATAAATTACCTTCCTTATCTGTCCGAATTATGTAAATATCGTAGGCATCCAAGCCTTCTCCTGTTTCTGAAAAATTTTGAGATACCCCTGTCATCACAAAACCACCATCTGCCAATTGTTTGGCTTGCAAGCCTGTATCGTAGTCCTCATAGCCATAAGTATGAAACCAGTCTTTATTACCTAAACTATCAAATTTTCCGATTAAGTATTTGGCAGGTAAATTTTCAGGAAATGCCTGTGCGTATCCTCCTCCAAAGGCGAAACCACCATCTTGAGTTTGTATCAGACCATTAAAACCCGTATAAAGAACTGCTGTACTATCAGCATATTTTTGCAGCCATATTTGATTTCCGTATTCATCTAATTTCATTAGAAATATAGACTGAATGCTGTAATTTTCTCTAACTTCATGGTCAAGGTATGCACCTAAAATCACTATATCTCCATTTTCTAATTGAGTTATGGAGTAAGCAGTTTCTGTTTCAGAGCTGAAATCAATGGTTTTATTAAAGTAGATTTGGGCAGATGCACATTTACATATAAATAAAAAAAATACCAAATAATATTTCATCATCAAAATTTAGTGATTAAAAAAAACTTGGCAACCCCAAATCATGGGCTGCCAAGCACTACATTAAAATTTCATATTAATGGTTTACAACTAATTTTTGGTGTGTCCATATTTTTCCTTCAATCTCCAAAGCACATATATATATGCCATTGGCTAAATGATGGATATTTATGCCCTCTCCATTTTGAACCTTGTATTGTTCCAACTTTTTACCAACTGCATTGTAAATATGCAAACTTGCTTCGGAAGTAGGATTGTTCCAGCGAATTTGAAGGTAGCTGTTAGCAGGATTGGGCATCAATTGAAGAATATTCTCAGTTATTACACCTTTTAAAGTACTTGCCCTCTTAGAAGATTGACTTGGAAATACAGGACTATCTATGGCATAGTTTTCTCCAAAAGCTTGATACAATATCCCTTTTGCATGATTGGCATAGACGGTGTTGGTTGCTGCGATGTTTCTGACCTTCTGTTCTTGTGTGCTGTTCATATTGCTATAAGCTATTCCACTCTGTTGAAGGTCAATGGCAATCAAAGCCAAGTCTTTGTACTGCTGCCAAGTAGTGGTATGAGAAGGTAAATTTTGTAGGTATTTTCGCATTTTAAAATATTTTACATTCAGAAACACATCTTTATACAAACGAACAGCAAGCAGAAAAGGTTGGATGTCAATCAACAAACCAAACGAAAACTTTGGCAACGGTTAGATTCTTACAGAATAAACCTTGACAACAGTTGAAGTGACTACCGTACCACCAACTTCTCCCTCCCCCAAATCGCTCCTGTTTCATCTTCCAACACCACCAAATACACGCCACTCCGCCAATCCACAACTTCCAATTGCAGGGTTTTCTGTCCCAAATCCAAAGGAATTTGTGTGATTAATTGCCCTGTGGTATTGTAAACCGAAAGCTGTGTGGCGAGTGTGTTCCAAGAAAATTGCACTTGGTCTTGTGTGGGATTGGGGAAAATGTGTAGGGAGTTTTGCTTCAATAGTGGTTCGTTGACGTTGAGTCGTCCTAAAAAACCCTATATTTGTCGAGTTCAATAGGTCAATATTTACAAAAGCTATGCGATTCATACAACTTAGAAAATGGTTATTGTGGACTACCATTGGCTTTCTAAGCCTTTGTACTTCCACTATTTTTGCACAAGAGAATTTACTCACCTGTCCTGATTCCACCTTTTGTGTGCCGAGCGTAGATGGAATGCCCCGCAGCAAGGGCATCATCTTTGAATACGAGAGAGTGGTGGACTACGGCATCAAAGCCAACTCTTCCAACCCTTCCATTGGAGATGTGAATGATGGAGGTATCAAAGTAAACAGACAAATCCAGTTTGTTTGCCGCCTACCTGTTTACAACAAAGAACACCTCAAAATAGCAGCAGGATTTCGCTACTTCACCGAAGAATTTCGCTTCGATGCCACCGACTATCCACTTTTTCAGAGCTTAGAAGACCGAGCCCTCAAAAGCATAGGCTTGTCAGCTTATATTGTTAAATCTTTTCGAGGCAACAAGTTCTTTTTGGTCAAATTGGGAGCAGATTTGAATGGCGATTACAACCAAGACATTGCGCCCAAAGCAGATTTTTTGAGGTACTCGCTCGTGCCATTGTTTGGGTGGAAAAAGAACAATCAAATCGCCTATGGTGTGGGTTTGGCCTATTCCTATGTTTTTGGTACTCCAAGATTTATACCCGTCATTGCTTACAACAACACTTTTAATCGCCGATGGGGAATAGAAATGTTGTTGCCTGGAAGCATTCGACTGCGACACAATATGAGTGAATCTGACATCTTTTACTTCACCACAAAAATTAACGGAGCCAGCTATCGCATCAACCTACACGACGAAGCCGCATTTGCCCAATACGATATTTTGGACCTCAAAAAATCGGAAATCAGGATATTTGCGACCTATGAGCGAGAAATTTACGATTTTGTATGGTTTGGCGTGAACAGCGGACTCCGCAAAAATCTCAGCTTCTACCTCAATGATTCCCTGAACGGTGGCGGCGAGCGAATCATTGAAGGGGATGTGAGGCGGGCCTTTTTCTTCAATGTCAGTTTGTTTTTAGTTCCCCCTCGAAAATTTATAGATTGATGAGCGATAAAAAAGGTTCTACAAGCAGTGCATTGCTGTTGTTGAGTATGGTCATTTTGGTGGGTTTGGTTTTTTATAGACAATTGTTTGAAGACAATGGCCTGTTGGTCAAAGGTAAAACCGATAATTGCGACGAATACCTACAAGATGCAGACAGCCTTTTTGCAGCAAAGCAATACGACAAAGCCCTCAATGTGTATCAAAATGTGCTGGACTGCAAACCCAATGACCGCTATACCAAAGCCCAAATTCGGGAATGTACCGAAAACTTAGACGATACTTTTCAGCGCACTTTTGGCGGTGCCGAACGGGATGAAGGTCGCAGTGTTGTGTCGGCTCACAATGGCGGATATGTCATTGCAGCAAATACCGAGAGTTTTGGTAGCGGAGGAAGCGACATTCACCTCATGAAACTCGACCGACTCGGGCAGTTGGATTGGCGGCGAAACTATGGCGGTTTGCGGGACGAAAAAGCCAACGACTTGATTGCCACCAAAAATGGGGGTTATTTGGTGGTTGGTTCTACCCAAACTTATGGCAAAGGCGAAGAAGATATGTGGCTTTTGAAGCTCAACAGCAGCGGGCGGAAGGATTGGGAAAGAACCTATGGCGGTGAAAAACAAGACATTGGTTTGAAGGTAATCGCTCTGCAAGACGGCAATTTTGTACTTTCGGGTTTGACACAATCGCAGGGCATGGGAAAGGGAGATGTTTGGTTGCTCAAAATAGATGCGGACGGCGATGTGCTTTGGGAAAAAACGATGGGAGGCGAAGATTGGGATGTCGGAATGGATGTGGTAGAAGCAGAAGCAGGAAGTTTAATCGTGGTTGGTTATTCACAGTCCTTCAATGAAAAACGGACGGCAGACGGTTGGGCTGCTAAAATAGATGCAAGTGGCGACAGCATTTATTGGACGCAAACTTTTGGAGGAGAACAGTCCGATATTTTCACCAACATTGTAGCGGCAAAAGACAGTACCTATATTTTGGCGGGCAATACCAAATCTTACGGCAATGGGGCAGAGGATGTTTGGATGTTGAAAATTGATAACAAAGGGCGCAAAATCTGGCAAAAAACTGTTGGCGGCAAAGGGCGAGATATAGCCAACAACTTGATGGTTACTTCAATGGGTGAATATACGGTTGTCGGACAAACTTCTTCGGCTGGTGCAGGGGCGGAGGATGCTTGGCTGCTGGGTATGGATGAAAGTGGGCGTTTTCTATGGAAAAACGAAGTGGGTAGCAAAGGCATGGATTCGGGAACGGCCATCGTTGAAACGGCAGACAAGGGCTATGTGATGGTCGGTGCAACGCCTACCGACAAAGGGGATATGGATATTTGGGTAATCCATTTGGACGGTCGAGGACGCAAGGCGCATGGGGAATTGCAGTAAGAAATAGCTTGCTCCGAGAACTCGCAGAAAGTGAAAATGGAGGAATGGTAAAATGGGTAATGAAAAACAGATAACCGAAATTTTAGAAATTTCGGTTATCTACCCTTTTTAAAACCGTATCCTATCGTTTGGTCACTATTCACGCAAATCCTTGAACAAAGCCTGCCCCGATTATCGGGGAATCGACTACGAAAAAGAATATGCCTGTATTGAGTGAGATTCCTTTCTGTAAACTATTCTTGTTCAAAGCTGTATGAAGGTTATCGAACTTAGGGCGTATCTTACCTGTTTTGAAGTTTACCAAACTTTTTAGTCAAAAAAAATATCAAATGGATTGTTCTCAAAATTTAATATACTCACTATTAATGAGTTATTTGAATTTACTTTTTGAATTTTCTATTTTCCTTCCGAAGCTTTCTTCATTTCTGCTTCTTTATCCGCATAAAACCTTTCCAGCATACTGTCAAACTGTTCTTCACCCAAACGTTTAGCAACGATTTCTTTGTTTTCGTCGAGCAGATATACCGTTGGTGTGCTGTAAATATCGTACACCTGTCGGAAATTGGATTTGTTTTGTGGGTCAATCACATGAATAAATGGAAAATCTTTGCCTTTGAGATACCCTTTCCATTTGTCCACCTCACTGCGGGTACAAACCGCATAAACTTTGAAGCCCTTGTCTTTGTACTTGTTGTATAGTTTGGTGATTTCAGGCATACGCTTTTTGCAGTTGCCACATTTGTAGTCCCAAAACAACACCATCAAATAAGAAGCCTCTACATCGTGCATCGAAACCATCTGCCCCTCTAAATCCTGCATTTTCATATTGCGGGCCTTCATGCCAATCAAATTGTAGCGCAATTTTTGGTAGCGTTCATTGATTTGCTCTTTTTGTTTATTCGTTATCCAATCAGCCTGACCCTTCAAATAGTAATTTGCTGCCAAATGCACAAAAACTCCTTCCATACCCATGATTTTTGACTGTTGGTATTTTTGAGTGATATAGCCCAGCGCATACTTAAACAATTCGTCGTTTGCCTTTGCATTTTCGATGATGATGTCAGCCGCCACATTGATAGAGTCGGGATGTTTGGGCGTATAAGTTTCAAGAAATTTTTCGATTTTGCTGTGAAAAATAGGAGTACGCAAAATCCGATTGTCCGAAAAGCTGAACCCATCCCAAAAGTGATTTTTGACATAGTAAAAAGCATAAAAAGGGTCAGCATCTTCCGCTTCTTTTCCTTCAACTGCTTCACCTTCTTCAACCGCTTCTGCTGTTGGTTTTTTAGGGGGAGTGACCTCTTCCATACACCTAAACAAGAAGGCAGTATAGCTATCAGGATGTTCTTTCATTAGGTCTTTTCGGTAGTCAAAAATGACCTTTTCAGCTTTACTGATGGCTGTTTGTTTTTCCTTCCGAGCCTCTTTTTCCGTTTCGGGAATCTCCTTCAATGCCTCTTTCATCTCTTGAATGGCATTACCTTGTTTGGAGAGAAAACGCTGATAATCATTAAAAATGACATTTTCTTCAGAGTCCGATACTTTCATAGAGTTGACAAAATCAGTCGTATCTACTTCAATGCTAAATTTTTGTGCATCTGATTCGCTTGGCACCAAAAATTCAAAATAACGACTGCCTGAATAAACGCCTAAATAAATGCCAGGGGGCAGAGCTTCCTCACCTTCAAATGTGGCGATGCCTTTTTTATCAATAACCGCCGTATCTTGAATAAAAATTTTGTGTCCGAGATGATACGCCAATAGCATCGTCGTATCTTGGACATTGGTGGCTTTTAGCTTTATTTTATATCCATCTGCAAAAGCATTGGAAGCAAATAAAAAACAAATAACAAAAAGAGAGAAGTATTGAAAAAAGCGTTGAGAATTATATTTAATCATGGTCAATATGAATTTTTACCCAAAATTACCAAAATTTTATCACTACAAATTGACAAATACCAAGTGAGTCCGTTTATTTTTGTTCAAATTATTCTGGATGAATTGGTTTGACAAATCGAGATTTACTGGTCATACACCTTACTATGGGTGTATTGCACTGTTTTACATTGTACTTACCCTTTGCAGCCTACACATTCCCTTTTTTTGGGACAATGTGTATTTGGTGTCAAAAATGGCACACTATTATTACGAAAATTCCTTCCCTTCTGTTGTGTTGCCGCTTCAATTAGATAGCGGACATCCACCTTTTTATGCCATTTATATCGCTGCAATGTGGACATTTTTCGGTAAAACATTGGCGGTCAGTCATTGGGCAGTATTTCCTTTTTTGGTCGGATTGGGAATTGCCTACTATCATTTAGCCCGCTATTTTTTACCTTCCAAAGCCCTGCCTTATGCCTTACTGCTGCTTTTTGCAGAACCCACCCTATTGGCTCAGAGTGTATTGGGAGGCGTTGACATTGCTTTAGTCTGTTTGTATTTACTCGCCCTAAATGGCATTTTTTACCGCAAACCATGGCTCTTATCACTTGCATTGTGCGGCATGGCAGCCTTTAGTTTGAGGGGAATCATTGCAGTAGGTTTATTGGGGATGACCGATTTTTTGGCAAGAATGGTAGATTCAAAAGAATGGGAAGAAGCGAGAAAGCGCAATTTGGGAGAAAAAACGATTTGGATTGAGGTATTTATTTTGCACCTTATTTCAGTTGTTCGCCAAATCATTCTAGCTTATCTCCCTGCAATGGTTTTGGTGGTTGGATGGTTGGTGTATCATTATCAGGTCAATGGTTTTTTGACCTCTAATCCCGATTCTCCGTGGGCAAATGGATATGGATATGTGGACTTCAATGGATGGCGGCGAAATCTCATGTTTACAGCTTGGCGTTTATTGGATTATGGACGAGTAATACTATGGTTTTTTGCCGCTATTTTACTCCTTCAATACTGGCAAAAACGCAAAACACCCACTTTAAAAACCGATGCTTTTCCTTCAAATTTCAATTCACTCTTTATTTTTACCATCCTACCTTTGATATTATACCTTCCTTTCCTCACCTTGCGCCAAACGCACATTTTACACCGCTATTTTATCCCTACATTTTTGTTAGTGAGTGTATTGTTTAGTGCAGTATTATTTGTAATTCAAAGTAAAAAATTGCGAAATCTTATTTTCATTGCAGCCGTGCTAAGTTTGTTGAGCGGACATTTTTGGATCTATCCCGAAAGGTTTCCTGCTGGTTCAGATGCTTCCCTGCTGTTTTTACCCTATTTTGAACTAAGCGACCAAATGACAGCTTACATTGAAGCACAACAAATTCCATTTGAAGAAATTGGAACAGAATTTCCAGCTGTTCGCCCCCGCAAATTTACCCGCCTCAACAATGACCGCCGCCAATTTGCAGATAGAGATAGTCGTTCACAACTCACTGATTTCAAATATATCTTGGAGTCCAACATCATGAATGATTTTGACATCAAATATTTGGAAATATTGCGGAAGGAGGGAGGTGATTGGCAATTGAAGCAAGAATATAGAAAAGGGCAAGTGTATATTCGTTTGTATGAACGGTATTAAAAATGCTTGTGAAAGGAGACTTTTGAAGCTTTTTTTTGAGAATACAGGAATGTTCTAATTTCCAGCACTTTCGAGGTTAAACTTCAAAAGTCTGGAAATGAAAAAGGTTTCACCTCAGTTTTTCTTGGAATTTGCGACATTTGCAGTCAACAAACCAAGCATACAAACATGGAGTCATTTCGTCAGCCAATCCTATTATCCATTGTATCACCCGTTTATCTTGCCGAAGAGATGGTAGATGAACTAGTGAGGCAAATCATTGTTGCTGCCGAACAAGTCACGCCCTATTTCGAGATTGTATTGGTAGAAGATGGCAGTCCCGATCATTCTTGGCGAAAAATTGAAGCGAATTGTCAGAAAGACAAGCGGGTGAAGGGCTTGCGTTTGAGCCGAAATTTTGGACAATATCCTGCAATCATGGCAGGTTTGAAGGCTGCAAAAGGGGATTATGTAGTGGTCATGGATTGTGATTTGCAGGACGATCCGATTTACATTCCGACTTTGTTTGAAAAGGCAAAAAAAGGAGATTTTGACATTGTGTTTACTTACGCCCAACAACACAATCAGTCTATGATGCGGCGTTTCACTTCAAAGGCGTACAATGCTTTGTTGAAGTTTTTGGCAGACTACAAGGGTTTTGACCGTCATGTTCGCAACTACTCGATTATCAGCCGAAAAGTGGTCAATGTTTTGCTGCAATTCAGCGATGAAGAACGCCATTATTTGATGGTATTAAGGTGGTTGGGTTTCGACTATGATTTGATGGAAATCAAACACAAAAGCCGAGCAGAGGGCGGGAGTTCCTATTCTTTCGCCAAACTTTTTCAAATGGCCATTACAGGCATTACCTACCAATCTTTGAAGCTGCTGCATTTTGCCATTTATATCGGTTTGACACTAAATATCATTGCAGTAGGGTGGGGGATAGCCGCTTTTTTTGCAGAAGGTTCTTTGGCTTTAGGCGCTTTGATGTTGTTTTGTACGGCGTTGATATTGATGGCGATTGGTATTTTGGGTGTTTATTTAGGCAAAGTTTTCAATGAGGTTCGCAATCGCCCACGGTTTTTGGTGAGCGAGACTTTGAATGTAGCAGAAGACTAATACAGTGATTAGTAAATTAGTGATTGGTGATTAGTTTTCAAAACTATTAATTGTCAGTTCTTTGTGTAAAAAAAATACATTGCCACTTATATAGTTTATACTGTGCTAAGTACAGGACAAAAGCATGTTTTGGATTTAAACCTTATGGGTTTAGATTTTAAAAATACATACAATTCTGTTGAATTGAAAAAAATACATGAATGAAAATTTATGAGCTTTTAATTAGGTATAAATGCTTGTGAAATGAAACTCTCTAAGTCTAAAAGTATTCACTCTTCTTACTTGGTAATCTCCTTTCGTAATGACTCGGTTAAAAGCTCTGTATGCGAAGGGCCTGTTTTTTTGTTGAGGTAATAATACAACACTCCGCACCTCAAAATAATCGTCAACATAATGGGAATGAACGCAATGTGCATTGCTTGGGGCAAAAAACTCCAAAGCAACAGAAAAGCGGTGTTCAATATGGCAAAAAACAAGAAGTAGAGGTTTAAACGTTTGATTTTTTGGGCTTTGAAGAGGAGTATAAAACTAAGTAGGTGAATGGGATTTGCCCAAAGAATGTTGAAGTTGTTGTCGGTTGTAGAATGGTCAGTTGCAAACCACAATAGGAAGAGTATCAGTCCTGCTAACCCGACAATTAAAAAAAGAATTTTATCTAAATACAACTTGTCAAAATTGGGTGGGCGAAAATAAGACCACAATAAAATCAGCACAAACAGCAAGGAAAAAACAAAAATGGGGCGTTGCCAAAAAGGATAGTCTTTTGACAGTGGAGGTTTATCTACGATGGTTGTTTTCTGTTTCACAAAAGGGATTTTCTCTCCATTATTGAGGATGAATGCATTGTCGAAAGCTGATTCCAGATATTCAGGTAGAAACATATAATTGATGGGTTCTGCAATTTGATCCACATCTGCTCCCAAAGCCAAGTCAATCCCAAAATCTGCCCATTGTTTGCTCGTCAAATTTTGGTCAAGCAATTGCCTAAACGTTTTTTCTTTTTCGATAAATTCACTTTCAAACACCAATGAATCTCCCAATACTTCTACAAAAATATCTCTGATACGAGAAGAACAATTGTCGAAGAAGAAATCGTATAGATAGAAGCGATTTTCGGGTAAATAATTGATTTCCAGTTTGTCAAATAGTTGTTGTTTCACAGTCGAATCCAATGCCAAGGTTTGCTGCACAACTGCCCTATTGCGTACATTGTAGGCGTAGTAGAATTGACGAAATGGATCTCTATCCATTTTGTAGTTGAGTTTTCCCCGCATAAATTTGACATAAAACCCCGGCGTATCAAAATCAAAAGTACCGTAATTGTACACATTGTCAATGCCTTGAACAGGGTCATGTACCCGAATGGCACTGTGTCCGAAAGCTGCATACAGGTCTTCTCCTGCATCGCAAGTCATCAGGCTCACCTCTGCCTGATTGGAAAGTTGAGGAGCAGCCATTGAAGTTGGAGTCCACATACAGAGTAAGCAACTGACAATGAATAAGTAGTGCTTCAATTGAATGATTCGACTGTTTGCAAGTAAATTCATTGATATTTGAACTTGTTTTTTACGTTTTTGATACTTCATTTCCACTTCAACCTTTATTTCTCTCCTTCAATCGCGCCAAAATACCGTTTTTTGGGCGCAAAGTTATCAAGGGAAGGATGTCAATATCTTGATTTTCTACGAGTTCAATTCGGAATTTTCGAATCATTTCTGCAACGACCAACTGCATTTCCATGTACGCAAATTGCTGCCCAATGCACAAACGAGGGCCACCGCCAAATGGAAAATAACTAAAGGCAGGGCGTTCTTTCATCGCTTCTTTGGTGAAACGGTCGGGGTCAAAATGCTCAGGATTGTCCCAATAATTTGGATTGCGGTGTGCGCCATAGATAAATAAGCTGATAACCTGTCCTTTAGGTACGTCAAATTCACCCAATTTGTCATCCGATAATGCCACTCTGTCCATAATCCATGCAGGCGGATACAAACGCATGGTTTCTTGTAGCACTTGTTTAGTATATTGTAGTTGTGGAATGTCTTCAAAACTGACCAAACGATTTCCCAAAACATTTTCCGTTTCCTTCAAAATTTTAGCCTCTATATCTTGATTTTGACTCAATAAGTACCAAGTCCAAGCGAGTGCATTGGCGGAGGTTTCGTGTCCTGCCACAAACAGAATAAGGCTTTCGTCACGTAGCTGTTGGTTGTCCATACCTTCGCCCGTATCCTCATACCGTGCGCTCAAGAGCATGTCCAACAAATCATCGTGTTCCTCATTGCTGCTTTTTCGTTGATTGATAATGTTTTGCAGTAATTGATCGAGTTGTTCACTTATCTTTTTTTGACGGTAATCTTCTCCACTCACAAATAGCCACGGTTTTAGATAAGGCTGCCTTACTTTGGTGATGATGTATTTTTGTTGTTCTGTGATTACGTGGTCAATCAGCTCTAAATCTTTTGAGGTAATACCTGTACTGAACAGCGATTTGGCGACAATTCTCAGGGTAATTTTCATCATCTCTTTGGACAAATCTATCACCTCACCCGTTTGAGCATACCCTTTCAATTCTGTTATAAACTGCTGTGTTTCTTGCTGCATGATGCTGACCAAAGCCTGCAATTTTTGGCGGTGAAACCCTGGCTGAATCAAACGTCTTTGTCGCAGCCAATAGCTTCCATCTGTGGTCAACAGACCATTTCCGATTTGCTTGGCGAGCGTTTTGATGATTTTTGATTTATGGTAGTTTTTGTGGTTTTGTTGGAGTATGTATTGTATGTGAGCAGGATCTTGGGTTACAATCATTCTCATAGGGCCGATGTAGGTCGCATACGTATCGCCGTATCTTTTCATCGAATTGTTAATCATCGGGATGGGATTGGCTGCAAAATCTTTGATTCGATAGAGTGACTTGAGAAATGAAATTTGAGGCAGTTTCTTGGAATAATTCATAGGAGGTGACGGATTTTTAGGTTGGCTACAAAATTAATAAACTCTATGAGGAACTTTTCAAAAATTAGACCCGCTGCAAAAATAAGTGGTTTTTTGACAAAATCTGTGAAATGAGACTTCGGTAGTTTATCTTTTGAAAGGGTTACATGGGCATCTTATTGAAGATTATTTTTTTCGGGCCTACCGAAGTCTTTATAGCTTCTACAAATTTGTCAAAGAACCAAATAAATTTATAATTTATTTTTAAAACGTAAAGTTAAAACATTTGGACTTTGGACGAAAGAAGTAGGAAGCAAGAAGTGAGATATAAAAGATTGGTTGTTAATAAATTAAAATCCTGCTTCTTGCATCTTTTCTCCCCAGTCCAAAGATTAAAAAACAGCCTTACTAAACAGATAGTTTTGATTTTTAGATGCTTGTAGTACAAGTTTATTGCGGGAAATTTGACTTGTAATATACATTCCTATTGTCTTTTCGATTTGATGAGGAAGAAAAGGCTAATTTTGCAGCGACTCTGATAAATAAAAGAGGTCAAGAAGGAGCTGAATTCTCAAAAAATAGTGTTTTTGACATATACTTAGCATAATTATTGTTTAGTAGTGTCTGAGTTGAGACAGCAATATGTCACAAATCCTTAGTTATTTTGCTCAAAGTTAAAAATCTACTTTAGAATGAAAGACAATTGTTTAAAAACTGCGATACTTTTATTCACCCGAACACCTTACAATGCTGAATCCACTAAAAATTTAGCATTGAATGTACGGCATAAGGAGGGCGATATATTGGTAAAAATATTGGGACAACATTTTCTGCAAACTGCGGAAGCGACAGGAATGCCTGTTTATAGAATAGAAACAACCAATCTCAAAGGGGTTAATTTTGGCAGCAAACTCCTGTATGGTTTTGATAAACTCTTTGAAATGAATTATGAGCAAGTCATTGTGATAGGCAATGACTATTTACATATTTCTACGGAAATGCTTGTGTCTGCTCAAAACTTATTGAGTACCAAAGACGTAATTATAGGGCCAACATTTGATGGGGGGAGTTACTTGTTTGGGTGTTCAAAAGATGCCTATCTGCGCACCAATTTATTGGAACTTAGATGGGGAACGAATCACCTATTTGAAGATATGGTGATGAATGCGGCAATTGACGATTTGAAAGTGGGGTTTTTACCCACCGAAATTGTTATGGATACACCCAGCGATTTTCAACTTTGCCTTCAAAAATATCCTCCCTTTGAAAGTATGGCTGCACAGATTGAAGATACCCTTGATGCTTTTGAGTCATCTGTTCTACAATATGAGTTGTCCGAAACCATAGACAGCCGTATTTTTTATACACCACCTTATGTATTGGATTCATTGGATGAAGGTGAAGTGTTCTGTTTTTGTTTGAATTAATTACAATATCTAACAAATAATATTTAAGAGTGTTTTTATTGTTTTATAGAATGTGTGTGTAGAGAAATCAATAGGGCAATAGAAACTTGTTCTGTCATCATTTCAAACCTTCACACTCTGCTCATGCCAAATCACATTCTCTCCATCGTACTTTCGTTTTATTTGTTGCAATCGAGGGTAATTCTTTCCGTAATACGCTGTTTCCCAGTTCTCAAAATGAATATCGGGATAGTTGCGGTAGTGGGCTGAAATACCGTGATTGGTGAAAATCGTTTGAATTTCTTGGAAAGCAGTCACCAGTTTTTGACCCTGTGTGTCTTTTTCGTAGTAGGCTTGCAGTTCTGATAGGTAAGGGTAGGAGCGATGCGGATAAGCAGAAACAGCTTCAAAATCGGGATTGGCAATTTCACCTCCCAAAGTGTTGACTTGGTAAATTAAACCTGGATTTTCGTGTACTTTTTGGATTACCGCTTCAATACAACCTTCAATATCTGCAAAGCCCTTGTACAAGCCCGCACAGGCATTTTTGAAGTAAAGCGGTGTTTGAATACCGTAGTATCTTTTGAGGGATTTCGGCAAATCCGTTTCGACTTCGCCAATCGTCGTTTTGTCCATTGAAGTAGAAAACGTATCCAGTAAAGGCTTGATTTCTGCAATGCGGTTTTCGGCATCCGTAATCAAAACGGTCAATGTTTTGCCATTCAAGACATACGCTCCAAAACAAGAATTGGGCAATTGTGCGGTCATTTCAAACCATTTTTGCAACAAAGATTTGGCACGGGTCACATCCAATTTGTAGGCTTTGAAAAGGTGTCGGGTGAAGGTTTTAGGGGCTTCGTGGGCTTTGAAGGTCATGTTGGCGACCACTCCAAAATTGCCGTTTCCACCGCCTCTACACGCCCAAAGAAGTTCATCTTCATTTTTAGCTTTGTGGATTTTTCCATTTCCATCTATCAAAGTCAATGCTTTCATGCTGTCGCAGGTCAAGCCAAATTTTCGTCCAAATAAACCGTAGCCGCCACCCAATGCCAAGCCGCCAATACCTACTCCTGCACACGAACCCGCAGGAATGATTTTTCCTTTCGGTAAAAGCGCATCGTAAATCTCCTTGAGCGTGAGGCCACAACCGAGTTTGACCGTATTATCGTCCAGCCATTCCACTTCCTTCAATAAAGACAGGTTGATGCACATTCCACCATCGTTGCTCGAAAAACCTTCAAAACTATGCCCTCCGCTTTTCACACACACCTGTAATTTGTACTGCTTGGCATATTTCACCGATTCTGCAATACCTTCCTCATTTTTACAAAGCGCAATGATTTTTGGCTGTTTGGGGACTCGCAAATTGAAGCCCACATTAAGGTCTGAATATTCAGCATCTTCCATTCTGAAAAATACCACATTTTCGCTTTTGAAGAGCTCGTCAATTTGCTCAACTTGTTCTTCAATCGTATCGGGTTTTTCTTCAATCGGTGGGTTTGACGTATTTGGTGGAATCTCTGTATTAGGAGTAGTTGAAGGCGTTTTGGGTTTGCAGGAAGGCAGGTAAATGCTTGCGCCTGCGAGTAACATGGTTTTGATAAAAGCCCTTCTTTTTTGTTCTTGTGTAGTCATTTGGTAATTTATTATTTGATTGTTTTGCCCAAAGTGTAAAATTATTACCTCGCCAATACCATTCTTTCCGAATGTATCAATTTGCCATCCAAAGTCACTTGCAGCATGTAAAAACCATTGTTCATTTTTTGAAGGTCAAAACGGTTGCTTTTATTGTTCAAAGAGTGACTTTGAACGATTTTCCCATCAATTGTGCGAATGGTCAGAATACCCTTTTGGAAAGATTGATTTACTTGTAAATATAGTTTTTCTATTACAGGATTTGGGTAAAAAAGAATGGGTTTCTCTACGGTATTTGCTTCAATATCAGTGTCTAAATCCACTTCAAAAAGCCATTGGTAGCTGTCACTAAATTCTCTTGCCCAGAACCATTCACTGTGTTCACCGTCCGCTTTCACCACATTCTTTACCTCGTCCATCCCAAAACCAACCTCTAAGAAAGTTTCGTACATATTTTCGACATCAATCACCACCGAACCACCGTCTTCTTTTCCGCCCGATAATAGACAAATCCGCATTTCGGCTTGATGTCCACTCGCCAAAACATGCGTATAGGCTTCGCCCGAAAACCAATAGGAAGGTGAAAAAATGCCCGCTTTACTGAAAACGTCTTGGTATTCCAGCACTGTATAGTGTGAAATCAAACCGCCCATAGAACTCCCCATAATGCCAGTGTATTCCCGTTCGGGCTTTGTTCGGTAATTCTCGTCAATATAAGGTTTGAGCGTAGTCACCAAAAAATTGGCATACTCATCACCTTCACCACCGCCATAACTCACATTGACCCACGGCGAATATTCGTCAATTCGCTCTCCTTCGCCATTGTCAATGCCTACCACAATACAACCTTCGTCACCTTGCTCAAACAATTTGGTCAGCGTTTCGTCCACTTCCCATTCTCCTGCAAAACTTGTTTCGGACATGAACAAGTTTTGGGCATCGTGCATGTATAAAGTTCGGTAGTGTTTATTGGAAGCTGTATCGTAGTCAGGAGGAAGGTAAATCCAAATTCTGCGATTGCGGTCAAGTTCTGGCATATAAAAGTCTTCATCCACTATGTGAACATTTGGTGGTAAGTTCAATATCCCACTTCCACCGTCTAAATCTTCCCAACCCAATATTTCAATCTCTATGGTTTGTGGACTGCCATTGTAATTGAACTGGCGATTGGGGCGAAATTCCCCATTTTCATTTCCTTCTACTGTTTCCCAACTGCCTCTTGTAAATTTGAATTCCAGTAAACCTATCGTTAAATTTTTGGTGAGGCTATACGTTCCGTCTTGGTTTTTGGTGAACTGCATATTGGTATCTCCTCCATTCCACCCATTGAAGCCACCTGCAAGGTGAATGATGGCATTAGCAGGTGTATTGGAAGGCGTTTTGGTGATGTGAAAAGTGAGTTGGGCGAAAGCGGAAAGACTGCTAAAAAGTAGGCATAAAAAGATGGCAAACAGTTGTGTGAATGTGTGTTTGCAGCAATATTTGTTTGTCAAGATATTGAAGTTCATTTCATGGAATTTTTGAAGGTGAATAGGCTAAAAGTAGAACGAACATCCAAAAATCGCATTTTTTTTCAAGATTACCACAAAACCTCTTATCATTTTGCCGTTCCACAATTCCACTACCTCACCATCTTTTCAAGTCTGCAATCGGCATCCTCGCCAATCCCAATCCTTCTTGACCATATTCATTTCCGTTGTAAATCATGTATAATTGGTTTTCAAAAGTAAAAACTTGGGCGTAACACATTGCCGTATTATCCCAGCCTTTTTCGGACACGTCAATGCCTACCAAATCGTCTCGGCGAGTAAAGTTGATGCCATCATTGGAGTAGGCATAACCAATGCGATACTGTTCTCCTCTGTAAGTATGCCAAAGGTGGTAAATTCCCGATGTGTCTTTGTAAATCGTTGGGCGGCAAATCGAATATTCACTTTCCGCTTCAATGTTGATGCAAATATGGTTGTTGCGTCGCCAATGAATGCCGTTGTCTGATTCAGCATATTTGATAACGTAGTAGTGTTTGTGATCGCTTGGTTTTTGGCCCCACTTCAAAAAACAAGTGTAGTACAATCGCCACAAATCGCCTTCTTTTCGCACACAAGCAGAGCCAAAAGACAAATAATCGTCGTTGGTGCGGGGCAAAATAGGCGCACGAGAAAACCGCTCAAAACTGCCATCTGCTTGCTGAATCGCCAGGCCCAATTGCAGATTGAAGGGAGTCAAAACCGTTGGCATCCATCCCACATAGTACATCCAAAGCCGCCCATTGTGTTCGACCATCCAAGGATAGGACACCCCATTTTCGTCAAAACTTCCCAATTCTCCCACGCTGAAAAGTGGTTGCTCACTTATCTCCAAAATCTGCTGTGGTTGGCGGATGTCAATGCGAATTTTGCCGATTTGCGAACGGTTTTTGGAGTCTCGACCAGTGATGTAAATGTCAAACAGTGAACTGTCTGCAATTTGAACAGCATAGGAAGGGCCTGCAAAAGTACTAACCCATTCTAAATCAGGTTGTGGGGCAATGATTCTATCCAGTTTTTGCCATTTCATGGAGTTTGTCAATCTTTTTTGAAGTGGGAAAATACTATCTTCTCTTCAATTTTTCTACTTTTGCCAAATTAGAACGATAGCCATAGTAGTTGAGTCTTAATAAGCTCTAATGAAAAAAGCACTATTTTTTCATATCAAAAATTATGTAGTTTTCACTAATATGAGTGTCACCGCACCACCACCTTCTCCCAAACATCCCCCAACTTCAACAAATACAAACCTTTTTGTAAGCTGCATCCATTTTGAAGGAAATTTTTATAAAACCAAGAAGGGCGTAGCCAAGACCCAATTTGTAGAAAAAAATGAAATGATAAACTATTAGGAGCGTAGCTTCGACACAACTAAGAAGCTGATTTTATAGGGTGTCGAGGCTATGCCCCTTATGTGGTATTTTTTTTAGTCCTTGTCTACAAATAGAGCCGCAGCAATGCTGCTAAAACAGCGAAAATCTGATACAATTTAGCAAACTACTTCCTACCGCACCACCATCTTCTCCCAAACATCCCCCAACTTCAACAAATACAAACCTTTCTGCAATCCACTACAATCCACTTCCACTCTATTTGCGCTCCCTTCAATATTTTGACGCAGAACCACTTGCCCCAAAGTGTTCACCAACTCCAATTCCAAATTTTGAAGGGAAGGATTGCTAAATTCTATGAATAGTAAACCATGACTTGGATTGGGGTAAAAACGACGAAAATGAAATTGAAAATTGGGATGAGAAGGATGAATATGCAAGCTAATAGTTACAAAATAAGAAACAGTACCATCTAAATCTACCTGTGAAAGTCGGTAATAGTTAGCTCCAACAAAAGGATGCCTATGTAGAAAGCTGTATTTTTGAGGTTTAGAGGTTGTTCCTATGCTATTGATAGTGGCAATTCTTTCAAAGTTTTGACCATTTTGAGAATGTTCCAATTGAAAATAGTCATTATTGACTTCTGAAGCCGTTTCCCATTCAATAAAATTTCCATTGTGTTTCACTTCTCCTCTAAAAGCCGTTATTTCAACAGGTAAAGTCGTTTTCAAACAGTTTTGAACCGAAGCAATATTGGTCGTAATCGGTGCATTGAAGTCGAAGTAAATGTGTGCTTGATTTGCAATCACCAAACCCTCTACATTCTCACTTTTTTGGCGAATGCTAAACGACACAAAACCATGACTTTCAGGTTCATTGTTTAGGCTGTCCAGCAAATTGATGTTGTCAAAAATCCATACCAAAACATTGGGTTGATGGAACTCCAATTCGTAATGGTGGCTACTCGCTCCTCTCCGAAAACTTTCCAATTCAACCGATTGCGGCAAAGTGTCCATTACCATCACCCGATAAGCCGTATCATTTCCCGTATTCTGAAAGCGAATCGTATAGTCCAACCAGCCATTTTCCACCACACAATCACCACCTTCAATCGGTTGTTCGTATTCCACTTGTATATCATTCGGGTCGTAAGAATTAGTGACATCCAGGCAGGTAATGGATTCATCTATCGGACGTGCTTCACCACAGTGGTCATTCGGAAAAATGCGGGCTTCTACACAAACTTGTTCGTCAATAGACGCATCACAAACGACTTGATAGTACACATAAATACTCCGACATCTGCCCCATTCCAACATCGAAGGTTCAAAAACGTACAGTCCATTTTCTTCCACAAAAGGTGTCGAACTTGTAATGTTTTCGAGCAGAGGGCTGATTTGTAGCTCAATGCGAATATTGTTTGCATCCGTATTTCCATCATTGCAGTATTCAATCGCCAATCGTCCTTCTCTACAAGCTCTTGCCCTCGAAATGCCTACATCAATGTTCATCAATTGGCAGGGAATCGAAGCTTGAAGGGCAAAGTCAATGTTTTCGATGGTTTGGTAAAGGCTGTCAAAAGTAACTTGGTAGTTTTCTTCACAATTGGCTTCCCAAAGGTCGGGAGTGGTGGAAATGGAGATGTTGTAAGTGCCTGAATCCAAAGGTAAAGAATAAGAACCATTGGGGTTTACAGTTGTCAATGTACTTTCGTTATTGATTTTCAAATGAACATCTGAAATTGCCCTTTCTCCTTCTTCAACTTGACAATTGTTGTTGGAGTCTGCGAAAATGTTGCCTTCGATGTAGTTTTTGCAGGAATAACCATAGGAGTCGAACTTGGTGAGGTGAACAACATCTGTATTGTTATCTTCCCATACCGCTACAAACCCACCATCAGTTGTGGCTTTTATTTTAATAAGATGAGCATTTGCTACAGTAGGATGCTCAAAAATTCGCTCCCAAATTAGATTTCCAAGCTTATCCACTTTGAGGAGTTTTTCAGTGTATAGATTGCCTATCAATCCTTCGCCTGATATGATGAAATGTTGATCAGTTGTTTGTATCAATTGGTAGGGAATTAATGGAAAAAGTTTGATTTCGTGACCTTTAAAAATAGTACCTATTGTGAAACCTTCTGGAGTATTAAAATTTAAAAAATCAGAAATGAAGTAAGTTATATTATCCTCACGTCCCATAACTAAATCAATAATTGTACTTTCAGATGTAAAATCAAATCCTAAATTCAATGTAGAATGATAATAATCTTCCCATTCTAATCTTCCCAATGAACCTTCTTGAAAAGTAGTAGCAATGGAACCAGTTACAATATCATAATCTAAATATTCACCACTTCCCGCTAAGATTGGTTTATCATTGTTGTCTATTTCTACAATATTGGCTCTTGACGAGATATGACACAATCCTCCCCAAAATTCTACATCGCACTCCTCATCTTCTTTTTCGTCATCAATAACTGCTCGGCTTAATTGATTGCCTTCAAAATCAAATTTGAGAAGTAAGGCTAATTCTTCTACTAAAGAAATAGGGTCGTCGTAGGTAGATCCAGCAACAATTATTTCATTATTCGCATTTATTTTGATGTCTCTTACGCTATCATTTGGAGATATTTCAAAGATTTTTTTATCAATCAGTTTTCCATTGGCCTCAACTTCAATAAAAAAAATGGAGAATGTTGAATTATCGAAAAAAGTACCCAAAACTTGATAATTTCCTTCTGAATCTTGACGAATATACATTGGGTAAATATTGCCTTCATTGGAGTATGTTTCACTCCAAAGTTCATTGCCCAACACATCTGTTTTTAGTAGAAAAATGTCTTCTCCAACTTTTCCCACAACAATATAACCCTCATCTACAGTTTGTTCAATCAAGTGAACACCAGTCAAATTAGGTACTTCATAAGACTGATTACACAATTGTGCTTCAACAATTTGACAAAAACAAACAAACAACAAACAAAAAATCAGTAGTCGTTTTTTCATAATACAAACGGTTTCGATAATTGAAAGAAATAGGTTTCTATATGGTTAACGCAAAACTTGAAAAAGGTAAACTGTTTTTGTTTTGTAGAACCTAATTTTGTTACTTCAACAAACTCACAGAACGACTTATGGCTGCGAAAGACTTATACCTCAAGATTGTAGTCATTGCTTTAGAAAAAGTATCGTAGAATGGATAAAGTAAAAAAATACAAAGAAATCGTTAAAAAACTCACCTTTGAAGTAGGCAAGTTGGGAACAAAACCCGATGATGTATTGAAAACTCAATTCATTACAGACGACGAACACGGCCACTATCTATTGTACTTCAATGGTTGGATAAGCGAAACCAAACGTACCTATGGTTGTTTTATGCACATTGATGTCACCGATGAAGGCAAAGTTTGGCTTCAATATGATGGTACGGATTTAATCATTGCACAACAATTGATGGACAAAGGAATAGCCAAAGAAGACTTGATTCTGGGCTTCAAAGCCCCTTATAAGCGGGAGTTGATGGGGTTTCCTGTAGAGTAAACTTTTCTACCGCACCACCTTCTCCCAAACATCCCCCAACTTCAACAAATACAAACCTTTTTGTAAGCTGCATCCATTTTGAAGGAAATTTTTATAAAACCAAGAAGGGCGTAGCCAAGACCCAATTTGTAGAAAAAAATGAAATGATAAACTATTAGGAGCGTAGCTTCGACACAACTAAGAAGCTGATTTTATAGGGTGTCGAGGCTATGCCCCTTATGTGGTATTTTTTTTAGTCCTTTTCTACAAATAGAGCCGCAGCAATGCTGCTAAAACAGCGAAAATCTGATACAATTTAGCAAACTACTTCCTACCGCACCACCACCTTCTCCCAAACATCCCCCAACTTCAACAAATACAAACCTTTCTGCAATCCACTACAATCCACTTCCACTCTATTTGCGCTCCCTTCAATGTTTTGACGCAGAACCACTTGCCCCAAAGTATTCACCAACTCCAATTCCAAATTTTGAAGGGAAGGATTGCCAAATTCGATGAATAACACATCCGAAGTAGGAATAGGATAAATGTTTTGGATGTAAAGTTTTGAAGGGTTTTGACGGTGAAGGCTGACCGTTCCGAGATAGCGAGTAGTTGCGTTCAAATCCGTTTGAGAAAGGCGGTAATAAGTTGTGCCGATTGGAGGAAAATGGTCTAAAAAGCTGTAAGTCTGAGAGAAAGAAGTTGTACCCAATCCTTTTATCTTGCCAATCCCTTCAAAATTTTTGCCGTCCTCCGAACGCTCCAAAGTATAAAAATCGTTGTTGGTTTCGGAGGCGGTGAACCATTGAAGGAAGTTGCCATTTTTCTGCACAGTTCCCTCAAAAGCAATTAGTTCTATCGGTAAAGTCACACAATCTCCTATGCCTGCAATTTGCATAAAACAGCCCTTTGCATCCGTCACCGTGATAGAGTAGGGCATACCCATATCAAAAGTGTCGGTAATGAAAATCGCCCAAGAAGTCGTTGCTTCGACACTCCCCGAAAGAGTATAGGGAGGCGTTCCTCCTTCGATGCTCAAAACGATTTCGTAAGATGCCTCCTCCTCAATGCAAAACAACTGCTCATTCACCAAAAGCGTATTGTTGGTAGGAGTCAAATTTTCGATAACCAAAGGCATTTCCTCGCAACTTTCACAGTTTTCGGATGCCGCCAATGCCACCAAAATCGGAAAACCCAAAACCTCTGCCACGCCAAAATTTTCGCTCACGCTTACCGTTTGTCCTGCTGCAATCGGCGCATCGTACAAGATACTGCCCAAAAACACATCTTCTTCATCCAATAGGTCATTGAAGTTGGTGTCCAAATAGACTTCAACGGAATAGGTGCTTTCACTCGTTTGATTGCCAGTATTTTGGAACGAAACAAACAATTCAAATTCATTGTCATTTGCTGCACAATCCACCGTTGCAGTAGCCGCAGCCAAAGAAATTGCTGCACCGTTTGTAGGAATCTCAAAAAAGGCGCTGCCCTCATTTGTTTGAATGGCCAAAGCACAATCCTCGTTGTCGGTGCTGCAATTGGCGTTTTGCAGTTCGATGGTTTGGGCAATCACTTCAAGCGTTTCACCCAAACAAGCAAAGTTTTCATCGGCAAGCACTTCAAAACGAAATACGATGGAATCCAATGGATTGTCATTGAATTGAATCGCAAAATCCAACTGTTCGCCCGTTGCAATATCCACCACTTCGGGGACTTCTACCTTGCCCGTCACGATTTGCAGCGAGTTGTCGGCATAATGCAGGTTTTCAGGCAAAAAGAGGTAAACGTGGGCATCGTTTTCGTTGATAAGTTGGTTGTTGGCAGAAGCTATTTTCACTTCAATCGTGGTTGTATTGTCACAAGACTGCAAAGGCAAAGCCGCAATTTGGAGTTCAGTTTGATAGGAATTGCTCACATCTTGAATCAAAATAGGCGGTAACAATTGGCTGAATCCATTACCGAGTGCAGGCGCACCACAAGGCAAATTCGCAAAAACGCTCGCCCGAATACTCGAACCCGCCACAAAATTGCAGTCCGTTGTGAAGCCCAATCGAATCTTTGCTTTGCGCTCATTGGCATTGCTGCTCAGGGCAAAACCATTGATTCCCAAAGTCGAAATCGCTCCAATCGGTTCGTTTTCGGCATCGGCAAGCCCCAAGTCAATGACCAACTGATTGCCTTCAATGGCAGCCGTGAAAGCACGAGGAGGCGTTCCTAAAGGATATTCAATCGTGGTCGAATCCGTCAGCATCAAACCCTGCAAAGGCGGCAAATCCAAAACCAAAACGGGCGAGGTGATGTTGGCGAGTTGTGCGCTGTTGATAGTAAATTCATAGAACATTGTATCACAAAGTTGAGCTGCTCCAATCGGTGTTTCTACATCCAATTGTACTTCCGCTTCTTTGGGGTGAATGGTGATGGAGCGCAGGGCGTTGTCGCAGCGCATTTCGTCTATGTTGTTGGGATAACCCATACAGTCCCAACTGTAAAATACTTTCAATATACTCGATTCGGCGCAGTTGCTATACGCCAATTGCAGCTCAATGTCCACACATTGAAGGGCCGCAATGTCACCCAATTGCAGCAATTGCAATCCATCGTCCAAAGTGGTCAAAGTGCCGATATTTGCGCCAATTACGCTAATGTCCTCGTTTTCTGCTTCAAACAGCAAAAAAGCGTTGGACATGGCAAGTTGTCCTGTATTGTTGCAAAACTCCAATTGAGCTGATACTTGCCCTGCCAACCCGTCAATATTGGGAGTAATCAGCCCCGCGCCAATTTGCGGTTTGAAGTATTCGGCGGGATAGGTTTGGTGCAAAACCAAATGATTTCTGCAATCGGGTTCGGTACTGTGGTAATTGTTTTCGATGTAAAAAGTAGCTTCAATTTCGTCGTAGCCCCTGCAATCTGCCAAAAAGTCCATCTGAAAATATCCTCCAATGCGCTCCATTGTAGTGGCAGTCGAGTCTTTCAGAAAGGAAGTTCGGTCGCCAATGGGCCAATTACCATCATTGACAAAGGTGTATTGCAGTTGTTCGCCTTTTGCTTCAATGTTGGGATTTTGTAGTAAATAATCTCCTACAGGGTTTGGTAGGTAATTCATTCTTGCAGAACCATCTAAGTATTGAAGCGTTGCAGGAAATCGAAAACTCACCGAATCAAATCGGAAAACTGGCCGAATCTCATTGAAGAAAAAATCTCGGATAGTAGGGCCATTTTCAAGCGTATCAATCTCATATCCCCATTCCATACTCAGGGTTTGTGCTTCGCAAACAGAAATGACATAAGTAGTGTCTGGTAAGGCAGTTTTGTTTTGGTAGAGTTGAATATTGCTGGAAGTAGCGGTGCAGTGCAGCAATATAGGTTCTTGGCTTACAAGGTCTTCTGCATAATATTGTAGTGAAACCGTAGGATTGAGAACGACATCGGTACTCAGTCCTTCTTCTACCACCACAAAATATGCTTCAACAAAAAGGGAATCACCAAGTGAAAGATGGGCATTGTTCAATTCGGATGGCTCAAATAAACTTTCAATATCAAAATCAATCGCCTTCAATTCTCCTTGTCCAACTTCGTTGAGTGCTAATGTATCGGAAATTGGCGTATCAAAATAAGCTTGCTGCTCTGAATCGTACCAGCGAAGACTTCCTGAAAGCCAATTCAATATCTCACCATTTTCATTAGCTAGGGGGTAATACAAGCGCAAACGAATGTCTTCAAAGGCTTCAATAGATTCTGCAACACTGGTTTGTGATTGGTAGCGAATGGTGTCACAAGCCAATGCAAATTGTAGGTTGAGGGAATCTTGGTTTGGATCGACTTTTTCTTGCAGATCAAAATCGCTCCAACCGAAAGTCAGTCTTTTCATGAAAGCCTTTGATTCCAAAAGATTTACGCAAGTGTCGGGTAGTGGGTCTAAATCGGGAGATTTGGAGAATGAGCCACAATCTATGGCTTCAAAACAGTCACATCCTTCTTCACATTCATACAACAATTCAAAGTTCAGTTGGTAGTTTTTAGGGTCTTTTTGTCCTGTCCATTGCAGGTCGAGGAGGATGCAGTTTACGCTAATGCCTTCAATACCTGTTACTTCAATGGTGCTGTCATTTTGAGCCGTAGCGGTCAAGGGTGTGCCATCGGTGAGGTAGGCGTTGGGTAGATTGGGCGACAAGACCAAACTGTCGGAAATCGTAACAAGTAGTTTGGTTTGGTCGCTGGGGCAATTGAGGTTTTGTTCAATGTTGCTGCATACCTTCAATGTGCCTATTTGCCCTACTTTGATGGTGTTGGACAAACTCGCTTGTGGGGCTTGATAGGAACGCTCTATGGTAAAACCGCTTTCTACGGCTTGCTCGTAGAGGCTTGCGCCACAAAAGTCGTTGTAGAAAATGTGGGAGGCATCGGTCAAAATGCCTACATCACAAAAACAGTCCTCGAAGCACTCAAAGTCCATTTCGTAGCGAACACGCAGGGTGTCACCTGCCAACAAATCGTCGTAAAACCCATCACCGTCTGCATCTGTCAAGCCAAAAGTAGTGTCTTTGTTGGCGGCAATGTTGATGGCGTATTTGCCTGATTGATAGTTACCTTTGGTGTAAGGTTGGTCGTTGAGGAAGATGTTGGTCAAAACGCCTGCTCTCAATGGGCAAGGGGGCGGAATGAGTTTGGAGAATTCCCATTCGAGATTGACTAGTAGGCTGATGATGTAGCCTGGGTCGTTTTCGTTGGGTGTGCCTTCGTTGATGACCAAGAATTCACCTTGTCCATTGGTGCAAGTGCCTGGAGAACTGTATTGAAGGGGAACAACTCGAATGGCGGGTTCGTCTGCACCGCCTAGAACCACAACATTGCCTGTGGTGCCAGAGAAGGGATTGCAGTCGTTTGCATTGCAGCCCCACACAACATTGTGTTGGGTTTCAATCAATAAGGTTTGGCAGGTATAGGTTCGCAGTTCTTCTCGGAGGGTAATGCTTTCGCCGTCGTCAAAACATTCGTCGCCATTGCCGATGCTCGTAAAAATTTCGTTGAGTGAGGCAAAAACGGTGTCACCCGAAAAGGTTAGTGGGATGTTGTAGAGACCAAATGCGATGGCT
The DNA here is from genome assembly GCA_041392475.1 of Chitinophagales bacterium. Taxonomy (NCBI): domain Bacteria; kingdom Pseudomonadati; phylum Bacteroidota; class Chitinophagia; order Chitinophagales; species Chitinophagales bacterium. Next base: position 1,384,985 of record JAWKLZ010000001.1, on the reverse strand, counting down.
TCTACGTTTAGACCTTGCTCTAAGACAAGGATATAGGTGACATCATCGGTACAAGCGAATCCGCCATTGTTGATGGTGATGTTTCTAAAAATTTTCTGTCCTGAATCGCCTACAACGGGGTCGGGTTGAAAAATGCTCAAACTGGCAAATTGAATGCCGTAGTTGGCATCTTGTGCTGCAATGTTGGTGCCGTTTTGGGATAGGGTAATGTGGTCTTCAAAAGTGCCGCCCATTTGTGCGAAATCTATGGCGAGGCAATTGGCGGTTCGCTGCATTTCAAAGGATAAGGTTTCGCCACTTAACCATATTTCGCCATTTGGGTCTATTTGCAATTGCAGTTCAGAGGGCTGAGGAATGTTGGTGATATTCAAAGAAATGTTTGTAGGTATTTCTAAGATGGTGAGTGAATTTTCGAGGTATTCAATGCCTTCTGACAGTTCTATTTTTACGTCAATGATTTGCGTAAGGTCTTGGGTAGGTGTGAGGGAAATGTGCAAAATATTGGCTTCACCGCAAACATTGAGGTCGGTTGCAATGCTTTGAATGTTGATTTGGGCTTGAATTTGAACCAACGGGAGGAGGAATGTCAAGAAAGCGATTAGGAATAAAGCAAGTAATGGTAATGGCGTTTTGGAGTAGATGTATTGCATACGTTGATTTATTTTAGTCTATAGACGTTTCAATATAGGTATTTTGCTGCCTTAGCGTAAATTTTTGATGAAAAAAGCTGCCATTTTCAACAATCACCACTTTTCTATGTTGTGTATTTGTTCTGAAATAAATCATTCATTATTTGATATTGGTAAACTGAAACGTTACATGGCAAATTATTCGATCAAAGAAATAGAGCATCTTTCAGGAGTGAAAGCACATACCATTAGGATTTGGGAACAGCGCTATCACGTTGTTGATCCGAAACGTACAGATACCAATATTCGCTACTATACAGATGAGGATTTGAAGCTGATTCTAAATATTGCTTTGTTGAACAAGCAAGGAATTCGCATTGGTACGATTGCACGGATGAATACACCAGAAATGCTCCGAAAAATCAATTCTTTGAGTAGTGTGGTAGCAAAATATGAATTGCAAATCAATGAGTTGATTGGCTCAATGATAGAAATTGACGAAGCCAAATTTGAGAAGATAATGTTGACCAATATTCTGCAATATGGTTTTGAGGATACGATGTTGAAGGTTATTTATCCTTTTTTGGAGAAAATCGGGATCATGTGGATGACAGGTAACATTAATCCTGCACAAGAGCATTTTATCAGTAATTTGATTCGACAGAAAATTATTGTGGCGATTGATGGTCAGGTGTACAATCCTCAATTGTCGAGCAAAAAATATTTACTATATTTACCCGATGGTGAGTTGCATGAGTTGAGTTTGTTGTTTTTGTGTTATTTATTGAAAGCCAGAAATAACAAAGTGACCTATTTGGGCGCAAGTGTGCCTGTTCAGGACGTTTTGAGTGTTGTGGAACATTACCAACCCGACTATGTTTATACCATTCTTACCTCTGCCCCTGCTACGAGTGAGTTGGAAGAATACATTCGCTCACTTGCCGAAAAACTGTACCCTGTCAAGCTCCTGATTTCTGGACAAAGGATTCAGGATGTTTCGTTTGACTTGCCTTCTAATGTGTTGGTTTTGGGGAAAATGGATGAGATTGTTGGGTTTTTGGATGGGGAGTCATAGAAAAAGTCATTTTTCAGTCATTATTTACAACAAAATTATTTTGTAATTATTTGTATTAAAATGGCCAAAAATGCTTTGTTACGTTTTTGTAACAAAAACGAAATCAATTTATTTGATGTTTAAAAATTAAGTATTGTGGTTCTTCTTTTTTTGTAGTAACTTGAAGCTGCTTATAAACCATATATTATTAAATTTCTAAAATCGTTTTTGTTATGATGAATTTTTATTTTAAGTGGATTCGTTTGTATTATTTGTTGTTTGTGATGGGTTTAGGTATTATAGGGGGGGTAATTTGTTTGGGCAGGCACAACTCTGTAAATGTAATGTAGCTCCTTTCTTTCATGTAAATAGCGAAGGTTATACAGTGGCTTCTACTGTTGCTACTTGGACTCATAGTTCAAACCCAATAGTTATAAACAGTACCGCTATTAGAATCAATGGAGATTTAGTCATCCTTGGCGGAGCTGAATTAACAATTAATAACATGGCTTTTGAATTTGGTTTAGAGGGTCGAGTAATTGTACAACGAGGAGGTAAATTGACACTTCGAAATTCTACGTTTACTGGAGATGATATTTGTACTACTATGTGGCAAGGAATACAGGTTCATGGAGTAGGAAGTAGTGGGCAACAACCAACAATAAATAATACAGGTAAACTTTACATAATTGATTCTGTAATAGAACATGCAGTCGTAGGAGTAGCGAATAAAGAGATAGATTCATTCAATATGAATGGTATTGCGATAACCGATTTAGGAGATTACATAGCAAATGGTACAATTTCTTCAGTTAGTTATTTACAGTTAGATAAAGTCTATCAGACTTCTTTTGATAACTCAAATGGTTTTGTAGAGGTAACAGGAAACAATACCGTGTTTAGAGATTGTTTCTATGGAGCTTTTGTAGGTGAGTCAAATGGGCCAAATGATATGTTTGCTTCATATAGTCCTTGGAGTGTGATAAAAAGTGCTACGTTTAATACTTCTGGTAATTTGAGATGTCCCTTAGATGGATACAGAACGGAAGCGGGAATTTCTACATTTAATATGGTTGGAACCTCAAAAGTAAAAGTTGATTATTGTGAATTCAATAATTTAAAACATGGATGGTATTCTCATTTGAATGTTAATCAAGAAAGTAAGACTAATGCATTCTTTAATTGTAATAGAGGAATATCTATTTATGGTTTAGGTACTTATTCTTTTATCAAGTTTGATGTAAATAATAATGAATTTTCTGATTGCGATGCTGCTGTTCAAGCAACAAAAACGAATATACAAGTTTCTGACAATTATATAGAAGCAACAAATTTAATTTTTGGTGCCAATATAGGTATATTGTTGAGGGGATGTGATTTTCTTATAGATGAGAATCGAACGTCCAATATTTATACTGCTGTACTAAGTTTGGACAATGATGAATGGGAAAGTCATATCAAACGCAATATATTTCAAGATGGTTATGTTGGAGTCGTAACAGGAGGCGATAACACAGGGGTTCAAATGTTTTGTAATAATTTTGACAATTATTTGGATGTGGGCATTGGCGTTGTTCCGTGGCAAAATGCGGGGTCAGTGGGTATTTTGAGTGAGCAAGGAGTATGTAATGATTTTCCTACTCAAAATATTTTTACCCCTAATGCACAAAGTACTACAGATATTTATGCAGGAGTTTCTACTCCTACTTTTGAATACCGAGATTTCAATATTGTAGGAAATATTACTGTAAGTCCTCCTGTTCAGTTGGTAGATTGCAGTGGAGCTTTTCCTGGCAATGATAGGGCTGATTATTGTGATTTTACTACTGATGCAAAGATACCTGTTTCTCAAATTAACAATTTGCCTTCTGAAGGTGAGAAAAATAGAGCCGTAGCAGCTTGGTTTCGGGAATATATGTTTCAAGGTGATGTGGTAGCGGCAGTTAGTCTATTGGAAACGGTTTCTACAAGAGCTACTAAGCGAAAACTGATTCCTTTTAAATTAAGTGAAAATGACTTTATTGGAGTAAATCAACTTCTGAGTGAGTTGCCTCTTCAAAGTTTGGAGGATCAAAATTTTAATGCCTATTACAGTCTTTTAGTAGCTTTAAAACAAGCAAATAGAGATTATTTCTCCAGTCTCACCCAAAGTGAAATCAGTACTTTAACCACAATTGCTGGTAGCAAAACCCATACAGCATTGGATGCACAAGAACATCTGCGAAGAGCAGGGTTGGCTTATTATCCTATAGAACTACCTGATTTATCAGTTTTGCCCCACAATCAAAGTGTAAACAAAGCTATAATCCCTACTCCTAATATTGCAACGATAAGTTCTAATCCAATAACAAGTTGGGGAAGAATCTCCTATGATTTACCTACAAATGAAATTGCAGTATTGCATATTTTTAACATCACAGGTAAAAAAGTAAGAGAAGAAAAGATAGAGAATAAGGGAACTTATACAATTGCAGAGGATGCCTTAGTCAATGGATTGTATATTTATACCATTAGCTCCAATCAGAAAATTTTGCATAGAGAAAAAATAATCATTGCAAGGTAAAGGACGGTTTTATGTAACAACAAAGGCTTCTATAAAAAAACATAGAAGTCTTTGTTCTTTTTTATTTCATTAGAAATCAAAAGATATGAAAGCATTTTCATTAGTAGTTAGTATATACTTTTTTCTCTGTCACTCTTTGTTCCTTCAATCTCAAAACAACAAATACTTTCAAAAAGGCTTTTTTTGGGAGGAAAATATCAACAATCATGGAATTAGAGTTATTCAAAAACCCAATAATGGTAATTTTTTGATAATTGGACCGACCAATGATTATTCTGGCATCATAGAGGGTTTTGTTTTTGAAATGAATGAATATGGAACGATGGTACAGGTGTTGGAGTTTAAGGAGGAGGGCTTTAATAGAGTTATTTTAAGAGATTTGAAAATCACTGAGGAAGGTATTGCTTTAGTCGGTTTTGTGGAAAATGAAGCAGAAGTAAAGTGGTATTCCTATTTCCTACACATTGATGAAGATGGGAATATTCTACACAAAAAAATAGGCGATGATTTGCCCTACAACAATGCTTTTTTCACCATGACCCCGACTCCAGATGGAAATTATTTGGTAGCAGGTCAAATAGCAGAACGAAGAGGCTCTCTGTCTTATATGGATCCTTTTTTGATGAAGATAGACAAAGAAGGAAATGAACTGTGGCAAAAACAATACTACCCTTATAGCAAAGGAAACCGTTTTGATGAAATCATTCCCAACGAAGACCAAACGGGCTATTACCTATTAGGAACAGTTGGCTACAATGTAGAATCTGGCGAACCTTTAATCATGGAAATAGACGAAGACGGGAATGTGATTTGGGAGAAGATATACGATGTGTTTCAAGAGGATTCCTTTAGTACTATCGCCACAAGCATTGCAGTCACAAATGATAATCAATTGATGTTTACCGCATTGGTGAATAGTGTTTTTGCTTATGGCTATATTGTAAAGTTGGATTCTTCAAGAAATATTGAGTGGAGGAATGATGGAGATTTGTTTTACAGTGAAACGATTAAAGAAGTCAATCCTTTAGCAGATGGTACATATGTCGCAGTAGGAGCGAATAGCAACTACCTAATTAGTGGAAAAACACGAACAGATGCGGATATGCAGTTGGCAAAGTTGAGTGCCGAAGGAGAGGTTCTGTGGGAAAGGCGATATGGGGGATTGAGTAGCGACTATGGTTTTGATATGATGGTCACAGAAGAGGGTGGGTTTATAGTTTGCGGTCGTTTGCAGAGTTTAGAATTGACAGATGCTGATTTTGGGGCAGCCTTGTATGTGGTCAAAACCAACTGCATGGGCCTCCTCACCGAACCCCAAACCTCCTTCTCCGCTGAACAAGACCCCGAAAACCCTCTCACCTATCACTTCACCAATCACAGCGAATACGTCTATCCCGATAGCATAGATGGAGGACATTTTTTGTGGGATTTTGGAGACGGTGCGACTTCGGAGGAACTACATCCAACACATTCTTATGCTAACAAAGGAGAATCCCGTATTGTGACTTTGACCGCAGTAGTGTGTTCCGATACCTCCCGATTCGACATCAAAGTGGTGACAGGAGAAGAAATTGTAGGGATTGAAGGAGTGGACGGACTGCCCGCTTTTTCCTTCAAATTGTATCCGAATCCTACAAGTAGTGGACAGGTGTTTTTGGACTACGATTTGCCAAAAGAGGGTTTGCTGCAATTGTATGATTTACAGGGGAAAGAAGTGGGGAATTGGAGATTGGATAGTCAAAATAAGGAGTTGATATTGGATTTGGAGAAGTTGAGGAGTGGGATGTATGTGTATCGGCTGACGAGTGAGGGGGCGTTTTTGAAGGGAGGGAAATTGGTGGTGGAGTGAAACTTTGGCAACGTGAGTCGTCCTAAAAAAACCTTACAGTGAAATAATATGTACTGAAATAGTTTGGCACTCAAAAAATTAACTATCAGTGAAATAATCAGTAATTTCTAAAAATGTAAAACTTCAAAAGTTTCAAATCACAGGATTTGTCAAAGAACCATAATTTTTTTAATCTCCAATTGATAAAATGTTAAAAATGAAAAAAGCAATCCTATTTATCATATTGTTTGCATCAATTGGTACGAATACTTATGCCCAGTATAGCTCAATGCTCAATGAGGGAAGTGAATGGTATCACTATTTCTGGTTTGAGGCAAGTTGCAATCATAAATTGTCTGTTAATGGAGATACCCTTATCAATGGAATTGTATATAAGAAGGTGTTGAATATGGGAGATTTATGTAACTATCCTTATGAAACTTTTGTCAGAGAAGATGTCAACACCAAGCAAGTTTACATCTATTATTATGATACAATTGAGGTAATGATATATGACTACTCTTTGTTGCCAGGTGATACAATCAAGTATCGTAATTATGATTTAGTGCTTGATAGTATTTCAAATATTTTACCACAATATTCAAGTTGTGGATATGTTCCCGAACTATTCTTAGACAATCCTAAAATATTTTATTTTTCTTATATTGACTGTAACTTTTGTGGCAATGTAATATGGGTTGAAGGTATCGGAAACATAGCAAATCCTTTTGAGCCAGAGTTTTCTTGGACTGCTGGTAATTTAGGAGATGTTTTACTTTGTCATTACAATGATACAGGTTTTAGAGATTTCCATTTTATCTTCTGTGAAGAACCGAATCCTTGTGAAGGACCTTATGTTTCCATACAAGAATTGGACTACACAAGAGACAATACTTTTGTCAAGATATATCCCAATCCAAGTTCAGAAATGGTAACCATTGAAACGGATGAAATCTTGAAAAATATTATTGTATATGACATTTATGGAAATTTACTTCAACAATATGAAATACCGAAAAATAATGCAATAGATATATCAAAATTTAACAATGGAATTCTACTCATTGTTTTCAGAACAAATGACAATGCATATGAAGTAAAAAGGGTAATAAAAAACTGACTCATGGATATTTTTAGTGGAGCAGTTAAAGACTTTTGTAGTTTTCTTTTGAGAGCATACTGATTTTCAAACATTCCATATCTTTAAGAATAAACTACAAAAGTTTCATTCCACTAAAATCTTCGATGAACCATTTTTAAGTGGCCATTTATTTACTTTTTGCTGTACTAGATGGAAAGGAACACTTGTATTGGTTTTGGCAAGTCCATTTCCGATTTCTTCGGAACAGGTATTCCTTGAATATTTGTAGAAAGCGAAAAAGGTAATTAGAGAACTTCATCCCGATTCACCATCGGGACAGGTTTCCGTTCAATCCATACATCACAATATCACCAATAACAGCACAATAATGTTGTCGAAGCTAAACCTGCCTTCTTCGTTGGGGGCCACTCCTACCACAAATACACTGTCTTTTTCGGTTTTTAGCAACACGTTGGCATACGGCATTCCTGTGTTGGTTTTATCCTTCACGATTCCAGAAATCATTTCACTGTTTTGTGCGAAAACTCCTGATATTGAGAGCCATAGTAAAGATATAAAGGCTATTTTTTTCATTGTATTTTTCTTTTAGTAGTTTTTTTCTAAAAAATTGACAATCAAGCTATTAAGATGTAAATTGAATTTTTGCAGCTTACTGATAATCAAACCTCTGCGTCTCTCTGTCTCTGCGTTTAGTAAAAACTACCCGAACCATTGTCTATTGTAAATCAAAATTTTTGGACTGCAAAGTAACGAGTTATAATTAAAGAAAGTTTGTTTTGTTGGAAACATAGAAATGAAAAACAAAATAAGAATTGAGATAAAAAACCGCTTGTTAATCAGTCAGTTCAAAATGCTAACAGAGGTAATTTTTGACCATTACTTAGCTAAAAAGTGTCTCAAATAGGAGCATACAAAATTGTCCAATATAGACTCGCACATTGTGACCGCTTATATTACTCAAACCCACCACAACCCCTCCGAGGAGAGGAATCTCGTACCAATTGGAAAATTCCCCTCTTGGGAGGGATAGGGGTGGGTTGCGATATATTCCTGTTTAATGCAGAGACCTATAATTGAGTTAGGTGATTTTTAGCAAGCCACAAAAAATAAAATGTCACAGCGAATACCTTTTACTGAGGATTGATTTTTTGTGAATTTTTTGTGATAGTTCTGTGATAACTCACCTTTATTTTTGCAACTAACAATTGATTATAATTAATTAAAATAACTTTATTTTTTTCATAAATAAAATATCAATAAGATGAAACGAGTATTTTTTTCCCTTACATTCCTTTTGATCACTTTTTCATTCATGACAACCAGCTGCTCAAAAGACGATGACACCATTACCATTGATTCTTCACTTCCCAACGGCAATTTTGTGTCCGAACGATCAGGTAGTTTGACTGCTCAAAGTGGCACACCTACTGCTGGTACAGTAGAATTGGGTAAAGACGAAGACAATGTTAATTTTTTGCACTTTGCTAGTAATTTCACGACTGAATTGGGAACAGGTACTGTTGGTATCTATCTTTCTACATCAGATACGTTTATGGCTGACCCAGGGAGTGGCAATCCTGACTTGATATTGGTTGGGTCTGTACAAGGAAACGGTGAGCAGTATGTAAAAATTAATCAAACTGTACCAAGTAGTTTTACACACGTAATATTGTGGTGTAATACTGCCAGTATTCCTTTTGGGAATGCTCCCTTACAATAGGGAATTATCATGAAGTCTTTGAATATAACCAAAAAATTAAGTCTATTCAAAGGCTTCTTTCTTAAAATTTTCTATCAAACTTAAGCAATGAAATTCTATACTTATTTACTTATTGTATGTTGTTTTATGTGTTTTTTTGAAGTCCAAGCGCAAAATGGTTGGACCAGAAAGGCAAAAGGATTGTATGCACAAGCGGCAATATCTACTTTTAGTTCAAACAATTACTACAATACGGATGGTGAATTATTCAATGCGGGTAGCACTTTTCAAAGTCGTGGATTGTTGCTGTATGGTGAATATGGCTTGACTGATAGGTTCACCGCAATGCTCGATTTGCCCTTGCTAATGTTGAACAGCTTCAATACCACGGAAACGGTTGCAGGAATTGGCAATGCCAAACTGGGATTGAAGTACAGACTTTTAAAGAATATACCGATTTCCCTTCAAGTCGACTTCGAAGTTCCCACCGACGATGGCATCAAACTTTCCAATGCAAAAGAACCCAATAGTTTGGGAATGATAGACCAAATCAACCTTCCAACTTCAGATGGAGAGTTCAATGTTTGGACAACTTTGGCAGCTTCGCAATCTACTTCCAACGGCAAAACTTTTGGGAGTGTCTATACAAGCCTTAACCTTAGGACAGAATCTTTTAGCAATCAATTGCAGGTGGGATTAGAGCTAGGACATTTGTTTTTTGATAAGTTGTACTTGATTGGGAAGGTCAAAATACAAGACAAGTTATCCTCCGATTCAGGTTCACCGAGTGCTTCTTTTCTCTATGGAGAAGGCACAACTTTCACTTCTTATGGTTTGACAACAATGTATAAATTGGATAAACATTTGAACTTAGTGGCTTCATTTTCAGACTTTACGGATGTCATTGTCAAAAGGAGAAACATCTATGACGGAACTACATTTTCAGTGGGAGTGGCTTTAGAATATTGATGGACAAACTTTTACCTACTTCTTTCTATTGGATGACTCCTTCAATAATCGCCTTGAACATATCCATTCCCGTTTCGAGTATTTCGTCAGGAAAGTCGTAGTCTGCATGGTGCAAAGCAGGTGTATTCACGCCCGCCCCCAAACCAAACATTGCAGCCTGATACTCTTGGGAGAACCAGCCAAAATCCTCTCCAAATTTGAAGGGATGTGCTTTTTCTTTCACTTCAAAACCCTTCTCTTGGGCTGCTTTTCGGATAAATTCATTGCAGGTATCACTGTTTTGGACGGTCGGAAAATATTCAAACCAATCCACACTATATACCCAACCTTGATGCATAGAAATTTGATTCAAAATCTTGTATATCCTTTCCTTCAATGTGCTCATAACCTCTACCGTCCATGTTCGGATGGTATAATGCAACTCACCTATTCCTGCCGAAATACCATACGATTTTTGCCCCATATTGAGGTGAACGGGCGTAAGGACTGCAAAGTGTTTGTCATTTGGGTTATTCACATTGAGCTTCGAAAATTCAAGGATGATTTCTGCCATTCCAATTGCAGGATTGATGCCGTTTTCAGGTTCAGCAGCATGGGATTCTTTGCCCATTAGGTGAATGGTCAAACTCTGAACAGTAGCTGAAAAATTTTTGGGTACAATGACAATCCTGTTCAAAGGTTCGCCAGGAATATTGTGAAGCGCAAAAATATAATCTGGCTTCAAGTTTTTGAACCGCTCATCTTTTAGCACTTCAAATGCTCCTTCCCCTGTTTCTTCTGCGGGCTGAAACAAGAGAACAATTTTTCCCGACTGAAATGTCTGCTCTTTGAGCCAAAATACCAAGCCTGCCACCATTGCAATATGTCCGTCGTGACCACATTTGTGCGAAACTCCCTGAGTTACTGAGCGATGCTCAAAGGTATTTTTTTCTTCAATGGGCAATGCATCAAGTTCACACCGAATTACAATGGTCGCACCTTTTTGTGGAAATTCGTAAACAACTGCCAAGCCATTACCTCCTATCTCTTCGATGATTTTTGTGGGATGATGATTTGCTTCTACAAAGGCTTTTATGCGCTTTGCAGTATGAGCTTCAAATCCCGATAATTCAGGGTTTTGATGGAGTTCCTTTCGAAAGGCTTTTATTTTTGAGAGCATTGGTGTTTTTTGTTAATTGTCAATATTTTGCATTCTAAAATTTCACTTCAATAATTACCCCACTTCAACAGGTTCACCCAAAAATTTGGGCTTTTTTCGCAGCAAATACACATCCAAAACCGCCTTGACCCTCGCCAAATATTCACGAACCATCACCTTAAATCCGTAACGCATTGCCACATTGCGGGCATTGAAGCCAACGGCCTCCAAGCCTTGAGATTTCGCAATAAAAATAGCACGCTGATTGTGAAACAATTGCGAAATGATGGTAAAACGCTGTTGCCCAAAAATCTCCTTGCAGCGCACCACCGAATCCAAAGTGCGAAAACCTGCATAGTCGAGGTAAATCGCAGATTCGGGAATTCCCTTTCGCATCAAAGCTGCTTTCATTGCCGTAGGTTCGTCATAGTTTTTGGTATGGTTGTCGCCACTTGCCACAATGTATCGAATTTTCTTAGCTTTGTAGAGTTGTACCGCTGCCTGTATGCGAAAATCGAAGTACAAGTTGCGGCGACCATTGGCGAGTATTTCGGTTGTACCCAACAATAGACCAACTTTATTGACGGGAATATCCGAAATTTTGTCAAAAACCTTGTTGCGGGTGCTGTGTTCTATCCATTTATTGCAGGTGAAAATCAAGGCAATAATGGAAAATACGGCAATGAGCAACCAAAAGAGCATTTTTTTGAATTTTTTCATACATAAATAAGACGTAAGACAAAAGATTAAAGACATAAGATGTTATCTTAACATCCACTAAATATTCACAACCAAATACAAACATGACCAGACGACCCAGACGCAATCGCAAAAACAGCGTGGTTCGCAGCCACATTCGAGAAACACACCTCAGCACAGACCATTTGATTTATCCCTTGTTTTTGTTGGATGGAAGCAACAAAAAAATAGAAATCGAATCCATGCCCAATATTTACCGCTATTCGCTCGACAATATACTGAAAGAGGTAGAAAGTTGCCTTCAATTGGGTATCAAAACCTTTGTATTGTTTCCCGCTGTGGAAGAATCCCTCAAAGATAAAACGGCTACGTATAGCTATCAAACCGATAACTTCTACTCTGCTGCAATAAGTTCCATCAAAAAACATTTTCCCGAAGCCTGCATTATGACCGATGTAGCGATGGATCCTTACAGTTCGGACGGACACGATGGTTTGGTCGAAAATGGTCAGATATTGAACGACGAAACCCTGCCAATATTGGTCAAAATGTCTATTGCACAAGCAGCGGCTGGAGCAGACATTATTGGACCTTCGGATATGATGGATGGCAGAATTGGAGCAATTCGAAAAGGATTGGATGCCAATGGTTTTCACAATGTTGCGATTATGGCTTATACGGCTAAATATGCAAGTGCTTTTTATGGGCCTTTTAGAGATGCCTTGGATTCTGCTCCCAAATCGGGCGATAAGAAAACTTACCAAATGGATCCTGCCAACAAGTTGGAAGCCTTGATTGAAGCAGAATTGGACTATGAAGAAGGGGCAGATTATTTGATGGTCAAACCTGCAAGCCTTTATTTGGATGTGATTCACTTATTGAAGGAAAATTACCAAGTACCGATTGCAGCCTACAACATTAGCGGTGAATACAGCATGGTGAAGGCGGCAGCATTGAAGGGTTGGATTGATTATGATGCGGCAATGAGTGAAATGTTGCTGAGTATCAAACGGGCAGGAGCCGATGTAATATTGACCTATTTCGCAAAGGATTATGCACAATTGAAGATGTAAAAATAGTTTAATAGTATTTGAAGATGCGAAGGTTGGTAAGTGTCTAATTTCCTATTAAACAATAGGCTAGCCAATCTCTGGGTTGCTTGTTTACCTGATTTATTAAATATAACTTGGCCTTTCGCAATGCGGAAGCATAACTTTCGCCCTTCAATACCAATTCAAATAACTTCATTACCAACAAACTACTCGATTGATCAGGTATGTCAAATTGGGTAAAAATGATGTTCTTTGCCCCTGCATACAAAAAACTTCGATTCATAGCCATCATTCCTTCACCCTTTTGTAATTTTCCTACTCCGCTACTACAACTACTTAAAACAACCAGGTCTGTATTTTGAAGTTGAAGTTGGTAGGATTCTGATATTGTGAGTAAGAAATTATTTTCAGCGATATTGTTTTCAGCATCTTTTATATTTGCCAAATATATGCCTGACAAATTTGTACTTTGCTCGTGTATAAAACCATGTGTAGCAATCAACAAGAATTTTCCGTGTGACGCAAATTCTATTAAGTTTTTTTTGGACGCAGCACTGTATAAAAAAGCCTTGGCAGGAAGTTGCTGCAATTCAAAAAGTTCGTAAATATTCTTCACCTCATTTTCTGTATTTGGTAGCACCTTCAAAGCCCACTCCCCTTGCTTATTGGAACGCAATACAGTAGTTCGGCCTTCTACACTTTCTATAGCCAACTCTATAGATTCTGAGCCATCAAATGTAACAGGTGCGAAGCCAACAAAAGAGGCTTTTGTGGTAGTTGTTGCCGTTTTATTCAATTCTGAATGATACAATAAGAGGGTAGCAGAATAATGATACATAATTTCAAAATGCCGCAACAAATAAGGTAAATCTGCAAAATGTGAGGTCGTAGTAGAGGAAGCTTTTGAATCGTTTTTTAATAACCCTTCAAAAGGCAAATAATTCAAAACATCATCCCTAATAAATATAAGTCGCTCAATGCCTTCTATTGTTTTTTCTATTGGACACAATAGCAGTTCATATAATTTATTACCTAATGCCACAAAATCTACCAAATCAGCCATATTCAATGCCTCTTGAAATTCTACTATCCATTCTTCCAATACAGATGGTTTTTTGATTTTCTCAACCTGATAATTATCAGGAGTGATGCAAAAAATATACACATCTTTTTCTCCAACAAAATATTCTATTAGAGCAGTAGTTTGAGTTTGTTTTAACAAATACACTTGAATTTCTTCTACATTCGTTATAGTAGTGCTATATTTGAGTTGAAAATACTTTGGGTACGTTATTTCAAGTTTTTCAATCAGATTTTCATATTCTTGGTTGTAGTCAAAGTGTTGAGCTTGTAATATTCTGAGGCGTTTTTTACTTTTTTCGGCTTCTTCTTTATCTTTTGGGCTTAGATTGTTTTGTTCTTCGGCAATTTGTTTATCGATAAAACTAAGCTCTATTCTCAAATCATACTCTTTTTGTCGAATTTTTTCAGGAATGTTGGTAGCTATTTTGGCTTCACTATCTCTGATATTGGAGAGTAACAAAACAGCTTTGGATTGTTCGGAGAAAGAAAACACTTGACGTAAATAATAATCTATCATTTCAACCCCTTCAATTTTTTGGACTAACTCCCATGTAGCTTCTAAGAATCCTTCAAATATACCTGCCACTTTTTCGGCTAAAAAAAGCTTGCTATCTTCTGCCTTGTAACTATTGCGAATCTGAGAAATTAGCTGGATGGCCAAGAGATACGTGTCAAAAGAGGCTTGAAGGTATTTCGGTTTTTGATTTTGAAGAAACGCATGGTAAAATGTGCGTGCTTTTCCGCTTAATAACTGCAAAAAACCCTGTGTATCTTGTACATCATAGGAAGTGGGATTTTGGTAAACATTCATTTCTTCAAAATCATAGGATAAGGATTGTAGCCCTTTCTGATAGGAGTACAGAGCTTTTTTCAACTTTCCAATTTTACCATAACAGAGGCCCATACTGAGGTAGCACTGTGCGCTGACAGGATGATTGTCAATTAAGTATGCAGGTAAAGATTTCAATGCTTTTTTTTGAAGTTTCAGAGCCTTATCATAATTGGTCTTTCTCATATAAATTTCGCTCATATTGTGATAAATTGCAGCGATGTCTTGGTGGAACGAACCAAGTAAAGGCAGTAAAGTCGTTAGAACCTTATTGTAAAGTACCAGTGTTTGTTCATAATTTTTTTGCTCCATATAGCAGACCGCCATATTCCAATAAAACCCTATAAGATTGGGGTGGTTTTCTCCAAATATTGATTGGTAAATCTCCAAACCCTTTTGGTGATATGATAATGCAGTCGCATACTGATTCAATGCTTCATAAGCAATACCCATATTTGCATACGTTCTTCCTACTTCGGGGTGATTCTCTCCAAAGATGGCTACGCAAATGTCCAATGCTTTGTAGTAATAAGATAAAGCTTGATTATGGTCTCCATTAGACCAATAGATGATACCGATGTTGTTGTAAATTGTAGAAATTTCGGAGTAGGCTTCCCCAAATTTATTTTTAAATATCACCAATGCTTTTTGATAGACCTTCAATGCTTGTTGTTGATTGCCCATTAAACTGTAACTATTTCCCATATTCATATACACACCACCCACATGAGGATGGGAGCCTCCTAATTCTTGCAGTAATAATTGAAGCCCTTTTTCGTAAAATGTCATTGAAGTTTTATAATCTCCTAAAAATTCATAACAACTTCCATTTTCGATGTAAACTTTTGCAATAGAGATATTTGTCTTTTGTTCAAAAACTATAAAAATGTTCAGTGCTTTTTGATTGTACCCCAAAGCTTTTTGTATATCTCCATTTAATCGGTAGCATTTTCCAAAATGACCATAAGTTTCTCCAACTTGAACATGGTGTAGTCCCAATTTTTCGAGTCCCAAATCCAATGCTTTGTTCAAATAAGAAAGGGCTTCTTCATAGTTTGCCAGATGAATTGCATTGACTGCAATGGAATTGTATAGTAATTGCTCTTTCTCTACTATCCCATTGGCTTGATATATTTTCGCAGCTTCTTTCAGTAAATCATTAGCCGCTTTGAATTGGGTAGCGGATTGTAGTTTTTCAGCTTCAATTACTTTCTTTTCTGCAGATTTCAATCTTTCTCGTTGGTTCATTTTAAGCGAATTTCATCTTGAAGAATACTCTAAAATAATATTTTTTCTTCAAACCTGAATAGCCTCAAAATGAAGTAATTTCATTTTGAGGCTATTCTTTTGTAATTTTTAAAAATTAGCTTATTTTAAATGAATATTTCCTGAACTATCTACTTGAATATTTGTGCAAGTATTGTTATAAAAAGCTACGATTTTGGGATCTTTCATGTCTCCAGGTTTAAAATCCAAGCTAATCATACTAGATATCCCGTCGCCCAACCAACCAGACAATTTTCCTATGGTAAAACCAATTAGTTTACCATAAGCGCTAGGAGCTTCCGACTTTAAGTCTTTGACTTCCATTACAATCTGCCCATTCTCGCAATTACAGACCAAATCAAAATCCACATCCACTTCAGGATTGTTTAAATCAACAGAACCTATATCAATATTGTAGTCCAAGTCCAAATCAATGCTGAGTGTATTGTCGGTTTTGTACTTGGCTTCAACATACCGATTACCAGACAAATCCCCCCATTCTAGCTTGGTATTTGTGTTGTTGTGTCCTACTGCAGCTTCAATCATCTGTTCTATTGTTTTTCTACTAATCATGGTGACAGGTTTTGCGAGTGATGATTTGTTTGCATTCTTCCAATAGGAACTATTCCTCAATTCACTTCCTTGAATTACAATTTTATCTGGGTGACCATCATTCTTATCTATCCAAGTGCAAGTACCATAAGATTTGTCAAACATAACTTCGCCATTTACAATCAATTCGATTTGTTGCAAACACCAGCCATCTGTATCTTCTGTGGCAATTTCAAGGTATTGAATATCTTTGATGGTTTTAATATTAGGACTTAGATTGTAATAGGTGTCGGTTTTTCCTTTTTCTCTATCATTTCCACCATTGTCGTAATAATAGATTCCATCTTTTCCATTCAATCTGGCATATATCCTTGCGTCTGTTTCAGCATCTTTGACTGTGCCAGTTTTGGTACGGATTTGAAGGCTGTATATGGGAATTTCTTCTAAGTCAATTTTTTGTACCACAGACTCTAAGGTATAGCCGCCATTATCTGGTGTTGAGGTTTGGGAAGGCATTGGAGAAATAGATTTTATTTTCACACTTACCTTATTGAAATATACATCCATATATACGTCATCTGAAGTACAGTTTCCCACATCATTCCCGTTAGTATCTCCCATTATTTCAAATATTCGCACCAAATTTCCTCCTTTGATGTCTGGATGGTCAATATCATGATCGGTGTCGGTGTAAGAAACCTTCGATTCTGCGCTAGAAAGAATGTCGGTGATAACGAATCCAGAAGGGGCTGTCCAAATTGTCTCTGTCCAAGTTTGGCGGGCTTCTGTCCAATCACTTTTGGTTTCTTTTGCATGTAAGTACAATACGGCTTCTACTCTCTTTTTATCGTTGCTCAGTTGTAAACGAGCAAAAGCATTAACATTTGGTCCATTACCCCCAAACTCTCTATCGCCTCCTACATGTTTAGGACATAAGTGGGGAATCGCATATGGAGTGAAAGTTTCGATGCGCTCTATATAGGCAGAGGTAGGTTTAGGTGTAGAATTGGAACTTTGATTAGCGTTTCCCCATCTTGTTTTTGGTCGACTTGTAATTTCTGAGTTATTCTGACGAGTAGAGGATTTTTCTTTTCCATGTTTATTATTCTGATATTTTAGTGTCTGGTTATTATTTATTTGATTTGAAGAATTAATCCGTAAAATCTTGATTGAAGAAATTTTATCATTAAATCCCAAATTATTCAAGTTTGGAACATCTTCAGTTAGAATGATTTGCTTTCCCTTGAAATTATCACCATCATAGGCATACACCTGCCAACCACGGGGTATTTGAATCGATGATATTTGGTCGTTGGCAGACACTTGCTGCCAAGGTGAAGGTGTTTTAAATTTTCCCATTTTGGCATATTCTCCTGCCGGTAAATCAATTTTATGTCCTTGGTAATTTGAATCGGCATAACAGGTAACCTGAGCCATACAGGTATTGAAATACATAGATACAGCTAAAAAAGTAATCAAAAAGGATTTGAAAAATTGTGATTGTTTCATTTTGAAGGTTTTAAGATAAAAAAAAAATTCTCTGAAACAGACGATTCTCAAACCCTGTGTGGGAAAACTAATTTTATTTTTTTTAAAATTCACATCATTTTTTTACCTTCAATTTGTGAATAACTCAGAAGACATACAACTCCTTCAATCCAATCCAAAAGAACTGATTTTTAAATACCATTCGGTTTTAGAAAAAATGTTGGATAAATACATTGAAAAGGGTAAACTACCCATCGATAAGCGAAATGAGTACCTTCAAATAATTCAAAAACAGACAGTTAATCGCTTATTGAAGTTATGGGGAAATTACAAAGAAGAAGCGTATGTAATTACTGTTTTAGCACAAGCAGGGGGAGCAGTCTGTAAAAATTTGATAGATGTACATTTACTTCAAAACCAAGATGTGCGGTTAATCATCAATTACCGCTCCTTGTCAGCTATTAAAGTAAAATATTTTGTGAAGCAAGGCTTTATTCAAGAAGTAGATGCAGATGATGTCTATCAGATATTGCAGCAAAAACTTTTGGAAAAATTGCATAGTGGTCAATTGCAGCAATACCAAGGCACAGACGGAACTTTATTTTCAACTTACCTCAATAGAATCATTACCAATCAACTCAAAGACATCTGTAAATCTCTTTATAAGACCAAAAAAAGACAAGCAAAAGAAGCAATTGAACGCCATCTTTTTCAAACATCTCCCCTTTTTGAGAACCTTACCCAACAGTTTTATTTTGAAGAACAGATTAAAATGCTTGTTTTTTTGATTCAACAATATGTAGGCAAAGAAAAAACCAAACTTGAAATCTGCTTAAAAACCTATTATCGTTTGCTATTAAATGAATCAGATATCTATCCTCTGGCATTGACTATGCTTATGCTGGAGGAAATGTTGCAATTGTTCAACAAACAGTATGTACATTGGAGCAATAAACTATTGTGGGAAAATCTCGGTAAATTCATTGGTTATTTTGAAGGAAAAAACCACACGTCCTCCAACCTGCGAAAATGGTTTACCCGAAAACGCAACCACATTATGGTCAAACTCCTACTGATTGTTATTCACCAAAGACAAGTAAAATTACCTATACAGTGGATAGGCAAAGAAAGCGAGATGTTACAACAAATTACTACAAATCGGGATTTGGTGAAATATTTAGACGAATGGATGGGGGAATTGGTATATCGATATTATAGAACTTAGTGAAAAAATTAATTTCAGTAAACTTTCCCAAATGAAACATCGAAAAACGTCTATTTCAAACAGAGAATAATTTTTTAGCAAAATGGACAATCAATTATCAATATATTTTGATTTAGAACATCATTTAAATGACAGAGCAAAATCTTTGTATATTGAAGCTCTGAATCTTAATCGTTTAGCAGAAATTCCACGCATTATTTATGTACATGCCCAAAAATGTGCTTATTGCACCATCCAATTGTACGAACTTTATGAGGCTTTGGAGGGAGTCAATTATTTAGAATTGGGAAAGCATCCACTATTGGACAACGGCTTGAGTAACCTGCGTTTGTCCAATAATATTGAAGACATAGATGCTATATTGGAGCGGTTGATAGCTGACGCTATAGTCATTCCTGCTTATGAGGAGATGATTTCTACAACCTACCGCAATTCTGTAGTTGACGGGCGGTTAGTGGTACTTCATCCTGAAAATGAGCAACTCTGTATAGGTTTTATTTCATTTAGATTTAGCACGAATACAGGCATAGGTTTTATCCTCACTTTGGAAAATCATCTTGGAAGGGTTTTTAAGACAAGAATAGCAGCAAGTGAAACGGAATACACACTTAGCTTTGAGCCTAAAGACCAATTTCCATCAGGTTTGTATTATTGGAAATTGGCATT
Source organism: Chitinophagales bacterium (assembly GCA_041392475.1). Lineage (NCBI taxonomy): Bacteria > Pseudomonadati > Bacteroidota > Chitinophagia > Chitinophagales > Chitinophagales bacterium. The sequence goes on along the minus strand of JAWKLZ010000001.1, from coordinate 1,365,143 downwards.
GAAGGGAGGCAGTCCGATGATGATAGGTAAGGTATTTGTTTACAACTAATCGGATGTAATATTGACCTATTTCGCAAAGGATTATGCTCAATTGAAGATATGAAAGCCCTCTCCACGGCATTTGAATGGGTAGAGAGGGTGTGTGTGGAATGTAAAATACTTCTTTCTTAAAACCTTTATAAAATTTAAAAAACAAGTAACAAAGGTATTGTTATATTGTTTACCACCACAAAAAAAAGCTGCTCTATTTTTGATAAATAAAGCAGCTTTGAAACTGTTTGGTGGAGCTGAAGGGATTCGAACCCTCGTCCAGATAAAGAATCCATGAGCTTTCTACATGTGTAGTATTCTATTGATTGTCGGGATGAATCAGGAAGAATACGAACCAAAAACATCCTTATCTCCTGAATTTCGCCTAAGTGTCGGAGTAGCCACTCAGGCTAGTTTAGCATAGTTTCGAAATCTCGACCGCTACACGAGCCAAACATGCGTGTAATTGCGGGAGATTGAGGCATCTAAATTAACCTAGAACTTAGGCTGCCATCGCATAAGAAGTGTTGCCACTTGCAAAGTTTGAATGTTGAGATTTACGAGCCAGCAAACAAAGCTCGACATGCTTACCCACCTATTGCTTTACTGTCAATGCCAGTACAGCCCCATTGATAGGAAAAAACCAAAATTAGAATAAAAACAGCGGTAAATCGAATTTATCGCTGTTTTTATTCCTTTTGGCATATTATAACTGCAAAACACCCAAAAAAGTTCCCCAAAAGCACAAAGACTTTTGAAGTTTTCTTTTCACAGCCTACTGATTTTCAAACATTCCATCTTTTCAGAATAAACTTCAAAAGTCTATTTTAATTCTATGAGCGTTTATTGATTTCGTCTCGCAGTTGAGCAGCCTTTTCATAGTCTTCCTTCGCAATCGCTTCATCAAGCAGATTGTTCAGTTTATCAATAGTATGTCGCTTCAAGTCATTGCCACTCGATACCTCTTTTCCTCGCTTTTGTTCCTTCACACTTTCTTCTAAAATAATACCTGCTTGTTCTAAAATGAATTCGTAAGTATAAATCGGACAGCCATAGCGCACCGCCAAAGCCAAAGCATCGGAAGTCCGAGAGTCAATTTCGAGAATATTCTCACCCATTTGACACAACAAAGTAGCATAAAAAATACCGTCTTTTAGGTCACTAATAATCACCTCTCGCAGTTCAATATCAAATTCAATGCACAGGTTTTTCATCAAGTCGTGGGTAAGCGGACGGGCGGGCATCAGATCGTTCAAGACAACTGCAATTGCCTGAGCTTCATAAGCTCCAATGACTATGGGCAACCTTCGCAAGCCCTCCTTTTCCCCCAACACAACAGCATAAGACTGGGATTGACTGATATTGTGCGAAAGAACAACTATTTCTAATTCGATTTTTCTCATGGGTAAAAAATGCTAATTACCTACTTTAATTTTTGACCACTACTTACTCTTCAATTCCTTTACTGCTTCAATGATTTTGGGAACTACTTCAAAAGCATCCCCAACAATCCCGTAATCAGCAGCCTTGAAGAAAGGAGCTTCTGGGTCTGTGTTGATAACGACTATCACTTTGCTATTGTTCACACCTGCCAAATGCTGAATAGCACCAGAAATTCCAACAGCAATATACAAGGTTGGACGAATGGTCAAGCCTGTTTGCCCAACGTGTTCGTGGTGAGGCCGCCAATCTACATCAGCTACTGGACGAGAACAAGCAGTAGCAGCACCCAATAGTTGTGCCAATTCCTCAATCATTCCCCAGTTTTCAGGGCCTTTTAGACCTCTACCTGCCGACACCACCAAATCTGCTTCGGGCAATGGAATGGTGTCCGATGCTTTGCTGACCTCCAATACTTTCACTTTCACTGCATCAGCCCCCACACTTGTCGCAAAATCTTCAACAGGAGCAGTGCCTTCCCCTTTCGTTACGGTATAGGCATTTGGATTAACTGCAATCACTTTCTTGCTGCTGTGAAGGCTATATTCTGCAAAAGCCTTTCCAGAAAAAACGGATTTGCGAACCGTAAAATCACCGTTGATGCTTGGCACGTCAATAGCTCCCGCTACAAAACCAGCCTTCAATCGAACCGCTACACGAGGAGCTAAGGCTTTACCTGTGCTATTATAAGAAATGACAACTGTTTCTGCACCAGATGCTTCTGCTGCCTCTGAAACGATTTTGGCATAAGCACCCGAATCAAAATTGTGGAAAGCGGCATTGTTTACCTTCCATACCTTATCCGCACCATAAGCACCTAATTTCTCCAATTCGGCTGTATCGGCTGCGCCAATCGCAATTGCGATTACTTCTTGCCCCCCCATCAATTCGGCAGTTTTTGCAGCATAGCAAACTGCTTCAAAAGCCGCTTTTTTCAATTTACCTTCATTGGATTGATCTATATATACTAAAACAGACATTTTGTTTGATTTTTTATATTAATATTAAATAACTTTCGCTTCTTCGTGAAGCAATCGCACCAATTCAGCAGCGTTGTCAGGATCTATCAACTTCACCTTAGAACGTGCAGGAGGGAGTTCATATTCTTTGATGCTGCTAAGTGTTTCCACTTCGATAGCAGGAATCACTTTGAGAGGTTTGCGGCGAGCCATCATGATTCCACGCATATTGGGAATCAACTGCTCTGCCAAATCTTTTTGTCCGCTTAAGACGAATGGTAAATCTACCTGTACTTTTTCGATACCTCCTTCAATCTCTCTATCCACCGTTGCAGTAGTACCTTCAACTTCAAGTTTGGTTGCCAAAGAAATATAAGGCATATCCAACATTTCTGCCAACATTCCGCCAACATTGAAACCATTGTAGTCAATGGATTCTTTGCCTGTAAGGATGATGTCAAAACTTTCGGTTTGAGCATAATCCGCAATTTGGCTGGCTACAAAATAAGCATCATTAGGGTCTGCGTCAATGCGAACGGCATCATCTGCTCCAATTGCTAAAGCTTTTCTAATGATTTGTTCATTGTCACTTAGACCTACATTTACTACCGTCACTTTGCCGCCAAATTGTTTTTGCAACTCAATCCCACGAACCAACGCATACCACTCATCTGTAGGATTCATGATCCACTGAACGTTAGTTGTATCAAATTTTGTATTATTGTCGGTAAAAGTAATCTTTGCAGTAGTATCTGGCGTTTTACAGATACAAACGAGAATATTCATAGATATTTTATTTTTTTTAATACTATGTTCAAAAAACGGTGCAAAGTTACTAAAAATTTATCAAATTTTCGCTTATGAATCGACTGTCACAAATCAAAACATTTTTGAAAGAGAATCCCAATGACCCTTTTCTGCAATTCGCTCTGGCATTGGAATACATCAAACTAAAAGACCAAGGTCAGTCATTGCAGGTTTTTACACAACTGGCCATAGATCATCCGCAATATGTTGGAACTTATTACCACTTAGGGAAGTTACAAGAGGAGTTAAAACAATATGATGAGGCGTTGGAAACTTATCAAAAGGGCATGAAGATAGCTCTTGAAGAAAAAGATAGACATGCTCACCAGGAATTGCAGGGTGCATTCAACATGCTTAGAGATGAATTGGAGGATTGGTAAGGAACAAAATGAAAATTAAAAATATACTTCAAAATCACCTTTTTATGAAATTAATTTTCTGAAGTCGTTTTTGAAGTGTGCCTAAATCAAGAAAAACACGTTTTAAAGACAATAGTTCGTGCAGAAATCACAACAATTTAATTATCAACAGTTTAGAAGATAATTTTTATTTTGCTAATTATTTGATAATCAAAACTCTGTGCCTCCGTGCCTCTGTGTTCATTAAAAATTGCACGAACTATTGAAAGAAAAAGAAAAAAGCCTTTTAAACACATTTGAACTATATGTACTATCAAAGAACTCCCCTTAGCCTTTGGCTCAAAGAAGGCGAAGGACCTAATTTAGATTTTAAGGTAAGCATTACCTCTCGTCCGAAAATTGCACGTTCTATTGTGGCTTTTGCCAACAGTAGAGGCGGCAAAATCATTGTCGGCGTGGAGGACAACAAACGAGTAGTCGGAGCAGACATTGGTGGGGAAGAATACGAACTGGAAAAGGCGGCAGCATTGTTTTGTCAACCTGCGATTGAACTCGAATTTGAAGAGTATGAAACCAGTACACAGAAAATGCTTTTGATAGCACACGTTCCCGAAAGCAAAGAAAAGCCTCACTATTGCATTGACCGAAAAGGGCGAAAAAAAATATATGTTCGCATTGCAGATGAATGTGTTGTGCCTACTACAATGATTGCAGAAATGCTGAAAAGTGGCTATATGAACAAATTAGAGCGCAATCATTATTACACCATTTTCAAAAACGAATTGGTCAGTTATCTGAAAAAAAATAAGCGCATTTCTGTTTCTGAGTATATGAAACTCAAGAATTGTTCCGAGCGCAATGCCAAGCGAACTTTGTTGGATTTGTTATTTGAAGGAGTGCTTCAAATAAATGGAAAAGAGGAATTTTTGTTGAAGTAAATCAAAAATTATTTCACTGTCATGATTCTTTCTGCAATACTCGTTCCAGACGGTGTGGTCAGCTGTACATAATAAACGCCATTGGGCAAGGCCCGCAAATCCAAATCCGTTTCATAGGTTAACTCTCCCGAAATTTCTCCTTCATAAATGATGCGAATCAGCTGATTGCTGCTATTAAAAAGCCGAATAAGCACTTCGTCTTCATTTTCTGAAATCAATCGCAGATGTGTCCAGTCTTCCGCAGGATTGGGAAAGATTTTCATGGCTTTTCGGTTTTTGCCTTTTTCTCCATCTCGCTCCAATTCGATGAAAGCCGTTGTTGTGTTTCCAGCACAATCGGTAATGACAACGGTATATCCTCCTGCAAACAAGTAGTCTATTTCTGAGGCATACTGTCCATTAGACCATTCGTAGGTATAGTCTCCACAAGAAGTATCTCCTTCAGCAACAGTCAATTCGATTGTCCCGTCACTTTCACCCAAATCAGTTTCGTTGAGAATAGTGGCTGATTGTATAACAGGCAAATTGATGTCATCATCACCTCCTGCGCCTAAATCAAATTGATACGGACAATCATTGGCATCGGTGATTTCCAAGCTCCACGGAGAAAGTGAGGAAGCCTCTATTTGAAGTTGGTGATTGGTCAATTCGGATAGTGAAGCAGCCGTTTCGTCGCCTTCTAACACCAATTCATATTGATACGGAACTACACCCCCTACTATTTCAATGCTGTATTCATTTTTGTCCAATGGCGGTGCGCTTGCCCATTGAAGTTGTTCAAAATTGGTGGAAATAATAGGTGGTTCACTGACTTCAATGCTTTTAGAAACACTGCAATGTGTTTGGGCATCCATAACCGTAACTTCATATACATCAGCTGGTAAATCTTTGTGAAGGGCTTGTTCGCTTAAATCTTCGTTGCCCCACAAAAATTGGTATTCATTGGAGCCGCCACTGGCAGTAATCGAAATACTCCCATCGCTCATTCCAAAACAACTGACATCCTCCGTTATTGCCTCAATTGTTGGATTGCTGGCTACATTTAATTTGGCTTGAATCGGAAAAGTACAGCCATTTTGCAGGTCTTCTATGTCAAAATACAGCCAATAATCACCGAAAGGAAGTACGTTTGTGTATTCGTTTTGTGTAGAGTTGTAAGTCCCAGCTGAAAGAGTGTGGGCTTCGTTTTTGTACCAAACGGAGGAGACCTTCAAATTGGTTGCAGTTCCTTTTTTGATGGCTACTCCCAAGGTTTGATTTTGGCATATTTGGATAGGACTGACAATGATTCCAATATTGCTAACAGGCTGTGTTCCAAAACTATCATATATATCTTCTATGATTCCGTGGTTGGTGACATTGCTTTGATTCCAATTATCACCTTCAAAACTTGTAACTATACATCCCCAATTGATGATGTTGCTATTCAATCCATTCACAATCGAATCGTCTGTTCGTATGACTGCACACTTTTCGTTGGTGAAAGTAGATTGGTTTTCAATGCCTCTATTGAAAGTGTCGGTGATTTCAAGATTCGCAAAATTGGTAAAAATACCCAAATTGGCGATGCCTGACCAAGTAGTATTACTAATCGTCATATCACCGTAATTTTCAAATTTCACCTGTGTCCAAATCCCCGCAGTCGTAGATTCATCAATGGTCAAAACATTACGGTTGATAAAAGTTGCAGCATTGAAGATTCCCACATTTTTTGATTTCTGAATGTGTATCGTACCGTGATTATCGAATGAATTGAGGTTTTCAATTCCATTTTTACCCGAATTTTGAATTTCAATAGTGCCATAATTCGTAGTGCTGACATAATTCATAATTCCCTGTAAGCCAGAATTGATAATATTCCATTGAGCATGATTGATGATATTTGAATAATTCACCACAGAAGCTCGATTCGAGGCTTCAATTGTTACCGTTCCATGATTGGTAAATGTTTGGTGGTTGGTCATGCCTTCTCTCAGGGTAGTGTGAATGTTCAATTGGCCTTCGTTGGTAAAGTTGCCCACATTTTGAAGAGCAAATGCACCTGACTGCAAAATGTCTATGGTTCCCGTATTGTCAAATTCCAAATAATTTCTCAGTCCTATACTGTCTGTTCCTTCAATGTGAACTGTTGAAGTATTCACGAAAGTACCCACATTTTCGATACCTGTTTCTTGAGAATTGAGAATGGTTATTTGGCCATTGTTGGTGAAATTCTTGAAGTTAAACAATCCGTGCGTCCCCATATTATTGGAGGCAATACTGCCCGTATTCACCAAAGTACCATTGTTGCTAATGCCAAAAGAAGCAGCATCTTCAATGATGATACTGCCCTGGTTTTGAATCGTTCCATTGTTGTTGAGACCGATTGAAGTATGCTCGTTTAGGATTTGCAATACACCATTAATGGCAATGTTAAAACTTGCACCTTCTTTGACTGTAAGTGATTGAATATTGGGAACGGCTTGGAAAATAGTAGGTTTGTTAGTGGTGATAGGAATTTCTATCCGAGCAGTCGGAACACCATTTGGATTCCAATTTTGGGGATTGCTCCAATTGTTATCTACTGCACCTGTCCACACTTGTCCAAAGCACAAAGTGGTCAATAAAAAGCCAATTACAGAAACATATAATTTTTTCATGGCTTATAAGTTTTTTATAAAAAATTAATTTAGTGGTACTAATAAAGTAAAAAACTTGTAGTTGGATGGGAAGGCATTTATAGGGAAATGGGAAGATAGGAGTAGCAGCAAGTTGAAATTGTAGAGAAGGGCTAACTTCAATGGCTAAAATTAAGCATTTTACCGCAGAAATCAAAATTTATTTTACATTTTAGTGACAAAAAACTATGCACACATTCATGTAGTTTTTAAAACTCTCCATATTTCCTATCTTGTGAGTCTAAATATTGCTTATCTTCAACCTTATAATATAAGCCCCTATGCTGCTAACTCAAACACAAATAAGATGGATACTTGGCTTAACAATGGTCTTTTTCGTTTTTATGGGAATGGTTTCTTGTGTCGATACAGTGTGTTGCTCACAAGAGAAATGTACACAACCCATTGAAGAAGATACAGTCGTGGAGTTGGTGATGAATTTTGAATACACATCTAAAGAGATGAATTGTAAAATTTTATAATAAAGCATTTAGTTTTTTTCTGCAATTAGTCGTACTACCTCTTTTGCACAGCCCCATGATACCGTAAAACCACTTCCGCCATGTCCATAATTGTGAATGACCTGTAAATCTGCTTCTTTCTCCAATCGGATCACCGACCGATAAGGACGTAAACCCACATAAGCCCCTATCACCTTTTTTCCCTTCAATCGAGGCTGCAATCGCTCACAACGTTCTAAAATACCTTCCACTACTTTTTCATCCACCTCCAGACCATATTCATGTTCCTCTGCCGTACCTCCTAAAACAATACAATCTTTTCGGGGCATCATATAAGTCAAATCATTCGGTTTTTCTTGGTCAGCCAAATAAAGAATACACTCGTTATCAGACGCTTCTAACTGAACAATGTGTCCTTGTATGGGGTAAAGTGCATCGTCCTTGCACAATGTTTTTGCGCCCAAACCTGTACAGTTCACCACCGTAGTTTCGGGATATTGCTGCAAAAGATCTGCAATGTTTTTCACCATTCCGACTTCAATCCTACCTCCATTCGCTTCAAATCGCTGCAACAAATACTGCATGTAAATAGGTGTTTCGATCATCGGAACATTCGCAATATGCGCCTGCTGGTAGCCTTCTGGAAGTTCGTCTGCCCTAGCCTTTCGGTAAGCATGGGGTGGTAAATCGGCTACCCACCAGGGAATAACATCAGAGGTCAAACGCTCCAACATACACCAATCTACAAAGTGAATACCCGTTGAAGTTTGTTTGGACAATGCTTCAAAAACGGCATAAGATTCCATACTCCACTTCAATACCAAATCCTGTGGTTCGGCTTTGTAGGGAAACCAAATTGCTGCTGCTTTATTGGAGGTCGTTTGTGGTGGAAGTGAGGCGGAAATAATTTTCACATTGGCATAACCCGCTTCTAACAAACAAATGCCTGTGGTCAAACCTGAAACGCCACAGCCGATGATGGTGTACATGATTGTTGAAATTTGAAGGGTGAAAAGGAAAATGGTGCTGTTTAGTTTTTTGGTTCATCGAAGATTTTAGTGGAATGAGACTTTTGTAGTTTATTCGGGTGCATCCCAAATTGTCATATTTTGAAAAATTATTTGACAACTGGTGACGATGCTACGCACCTCAAAACATTTTATCTTCCACACTCTACAAACAGGGTCGGAGCTACGCTCCTGATACACAAATTTTTAGGAGCGTAGCTCTGACCCTATTTGTAGGACATTATTGAAGGAGTCAATATAGGTCTTCGCATTAAAAAGGAATAAATCGCAACCCACCCCTGCCCCTCCAAGGAGGGGAATACTTGTACGAAGTGGGAAATTCCCCTCTTGGGAGGGGTAAGGGGTGGGTTTAAGTAATATAAACAATCAATGCGGAAACCAATAAAAGGTACAGCGTACCGACACCACCTTACGACAATTTGGGATGCACCCTATTTTTTAAAAGCCTATTTAATCACCGACATTTTGGTATAGGCAATGATTTGTCCTTTGCTTATCAAGGTACAGATATACAGCCCATTTTCCAAAGATTGAGTGTTGATAGAAAGCACTTTGTTGTTCTTTGGACAGTTGTATTCTTGGAGCAGACGACCATTGATGTCTAAGATTTGTACTTGTGTGTTTCCCTTCAATAACAAATCTTTTTGTATGTGAAAATTTGCTTGTCCACTATTGGGATTGGGATAAACCTCAAAAACCACCTCTCCATTTTCCACATCTTCAATCCCCACCACTGTATCACCCAATATCAAATAATCATCGTCACAGCCCGATTCAATGCAGCCGTCTTGGTCGAGTTTTAAGAGCCAGATGTCGTTGCGAGTGATGCCGTTTTCACGATAGGAATACAAACCTGTCAAAGCGACTCCGCCATCATGAGTTTCTACCAAGTCTGTCAGTCTCGGTAACAGTCCTTTGTTTTCGGGGAAATACTGACGTTCCCAAAGTAGCTCTCCCTCCGCACTTAGCTTCGCTATCCAACCTGTGTAGGAGGTTTCTCCTCCTTCTTCTATCGGTGTTTCGTCTGCCCCGACTATCCAAATACTGCCATCCTTCATAGGAAAAGGTCTGCCTCCCTTTATATAGTGAATTTCTTCTGGCTCGATGTAGTAAGTCCACACATTCTTAAAGTCCAAATCAAGGCGATGAATCGCAGCAATGGTATTGTTTCGTCCAGAAGCGTAAACTGTATCTATAGCACAAGACTTTAGATAGCCCGAATGATTGGGTAAGGTTTCTATATAAGTTCTGGTGGAGCTGGCATCACAATATTCATAGACCTTATTCCATAGTTCATTGCCTGCTGTATCAGTTTTGATGAGATAAGCCCGAGGTGTTCCATCTTCACTAAAGCTTCTACTTGCGCCCCCTATCAAATATCCTCCATCATTGTCTATGGCAATGTCACTTCCATCTTCCAAACCTTCTCCTCCATATCGTTTCTGCCATATCGGATTGCCTTCTTGGTCTAATTTGGTCAGGCATATATCCCAAGAATCGTTTTGTCCAAATTTCCCAATCTCCCCCAACAGCAATAGATGTCCATCGGGCGTGCCTGTGTAGGCACTAATGAGGTCTTCGTCTATAAATTCCCCATAATGCTTTAGCCATAGGCTATCGCCTTCGCTGCTAATTTTCATCAGATATTTTTGAAGACCTTTGTTAGGTATATCTGCCTCACTACCAATAAGGAAACCTCCATCAGTAGCAGCAACTATCCCTGCTGCATGATAAATGTATGCTGGATTTTTATATTCACGCTTCCACAATACTTCTCCATAACGATTGGTCTTAGCAACCACTACACAACCTACATGCCCAGCAAAGGTCTGACTAGAATAACAAGCACTTTGACTGATTAGGATAAATGAACTGTCTGCTAATTGAAGGATATCTCTACCTGAATCGCTATTCTCATTAACATCAATATGGGTATTGAAAGTGGTGGGTTGAGCAGTGATGAATTGCAGAAATAACAGGCATAAAAGAGAATAAAATAAGCAGTGTTTGTAGCGGTTTGTAGTCATTGTTGTTGTTGATTTAGATAGAGTTAAGATCTTCCTTGCCTCATTACCGAATCAGCGTAAAATTCCCTTGTATCAATTCCTGCGTACCATCCTCAAAAACAACAATTGCCGTATAGACATAAGTGCCAATCGGTTGATCTTGTCCTTTGAAGCGACCGTCCCAAGCCATTGAAGCGTCAGTAGCGGCAAAAACCTGTTTTCCCCAACGGTTGAATATCTGCCATTCCACACTTTTGATTTGATAGCCAAAAATGCGAAAAACATCGTTGAAGCCATCCCTATTCGGAGAAAAAGCGTTGGGTACAATCACCTTAGGGCTTGTAGGAGGCTCTACTTCAATGGGGTTTTCTGTATCTTCTTCTTCCACCTCAATCTGCACCGAAGTTTGGGCAGCACATCCATTTTCATCCGTCACCAACAATTCGTAAACCGTCAGTGTATCAGGGCTGACCACAATACTCGCACAGTTTGGGCAGTCAAAGTTTTCGCCATCCGACATCCACACATAATCAAACACCGTAGAAACATCGGACACAATTTGACTCGTCAATTCAATCGAATCACCCTTTTCAATCCTTGTATCGGGAAGGGTGAATACCTCCAAATCATAGACCTCCACATTGCCGCTTACAAAAGTGTGGCAACCATTCACATCTTCAATGTTCAATTCAACCAATTGATTTCCCGATGTTTGCCAGGTGATAGCATACACAAAATTGCCCAAATCTTCGAGCGAAGCACTGTTTTGTTCATACAGCCAATCCAACACTGCAATGTTGTCCAAAGCACCCGAAAGGGTCAATAAAACGGCATCTCCCTTGCAAGAAACAAGCGGAATGGATAGGTCAAAGGCCTGTGGTTCAAATACTTCAACGGTTTCTTGTGTGCCGTATGAGCAGTCGTTTTCGTCCGTCCAATCGTACAAAATGGTGTAAGTGCCTGCGGATAAACTGCTCGGCTGAAATTCATTGCCCACCACTCCTTCACCACTAAAAACACCCCCCGTTGGCGTTGCAGTCAAGTCCACATTTTCAGCGTCTTGACAATATCCCACAGCCAGATTTTCGATAGAAGGGCTAATATCGGGACAGTCTTTAGCCACACAAATTTGACCAGCCGTTTCGCTATTACCGCAAGGGTCGCCGCCCAAAGCGGTAATGAAAACTTCCACTTCATCCAAAGTATTGAGGTTGTCAACACCAAAACTTAGGTTGAAAGTCGTATCTATTGAAGTTTGCACAGTATTGACAAAAACCTGAATTTCATATCCTTCAGATTCTTCAATGTCATTCCATTCAAACCGCACAGATTGCAGCGTGACTTCCGCACATATAATTTGAGGCGTTTGAAGTGGGCGAATCACTTCAACGGTTTGCTGCAACATTTCTGAACGACAGCCATTTTCCTCAACGGTTAAGCCTACTGTTTGTGTGCCAACATCATTCCATTCAATAGTATGTGGGCCCACACCTTCAAAAGTAGGAGAGAAGCCACTTCCAAAATCCCATTCAAAACTGGCATTTGCGCCCGCAGTTCCTTCATAAATAGTCGAAACCTGATTGTCTTCCTCCAAACAAACTTCCGTTGCTGATAAACTGAAATTTGCAGTCGGAATGGCATGAATGACAATCGTTTGGTCAATCGCATAGCTGCAATTATCTGTTTCATAGACATACTCCAAAAGGTATTCATCGGCAGTCAAATTGGTGGGTTCAATGGCAGTAATGGGCGCACCATCCAAATAAAACAAGCCATTTGGAGGATTTGCCGCTACATTGAAGGAGGCATCCCCCACACAAAACTCGGTTTGAAGGTCGACAAAACTCAATTCGACTATCGGACATTCTTGCGCCACACAATTCGCTGTTCTCATTTCGCTGTTGCCACAAACGCCATTGTTCACAATAATGACTTCAATCACTACTTCATCGTTCGATTCTAAATTGCTGACAAATAATTGAGTATCGTTGCTGTTGAAGCTGTCTTGCAACACATTGTTCACGTAGTAGCTGATTTGGTAATTCACCAAACCGCCCAAGGTTCCCCATTCAAATGTGACCGAATTGGTAGAAACTTCCACACAAGTCACTTCAGGAGGGCTGAGTGCTTCAACAATGTTGACGGATTGAGTATAAGGCATGGCATTGCAGCCGTTTTCGCTGACATTCAATGAGATGTTGAAGTTGCCACTATTGCCGTTCCAATCCACAACATGAGGCCCAATTCCATTTGAAGGAACTGCATTGCCGCCGTCAAAATCCCATTCAAAATTTGCAGCAGTAGAGGCATTGCCTGTGTAGGTAACTACAATGCTGCCACCCTCTGCACAAATTTCGGATGCGCTCAATTCAAACAAAGCATTGGGCAAATTGTAAACCTCCACGTTTTGACTTGTACTGTATTCACAGTCGGTTGCAGTATCGGTGTAGGTGTAAAAAATGGTACTGTTGCCTGTTGCTCCAACTTGGTTCGGAAAGAATTGATTGCCAACTACTCCTACACCGCTAAACGTTCCGCCAAAGGGTTCGCCCACCAAATTGACGGGTGAAGCATCCCTGCAATATGCGGCATCTAATCCGTTGATTGTCAAATTGACAAGCGGACAATTGATTGCTTTGCAGTCTGCAAAAGCCCATTCGCTGTCACCGCAAGGCACTTCGCCCAATGCCCTCACTTCAATGTGTACATCATCATCTGGGCTTAAATTATTGACAATCAAATCAGAATTGGAGCGAATGATGGTTGTAGCTGCGCCATTGTTGACGGTGTAAATGATTTCAAAGTTGTTGACATTTGCCATGTCTTCCCAATCAAAATGCACAAAGTTGGTACCACTTTCGATGCAATTGACGATAGGTGGTTCTAAGGCTGGCGAAGTGGTGATATCTTGTTGAAATTCTATTGAAGGGCATCCATTTTCGATGACTTGCAAGCGAATGGTTTTGTTACCAGAAGTATTCCACCGTACTTGGTGAGGGCCTCTGCCTGTGCCAGGATTGGCGATTCCTCCATCGAAGTCCCAATTGAACAAAGCAGTCGTGGAGTTTTGTACAGTGCCATTGAAGGTGACAACGATAAAATCTGTTTCATCGGCACAAACAAGCGATTTGCTCACATTGAATTTTGCAATAGGTTTTGGATAAATAGCAGTTGTGATGCGAACACTGTCTTTGCAGCCTTCTGAGGTTTCGCCGATAACCCAGTAATAATCAATGCCTTCAACAATTGGGCTTTGCAGCAGTTCACCCACAGTGCCGTTGTTGTCATTGAAGTAAGAGAGGTTTAAATCGTTGCCATTGTTGTCGATTATTTCAAGCGTTGTCAGGTCAAAAGGTGGCGCACATGCAAAAATTGAAGGGAGAGAACTGGGTAAGTCTGGCTGAGAATGGTATTCTATGTAGGTGCCAATTGGAGCAGATGAGCATCCATTTACAGTAGCAATCAACTCATAAAAGCCTCCTTCAACGGCATTTTCTACAATGGGGTTTTGTGCTTGTGAGGTAAAATTGGGGCCTTTCCATTGGTATTCGATAGTCTCGCCATTGGCTTCAATATTGGCCTGCAATGTGATATCTTCACCAATACAAACTGGACTACTGTTGCTGACTTCAATGTTGGGTAATTGTTGAACAGTGATAACTGTGCTTACTGTATCTGACCAACACGTTCCTCCTCTTACTACCAAAGTATAAGGAGTGTTGTCTATTGGATTGTCAATAATTAGTGTCTTATTTATTCCGACCAAGCCTTCGGGGCTATTCCAGTAATATTCGAGGTTGGATCCATTGCCGCTGGCATTGACCTCAGCAGAAAGGGTAATAGGAGCATTTTCACAACTAGGGCCATCGTTAATGATTGTGGCTATTGGAGTGGGTAGTGCAAACAATTCAAGGCTTTTGGGCGGAGAAACACAGCCGTCAACGGTTACAATGAGGCTGAATGTATTGGCTTGTCCTACTTCGGATATCACCACTTTTGGATTTTGTTCGGTGGTGGAGAACCCATTGGGTCCTGTCCACAAATAACTGATGTCCAATCCCGCTGAAAATGTAGCACCAAACAATTGTACGGTATCGCCCAAACAGGCTACGGTTAGATTGCTGGAAACGGCAGCATTGGGAAGAGGTGGGGCGAAAATGGCAAACTGTTTTTTGATGATACAACCCGTAGCATCGCCAATGGTGACATTGTAAATGCCTGCTGCCAAATTGTTTACTGTTGGATCATTTTGGTTGGGGTCGGGACTCCATTGATAGGTGTAGGGAGGTACGCCATTGCTGGTGAAAACGGTGGCACTGCCATTGGTTTCACCACAATCTGCATCCTCTGTTTGTACTTCAATGCTCAAATCGCCCAATTTCACAGTGACTGATTGTGCATCTATACATCCATAATAATCTACCATGATCCAGTAAATCCCACTTTTGGTGACTATGGAATCGGTGGCAGAACTAGGTGCTAAGTCTGGACTGATGAAATATTGCCGATTGGCTTCGCTTAGGTCTAAGCCGTTTACATCTACCAAATGCAAGTCTGCCAAATTGAAGCTATTGGAGCAGATGGCTTGTTCGGGAATGTTGGCCAATTCGGGAACGGGAAAAATGTTGAGGGTGATGGCAGTGGGTTCGCCCGTACAAATATTATTGGTCTCTGTAGCCCAATAATGGTGTGTGCCTGCTATGTTTCCATTGATAAGAGGTTGATAATAAATGCCTTCATGCAGTGGGGTAAGCGTTGGATTCAATGCAGGATTGGCATTGTACCAACTGAACTCACCTGCAGAAAGGGTAGATATTTCGAGTCTGTTGATCTCATCTCCTACGCAGTAGTTCAAAAGTGTATCTGTTGTTGGAGGTTCGGGTACGCTAAAAATTTGTACCGTAACATTGTCTCTTGCTACGCAGTCGCCATCTCTCACTGTGAGGGTGTAAACAACAAAGCGGTTGAAGTCTTGTCGAATGCTGTCTGCTACTACAATGGGATTGGGCGAAAATGGATTGTTCAGAAAACCAACGGCTTCGGGCGGGTCGGCTTGCCATTCATAAGAGGGAATACTGTCGTTGTTTTCAAATAGCCCCTGCAATTGTATGTTGGGGCCAGTGCTGCAAATAATGGTTTCTCCAATGGCTTCGGCGTGGGCAATCAAATCACAGTTGAGCAGACTGCAATCGAGGATAACATCTGGTCCCCAAGTGAGTTCAAATCCGTCAAAACTTTCATTGAAGTTGTCTATCAATAAATAGTAGGTTTCGCCTGGCAAAACGGACAAAGCTGCAACAAAGCCGTCGCAGGTAGGACAGGCTGCTCCTTCCGAAAAATCTGTTGCGCCATATCCAAGCCCTGTTTCGGGGCAAAAATGGCAGTTGTCATCGGCATAAGAACAGCGTACAGGATCGCCTAAGTCGTTGCAATTGAGGTTGGGGCCATAAATAGCAAAATCATAGTCTTCATCAGCTCCTGCTTCTGGAGTGAGTACAAATTCTAACATACCCCCATCGGTAGGATGATCGCCTACTCTTATCTTGTACCATGCTGATTGGTGTTCGCTTCCTGTTAGGCAGCCTTTGTGGTTGCTGATACTCGCAAAATCGTCATTTCCTGGCCCAAAACTATTGAAGTTCAGAATTCCATTGTCACATACGGGAATGGCTCTTAGGCAGTCATTTGGGGCTGGAGGTGGGCAATCTGTGGAAGTTGTCCAAGTAAGTTCCCATCCTTCGGCAGTACTGAGGTCGTTGGAAATGAAACGAATAATGGTGCAACTATTGTAAACTACAAAAGTTTTTGGATTGGCACTTTTGGTTAGACTTGCTACAATGTTTGTCCCATCAATAATTTGTAGTACATCTCCCAGCTTCATATCAAAGCTGACAAAGTCTATTAGGATACATTCTGTGAAATCCGTGGGGCATATTGTAAAGTCGTAATATTCACCGTTCCCATAATTATCCGTAGAACCTCCTGAATCGAAAAGCGTTCCTGAGTTATCGGTTACAGTTGTTTCGCTAATAATGTATGTTTGCCCCCAAATAGTTGAAAACATTGAGCTAATAAATAATAGTATTAGAAAGAGTAGGTATTTTTTCATATCGTGGATTTTATATCCAAATTGGTGTCTGTCATCAAAGCTGTTTTTAGAATAGAGTTTGTTTATGAAGATTTTGAGGTTTCTGGCGAAAAGGGCTTCATAAAGATACTAAAAGTAAAGGAAAATATAATCAGAGGACGATACAAGAGGAAGGGTTTGGTTGTCTAAATTGCATAATTCTGCTTCAATACTTTGTTTGGATATAATTTGTAGAAAGGATAATTTTTTTTGTAATCTTGAAGATAGGGTGGAAATCCGTGGACAAGTTTAAAAATTATGAACGATAAACGCTTATTGTATTAGTAATTTGCATCAATTTGTATATATTCATTTGATAATGAAATAATAATACTTAAAAATAAAATACTATAATTAAATTAACTGTACTTTACCCTCAACCAACAAATGTAGAAGAATTTGAAGCAGCATATACCAAACTTTTGTCACTGCTTCATGAAAAAACAGGAATTCCAGAAACTGTCAAGCCTTAAAACGTCACCAAATTTTTAACGAGTTCTGCTGGTATTCCTTCATTTTACCAAGTGTTTACCATACCTTTTGAATCACCTCAGGCATTGGCTGAAGCAATGGCCTCTCCAAGTATGTAGGGAGTAGTAGCTGTCGATGCCAACCGAATTTCTACAGTAGGAAGTCCTATTATTTTGGTAGGAAACCGAGAGTAAACAGACTTTAGATATGCAGATAAAGCATGGACGGTTTATGTAAATTTTCATACCAAATATTCATAAGGCATTGAAAATATATATGAATCGGTGAAGTTAACTCTGTTTTTTGCCAAACAACAGAGCATCTAAGGACATACGGCCAGGCCCTGTTAAAAATAAAGCAAGATAGGTTATTCCATACAAAATGGCTTTTTCTTGCTTGGCAAACTCATCCGAAAAATGGACTGTAAAGTAAGCAACTGCCATGGTAACCATCAATGGAACCAAGGCCAATCGGGTAAACAAGCCAAACATTAGTAAAATAGAACAAATTACTTCTGCAAATACAGCCAAACCCAATGAGGCGACAACTCCCAAGCCAAATGGGTCTGCAAATTGTATTTCTTCACCTCCAAATAATTTGCCCCATTTGCCAATACCATGACCATATAGCATGGCCGCACCAAAGGTAATCCTCAATAATAATAAGCCAATGTCTATCCATTTAGTGGAAGATTCATAAGATAAGAGCTTCATAGAGATAATAATTTTGGAATGTAAATTTTATTCCTTTTATGACGATATTTCACTAAAAATTATTCCCATTCATAGCCCATGAATTAATTCATGGGCTATGAATGGGGTTTATAATCAAGCGGTTATTCTGCTTTTAAAAATAGTGTTTTATCATCAAAAAGGGAATAATAAAGAATGAAAATGAAAAAAATGCCTATTAATCAAGCTGTTCAGAATTTTAAATCAAGGAGTTAATGTTTGACCATTGCTTAAAAAACTTGGAGCATGCTATCCTTCAAAATCGCATTTTGTGCTTCTTCAAAAGAAACATCTTGATACATAAAATGCGGTTCCCATTTTCCCGAAGAGGTGTAAAAAGAAAGGTTAAACCGGTTTTCACCATAATACTCCAAACGAGCAATACCCGTATCAAAAAAATCTTTGTATCTATTTTCTCCTCCAACTTTGTATTTCTGCGTAATATAGAAGGAATTACCTCTCCATTTGCTAAATACATCAATACAATGATTGTATTCTTGAGGTTCTGGAACCGGAGTAAAATTTTTTTTCAATTGGTCTATGATAGGCTCGAACTGTTTGGAAATATTGTCTTTTTGAGCCTTTGTTGCAGTAGGAGAATACACCCAGCCCATTTGAGGTTTTTGTTTGGCCATTTTTTGTGAATTTTGAAGTTATTGTACAATGAAAATGTTTTTACACTACATTTTGTTTTCAATTTTCTGCTAAAAGATAAAATTATAGTACAAACCAAATTAATTAATTGGCTTTTAATTAATTAAAAGTCAATGCATTATGTTTTTTGATTGCTTGATATCCAAATTTACTATAAATACAGGTTTTAAAAAAAATAGAATTAAACTCCAGCATAAGAGGAGAAACTAATAATTGTGAAATTTATCTTTATAAAGTTTTGATTTTCAAAATATATGTATATTAAAGTTAACCTTCAAAAGCCTCTTTCCATCAAAACTTCACTGAATCAAAAAATATTTTCATTTAGCATACTTTGCTTGCAACTAAACAAAGATTTCCTTCGTTTATGAGATAATGCAAAATAGTGAATTTACAAAATAGTGAATTGTTTAATTTTAACATTTAATTAAATTAAAATCAATGATTTTTGAAATGAAAAAAAACATCCTGTATTTCTTTTTTTTCGTCTTCTTTTTATCTTCTTGTTGCCCTAGCGGAAAAGACAATGAGTACAAAAAAGTGGCTACTGCATTACAACAAAGTGTACCTTATGCCTCAGGTCAGACAGTAAAATTTGTAGGTTCGGATGGCAACAGTTACTCTTTGAATGTGAAGCGAACATTGGAGGAAACACACAGTGACTTCAATAAGTGTTCTGGACAAACTTTGGAGTTTTTTAATGTGGAGTTGAAAAACAGTGAAGCTACACCTCTTATGAGATTTGGAACCAACTATACTACTGATGAACAGATGACTATTGAACTGCTTACAAAGCAATTCCAAGGGGGAGCGCAATACTACCTCTTTCAATACTTTGTGAATGAAGACGGTAGTTTTCAGTGCGGTGAAAAATTCAACTTCATCTATACTTGCCATGAGTCCATAGAGATTGCAGGTAAAACGTACTTTGATGTCTTGGAAATCAATCAAAAAGAACTCGACCCAAATGGTGAAAACAACGTCCTTCGTTTGTTTTATTCTCAAAACAAAGGAGTTATTCAGTACGAATTTGAGAATGGAGTAATTTATTCTATGACAGAAAGCTAAATTCTCCAAACCCAAATTTGGAAAGTCTAAGCCCCAAAAATGCCGTAAGCGAACTAAGTTTGCGGCATTTTTTATATCGTTTATTCTCTATTTTTTGAATCTATCCAAATCGTTACAGGGCCATCATTTACCAGACCTACTTCCATCATTGCGCCAAACTCTCCTGTTCCAACCTGTGCGGTGAAATAGCTTTGAAGATTCGCCACAAACTTTTCATATAGCGGAATGGCGGTATCAGGTCTTGCAGCTTTGATAAAAGAAGGGCGATTGCCTTTCTTGGTACTGGCGTGAAGGGTGAATTGACTGACTACCAATGCTTCCCCTTCAATGTCTTTGACCGACAAATTCATTTTTCCTGCTTCGTCTTCAAAAATCCGCAGATTAGCTATTTTTCTACAAAGCCAATCAATATCTTCTTCGTTGTCTGCTTCTTCAATGCCCAGCAAAATCAGCAGTCCTTGTCCAATCTTTGATTTGACTTTACCTTCAATGGTGACAGATGCCTGAGAGACTTTTTGTATGAGAACTCGCATTTTTTCTTTCTTAGTTGTGTTTGTGTGTTGCTTGTACTATTACCTTTTAAGGAATAATAATTAATGTTTCGCTTACGCATCAAATCAGTTTACTGGAATAAAATTATCGCAGATTGTTCTGATATTTGGACAGATTATTCTGAAATAACAGCTTTGTAGTACAATTTTTCTGCTTCTAATGATGATGAACGACACTCTAATTTTTATGTCATTGATGCAATATTCAATTCTTAAAGATAACCTATTATAATGTATTTTCAAATTTTCTTTATTCTTCGAGTAACAGGATAGTACGAATATAATAAACTCTAATTTTTTCTTCAAAACTTTAGAAAAACCTTGCCTCCCAAAATAATTCCAACGCTTATAAAATCTCTTTCTTTTGAAGTGACTATTTCACTATTGAAGCGAAAAAGCGTTTGAACAAAACAATTTTGACCCGAATTGGACATTGTACATAAGACATAAGAAGTAAATGTTTGGTTATGAGCAAAACGCATTTTTAATTCAATTTCTCTTAATCTCTTTGCTGTCAAAGATTTAAAACTTTTTTTTCTTATGTCTTTAATATTTCGTCCAAAGTCTAAACCCGAATGATGCTACTATTTTTTGGGATGGTGTCCATAAGGGCAAGGAAATGGGGGTTGAAGTATATGTGTTTTATCCTTTGGTAGAGTTTGGTAGAATTTGACTTTACCCGAAGTTGTGTTATTTTTACAAGTGGTGAATTGCCTCAAAAAATTTCATGAAAGAATAAAAGCATATAATGAAGAAAAAATACCAGATTGCAGTTGTGCAATTGAACCTAAATGACACCCCAAAAAACAATTTAACAAAATGCACTGCTTGGGTAAAAAAAGCAGCAAAACAAGGGGCAGAAGTGATTTGTTTGCCAGAATTATATAGCAGTCATTATTTTTGTCAAAGCGAAGATGTGGATAATTTTGCATTGGCAGAACCTTTGTATAGCACTTCTTTTACGGCATTTAGCCAACTCGCTAAGGAATTAAAAGTGGTCATCATTGTTCCATTTTTTGAAAAAAGAATGCAGGGTATTTACCACAATAGTGCCTACATCATAGATGTGGACGGAACGGAAGCGGGACTCTATCGAAAAATGCACATTCCTGACGATCCTTATTATTATGAAAAATTTTATTTCACCCCAGGCGATTTGGGCTTCAAAACCATTCGCACCCAAAAAGGAAAAATAGGAACGCTCATCTGTTGGGACCAATGGTATCCTGAGGCAGCTCGATTGACTGCTTTGCAGGGGGCAGAAGTGTTGTTTTATCCTACTGCAATTGGTTGGCATCCTGCTGAAAAAGAAGAATATGGGGTGAATCAATATGGCGCATGGATGAATGTGATGAAAGGTCATGCGGTCGCCAATGGCATCTATGTTGCGGCTGCTAATCGAATTGGTTTGGAGCAATATTTACCCAATACCGATGGGATTCAGTTTTGGGGAGCATCCTTTATTGCAGGCCCGCAAGGAGAAATATTGGCGCAAGCATCGCACAACGAAGAAGAGATTTTGATGGCAGAAGTAGATTTGGATTTGCAAGAAAATGTTAGGCAAAATTGGCCTTTTTTTAGAGATAGGAGAATTGATGCTTATGGCGAAATCACCAAAAGAGCGATAGATTAATACTATTTTGTATAGAAAAAATACTAAGGCAAATTCAAATTAATAACTCAAATGCAAATTCAATTAACTCATTATTAGAGAACAAATTGAAGCGCAAAAATGACTAATTTGATATTTGAGTTTGCCTAATTACAAACTTAAATTCAAAAACCCACTGGTTTAGATTGTTTCTAAATCAAATTGATTTGACTTATTTTTTTTCACTAATATGAGCCAAATAAAAAGAAGATTTCCCGCTGAGTGGGAAAAGCAAAAAGGGATTTTGTTGTGTTTTCCGCACAATGGAAATGATTGGCCTGGTAAGTATCAAGCTATTCAATGGGCATTCGTGGAGTTTATCAAAAAAGTGGCGCAGTTTGAAAAAGTGTTCCTTGTGGTGGCAAACGAGGCCTTGCAAAATAGAGTAGGGGCTATGCTCGAACGGGCGCATGTGGACACCAAACAGGTACAGTATATTTTGCAAAAAACCAATCGGAGTTGGATGCGAGATTCGGGGCCTATTATTGTAGAAACTGGACAGCAAACACAAGAAGCGATTAACTTCAATTTTAATGGTTGGGCAAAATATGCTAATCATCAATTGGATAGAAAGGTTCCTGCTGCGGTTGCTGATTTTTTAAATATTCCGATGACCGTTGCTGCTTACCGAGGAAAGGCAGTGGTATTGGAGGGAGGCGCAATAGATGTCAACGGAAAGGGAACTTTGTTGACTTCTGAGGAGTGTTTGTTGCATCCTTCGATTCAGGTACGCAACCCAGGATTTACCAAAGCTGATTACGAAGCAGTCTTTGCCGAATACTTGGGCGTGACGAATGTGATTTGGTTGGGAAATGGAATACAAGGAGATGATACACATGGACATATTGATGATTTGTGTCGGTTTGTCAATGCCGATACGATTGTCACCGTAGTAGAATCGAATCGAGAAGATGCCAACTATCAACCGCTACAAGACAACCTCAAACGCTTGCAATCTTCACAACTTGAAGACGGGAAATCTCCCAATATTGTAGAATTGCCGATGCCGCAAAAATTGATGTTTGAAGATATTCGCATCCCACCGAGTTATGCTAATTTTTTGATTATCAATGGAGCCGTTTTAGTTCCTACTTTCAATGACCCGAATGACCGAATTGCACTCAATATTTTGGCAGATTGTTTTCCTGATCGACAAATCATTGGTATCAATTCTATTGATTTGATTTGGGGATTTGGAACGCTGCATTGTTTGAGTCAACAGGTAGTCAGCAAACTGAAGGTGGTATAGCTCCTAATCCAAGAACGTAAAATAAGTCATATTCCTTTCTGGTTATTATATCTATGAATATTTGTGTTACTCGAATATCTACCGTTTTTAATGATATTTTTGCAGGCACAATGAAGGCAAATAATGCTATTTTCCTACCTAATTTGTCGTAGCATTTTTCATCAGAGATTAAATTCAATATATTTGACTGAATAATGATTATTTATATAAATATGCGGATTCTTGAAATGTTTCTCAAACGGTTTCTGCGATTTTTTATATATTATTTTAATAGTAACTATTTCTTTATACACACTAACGTAAATACCTATAAACATACGAATACAACTAATAGTATAAAAACCTAAACGCAACACAAATAATGGAACAAAACGGTATATGGCACGAAGAATGGCAGATTCCTTCTTTTATGATTGGCAACAATTCAGAAGCAAACATCACTTCAATCTGCAATATTCTCCAAAATGCGGCAGGTCTTCATGCTTTGCATCGAGGCTTAGGATTTGATGATATGCAGCAAATGGGGCATGTATGGCTGATGAATCGTTTGAAGGTGAAAATGAACAATTTCCCCGTTTGGGCTGAAAAAATCCAACTCCAAACTTGGGTTAGTTCGATGCGAGGGCCTTTTTCGGACAGGCATTTTGATTTTCAAAACCAACAAGGCGAATCCATAGGCTCGGCTTCTACCTTTTGGGTAGCTGTCAATATCGAAAATCGAAGACCTGCAAGAATTGTGAGCAACCAACTGCCTATCATTGCAGATAAGTTGCCTGATTGCGGAGCTTCCAATAAATTGCCTTCCATAACCGAATTTGACCAAAGTTCAACTTATCAAGTACAATATAGTGATTTGGATATGGTCGGGCATGTGAACAATACAAAATACGTGGAATGGATGATCAATCAATTGGTTAATATGGAAGGTGATTTCCGACCTTTGCAGCTGGAAATGAACTTTTTGAATGAGACTCTTTTTGGAGAAAAAGTGCTTGTCAAAAGTAAGCAATTGGAGAAAGGATTTGCTTGTGTGATTTTGAAGGAGAAAGGCGAAACGGTGGTTTGCAGGGGGGAATTTAGCTAAAAGGAGAAATTTCTAACTGTTGTTTGACGACATTGTGTAAATTAGAGCCTTCAATAAAGACCGTCAAACAATTTCTTCATGAATCCAATTCTTATTCTTTCTCTCATTGGTGCTTATTTTACCTTGCTTTTTGTTGTGTCGTGGATAACGGGGCGTGATAGCAGCAATGAAGCCTTCTTTATCGGCAACAAACAATCTCCGTGGTATGTAGTGGCTTTTGGAATGATTGGTGCGAGTTTGTCGGGGGCGACTTTTATCTCGATACCTGGAGTCATCGGAAATTTGGAGAGCATCAATGGTGCCTTCTCTTATATGCAAGTCGTATTTGGGTACTTATTGGGTTATTTGGTCATTGCTACGGTTTTGATGCCCATTTATTACCGAATGAATCTCACCTCGATTTACACCTATCTCGAAAAACGATTTGGTTTTTGGTCTTACAAAACAGGAGCAGGGTTTTTCTTGCTTTCTCGCACCATTGGCGCTGCTTTTCGGGTCTATTTGGTGGCGATTGTTTTGCAGTTATTTGTATTTGATATTTATGGTATTCACTTTGTTTTCAATGTTCTATTCACACTTTTGCTGATTTGGGTGTACACCATGCGGGGCGGAATTCGGACGATTGTATGGACAGATATGCTGCAAACGACGTTTATGCTCTTGGCGGTCATTACCACTATTTTGTGGATTGGACAGGATTTGGGCCTGACGATTGGAGGATTGGCGAGTGCGGTTTCGGAAAGTCAATATTCTCGAATGTTCTTTTTTGACAATCCAAATGCGGGGAATTATTTCTTCAAACAGTTTTTTAGCGGTGCTTCACTCGCTATTGTAATGACGGGTTTGGACCAAGATATGATGCAGAAAAACAACAGTTGCAAAAACATTGGAGAGGCTCAAAAAAATATGTTTACTTTCAGCATTGTCTTGGTATTTGTCAATATTCTCTTCATCACTTTGGGCGCACTCTTGTACATTTATGCCAATTCTAAAGGCATCGAGCTACCCACCAAAACCGATCATGTATTCCCAACTTTGGCATTGGAGTATTTTCCTCCAATGATTGGCGTTGTATTTCTAATCGGTTTGATTGCAGCGGCTTATTCGAGTGCTGATTCTGCTTTAACTGCTTTGACCACCTCTTTTTGTGTTGACTTTTTGGATTTAGAAAAAAAAGCACAAAATCCCAATGCCAATCACAACATACTCAAACAAACCCGCTTCAAAGTACATATTGGGTTTACATTTCTGCTACTTACAGTAGTCATGGTTTTTTACTATATGCTCGAACAGGATGTAATCAGTGAGTTGTTTCGCATTGCAGGCTATACGTATGGACCACTTTTGGGCTTATATTCTTTTGGCTTGTTTGTGAAAAACCGACAAGTAGTGGATAAGTATGTCCCTTTTATTTGTGTGACTGCACCGATTGTTTGTTATGTATTGAACAGTCATTCAGAGGCATGGATGAATGGATATAAATTTGGTTTTGAATTACTTATTTTAAATGGATTGCTTACCTTTATTGGTTTGTGGTTGATTTCTAGAAAAGAATACAACACAGCGGTCTAATCAAACTATTATTTTTTTTAACACAAACAATACCAATATGATAACACATAGCAACAATACCACTCAGCAAGATAAAACATGGGCAGAACTCAAAGCAGAGTCCTCTTGGCGTATCTTCAAAATCATGGCAGAATTTGTGGATGGTTTTGAGAACATGAATCGAATCGGTCCATGTGTGTCTGTATATGGCTCGGCTCGAACGACTTCAGAACATCCGTATTACCAAAAAGCGGTGAGAGTATCTGAGTTGTTGGTGAAAGAAGGATATGGAATTATCACAGGTGGTGGCCCAGGAATCATGGAAGCGGCCAATCTTGGCGCACAAAAAGCTGGAGGAAAATCGGTAGGTTTGGAGATTACCGTTCCACACGAAACCGAACCCAATGCCTACATTGACCGAGATAGGCTTATTAAATTTAATTACTTTTTTGTGCGTAAAGTCATGTTTGTCAAGTATGCTCAAGCATTTGTGATTCTCCCTGGAGGCTTTGGAACGATGGACGAACTTTTTGAGTCTTTGACCCTTATCCAAACCAAAAAAATTGAACGCATTCCTATCATACTCATGGGTATAGACTTTTGGGGAGGACTGATAGAGTGGATAAAAGACACTGTTTTGAAGAAGCACAAAAACATTGGAGCGAAAGATTTGGATTTTTTACACCTGACAGATGATGAGGAAGATGCGGTATTGTTCATCAAGAATTTTTATGAATACGGACACGCTGCATTGAGACCGAACTTTTAGATAAAATACACAAAAGCAACACTGCAATGGACTTACATCAAAATTACCTGGAAAGCACACTCAAGCAACTGTATTACTACAAAAGCTTGGGTGAAAAAACTTTTGTACAGCTATCGGAAACAGATATTCACTGGCAATACAGTGAATACGCCAATAGTATAGCCATCATTGTCAAACACTTATGTGGTAATATGCTATCGAGATGGACGAATTTTTTGGAGGAAGATGGCGAAAAAACGTGGCGGGATAGGGATGGGGAATTTGTGAATACGATAGAGGATAAACAAGATTTACTGCAAAAATGGAACGCAGGTTGGGCATGTTTTTTAGGAGCAGTAGAGGCTTTGAATCCCAACGATTTGGAGCGAATCATTTACATCCGAAATCAAGGACACACCGCTCTCGAAGCCATCAACCGACAATTGGCACATTATGCCTATCACATTGGTCAGATTGTTTTTATCGGTACTTTATTGAAGGGAAAAGATTGGGTTAGTTTGTCCATACCTCGAAATCAATCGCAAGTATTTAATCAAGATAAATTCTCACAGGGCAAAAAACGAGGACATTTTACGGATGAATTTATCTCGAAAAAAAGAAAGTAGGATGGGGCTTACTAGAAGCCCCATTCCTACTCCAAATCACTACACTCAACTCATTTCTTTAGACGGACACTGCTAAGAAAAGTAACAGTATTTTTTGTTTTTTTAAAAAAATGTTTTTTTTCTACTGCAAAAGCAAGTGATTTTTTGAGAAGTTTAAACCAGTTTTATCGTTGAGCATAAATATAAAATATGTTACGTCATCATTTTTTCATCTTAATATTCTTGAGTACACTTTTGCATCTTTCGTTAGTGGCCCAAGAAAGTAAGCCCTCTATTGGAGCTAAAAGTGCAGCACTTGGAGGGCACAGCACAACGTTGAAAGATGTTTTTTCCGTTTTTAACAATCCTGCGGGATTGAGCAGTCTGGAGGGCTTCAATGTAGGTATTTATGCAGAAAATCGTTTCTTGATTGAAGATCTCAACCTATTGGGTGTAGGTATTGCTTTGCCGACCAAAAGTGGCTCTTTTGGATTGGGTGGAACTTATTTTGGAAATGCTGCTTACAGCGAATCCTATTTCACCTTGGCTTACAGTCGTTTGCTTGCAAGAAATTTAAGTATTGCAGTAGATTTTGATTATGTGAATCTTTCCATTGAAGAATTTGGCAGTACTTCTGCTTTCACTTTTGGTTTGGGACTTCAATTTTCACCCTCCAAAAACATAGAGATTGGAGCATCTATTTACAATCCGATTCGAGTCCAACTCACACAAGACGAAGAAAGTTTTTTGCCGAGCCTCATAAAAGTAGGATTGGCATATCACCCAGAAGAAGAAGGCTTTACACTTTTGGGAGAAGTTGAAAAAGACATAGATAGGGAAGCCATTTTGAAGTTTGGACTGGACTACCAATTGATAGAAAAACTCTCTTTGCGAGCAGGTATTTCTACTAATCCTGCTTACAGTAGTTTCGGACTGGGTCTCAACTTGGGAAAAATGGTTGTAGATTTTGCCAATCGCTTTCACCCTGTTTTGGGTTACTCACCGCATATTTCGGTGATTTATCAAAATTAAGGCTATGATTTTCAAGCTACCCAATGCCAAATCATAAAGTAATTAAGGCTATGATTTTCAAGCTACCCAATGCCAAATCATAAAGTCTTCAAAAACCCTTCAATGGCTTGGTTCACCTGCTCAGGTTCTTCAATCGTAGAACTATGGCCTGCTCCTCCAATTATTACCAACTGAGAATGAATGATTTGCTTGTGAATTTCTTGTGAGTGAATAGGTTCGGTAGCTACATCTTGATCACCAACAATTACCAGAGTTGGAGCTTTGATGTTAGGCAATTCATCGAAAATGGCTTGGCGATTGATTACTCCTTGAACTGCTTTGACAATGCTTTTTTTGTGCGCTGACATAAATGAATGCCATTTTTGTTTTTCGTCTGCCCTTGTCGGGTCGTTTAAAAATTTCTCTCCAAATAATATTTTCATTACTTTTCCTACAACAGAACTGACTCCAAATAATCGTACTGCCCAAGTTAATAGGTTATATTTAGAGGTATGAGTTTCACTATTGGCAGAAGTGTCCAATAGTGTCAAAGAATTAATACGATTGGGATATCGAGCAGCGATTCTCATACCGACAAAGCCTCCCATAGATAAGCCAATAAAATGGCAACTCTCGATATTGAGTGCATCCATTAGTCCCAAACCGTCTTGGGCGAGGTTGTCCATATCATATCCTTGCTTGGTTATTTGACTTTGTCCTTGTCCTCTGTGGTCGTAACAGATGCATCTATAGCGGTCTTTTAAAAAATCTACTTGCTTGTGAAACATGGTTTTGTCGAACAACAAGCCATGACTAAATACGATGGTTTCCTTTCCTTTGCCTACTAGTTCATAATGCAAGGAAACACCGTTTACTCTCACTTTGGGCATAACGAATAAGTTGAGTTAATTTATGAGTTGATTTAAATATATTTGTAGTGAAAAATAGCATTACATTTTTTGGAATCTACTTTTTCCCCTATAAAAAGGGGCAAATTTTTAAGAAAGTATAGAAAGGTTAAAACGTTATTTTTCCTATTTTTCTAAAGATGTAAGGTAGTAAAATTGAAGCAAAAGAAAAACAAGGATAGCATTCTAAAATGTATGATGGTAAAAAAAAGAACAGAAATGCTAAATTTTGATAAATTTACGGACAAAACCAACATTCACAAATGACCCTAATATATCAAACACAAACAGAAGACGTACTGGAAATTGAAGAAAAATTGGAAGAACTTTCTTTGGCCTTCAAAACAGAACAAGTGGCAAATACTGAATTACCAACACTTCTTGAAGGAGAAAATGTCATTGAAGGAAAAGAAGCTATTTTTATTTATTTAGAAGAGTTGAAGGGTGAGCTATTCAAATCGTATTATTGCAGTTAAGAAGGCAAATTGCAGACCAGACTCCTATGTTTGAAAAGTATGTGGTTTTCAAACCGATGTCGATTGCGGTAAATTTGTGATTGTAATTACTAACGAAGTATTTACTTTTTTCACAAAACCTTTAAAACCGTATTAAACGATGAAAAAATTAGCAATGTTATTCGCCGTGCTTTTAGTAAGCCTTTCTTTCTCCAATGTTTATGCACAATTTACTCGAACCAAAACGCCTGTCTTCAATCAAAAAACCAACCCAAAATTGGAGCAGCCAGTTTTCACAAATCCCAATCTTAAAACAGAAGGGGAAGAGATTGTAAACAAACAAGAACCAGAAGAACTTGTGCCGAATAGCTACATTATTTTCTTCAATCCCAAAGCTGTTCCAGCCTTTACTGATGTATATTCTGACGAAAAATTTGAAAATCGAGAGCAATTGTTGGAGGCTTTTGCAGGATTTGAAAAGCAATCAACTGCTAAAATTATGGACATCATACAAGGAAAAATGGGCATTGATGCCAAACAAGTTCAGCAAGTTTACACAGGTGCAATCAGTGGTTTTGCAGCAAAAATGTCTGATAGTCAAGCCAAAGAATTGGCTGAACGGGCAAAAGGAAGCGAATTGGTTCAGTCTATTGGACAGGATATTTATGTGAATTTTGACAGTTCTGCTTCTCCTGAAATGATGGTCAGTAGCCCAATGCCTCCTCAAAATGTGGGATGGGGAGTCCAGTTTGTCGGTTCTGGCGATGGTTCTAAGCTCTTCAACTGGGCGTTCGTGATTGATACAGGTGTGGATTTGAACCATTCTGATTTGAGAGTAAGCAGCAGTTGGAGTCGTTCTTATGTGGCAGGTGAGCCTTCTCCTACTGATAATCAAGGTCATGGCACACACGTTGCAGGTATTATTGCAGCCAAAGACAATGGCTTTGGAGTGAAAGGTGTTGCAGCGGGCGCAACAGTTGTTTCTGTGAAAGTATTGAGTGGTTTGCGTAGAAGTCAATGGTCAGAATTGCTTAGAGGTGTGAGTTATGCAGGTGCAGTGGCATGGAGAGGAGATGTATTGAATTTGAGCTTGGGTGGTCCTGCGCCTTCTTGGTGGGATTCCTTGTGGGGTGATGTTCGCAATGACATCGAAAGCTGCTTGAGAAGTATCGGAAACAGAGGACGTTACATCACCATTGCAGCTGGAAATGAAGCAGATAATGCCAACAATCATACTCCTGCCCGAACCAATGGTGCCAATATTTTTACCATTTCCAACATGACTTCTGCTCGCAGATTGGCTGGTGATTCTAACTTTGGCAATGGCCCGATTGACTTTGCTGCTCCTGGTTCTGGAATTTATTCTACTTACAGCAATGGTAGGTATGCAACGATGAGTGGAACTTCAATGGCTGCTCCACATGTTGCGGGTATCTTGTTGATTAACAGAGGGAGAATCAATACCAGAGGTCGTTTGGTTTGGGATAGAGATGCTACACTTGATCCTATTGCAGTCGTAAGGTAAAAGAGGTGTAATTGAAATCCGAAAATAGAGCAGTGCCTAATTTAAAAAAGCCGTTTTTCTTTGAATAGAAAAACGGCTTTTTGATTTGTTATATAATTGTAATTGATTGGCTATTGATGATTTAGTGTGATTTGGAGAACATAGATATTGGATAACTTTTGCCTTTTCAAAACTAACCAGTCACTAATCAATCAATCACGTTTATGACCTATTCATCATCTCGCTTCAATTCATATTTGACGATCTTGTTGTGGAGGTGACTGCGTTGGATACCCAAAACTTCAGAAGTTTTTTTGACATTCCAGCTGTTTTGCTCTAGTTTGTGCTGGATAAACATCTTTTCGGTATATTCTTTGAAGTCTTGCAGTGCTTCAAAACGGTCGTACAAGTTGTTGTTATTGGAGGCTGTGTTCGATGAGTTTCCACCAGAAGGAGTTACAAACATTTGTACATCAGTACCTGTGATTTTTTCCTCACTCAAAATAATGAGCCTTTCTATCACATTGCGAAGCTCTCGCACATTGCCCGACCAATTTTGAGCTTGCAATAATTGAATCGCTTCTTGGGTAACTGGTTTGGGCGGAATATTGTATTCACTGCAAATATCTTTGATAAACACATCGGTCAATAAAGGAATGTCTCCTCGGCGATTGTTCAAAGAAGGTACACGAATCGGAATGACATTGAGGCGGTGATAAAGGTCTAATCGAAATTTGGTGTCTTCAACTTCCTGCAATAAGTTTTTGTTGGTTGCCGAAAGAATCCGAACATCTACTTGAATGTCTTTGTCGCCACCAACTCGGGTTATTTTGTTTTCCTGCAATGCCCTCAATACCTTGGCTTGTGCAGAAATACTCATGTCTCCAATCTCATCCAAAAAAAGTGTTCCTCCATTTGCTTGTTCGAACTTACCAATTCGCTGTTTGTGAGCCGAAGTAAAAGCTCCTTTTTCGTGTCCAAAAAGTTCGCTTTCAATCAATTCAGCAGGAATTGCGGCACAGTTCACTTCCACAAAAGGGCCTTTAGACCGATGGCTTTTTTCGTGTATCCAACGGGCTACCAACTCTTTACCTGTACCATTTGGTCCCGTAATGAGGATGCGGGCATCGGTAGGAGCAACTCGGTCAATGGTTTCTTTGATTTTGGTAATTACCTCAGATTCACCCACTATATCCCGAACTTTGGTGACTTTGCGCCTCAATACCTTGGTTTCTGTAATCAAACTGGATTTATCGAGTGCATTGCGGACAGTAATGAGCAGACGGTTCAAATCTAGTGGCTTGGCAATGAAGTCAAACGCACCTTTTTTTACGGCTTCTACTGCGGTTTCCACAGTACCGTGTCCCGAAATCATGATAATAGGTAGATCTGGACGTATTTTTTGGACATTTTCGAGTACCTCCATGCCGTCCATTTTAGGCATTTTGATGTCGAGAAACACTACATCGAATTTGCTGGTCTTGATTTTGACCATTCCTTCGATGCCATCTTTTGCCTCTTCTACCTTATAATCTTCGTATTCGAGAATCTCACGGAGTGTTCGTCGAATACTTCTATCATCATCAATTAATAAAATTTTTGCTTTTGTATTAGCCACCTTCTCTGTTTGCTTTATTGAACGAATGGATTAAAATAAATGTAAATTTATGAAATAACAACAATAAATAAGCCAATTTATATCATTTCAACTTGAATAATCAATAGATTGGTAAAACTCTTGAATGATTGAATGTTTAAATAGCTATAAGTCAGCTATCGAACAATTTAGCGGTAAAGCAATTTAAGCATTAAATCGTCTCGAAATGAAAAAAAACTACAAACCTATAAGCCGAGTTCTGTAATTGGACGCATCCAATTTTCTATCATTTATCTAGGACAGCAGTCACCCACTGCCTCCAACGACCTACCCCCCAGCTTCGGGCGAGCAGCCCTCAGCCCAAACAGCGAACCGTCTAAGCATGCTGGTGTATTTGGTCTTTCAACCCACAAGGTTTACCCCACAGATGTATCTCCACATCTGTCAGTAGGCTTTTACCCTACTTTTTCACCCTTACCCTGAAAACATCGGGGCGGTTATTTTCTGCGGCACTTGCTATCTCCAACGCTTTCGAGTTGAAGTCCATCCGCTAGATGGTGTGGTTGCTCTGTGTTGCCCGGACTTTCCTCTTTACCTGCCTTCTTGTGGGGCGGCAAAGCGATAGAACGGTTTGTAGTCTTTTTTGTATTGGTGTTTTTGAGTGTTAATGTGTTGATTTTGAGTAATACAAAAAATGAGTTCCCGATTTTAATATTGAAGTGTGATGGACTTCAATGAATCATTTGAACTTGGACAACTCTACTATTCACTCTTCATACTCAAAGAAAATCTCTGTTGCCCCAAAACCATACCGATGGTTGTACTCATTCTTAAAGTTTTTTACCTCTGGATAGTTCATCAGCAACCTAAAAACTTCACTTTTCAATTTTCCTTTTCCGATGCCATGAATAACTACCATGTTTTTCTCTTTTCTTTTGATGGCTTCTTCAATGTTCTTTTGACACTCGTTCAATTGCAGCAACATGATATTGGTCTTCGTTAGATGACGATAAGATTTAGCCAATTTCTCGATGTGCAAATCTATGACTCTTTCTTCGGCATTGATGTATATTTTTTCAGAAAAATTTTGCTCTTTTACTTCGTTCTCAAAAGTATGAAGTTTTAGTTTTTCTATATATCTGCTTTCTGGTTTAGGAGGGGGTGTTGCCGTAGGAGTAGGCGGAACCTGGTGAAAGAGGGTGTAAATGTATGCTTTACCTGCAATACTTTTAAGCATCTCGGGAACACGTCGCAGCATTTTAGCTTTGGGCTTGATGGTTTTTTCAAAGTTTGTAAGCAGTTTAGTAGTGTCTTTTTTTAGTAAGCTAAACTTAAATTGCAGTTGAGGTTGTTCATTCAATAAGTCATAATCCATTGAATTGAGAATCATGGTTTCTCGCCCACTGATTTTTTTCTTCAATTCAAATTCTATATATTCAATGCTTAACAATTGATAGTCAAATTGAAGTGCATACCCCGAATCATTGATTAAGTGTATCAAAAAATAATTAATATCACCACTATCATCGTAAAATGGCTGCAAAGCAATATGAATGCCCCTATCTGGTTCATAGTCCATTTCGTTGTGCTGTGCAATGGAATTTATTTTTTGAGCAGCATCTTCTTTCTTTTTTTGAAGGTCTTGTTTTTTTAGAGGTTTTTTGGGGTTTTTCTTCAAATGCTGAGGAAGGTGAATTGGAGCAATATTAGAAGGTGTAGCTTCTTTTTCCTCCACTTTTTTAAGGTGTTCCATAAACACAGGAATTTCTTGCCCATCAATTTCTACCATCAAGGTTTCTCCATCGAAAAAGTCGACAACCAAGCCAACTTCATCGGTAAAAATCAGTTGAACCATATCTCCAACCCTTATGTAATCCTTATTCTTTTTCATATCAAACAAACTCTTTTTTTACTTCATTCCAGATAGCATCCATTTCACGGAGAGTCATATCAGGCAACTGTTTACCCTGCTGTTTAGCAATACTTTCCATCTTTTTAAAACGTTGGGTAAATTTTTTGTTGGTCAATTCCAACGCATTTTCAGGATCAACGTCAATAAAACGTGCATAGTTAACCAAAGAAAACAAAACATCACCATATTCTTTATTGATATTTAACGCATCTCCTTCCTTCAATGCCTGCTTCAATTCACTTAATTCCTCCTCTACCTTATCCCACACCTGCCCTTTGGTATCCCATTCAAAACCCACTTTTTTAGCTTTTTCTTGAATACGAATAGCTTTTACCAAAGCAGGGAGTGATTTGGGTACGCCTTGTAGTGCCGAAGTTTTACCTTCCTTCAATTTCAATGCCTCCCAATTGGTCTGTACTTCTTTATCATCCTTTACATTCACATCGCCATACACATGAGGATGTCGTTTGATAAGTTTTTCACATAAACTATTGATAATAGATGCTATGTCAAAATCATTTTGCTCTTCACCTATTTTAGCATAAAAAACAATATGCAGCAACAAATCACCCAATTCTTCTTTGATACCTTGCATGTTTTTTTCGGTAATGGCATCTGTCAATTCATAGGTCTCTTCAATGGTCAATGTTCGCAGACTTTCTATGGTTTGTTTTTTATCCCAAGGACATTTTTCACGCAATTCGTCCATTATTGTCAAAATTCGCTCAAAAGCATCTAGTTTGGCTGATATATTAATAGGTTTCATTGATATTTTGTATTTTTGTTAATATGCAAACAAGCTGCAAAAATAGCGGAACAAAACATATCTTTGCGTTTTACTGTTTCTATTTAAGACAAAAAAATAATAATTAGTATGTTTATCCCAACTTTAATATTGACAATTATTCTAATAGCTCTTGTATTTGCAGGTATTGGATTGCGAATACTATTGGTTAAAGGTGGTGAGTTTAGAGGTACTTGTGCAACCAATAATCCCATGCTGAAAAATCAAATAGGCGAGTGTACTGTTTGTGGAAAGAAGCCGGATGAGGAATGTAAGCAAGAAATCACTCCAATGATGCAATAATTTATATGAAGATTGTGCATCTTTTTTTGTTAGATAATATTATTTTAGTACATTAGTGATGAATTTGAAGCTACAAACTTCATAACCCTTATTTACTGATAACCTGTTGAGTTAAATATCAAGCCCACGAAATATACCAAGATTGGATATTCAATCTTTTTATGATAAATTTTGAAGACTGTTGGTTACTTCAGTCTTATCTATTATATACACAACTTTCAATCTAAATAGGTGGTTATGAAATACATCATTTTCACGTTGATTTCTTGTCTATTCGCTTCTTCTTCAATTGTAGCCCAAACAAGTTCTAACGAACTGACTAATTTGCGGCTCACCAAAATAGACAATCAAGGTAAAGAGGTAGTTTTTACAGTAAGCGATGCTATTCAGTTGGTGCGTTTTTTCAATGCCCAATCTGGAGTGAAATTCTGCAAATCAGATCCCCAAAAGAACACCTTAAAAATTGTAGGTGATACCGGCACAGATATTCAACAAATGCTGAATAATTCGTTGATATTGAGCGAAATAAGTAAAATGGGATATAAAGTAGATATAGCTACAATCAAACCACCTTCAAAGCCTGTCATACAAACACTGGCTAAAGAAGATTGTGCGGATTGTGGTGATGTGGATTTGAATCAAAGCAGCGTTGAAGATATGCTCAAGAATTCGGACTATGGAGGAGATGAAATCATCATAGATTTAGGCGGTAATAGTGATCCATTTGGTAGTGATCCATTTAGTAGCAGCACTGATCCTTTCAGCACTGGCGGAGGTACTCCCGATTTTACTGTTCCTCAAATGTCTCAAAGCCAAATAGATTCATTGCAGAAATTATTCAATGGTGGCATAAAGCCTGATAATTGAAAAACTATAACTATTACAAGCAAAAGTTTAAATTTCATTTTCACTAAATTAAACCAGTCCTGCCTGTTTCATTTCATCCCTCAAAGCGGGTAGCTTAGGTGGGCCTCCATAAATTTGTTCAAAAAGTAGCCGGATTTCCCTCTCTTTGCTTTTCATCCCCTTGAGGAGCGATAACCACGATGTAAC
Organism: Chitinophagales bacterium; assembly: GCA_041392475.1. Taxonomy (NCBI): domain Bacteria; kingdom Pseudomonadati; phylum Bacteroidota; class Chitinophagia; order Chitinophagales; species Chitinophagales bacterium. Next base: position 1,328,441 of record JAWKLZ010000001.1, on the reverse strand, counting down.
CTCCTTGTACAAGCCACGACCCCGACCTTCCTGTAGCGTATCCAAGCTTTTTTGTTGGATAATTTCAAAACACTCATCTGGAAAAATTGTCACTATTGGGCTGATGAGTTGCTGAAAATTGAAAGAATCAAGGTGTTCTTTCACATATTGAAGAATATCTCTATGACGATTTTCAAGACTCAGCATTTGTATATAAAAAACTTCTTGATTGCTGTTTTTTTCAATAAACTGTTCCTTCTGCCCCTCAGTCCAAACTTCTCGTAATTTCTGAAAAGTCAAAATATTGGCTTTTCTGCTTGTATAATTCGATAATACTTTGATGTAAAATGACCTATCTTGCTCAGGACTTATTTTGTCGAGCAATTGTTCATCGACTTGATAAGGCCATATTTTGAAAGCTTTTTTGGCAATACGGTAGAAATCCTTTGTCCTACCCAGTTCACCATATTTATTCAGTAGCTTAGCAACCAGTTCAATCTCCTCTCCAGCAAAGCTTTCTGCAATTTCAATCCAGCCCTCGTTATCTGCCAATTCACGCGCAATTTTTAGACGAACATAAGCCGACTGTTTATCTGTCCATTGGCGAGCATCCATTTTTTGTTTCAAATACAAAGCAGTTGTTTCTTCAATAATCAATGCTTTGAGCAAAGCCTCTATTTTTTTTGGTTCATATATGATTCCCTTTTCTTCCTCCAAAGTAGCCTCACCCGATGTATAATAATCAACACGCTCAAAAACAAGGTCAATAAGTTGCTCTACCGTTTCAGTCGTCTTAATAGCCAATTTTACCTCGTTTGCTATTTTCACTGACACTTGCATAAATATTGAAATAAGCTCCTCATTGTAGTCCTCAAAACTGGAATATTCATCAATTGCAGGCTTTTCGACATTGTAGTATCCTTCATATAGCCCCAACAACACGCTTATCCCTCCAATAAGATTCCCTCTTTTGATGTGGTTAATCGCATTTTTTTCATACCCTTCAAAAACCTCCTCAATCATCTGAATCCCTCCATCATAAGCCAATTCCCAATCTTCTACATATCCACCATAATCACGTTGATTAACATAGTCAAACACCTCAAAACCAAACTCTAAACTGCTCAATTCTCTATATACTTCATCCCGAATCATCTCGATGTCTGATGCAATAGAAGTGCTAATTTGTTGCCCTTTTTCTGCAAAATTGATGAATTGGGATCGTAAAGCATCGTTCTTTTGAAACAACTGCCTTAAAAATGCTTTTTGGACATTCGTTGCTGCAACTGCAAAAATTTGATCGTAGAAGTTGGCACCATCTACATGAACAGGAGTGCCAATTGTAGAAACCACTCGTGCAGAAGGAGAAGAATTTTGGTGGTAAACTATATTTTCGCTTTCAGAATTGGAAACCTCCATGTAGTCTCCATCAATGATAGCTAAACCCACTGCAATCGTATGTTTACACAAACCTCCAAACATATAGGGGCAATTGCAATAAGCAGTTATATCATAAGCTTTTAATTCAATAGTAACTTGATACAACTCGCTTCCTTCCACTTTTCCTGTAAAAGTATTTCCAGTTTTGAAGACTGATTTTACAGCTTTATGCGAAAAATAAGCCTCTCCTTTCTCAAAACTTTTAGCATTAGATAATTGTTGCAATCGTTCTTTGCTGATAGAGGATATCATAAGTAAAAAATCATGAATTAAGTAAATGTCTCTGGCAAATGTAAAACTTTCAGTCTGTTTTTTGTGTGATATTTTGAAGCAACCTTGTTTTATTCCTGTTGAAAAACCAATGATTTATCACTCAATTAACAACTCACCAAAGACGTACTCATATAATTGATCTCTTTGTCATTCAAAACAACTTCAATTGCGGATTTTTCATCTGCTCATACAAATCCAAATTGTAAGGAGGCATTTTCACCTCCTTCAAAAACTGATTTCGAGCCACTTTGAATTGTTGGTGAATCATCTCCGCATATTTCCCCTGTCCACGCATCCGTTCACCTACCTTTTTGCTGCCCAATTCACCACCATGACAATCAGCAATTTGATTCAATATTTTATCGGCTCGGTCGGGAAGATTTTTTTGCAGCCAATCGGTGAAAATAGTCGCTACATCGTCATTCAAACGCACAATCGTATGTCCGATACCCATCGCACCCAAAGATGCTACTTTTTTGGTCAAGCCCAAAATTTCGTGGTCATTGAGCGAAGGAATAATAGGAGCCATCATCACAAAAACAGGAATCCCATTTTTTGCAAGTGCTTCCACAGTTTGCAAACGGTTGGGAATAGAAGATGCTCTCGGTTCGAGCTTTTGGCGAAGCTTTTCGTCCAGTGTTGTGATGGTAATGGCTACATGTACAAGGTCGTGTTTCGCCATTTTGGTAAGTATGTCCAAATCTCTTAAAATGAGTTTATTGCGGGTAATCATACTCACAGGATGGCGGTATTTCCAAAGTACTTCGAGCATTTGACGTGTAATCTCCAATTTGCGTTCAATCGGTTGATAGCAGTCCGTATTTCCTGCAAACATAATCGGTTTTGCGACCCAATTTTTAGACTTCAATTTTTCTTCCAACAACTTCGGAGCGTTTTTTTTCACCAAAATATTCTGCTCAAACTCCAATCCTGCACTGTATCCCCAATAAGGATGCGTGTTTCGAGCATAACAATATACACATCCATGCTCACAACCTTGATAGGGATTCATCGAATATTCGGCTGGAATATCTGGATTGATGACCTTGTTGAGAATGCTTTTGGGGTGAACTTCAATGTAATTCGTCGCCTTTTTCTCCTCCTCTTCTTCCACCAATTGATTGTCTTCGGCATCATAACTATATTCTGCAAAACGATGTGTGGGATTGATTTGAGCACCTCTGCCTTTAATGTAATGTTCATTTTTAGGATATTCCATGACTCGATTTCTTTGTTGTCCAAAAATACAATTGTAGAACGATTTGTGGCTTGAATTGGTTATGTTTGTGAAACATTCAAGCAAAAAAATAACAATGGCAGCAGGTATATTTATCAACCCTCTTACAGATTTTGGCTTTAAAAAACTCTTTGGGGAGGAGGTGAACAAAGATTTGTTGATAGACTTTCTGAATGAGTTGATTCCCGTCAAAAGACACACAATTGTCAATCTTACCTACCTCAAAAATGAGCATCTTTCCAACCATGAAGATGATAGAAGGGCGGTCTATGATTTGTACTGTGAGAACGAAAAAGGAGAAAAGTTCATCGTAGAAATTCAGCGTGCTAAACAAAAATTCTTCAAAGACAGAAGTATTTATTACTCCACTTTTCCGATTCAGGAACAAGCAAAAGCGGGCAACAAATGGGATTTTGAATTGAAGGCAGTTTATTCCATTGCTATTATGGACTTTACCTTTGAGGATGGCAGAAAACGACAAACGGATGAAGATGAATTGTCTTTTTTGCATACCATTCAACTGGTAGATGTGGATAGAGGAAGTATTTTTTATAATAAACTGACTTTCATTTATTTAGAAGTGCCTAAATTTGATAAGGAAGAAGATGAATTGGTGACACATTTCGACAAATGGATGTACATTTTGAAGAATCTCTATAAATTCAACAAACGCCCAAAAGCACTGCAAGAACGCATTTTTCAACGTCTTTTTGATGCAGCAGAATTGGCGAGATTTAGCAAGAAAGATAGAATTGCGTATGAAGATAATTTGAAGGCCTATCGAGATTTTATGAATGTGGTGAATACCGCCATTGAAGATAAGCTTGTGAAAGTTGCTATTGAAGCATTGAAAACAGGTTTGAGCGTTGAAGTTATCGTGCAAATAACAGGTTTACCCCTAGAAACCATTGAGGAAATAAGAAACGGAGAGTTTGATTAGCCCTTCAACTTCTCATTCTCCCGATGCCGATTCAAATCCCTGTTTGTTTTTTTCTCCAAATTTTTTCGCAAAGCATCGCTTAGGTCAACGCCCGTTTGATTCGCCAAACAAATCAACACAAACAACACATCCGCCATTTCGTCGCCCAAATCTGGTTCGGGTGCGCCCTTTTTGAAAGACTGCTCCCCATATTTTCGAGCAATGATTCGAGCCACTTCACCCACCTCTTCCGTCAGCATTGCCATGTTGGTCAACTCATTGAAGTAGCGCACACCAATTGAAGTAATCCATTCATCAACGAGCTTTTGTGCCTCTGAAATGGTAAGTTCTTGTTGCATATTTTTATCTTAAAAAAGCAAGTTCAAGAAGAATTTTAGTTTTGAACTTGCTTTTGATATTTGAGTTTTTTTACCTTCTGCTTTTTATCCCAAAAACGCCTAAAAGACTGCGGGTTAATTCCCTCGTAATCGTGCGTCCCAATTGTCGAACCATGGTGTTTTTAGACATAGATTCTATAAAACCTTCTTCCTCTTTTGCACTGCGTTTGGTAGAACTATTACCTTTTTCTGCTTCGGCTTCCTTTACTGCCATCGCTTCGGCTGCCTTCAATTTTGCGGTCAATATTTCGTAGGCACTTTCACGGTCCACTTCACGGTTGTACAAACGAGCGATGCGAGATTTGCCCACCAAAGTATCAATTTCGGCTTCGGTCAAAACATCCATGCGAGAACGAGGCGCACGCAAAAGTGTGGCGGCGAGCGGAGTAGGTCGTCCTTTTTCGTCCAAAACCGTAATAGCAGCCTCTCCAATACCCAAAGAAGTTAACATTTCATCGGTTTGGTAGTAGTCCGAAAGAGGGTAGTTTTCGGCAGTCAATTTGATGTTTTTGCGGTCTTTGGCGGTGAAAGCACGGAGCGCATGTTGCACCTTCATACCCAATTGACTCAACACTGCATCGGGAATATCCGTAGGGTTTTGGGTACAGAAAAACAAACCCACACCTTTGGAGCGAATCAACTTTACGATGCTTTCGATTTGGTCAAGTAGAGCCTTTGAAGCCTCATTAAAAATCAGGTGGGCTTCGTCAATGAATACCACCAATTTAGGTCGACCAACATCTCCTTCCTCTGGAAATTTGGCGTAAATTTCAGCCAACAAACAGAGCATGAAAGTAGAAAACAACTTGGGCTTGTCCTGCAAATCGGTCAGCCGCAAAATGGAAATCATGCCTTTGCCATCGTCGCCAATTCGCACCAAATCTTCTACTTCAAAAGAAGGCTCTCCAAAAAAATTGTCCGCTCCTTGTTGCTCCAATTCCACGGTTTTTCGCAAAATTGCTCCAGCCGATGCAGGCGCAATACTGCCATACATTTCTTGCAGTTCTTCCTTCCCATCGTTGGTCGCAAAATGCAATACCTTTTTGAAGTCTTTGAGGTCCAAAAGCGGGAGTTGGTTGTCGTCGCAGTATTTGAAGATAATCGAAACAATGCCCGATTGTGTTTCATTCAAACCCAATATTTTAGAAAACAAAATTGGTCCAAATTCTGAAACGGTTGCCCGCAATTTCACCCCTTTTTCACCTGACAAACTGAGCAACTCCACAGGAAAGGCACTGGGTTCAAAAGGAATCCCAATTTTGTCGTGACGCTCCAATATTTTGCGGTGAAAACTGCCTTCTGCTGCCAAACCACTCAAATCGCCCTTGATGTCCATCACCAAAACCGACACGCTTTCGGTAGAAAGAGCTTCGGCAATCAACTGTATGGTCTTGGTTTTGCCCGTTCCTGTTGCCCCTGCAATGAGTCCATGACGGTTGAAGGATTTCAAAGGTGCTTTGATGAGTGTTTCCTGCAATGCTTCTTCATCCAAAATAGCAGTGCCTAATACAATGTGTTCGCCTTCAAAGTGATATCCTTCTTCAATGTACTTCTTAAACGTTAGTTGTTTGTCGGTCATGATTGTTTTTTTGTCGCTGTTAATACTGTGATTCTTTGTTGATTGTGACGATTGGGAATAAATAGGTCACGTGTCCTTATTTTTCATGTCCAAAAATACTAATTTTTTTGATTGAACACAGAGAGACAGAGGCACAGAGGAGTTTTTGTGCTTGTTTGTTTTGTCGTGCTGCAAGCATCTTGTTGAAGTAGAATTACGGATTGCGAAAATGCAATTTATTCATAATCAAAAAATATCTTTTGTCTTTCTACTTATGTCTTTTGTTCAAAGTCCAAACTAATTGAAACCGTTTACAAACTCCAATGCCCGTTTGTCGGCCCATGTCAATTCACTGTTCGGCAACATAAAGCCTACATGGCCACCTTTTTTCGGAATTTCGAGATGGATGAAAGGATGTTTTTTCGCCAGTTCGATGGGATAACATTCCTTGGGAAGCAGCGGGTCGTTTGCCGCATTGAGAATCAAAGTAGGCACTGCAATGTGAACGGCGTACTGATGTGCGCTCACCTTTTGGTAAAAATCGGGGGCATCTTTGAAGCCATGCAAAGGGGCAGTATAGCGGTTGTCAAACTCATTGAAGGTGGTGATTTTGTCCAGTCCTTCTACTTCAATCAATTCGGGAAACATTTCGGCTTTGGCTTGTACTTTGCGGGCCAATTTTCGCAAGAATCGCTTTTTGTAAATCCAGTTAGAGCGTGCATGAATGGTCGGTAAACTCGCTACCAAATTGAAGGGAACCGAAATGGCAACTGCTCCTTTGATGCGTTTTGAAACCGCTTCACCTTGTTCTCCCAAGTACTTCAATGTCAGGCTTCCGCCCATGCTGAATCCAACCAATGCAATGCTGTTGTACGAAGGATTATTTTGCAGAATATGGTCGACCACAGCCTTCAAATCTTCGGTCGCTCCATGGTGGTACATTCTCGGCAAACGGTTCATTTCTCCACTGCAAGTCCTACAGTTCCAAGCCAAAGCATCCCATCCATTGCTGCTAAACGACTTGACCATGCCCTTGACATAATGGCGGTCGGAGTGTCCTTCCAAACCGTGCGATACGATTACCAATTTGTCACTGCCCGTTTTGACCCAATCCAAATCCAAAAAATCGCCATCGTCCATTTCCAAACGTTCTCGTTCATAATCAATGCCTTCTACTTTGCGGAACATACTGGGCATCATGGTTTGAAGGTGACGGTTGAACTGCCATCGGGGATGGTTGTTGTAAGAGGATTTCAGGATGTAAGGCATTTTTTTGTTTCTTTGATGTATTGGTGTTTTGTTTCTTGGATTTAACCCATAAATGCAACTTTTAGGAGATACAAATAGGGAAAAAAATAAAGAGCCAAAAGTGCATGCCTTTTAGCTCTCTAACGGATAAGAGTCCTATTTTTGTCTCGTCTAAAAGTATAAAATATGACTCAATTTAACCGCAGAACAAAGATACACAATTAGCTCTATGAAATTAGCAGGTTATAGTCAAAAAGCTCTATCCATATCGATTTGCAAACACAAATAAGTTGTAAGTCGAGAACTCAAGCGAAATTGTGATAATCGTTCATGGCATTATGATGGTGATTTAGCTCAATGAAAATATGAAACTCGCAAACGTTTAAAGTCAAAAAAAATGAACGACTTGCATAGTGTATGAACGACTTGCATAGTGTATAAATATATAGCAAGGATTATAAAAGAAATTATGCCTAGAACAGATAGTAGGAATGAATGTCAAAGTTAGAAGGAGTAGGATGCGTTGCGCATGGCAATATATTTTTAATATGTATAATAACGAGGGCGACTTGGTGATTTAGAAATAGATAATATTATTTATAATGTATTCAATTTCTATCGCATAAAGGTTATGGCAAATCATGATTCAAATACCCATACGATTAGTTCAAAAGATAGATTGTGATATGGGACAGGTTTTGTGGTTAATTATTTATGACAACGATTTTAGGCAATTATTCTCAGGTAAGGTACAGCTTAAAGTACAACATGAATAGTAGATAAGCATTTGTTAAGAACCAAAGTGGAAAATGAAAGTTAAATAGCTTATTTACAGTTGTTTAAAACAAAAAAATAATTGTATAAATATATTCCTTTTAAACATAAAAATAACTGACTGAAAAAGTGTTCATAAGATTGGATGCTAAACTTAAAAAGGTTTTATTCTGAAACCCTCCGTTTGTGAGCGGATTTATCAATAATCCGTCTTCACATTTTTATCAAAAGGTACTTTGAATTGATAAATCACATTTTCATCCAATGAGCCGTCCAATACATCCAAACCATATTGTACTTTGCGGGGGTCATCATACACCATTGTTCCGAACATTCTGTCCCAAAGTGAAAAGATGTTGCCAAAATTGGTGTCTGTCCATGGACGCTCGAAATGATGGTGGAATTTGTGCATATTTGGGGTGATGAATATCAAGCTCATGGGTTTGTCTATCCAAATAGGCACAGTGATATTGGCGTGAGAAAGGTAGGTGAAAAATACGGTAGCGATGCGGTAAAAAACATAAAACGCCAAGGGAATACCAAACACCAAAATGGTAGCCAAAGAAAATATTTCACGCACCAAATAATCACCAGGATGGTGTCGAGTGCCTGTTGTAGCATCTACTTTGGTATCACTGTGGTGTACCATGTGAAATTTCCACATCCATTTGACCCGATGAAGCAGGTAATGTGCAAACCATTGTGCTACCAAATCGAGTGCCATCACTGCAAAAAGTAATTCTACCCAAGTAGGCAGTTCGACTATATTCAACAAGCCAAAGTTGGTATTGCCAATCCATAGAAAAATTCCTACTGTTGCTAATCCAAACAAGGCATTAATAATCAGAGAAGTAGTCAAAAATATGAGGTTCACCCCAGCATGTTTCCACTTTTTATAATTGAATTTTATCAATGGAACCGCTCCTTCTGCAATCCAGCTGATAATCAGGCAGGTAAAAACCCATACTAATTTTTGCCAATTGGGCATTTGTTCAAAAAAATGTACCAAAGCTTCCATAGTGAATTGTATTTCTATTTAATATAAATTTCCAATGTTATCTCTTATACTTACTTCAACAAGTCTAAATGCGAATTGTCGCAAAAAGGTCCTTTCTTGGTGATTTTGCAGTTACACAACTTTACCTGTCCTGTTTTTTTGGCTTCAAAAAGCAGAGGTTTGAATTTAGAACCGTGGTGCATGCCATCGCAGAAAGGCTGATTTTGGCTTTTGCCGCATTGACACCAAAGGTATTTTTCACCCTTCTCCAATTCTACATAAATAGGTTCAGGAGTAGCAGTTTTGTTTTTTTGAAAACCTCTCGATATTTCACTTTTTGGATCCTCCGCCGCTACCAATGGATACAAATATGCCGCTGACCAGTGTTCTTTTGGATCATTTAAAATACCATATTCCTCAGGAAATTGACGGGTAAACTTTGCAGTACCAAACAGCTGGTCCCAAATTGAAAACATATTGCCAAAGTTGCCATTTGGGTCACTAATGCTATCCCGCATAGATTTACCGTGGTGGGCATGGTGAAAAGCAGGAGTAATAATGATGCGCTCTAAAATAGTGGTCAAAGGATTGAAGAACTTGTATTTATACAAAAAGCTATCCCATTTAATGGTGCTATGCGAACCAATGATGACTATTTGCTTCAAAATCAAACCAAGTGCTACGCCTTTTCCTCCTCCCAAGAAGGTGACAATTCCTATCCACCAGATATTGGGCATAATTAGGTAATAAAGGGCAGCATTTCGATAGGAAATGAAAAAACCCATTTCTTCTGCTTGATGATGCGGACGGTGCAATTTCCACAAAAATTCGTATTCATGCGCCGAACGGTGGTACCAATATTGCAGCAAATCATCAATGAACAAGTAGAAAGGTAACATCGCCCATATACTCCAATGTGAAATAATTCCTTGATATTGACTAAGCAAAGCACTGCCAAGTCCAAGCACCGTTAGAACAATGAGGGGTTTGATGGCTACCGAAAGCATGAAAAAACCACCTGCCTCTTGTATCCAATCATTCGACGTTCGATTGGTGCGGTGTAAGTAACCCGCCATCATTTCCATGAGTCCAAAAATTACCAGAATTCCCAGAATAATGTAAACATCAAGGTTAGGAATTCCAAAAAGTGTATTGTCCATAAGACTACGATTTTATTTTTAGTGAAGTGGTAAAAATGGAAGTGTGGTAAAATTACGACATCGAAAGATAAAAAAAATATACATAAGTTAACTATTCATCGTCTTTTTTCTTTTTATGATGCGAGAAAGCGAATTTGGTGTGATGCCAAGATAGTTTGCAATGTGTTTGTTAAAAGCTTTTTGAAAAAAAGTAGGTTTTTTTTCAAGCAGTTCGTCGTATCTTTCTTCGGGTAATTTGTCAATCAGTGATTCAACTCTAAAAATTAATGTTTGCAAGTTTTCTTCTAATGCATCAATATAGACCTTGGATATTTTTGGATACTTATCCATCAAAACTTCAAAATCACGAAAGGAAAAAAACAACACATCTGTTTCGAGTATGGCTTCAAAAGTATATTTGGTAGGTTTATTGGTGAACAATGTATCAGGTGCGCCTGTCATCGTATGTTCTGGCCTCAAAAAAACATTGATTTCCTGTCCTTTCTGATTAATGTAATAGCCTCTTACCATGCCTTTTAAAATAAAAAAAATCTTTGGTGAATTGTGTCCAGCTTCAATCAATTTTGTTTTATTCTTCAATTTTTGAAAAGTGCTAATCTGCAAGAAATGGTCTAATTCTAAGCCAGCCAAAAATGGATAAACCTTGCTCAATATGAATTTGATTTGCTCTCTATTCATCTTATTGTTTCGTTTTAGGAATTCAAATATACCATTAAGGCATAAAATTTGCTCAAAAAACCATTAGAACATCGGTTCAAGTTTTGAAGCCCATTCAAAGAAACCATTTGAAACATTCCATATAGTCAAGCCTTATTTTTTTTACTGCCCACTTTACATTCAAAAAATTTGCATCTTTCTATGAAAATGCATATCTTACAATTTTGTGACAAAAATAAAATTGCATAAAAAAATAAAATTTGCATAGTATTAACATTCAGATTTTTATAAGTTAAAATTTATTAGCTTTACTCTCCTCCCAATCAATACATTGTAATCCCCAATTCATTTTGTAGTAATTTTTTTGTTGAACCCCCATTTTTTTCTTTGGATTGTTATCCAAAATTTCCACCCCAATCTCAATTTTAACCCTAAAAGCGTAAGCAAATGAAAAGATTATTGCTACTCTTAATGGTGGTTTGCGGTGGATTATTCAATGTTATTCAGGCCCAAATTACCTTTCAAAGTGCCTTTGGCACAAGCAATGTGGGGAACAATATTCCCTACGATATAGCACCTACAAATGATGGTGGATTCATTCTCACAGGCTTTTCATCCGCAGGAACGAATCTTTTTCAATCCGTATTATTGTCCAAAACCAATGATATGGGTGTACCTCAATGGACCAAAATCTTTGGAGGAAGCAATTTTGAAGTAGGCAATGCCATCGCACAAACCCCTGACAATGGATATATTATTGCAGGGCGAAGCCTAAGTTTTGGAGGAGCATTTGAGGATGCCTTTCTCACCAAAACCGATGCAATGGGAAATTTGCAGTGGACAAAAGCCTATGGAGGCAGCCACACCGATATGGCAAATTCGGTTTTTCCGACCAGTGATGGCGGTTATACTTTTATTGGTGAAAGCCGAAGCTTCAGTCCAAACAATGATATATCAGAAGTATTTATCGTGCATACCTCTTCAACGGGTGATATCGTTTGGTCTAAAACCCACAGCCTCACCTTCAATATAAGCCGTGTTTCAGGCATTGCACTTCCCAATGGCGGATATGCTTTTACGGGTATGGCGCAATTTGTAACTGCCAAGATGACACAAGAGGTATCTAAAGACGTAGAAATAGAGGCGATGAAGGAAAAAACGTGGCTAAAGAATGTAGGCAATGCGGGAGGAGATTTTTTGCACACGGGGATTATCTTGGTAGAATTAGATGCGAATGGCAATATTGTGACCGAAAAACTATTCACTGTTTTGGATAACAACACAGATTGTTTCGGTACATCCATTGTTCGCACACAAGATGGGGGCTATTTTATTGGCGGATACACCATCCAACCCTCATCCACAGGCTTCAATTATTACGCTACGGCAATGAAAACCAACGGAAATGGTGATGTAGAATGGACGAAAAATTTTCAAACCTTCGACAGTTTTTTTAATGTATCGTGCAATCAAGTTCCCAATACCAATTTTACCTTAACCGTCACCAACAGCATCGTTCCTGGCACAAATAGCCGAATTGCCAACTACTTTATGAACCCAAGCGGAACATTGATAGAAGCACATGAATACGGCAACGATGGACTCAATGCACCGAGAGCAGTCATTCCCAACAGCACAGGAGTTTTGATAGCAGGTCAATCCAATGGTTTCGGTGGAAGCTCAAGTTTCAATCCCTTAGATACTTATTTGATTCAAACAGATGGTTTTGGTGCAAGCGGCTGCAATGATACCCCTTTTACCCCTCAACAAGGCACTTTCACCTATTCTCTTTTGATTCCCACTTTCACTACCGAAACCAACGGAACCAGCCATGTTCCAACCGTTCAAACAGAAAACCTAACACCAGAGAATAACCCCTTATGTTCTTTTACTCCCCCAGTGACAGCCACCATTGAAGGATTTGTATGGTGGGACAGAAACAAAGATGGCATTCAGCAGCCTAACGAAGGAGGAATCGGCAATGTCAATGTCAATTTGCACAACGCAACCAATTTTTCATTGATTGCCAATACCTTTACCGAATCAGATGGAACATATACCTTCGAAGTCACTAACACTACACTCGACTATTATGTAGTATTTGGAACAGCGCCATTATTTACCTCCACTACTGCCAACGCAGGTAGCAACCAGGGCTTGAACAGCGACGTTACGAACAGCATCACAGCAGGTTCGTCAAACATATTCAGTATTGAAGCCGATGAAACCGTTGAAATGGATGCAGGATTGTTGGGCACAGGTACTATCAGTGGTTTTGTATGGAAAGACGACAATGGGGACGGACTTTTTGCAGGAGAAACAAGGGTCAATGGAGTAGATATATTGCTGACCTTCAACAACAACGCTTTTGTGAATATCCCTTTCACCACCACTACTCAAAACGATGGTTTCTATACCTTCGACAATTTGTTGGTCGGTGAAGCCGTCATTGAAGTAACAGACATTCAAGGCTCAATCGTTGATGGAGGTGTTTTGACGACTGCAAACAACCCGACCAATCCCTTCAATATCAATATGAACCAGTTGAACATTGAAAATGTAAACTTTGGCTTTCAAGTACCTGTCTGCAATATTGAAATCTTGAGTGTCACACCAACAGCCTGTAATCCAGACAACAATACCTATACTTTGGATGTAACTGTTGCTTATCAAAATGCGCCAAGCGGTAACATCCTTCTCACCGTTTTGGGTAAAAACACCACTTTTACAGCAGACGGTAGTGGCCAACAAACCTTTACCATAAATCAACTCAATGCCAATGGTTTTCAGAATGTAGGTGTAAGTGCAAGTTTTGCAGCCAATCCTGATTGCAGCGACAATTTAGGTGCAACCTACAATGCCCCAGCTTCTTGCAATGTGGATTGTATGATTGATATAACCAACATAAACGTAAGCGATTGCAACCTTTCAACGAATACTTACAGTGTAGAAGTGACGGTAGCTTATGAAGGCGAGCCAACAGGGGGTATCAACCTCACGATTCTCGGAAATACAACGACTTTTACAACGGATGGTAGTGGTCAACAAACCTTCGCCATCAACCAACTCGATGCCAATGGTTTTCAAAACATAGGTGTGAGTGCAAGTTTTGTGAACGATCCAGACTGCAAGGACAATTTAGGCGCAACCTACAATGCCCCTACCGCTTGTGATGTGAATTGTGCGATTGAAGTCACTGGCATAAATGTAGGCGATTGCAACCCTGCAACGAATACCTACAATTTGGCGGTTTCGGTTACGTATCAAGATGCGCCGAATGGCAATTTGAACATTGAAGTAGGCGGGACGACTTACCCTTTCAATCCAAATGGCAGTGGACAAGAAACCTTCAATATTGGATTGACTGCCAATGGACTGCAAAATGTGGGCGTGAGTGCCAGTTTTGCCAATGAAGCTAATTGCAGCGATGAAACGGGCGTGACTTTTGACGCACCTGTTGCTTGTAGTGCGGAATGTTCCATTGAAGTGACCGATGTAAGTGTTGGAAATTGCAATCCTTCAATCAATAGTTATCAATTGGATGTCACTGTTGAATACGAAGATGCGCCAAATGGTGTATTAAACATTGAAGTGCTGGGAACAACTTTTTCTTTCACCCCTGATGGGAGCGGCAAAGAGGGATTTTCTATCATTCTTCCAACTTCCGAAGCCGAAAATGTGGATGTAACGGCTGCTTTTGCGGCAAGTCCAAATTGTAGTAGCACACTCGCCAACGCCTACGACGAACCTGCTTCTTGTGTGCCACAATGCAATATTGACATCACCAATATTTCGGTCAGTGACTGCAATGAAGACACCAATACTTATATTCTTGAAGTGACAGTAACTTACGACAATTCTCCAGAAGGGAACATTGTTGTGAGTTTGTTGGGCGATGATTACAGCATTCCGTCCAATGGCAGCGGAGAAGAAACGTATAGCATAGAATTGCCAGCCATTGGCATTCAAAATGTGGTAGTTACGGCTACTTTTGACGACCAACCCAATTGCAGCGCAACGCTCGTCAATGCCTACGATGAACCCGAACCTTGTGTCAATGATTGCCCTTCAAGTGCGACCGCAACAGCCAGCAAAACCGAAGTTTGTAGCGGTGAAACGATTAGCTTAAAAGCGGTCATCAACAATTTGAATTTTGTTTTGGTATGGACAGATGAAAATGGTGAAACATTTGACCACTACAATGTGCTGTTGACCAATGAAACCTGTGCGCCTATTGTTCGCACCTTCACTGCAATGGTGACATGCACCACCAATTCGAGCATAAAATTTATTGACTCAATTGACATCACAGTTTATCCAACAGACATCAGTGCCTTCATCACACCCGTTGCGGGGGGATGTATGGGAACAGTCAGCCTTGACCCAAGTTGTGGCGGCAATGTGACTGTCAAACCTTTTGAAGCAGAAGCAGGTGATTCGGGTATCGGTTTTGTGATTCTCAATTGGGTAGGGGGCGGAGATTGTATTAACAAACTCACTATTCCTGTTCCTTATGACTGTGTAGCGTTGATAGATGCGGTCAATGATAATTTAGGAACATTCCCTGTTGGTCAATCGGTGACATTTGCTGATAGTCAGATTTTGAGCAATGATACGGGGAATAATATTTCTATTGCAGAAATATGTGCATCTTCTGCAAAAGGAGGTACAATTACCGACAATGGCAACGGCACTTATACCTATACACCTCCTTCTCCAAACTTTATAGGCACGGATTCTTTTTGCTACACGATTACGGACAACAACGGCAACATAGACGAAGCTACGGTAAGCTTGGCTTATGGAGATGTGAAATTTTCGGCAGACATCACCTATACCTGTGATACAGACGAAGGCACTTATACCTTGATTCTCACCATTCAAGGAAGCGACACTTATTTTGTAGAAGTGGTATTTCCAGAAGTTCAGAATCCCATCACTATGCCGCAAGGCGTGGTCGGACTTGGGCCATTTGCCATTCAACATCCTAATTATTCGGTGAAAATTACCCAAATCAATACGGGTGGTTCTATCACACTGGATGGGGTGGTGATAGATTGTATCACTCTGCCAATTGAGTTGGTAAGCTTTGAAGGAGAGGTTTTGCAGGACGGAAACCTGTTGAAGTGGGTAACAGCGAGCGAGGTAAACAATGATTTTTTCAGCCTTGAACGCTCTATTGAAGGAACGTATTTTGAAACCATTCACACACAAGATGGAGCAGGTACAACTTCTCTTACAATGACTTATGATTATTTGGATAGAACTGCGCCCAACGGCATCAGTTATTACCGTTTGCAGCAAACAGACTTCGATGGCAGCAGCTCGACTTCAAAGGTAATTGCATTGCAGCGAGGAGAAAGTGAAGGCGGGTTTGACATTGTAAGTGTCACTCCATTAGGGAATTTTCTGCATACAGCAGTGGGTTTTCAAGTACCAAAAGTGGGAAATGTGGAGGTCAAACTTTTTGATGTCAGTGCAAGACTCGTATATAGTACGAGTATAGAAGCGATGGAAGGCTTTAATGTTTTGCAGATGAACACTGAAAGTTATTCACAAGGCATTTATTTGCTGCAATTGCGGTATGGTGAAGAAATGAGAACAGTCAAGATTTTAAGATAAAAAAATATAAAATTTATTAACATCATAAACTTCTATAACAAATTACAACCATGAAAAAATTATTATTGTTATTGGTATGCACCTTATGGATGGGTGCAAATATGAATGCCCAATGTCCAAGCTCAGTCACGGCAACTGCCAATGTATCACAAGCTTGTAGTGGTGACTACATCAAGTTGACTGCAAGTGTGAACCAAGGAGAGGCAACCTATACTTGGACTACAGAGGTAGGGAATCCAGTTACTACTCCAGACAATTGGTTCATTGCCAATAAGTCATGCAGAGCAATTGTGCAAACTTTCACCGTCATCGCAACTTGTGTGTCTGATCCAAGTGTGAAAGTGAAAAGTCAAGTAAGTGTAACCACTTATCCTGATAACATCAGTGCATATATCACTCCATTACCCGGTGGCTGTACGGCTACGGTGTCTATTGATCCTGCTTGTGTAGGTACGGTTCAAGCAGGTTCTTTCACGGCTGAAGCAGGTCAATCTGGCACGGCGGATATTTATATAGATTGGATTGGTGGAGGAAATTGTGTTAGTGATTTCACTGTGCCTGTAGCCTACAACTGCACGACTGGCGGCGGTGGTGGTGGCGGCGGTGTAGGCCCTACTGTTGCTTTGGATGACAATATTGGAGTCTATCCACAAGGTACTTCTGTAGATTTTACTGGTGGTTTCTTGATGACCAATGATTTGGGACAAAATCTTAGCATAGTGAATGTTTGCAGCACTTCTGCAAATGGTGGAACGATTGTAAACAATGGAAATGGCAATTATACCTACATTCCGAATCCGAATTTTACTGGATTGGATTCTTTCTGTTATTCTATCACAGGTGCAGATGGAACGACTTCAGAAGCAACGGTTTTTGTATTCCTTACACCTGGTCAAGGGTCTGGCGTAAATGCGGTAGATGACAATTTGGGAACTCAAAATGCGGGTGTTTCAGTGACATTCACATCTACTTTCCTATTAAACAATGATACAGGAGATGGAATTTTTGTATCGAATGTATGTGCTACTTCGGTAAATGGAGGAACAATTGTGAACAATGGTGATGGTACTTATACTTATACGCCTCCTTCTTCAACTTTTACTGGACCAGATTCTTTCTGCTATGCAATCAACAGTCCAACTGGATTAGATGATGTAGCAACTATATTTATTACCTACAATGAAATCATTCAAACAGAGATTACCATCTTGAATGACAACATCGGCACACATCCTGCGGGAACCAGTGTTACGTTTTCGGGAGGATTTTTGTTGAGCAATGACAGTGGAACAGGAATTTTTGTGAGCAATGTTTGCAGTCCTTCTGATGCAGGCGCAACGATCACCGACAATGGCAATGGTACTTATACCTACACACCAGTAAATGCGGATTATGTGGGAACGGATGCTTTTTGCTATTCGATTACGGATGTGAATGGCAATACTGCACAAGCGATTGTTTTTGTGACGTTCACAAGCCAAGGCGCAGTAGTAGATGCCAATGATGACAATTTGGGAACTTTTGGGTCTGGAACCAGCACGACTTTCACAGGCGCACAATTATTGGGCAATGATTCTGGTACAGGTATCACCGTTCTTTCTGTTTGTGCTACTACAACCGCAGGTGGCACGATTACGGACAATGGAAATGGTACTTACACCTATACGCCTCCATTTGCAGGATTTACAGGCACAGATTCATTCTGCTATACAATTACAGATGGAGCAGGTAATACCGATACCGCAACGATTACGATTAGTTTTGTTCAGATGGCCGCCCTCAATGCAGTGAACGATGATTTGGGGTCTTATGCTTTGGGTGAGTCTGTTCCTTTCACTGTTGGAGAAATATTGGCAAATGACACTGGCACAGAAATTTTTGTACTCAGTGTTTGCAGTACTTCAAATGCAGGCGGAACAATTACGAACAATGGAAACGGCAATTATACCTACAATCCACCAGCAAATTTCCAACCTGGTGATGCAGATTCTTTTTGTTACACGATTCAAGATGCGCTTGGCAATACAGATGAGGCTTCTATTATTTTGTCTTATGTAGATGTGAAATTCACCGCTGAGGTGAATGTGAACTGCAATGAAGATGCTGGAACTTTTACGCTGATTGTATCGATTCAAAGTGAGTTTGATGATTTCACGGTAGAAGTGATTGAGCCGACTCCACAAGCACCTGTAAATACCATCTTAAATTTTGCAGAATTGGGGCCATTCCAAGGTGGACAAAGTGTGCCTTACCGCATCAAAATCACCCAAAAAAGCACAGGTGGAACCCGTATTTTGACAGGAGTGGTGACAGATTGTGCCTCTAATCAGGGTTTTGAAGCAGATGCTGTGGTTGTTTGTAATGACAATGGTACTTTCAATTTGATTGTTAGCATTCAGGGTGATAGTCCTCAGTTTCAGATTGAGGTGATTGAACCTTCTCCATTAGCTCCGTTTACAACTATTTTAGATGTAATACAATTGGGCCCTTTTGCTTCAGGTGAAGCGGTTCCTTACAATATCAAAGTTACGGATCTAAACACAGGTAATTTCCTATTTCTATCTGGATTGGTTTTGGATTGTGTGACCTTACCTGTTGAATTGTTAGACTTTTCGGGAGAGGTTCAAGAAAAAGGCAATCTCATTAGCTGGGTAACGGCTACGGAACTCAACAATGATTATTTTATTTTGGAGCGTTCTGAAGATGGTGTTTTCTTTGAAAGTATTGCTGTTTTGGACGGTCACGGAAATAGTGCAGATATGCAGCTTTACACGTATATGGACAGGAAAGCCCCTTCTGGAATCAGTTATTATCGCTTGCTTCAAACGGACTTTGATGGTACAACAAGCATTGCAGGAGTAATTAGTTTGAAACGTTCTGAAGTGATTTTTGACATTATTGCAGTGACTCCAATCGGCAATTTGCATGAATACACGATTGGTTTTTCATCAGACAATAATTCTCCTGTGATGATTCAATTGTTCAATCTTTCGGGTCAATTGGTTCACAACGAAATGCTTACTCCAAATGAAGGTGTGAATTACTTTTCAATGGATTTGAGTGTGCAAGCACAAGGATTGTACTTGCTGCGCTTACAGCAGGGAGCAGACTTCAAAGTGGTGAAGTTGATACGATAATTTTTTTGAAGGTGGACAGTTGATGTTTACACAACTGACAATCTGCTAAATAGAGGAAACCTTCAATACTCATGGATTTGAGTATTGAAGGTTTTTTGTTTTGCATCCAAGGCAAATTTTTAATCTATTTGAATTGTACGCAATTAGGCAAAAGCCATCAGGTATATGATTTTCAATAAATTGCTGAATTAGAACGCTCTCGTCTTTTGTTTTTCGTCTAAATTCTTATGTCTTGACACTTAGATTCTCAATTTGATATTTCAAACCACTTGATTAAGAAGTAGTTTTTTAATTTTAATTTCTATCTTAATTTTCATTCATTCCTTACCTTTGCAGCAAACCTCATTTTTTGAATGAACCTTTTGTTGCAAATATTTTTTTGGTTGGCTGTATCGGCTCTTTTTCACTCCTATTTGTTGTATCCTTTGCTATTGCGTTGGTTTACAAGAGAAAAAAACAACAACCAAGATACTTATAGCATAAATGCAAAAAACGCATTGCCGAGATTGTTCGTTTTGATGGCAGCTTATAATGAGGAAAAAGTGATGGGAGAAAAGCTGCAAAGCATTTTTGAGAGTGCTTATCCTATGCACAAATTGGAGGTTTGGATTGGTTCAGATAATTCTACGGATGCAACGAATGACATTATTAAACAATATGCCCAGCAATACGACAATTTACAGTGGTATAATTTTGAAGGTAGAAGCGGTAAAATTAGGATTATCAACAAACTGTATGGTTTTATTGCTTCAAAATTGCAGCCTGATGATGTATTGATTCTCACCGATGCCAATGTTTTTTTTACTCCGTCAATGTTGTATGAACTTGCCAAACACTACAAAAACTCGAAAATGGGTGTGGTGGCCGCCAATATTTTGAACTTAGAGGTCAAAGAAGCGGGAATTTCGGTACAGGAAAAATGGTATATTCAGCGTGAAAACAGTGTAAAATATTTAGAAGGAGTTTGGGGCGGCTGTATGATGGGCGCATTTGGAGCCGCTTATGCTTTGAGAGCCAAGTACTTTGAAGCTGTCCCTGAAAATTTCATTGTCGATGATTTTTACCTCACACTCAAGGCTATCGAAAAAGGCGGATTGTCTATCAAAGAACCTAATGCAGTTTGTTATGAAGATGTGTCGGACGATATTTTTGAAGAATTTCGCCGCAAAAAACGCATCTCATCAGGTAATTTTCAAAACTTACGCACATTTTTACACCTGACTTATCCGAATCAAGGTAAAGTAGCTTTTTGTTTTTGGTCACACAAAGTATTGCGATGGTTAGGACCTTTTTTCATGCTTATAGCATTGTTTAGCAGTGGATTACTGGCATTTCAAAACCATTTTTATGCCCTGCTGTTATGCCTACAAATAATATTGTATGGTATTCCTCTATTGGATTACCTATTGAAGAAAATTAATATTCATTTCAAAATATTGCGGTTCATCTCTTATTTTCAGTTGATGAATGTCGCACTCTTACTTGGTTTTTTTAACTACCTAAAAGGAATAAAAAGTAATGTCTGGAAACCTACCAAACGAAACTAAAGAATACACACTCAACACAATTGAGGAAGCCATAGCCGATATAAAAGCAGGCAAGTTGGTGATTGTAGTCGATGATGAAGACCGTGAAAATGAGGGTGATTTCATCACGGCTGCTCGAAATGTAACGCCAGAAATCATTAATTTCATGGCAACGTATGGGCGTGGATTGATTTGTGCGCCTTTGCTCGAAGATCGTTGTGAAGAACTGCAATTGCAGATGATGGTGCAGAACAACACAACTTCACATGGTACACCTTTTACGGTTTCAATAGATTTAATCGGAAATGGCTGTACAACAGGTATTTCTGCAACAGATAGAGCCAAAACGGTACAGGCATTGATTGACCCAAAAACGAAACCTGAGGAATTGGGTAAACCTGGCCATATTTTTCCATTGAAGGCAAAAAGAGGCGGAGTGCTTCGACGAGCTGGACATACCGAAGCAACGATTGATTTGGCGAGGTTGGCAGGTTTTGAGCCTGCAGGGGTTTTGGTCGAAATCATGAACCCCGATGGCTCGATGTCAAGGATGCCTGACTTGATAGAAATTGCGAAGCGATTTGATCTGAAAATCATTTCGATTGAAGATTTGATTGCCTATCGTTTGGTAAAAGAACGTCTAATCAAACGGGAAGTACATTCTCAGATAAATACACTATACGGAAAGTTTGACTTAATTGTATTCACTGAAAAGGAAGAATCCGACAATATGCACCTTGCGTTTGTGAAAGGTAGTTGGCAGCCCGATGAAGCGGTTTTGTTGCGAATCCATTCTTCTGCTTTGGGGAAAAATATTCTGGATTCACTACAATATGGTTCGGAAAGTCCATTGCATCTTGCGATGAAACGAGTGGCAGAAGAAGGTAAGGGGTTGGTACTCTATATGAATCACAAAAGCGTGGAAACGGATTTTCTTCACTTTTTGAAAAGTCAATCAGAAGATGATACACATGAACAAACACCCTCAAAAGCATCTTTGGGGCAACGTGATTATGGTATTGGAGCGCAGATTCTCAGAGATTTGAATGTGCATAAAATGCGCTTTCTGACCAATAGCCCAAAGCGTCGTATTGGCTTGATTGGATATGGCTTAGAGATTGTAGAAAACGTGCCTTTGGGTGGTAAGTCTAATGGCGATGGGGGAGATAGCCCTAAGGTGGCGTAGGAAATAATAGTTGAATGATACAATTTGAAGAAGAAAATAGTTGGAATCACTTCAAATGGTTGTCTCAATTCAAAAAGGCTTCTAAGAGAAGACAAGGC
Organism: Chitinophagales bacterium; assembly: GCA_041392475.1. Classification (NCBI taxonomy): domain Bacteria; kingdom Pseudomonadati; phylum Bacteroidota; class Chitinophagia; order Chitinophagales; species Chitinophagales bacterium. Next base: position 1,306,232 of record JAWKLZ010000001.1, on the reverse strand, counting down.
TTTAGAGAATTGCGGGTAGAAGTATTTCGAAGTACTGTTCGTTTGGTGAAAACAGGATTTTATTTTGTAGAGGGCGAGAAAATATTTTTGGACAACCAACAAAGTGATTTTTCGGACACTGTTTATTATAAAAGTCCTAATCATGTGTCAAACATTGAAGTGGAAGGAACTTGTGGGGTTTCTGTTATCAATGCAGACTGTATCGAAACTGCTCGCTTGATTGCTTTGTCGGGTTACAAACCTGTGGTGTTGAATATGGCCAATCCTGAAAATCCAGGTGGTGGGGTTTTGAGGGGAGCAGGAGCGCAGGAGGAAAATATTTTTAGAAGGAGTAATTTGTTTCGGTCATTGTATCAGTTTGTGGGGTATGGTGAGAGGGTGTATGGAACATACAGACATCCTGAGTACAGCTATCCTTTGCAGCCAGAAACGGGCGGTATCTATTCTCCAAATATCACCATTTTTCGTGGTTCAGAACATAATGGTTATTGTTTGCTTCGTGAACCCTATCAGCTTGCATTTGTGACTGTTGCAGCCATGTATAGCCCCGAGTTGGTAATACAAAATGGCGTGTTTCGTATAGCAGATTCCTTTGTTGAGCCTACCAAGCAAAAAATCAGAACCATTTTACGGATAGCTATTTTGAATGGGCACGATAGTGCTGTTTTGAGTGCGTTTGGTTGCGGGGCTTTCTGTAATCCGCCCAACCATGTTGCGCTCTTGTTTCAAGAAGTATTTAAGGAAGATGAATTTAGAAACAAATTGAAGCTCATCGTTTTTGCAATCATTGATGACCACAATGCTTGGAAATCGCATAATCCAAATGGAAATGTTTTGCCTTTTCTAAAAGTATTTGGGTGAAGATGCATTGAAAAATTGACTGCTAAAACAAAACTCTAATAGTGGATTCAGTGTTTTGTATCTTGAGACAATTGATTTTTTACAATACAATTATTTAACTAAAAAACCTATTACCCTATGTCAATTCGATTGGGAGATATTGCTCCAAATTTTACTGCAAAAACTTCAATGGGTGAGATTAATTTTCATGAATGGCTTGGTGACAGCTGGGGTTTATTGTTTTCACATCCTGCGGATTATACGCCTGTTTGCACTACTGAATTGGGACGTACGGCAGCTTTGAGTGGAGAGTTTCAAAAACGTAATGTAAAACCCATTGCAGTTAGTGTAGATCCATTGGTTAGTCACGAAGGTTGGATTAAGGACATTGAAGAAACACAAAATGTGACGGTGAATTTTCCCTTGATTGCTGATGAAGATGGTCATGTTGCACATTTGTACGATATGATTCATCCCAATGCTTCTGAAAAAGCTACAGTGAGAACTGTCTTTGTGATTGATCCCGACAAAAAAGTGCGATTGACCTTGACTTATCCTCCTTCAACGGGTAGAAATTTTTTGGAAATTCTACGGGTGATTGACAGTCTTCAACTGACAACCTATCATAGTGTTGCAACGCCTGCTGATTGGCAACAAGGTGAAGATGTGGTGGTTTCTCCTTCAATTGCTACGGAGGACATTCCTGCAAGATTTCCGAAAGGTCATAAGGTTATCAAACCTTATTTGAGAACAACTCCTCAGCCGAATTTGGATTAGCAGGAGGATTGAAGTGAAATAATGTACAACGCAATATGGAGGTAAGTTTCTGTATTGCGTTTTTTTGATTTGAAGTACCAATTAAGATTGTTGTAAAAAACCTGTTGGTGTTTCGCCAAATTCTTTCTTGAACGCCCGACTAAAAGAGCTGGGAGTTTCAAATCCAACGCTATAAGCGACTTCGGATACGGTCATTTTATTTTGAGACAATAGATCTTTGGCTCTTTTCATTCGGAAAGATTTCAGTAAATCAATGGGGCGTTTTCCCGTGAGTTGTTTTACTTTTCTGATAAAATGCATGTGGCTGAGATTAACGCTTTGGCACATAGAGTTGACATTGAAGTCAGAATTGTCCACATTGTTTTCCATTAATTCTACCAAGTTTTTGAGCATAATTTCGTCTGGAGAGGTGAGTTTTATTTCTTTAGGTTTTATTTGAAAATTTCGGTTGAGCCTTTTTTGGAAAGCAGCTTTTTGTTGTAAAATATTTCTAATTTTTAGCACTAAAATTTTTGGGTTGAATGGCTTGGTGATGTAATCATCAGCTCCTACCTCATATCCTTCCATTGCATGGTCTTCCAGTGATTTTGCAGTTAGCAGCAGTATGGGAACATGACTGGTTGCAAAATTCTTTTTTATTCTTTTACAAAATTCCAAGCCATCCATTTCAGGCATCATGACATCACTAATGATTAAATCTAGGTTGTGATTTTCTGCAATTTTCAGTGCTACCAATCCATTTTCGGCACTCACAATATTGTATTCTTTAGTGAGCAATCCTTGTAGAAAGATTAGCATATCAGGGTTGTCCTCTACTATAAGTATGTTCTGACGACTTGGATCTAAATTATCAGGTATTGCATTTATCCCCAACAATTCCTCTTTGATTTCTGCAAGGGATAGTTGAATTTCTTGTTGGGCATAGTCATAATTCAAATCCGTAAAATGAATAGAAAAGGAGTCTTCTTTTTGCAAAAAGACAGGAATGAAAATGTTAAAATGGCTGCCCTTATTCAGTTCACTCTCTACCTGTATGATGCCTTGATGAATGCTAACCAAATCTTTGATATAGGATAAACCAATCCCTGTACTTTCTTGCGTATTGTCTATACTTTTTTGGTGATAATATCTTTCAAAAATATGTTCCATCACCTCTGGTGAAATGCCACTACCGGTATCTTTGACTTGAATGAAAAAATATTCGAGATGTTCTTTCGGCAAATCATACTCGAATGCACTTACCTTTTTTAAACACAAACCGATTATACCCTCATCTGGCGTATGTTTGAAGGCATTAGACAATAGATTGACAACGATTTTTTCAATCTTATCGGTGTCTAATAAGACGATTTCATCTTCCACCGAAGAATGAAATGTTAAAGGAATATTTCTTTTTTTCGAAAGGTTTTGAAAAAGCTCGGTTATGTTGAAAAGGAATTGATCCAAATTCGTTTCTCTTAATTGTAAGGCCATAGAACTGTTCTCGATGCTTCGAATTTCCAACAATTGATTGATGAGTTTTAGCAGTCTTGAAGCATTGCGTTCTACAATGTCGTAAAGTGTTTTTCTTTCGTGTTCAGAATGTGTGTTTTTTGGATTTCTCAATTGATTTATAGGACCTAAAATTAAGCTCAAAGGGGTTCTTAGTTCATGTGATATGTTGGTGAAAAAACTCAATTTGGCTTTGGATAATCCTTCAACTTGGCTGACCATTTTTTCCAGTTTGTCTCGCTGGCATTGAATTTTTTGATTTTGTTCTTCTAAGTTTTTGTTGTTGTTTTCTAGTGATTTAGATTGTGCTAAGATTACCTTTTGCTGCTTTAAGATTTCCTTATTTTGGAGTTGTATTTTCTTTCCTTTTGATTTCAATTTCTCGTTAACCTCATGTAGGCTGGTGTTTAGTTTTTCTAACGCTTTGTTTTTGGAAAATATATAATAGCTGAATATAAAAATAGTGGCTAAAAAAGAGGCAACCAATGTGATAAACCAAGCCCGTTTCCAGACAGGAGCCTGGACAATAAAATCTACCGCAGAGGGTGTTTCATCTATGTTAGATGCTAAGTCCATTGCGCGAACTTCTAGGCGGTATTTGCCATTGGAGAGGCTCAAAAAAGTGTGGTGTTGTTCAGTAGAGAATGTCGACCAAGAGCCTCCATTTAAGCGATAAGAATAGGATAGTTTTTCATTTGCAGTTTCTTCAAAAAAGTCTTTTCCTTCCCACTGAATGATGGTATTCCCATCCGAAGAAACTTCCTTTGAAAAGAAAGTGATTTTAGTTTCAGGTGGAACATCATCAGGAGTGTATCGGTGGGTGACAAAGTTTTTGTAAAGATTTGGCTGTTTTTTATTGTAAGAAAAAGCCCTTCTTTTCCAACTTCTATCAGAACGGTTAATCCAGACAGAACTATCAGAGGAATGGTTAATATCTCCACCTTCAAAATCCATGTTCATTTCAATGGGGAAAATATTGTTTTGCCATCTGATGCCATCAAAGTGACAAATGTCATTTTCAGTAGCTACCCAAATATTATCATTGGAAATGGCATCAATACTAATAATGGTATTGTTGGTAAGTCCTGATTCGGTGTTGTAGTTTTCCCAAGTTGTTCCATCAAAAATAAAAATACCATAATACCTTGATCCTACTATTAATTGGTCTTGGGTGCTGGCTACAATATTCGTGAATTGGGCCAGTCGTTCATTTGGAGGACGGTCCCATTTTTCTCCATCCCAAAAAAACAATCTGCTGCCTCCTATCCATATCTTACCATCAGGAGTTTGCCCAATACCATAAGCATTCGATTGATCCAATCCATTTTCATTGTATTTATGGTGTATCCATTTGAGAGAACTCGCCTGTGGATTGACAAGCTGCAATACACCACTCAACTGTCCCTTTTCATTTTCAGTATCTACGCTTCCTCCAAACCATATAGAGCCATCCATTGCTTCAAAGACTGCTCGATAATCAATTCCCCAAGAGAGAGTTGGATGCAGTTGTTTGTACCACTGTTCATCCTTCAAAAAAGCTGTTGCGGCTACTCCTTGATGAGAACCTGCTGCCCATATTTGCCCTTTTTGAGTAACAAAAATTTTTACAGGGGCATCAATAAAACCATCTTCCACATCCCAGGCAATCCAGCGATTTCCGTTTTTTGCAATGGCTTTACCTTCCACATCTAGAAACCATTGTTCTTCATTCCCTGCTTCACATTGAAAATTCAACCCATTGTAGGTAATCCATCTATCTGAGGAGTAGTCCACTAGATAAACTTTGGATTTCAATCCCGAAATCCAAAGTTTGTTGGCTTGACTTTTATGAAGTTGAAGTTTATTTGCGGGAATTTTATATTTTGGGGCATCATAAATGGTCCACTTTTCATCTCTAAAAGCGTATAATTTTCCCAAAGCACCAATCCAAATAGTTCCATCATTGGTTTGAACAATATCGTTGGTGTATTCATCACTTCCGAATAATTCACTCAATTGGATTTTACGCCATGTTCCATCGCTGTAAATATTGATGGGTATTTTGAAGGATGAATTTACAACCCAAATTTCGTGGTTATCGGCTTCAATTAATTTTTGAAATTCTCCAAATTGAATGTCTTTATTGGAGGTAAAATATTCGTATTCGGTGATGTAGGTAGAAGGTTTGTTTAAAGGCTGAAACTTAATTAATCTTCCTTTCTCTCCAAAAGTCAATGCTAACCAAACTTCACCTGATTTTTGCTCTAAAATATCGGACACATTAACGAAATCATCCCCTGCCAAAACCGCTTCTGGAAACCGTATCCAATTGAAATCTAATTGTTGAGCTTTTAATGCTTCAATTCGACGAGAAGAAGTATAAAAGTATTGTTCGCCACATGGATACATATGTAAGACACCTACTTCGGAACTAACCATGATGCTTTCATCAGAAAACTCTTGAATTTTAATAAAATTGAAGCTGAAATTATTTGGTGACTTCAAAAGAGGTTCCCAATGACTGCCATCATATCTAAAAATCTGTTTGGCAGAAACGGCATAGACTAAACCATTTTTTGCAATGAGTACTTGCTCTATAGGCGCATCATTTAATCCGTTTTTCTGATTTTTGTGTAATCGCCATTGATAACCATTGTATTCAAAAATACCATCATTGACTCCTATCCAAACAGTGCCATTTTCTCCCTCTGCAATATCACGCACTCCCTTTCCTTCTAATTCTGGGAAGTGTTTCCATCGCCAAGATTCAGAAAGAGGATTTACAATATCGGGGATGTATGGCTCCATAGCCTTTATACTCGAAAAATATCCGAAAGCTAAAAAGAAGATAAGTAGGTTTACTGATTTTAATGGCATCAATACTGTCTAATGAAAATTTGATTTATTCTTAAAGATAGGTCTATTGTAAGTTATGGAGTAAAAAAAGAGTAAGAATTTTTGCGTTATTTCCAAGGTTAGAATTTATGTTGTTTTCTTTTATTTGTAAAAATTTGAAAAAGTTGTGTTTAATTAAAATGATACTATGGCTTTGAATCATTTGAAAAAGGAAATTCTTACTTTTTCTCCTTGACTTGTTAATTTTTGTATAGCAATAGTTAAATATGGAAAAGGATTAAGAGGAAGAAAGAGCTACGTTTGCTACACAGGTAAGGTTGAAGACAATTCTACTTAACTAAAGCAATATTACCATTTTATACAATATTCTCTTCCCAAAAATCATCATTTACGATTGATTGATTTCTACAAACAAACAAACATAATGAAACAAAAAATTTTACTCTTAGTCTTCTGGTTTTTACTAATAGGGCTTCATGTTCAAGCCCAGACAACCTACGATTTTACAGATGGATCTTTAATTGCAGCTGGTCAAAGTGAAGATGGTTCGCTTACGCTATCAGGTAATTACAGTCATCATGGTGAGCAATATGGGCTTAATATGAAAGTCGATGGTGAAATTAATATTACCGTGTTAGGAAGCAGTACTATTAGATTTATAGGTTCTAAGCACTCAGGTTTAAACATGGTAGGTACATCAGTAGAAACTGGTGATTTAGGAACACACGAAACTAAAGTGGTCAATGATTTGGAGGATACCTATGATTTTGTTTACTCTGGAACAGGGCGTACTTTAAACTTCAAGTTAGTAGCAGGTAGTGGAAATGACCTTTATCTACCTAAAATTGAAGTGATACCTTCAAAATCGGGAGCAGAGGCTTCAATAGCAGAAGATAATATTATCTATTACTACGATTTCAGAGATGGAAGTATCGTTCCAACAACAACTGATGGACAGTCGGATATCAACATGGGACTTTTGGGAATTACCGTTGGTTCGAGCAATGCTTATGGTTACAATGGTGGACAACATGGATGTTTTTTTAAAACAGGCAATCAAATTCATTTGCAAGTTGAAGGTAATACTACTATAAAAGTAGGTGGAAGTCAATTTTCTGATGGAACGATTGATGTTTCCAGTACTACTGGGGTATTTGATATCGCTTCTCAAGCTTCAATGACTACTGGGAATTTTGGTAATGATGGCTCGACTGTGGACTTCTTGTATGTAGGAGAAGCAGGCGTTGTGACTCTGGATTTCACTGGTACGAATTATGTTCCCTACATCGAAACTGTTCCTGTGCCTTTTGAAGTGACTTTGACTCCTTGGGTACAAAAATCGGGAACTATTACCATCAATGATGTAGAAATTACTGTTGAATCAGGAGTTGATGCTATAAGTGAACCCAGAGTAATAGTAAGCGAAGGCACTGTCATCAGCACTACTTTGGATTTTGCTTCAATTTTGATAAATTTAGGAGGGGCAGAATTATCAACTTATACTCCAACATTTGCAGGAGATATTGAAAAAGTAGAAGTAAGTGGCGATGAATTGCTGATAACTTATACAAACAACACATCAGACCCAACTTCTTATATTGTAAAAGTAGCGGACAATAGCATTGAAGTCGTAGCAGAACTAGGGAAAACTTATACTTACAACTTTTTTGATGGTTCTGAACTTCCACAAATAAGCTATTCGGCTTTGCGCTATTCTACCTTCATTACAGGCGATGGAATTTTGACCATCAACAGCAATACGGATGAGGAAGCCTTGCAATTTGGATACCATGATTCTTCTCATGGAGGTGTCTTTTTTCCTGGCAATACTTTTGAAATAATAGTGGCTGGAGATGCCATTATCACATTTATTGTTGATCAATATGGTTCTGCAGTAGATGCTGTTTTTGAAATAACCGATGCAAATGGTACTGTATTGGGTACGATTGCAGCTCAAAATATTGAAGCAGCAGTAGATGCTTTTCCAGTTAATTTTTCTTATACAGGTGCCAAAGGAGTTGTTACTGCAACACTTAAAAGTACAGATTTCCCAACGGCTGAAGTGTATATTCACGGTTTAAGTATAGAAAATGCGGCTGCCGTTGATCCTGGAAATGGCAAAATAGATGTTTGGGATTTTGCAGCAGAGCAATTGGATTCAACGCTTTACAACAATCACCTCACCGAAGATGTCATCAATGGATGGTACGATTCTTCCATCACCGTAGGTAGTACAGGGAATGTTTTACCGAGTAGTTGGAGTGCAGGTAGTTTGTCATGGGTAGGTGGCGGAAATGATCGATTGAGATCTACCAATGGCAACCTAACTCGTTATGATGAAAATATTGGTGGTGTAACAGGTTATACAGGTAGGGTGTATGTAAACTCTTCTGCAAATACGGGTAGGTATATGAGTCTATCTTTGAATGAGGATGATGAAGTGACGATTGTTACCAAAACAGATTCAGGAGGAGAACTTAACTTTCAATATGTTCCTGACCCTGATTCTCAAACAGATGTAGTGACTACGCCTAGTGACCTTGTCGAGTTGAAATTTGTAGCAAAAGAGGCAGGTATTTATCATATTTTTGATACACAAGGAAAGCCAAGTTATTTTAGATTCCTCAGAAAAAGTGCCAATTACATCGAGGTTACTGGTGCTGTGGATGTTACTCAAGCAGAGGGGATTCCAGAAGGGTATGAAATCGTATTTACTAATCAAGCAGGAAAATCTTGGAGTTCGCCAGTTGCTAGTGATAAGTATAGTGTAAACTTACCCGCAGGATATACCTACAATTTGAGTCTTGCCAACGCAAACGGTTTCATTATTAGCAGTGCTACATCATTGGAGGTGACAGAAGAAACAGGTGCATTTGATATCACTATTGTAAAAGCTGAATTATATACTGTTACGGGTTCTATCACTGGATTGGGAATGGATCTTCTTGATCTTACTTTGATTTATACGCCCGACCCAGAAGCAGGTGTAATTTTTATTCCAGAACCAGTTATTAATGTTGAAGCAGGTACATATTCCTTAGAACTTGAAGCAAATGTAGCATATACTATTTCGGCTGAAGGAGTCAATGATTATTTCATCACTGAAAATACCATCACTATTGGAAATGCCAACACAACATCGGATATAGTTTTTAACTCCAAACCAGTTTATCAAGTATCCATTGATGCACAAGGTTTAAGACCTGATCAGTTAGCGGATTTGAACCTTACTTTTAGCAATCTATATGAAGCTGGATATGATTATAGTTTTGCAGATTTGGCAAATATTAACCTAAGAGACGGAACTTATACGGTTTCTTATGATGGTTTGGATGCCTATCCAGTAGAACTTTCTTTAACCTCCAATCTTACGATTGCAGGAGCAAGTAAATCGAAAACCCTTACATTTATCCCTGTTACTTTTTGGGGATTTGACGACAACGGAGTTACCAATGGCGACCCTGCCTACAAAGGATTGCTTTTCACAGGTCAGGCTTATACAGAAAATAACAAAACCCATTTGGCTACTAAGCCAGATGCGACCATTCAAGTGCCTGTAAATACAGGGCAAAGAGTGATTGTATCTTATTACTACACAGCAGATTTCTCTATTGACGGAGGCGCGCCAATAACTACCAATTCACAAAGCACGAGTACTTTTGAAAGCGTAAAATATGATTACACTGGTAATACTGAAGGATATGTAACGATTGTAGTTGGAGCGGGTTCTTCTACTACTTATATCACAGATATTGAAGTATATAGCCCAGTTGCATTTAGCACTACTCTTACAGTAGGTGTAGATAAAACGTATCAGTTAATCAACGAAGCTTTGGCTGCAATCAGAAGAATGGAAAGACCCAATGATGAGCGTGTCACTATTTTGGTGGATCCAGGAAACTACGAAGAAATGTTGTTGATAGATGAAGACAATGTTACCTTGAAAAACGCTTCTTCAACTCCAACCATTGAACTTTTGAATAAAGGAGTTGACATCGGGTCAGAAGCAGTAAGAGTCACTTCTTACTATGGACATGGCTATGATTATTACAGCATGAGTAGCGACCAAAAATGGCACGCCGATGTCTTGCAAGTAAATATTGAAAATGGATACATCTCTTATAAAAATAAGGGTTCAGGAACTACCAATGGTTCTTATTGGAATGCTACGGTAGTGGTTACAGCCAATGGTTTTGAAGCAGAACATATTATTTTTGAAAACTCTTACAATCAATATATTTCCCAGAAAGAAGCCAATGATGTGGTAGTAGAATGGACTTCTGGTGGAAAGGGAACAAGACCAACGGATTATGGCAATGTGGATGTACAAGACCGAAACTTTAGAGAAAGAGCTGCTGCTATCGCTTACACCAACAATGCTGACAAGTCGATTTTGAACAAATGTCGTGTAGTAGGTCGTCAGGATTCTTTTTATGGAGGAACAAATTCCAGAGTTGTGATGTATAAAGGCTCTGCAATGGGAGCAGTAGATTATATTTTTGGAGCAATGACTGCCGTTTTTTACAAGACAGATTTAGCTATGAATACGGCCGATGATAGTAATGATACTGCCTACATTACAGCTGCTCAGCAAAGCAGTGGTAGAGGATATCTCATGTATGAATGTAATGTCACTACTGCAATACCTGAAATCGAAACAGCATCTACTTACCGTTCGAAGCCAGGTTACTTTGGAAGACCTTGGCAAGCAACTACGAGCGAGGTTGTTTTCTTCAACACGAATGTAGGAACAACAGACTTTACTGGATCTGAAGGATTGTCTTTAATTCAACCTTTAGGATGGCAAAATACTCTAGGAGGAGAATCCACGATGATGTACGAATACGGTACATTGGAAGAATCGGGAATAGACAATAGTTCTATGAGAGCTTCATGGGCTACCTTATTGACCGAACCAAAACTATCGGATGGAACGGACATCACCACCTTCAATTTCACAAAAGGCAATGATGGTTGGGATCCACTGCCTACATTGATTGAGAATGATATGGTTGGAATCAATGATACTCCACTTCAGACTTCGGTTGAAATTCGTTCTTATGCTAACAATGTGGTTATATCTAATGTGAAATCGAATACGGCGATTAACATTTACAACCTCAATGGTCGATTGGTCAAAACCATGAAAATAAATGAGGACACAGAGTTCAGTTTTCACAATGGTTATTGGATCATAACTGCAACTGCGGAGGATGGTGAGAAAGCCGTAAAAGTATTCTTAGATTGATGTAAATCCAGAATAAGGTTCTGAGATACTTGTATTTCAAAGGTTCATCGAAGAATCTAGTGGCATTAGACTTTGGTAGTTTGAAAATCTAAATTTTACGATAAGAAAACTTCCAAAGTCTTGAGTCTTCCGCTATGTACTTCGATGAGCCTTTTTATTTTCTGGTCTTTACTACAGTGCTTGTAAATGATTAGACTTTGGACGAAAGATTAAAGACATAAAACAAAAAAAAAATAAATCATTGACAGCAAAGGAATTAAGTGAAATTGTATTGAAAATGCAATTTGCTCATAACCAAACATTTACTTCTTTTATCTTTCTACTTATGTCTTTCGTCCAAAGTCCAATAAATGAACTGATAAGGCCTACCTTTAACCACGCCTGAAAGGGCGAAAATATCCAAAAAATAGCATGAGAAAAAAAAATAGAAAAATAACCATATTGTGTTTTATTGTTTTTTGTACGTTTATAGGTTGCAAGCAAAAAATAGAAAAAATAAACGACTCTGAACCTAAAAAAGAATTAACGATTTCTGATTCGCTGAAATGGTCTGAAAGAATGGCATTGTCCATAATGAAACGAAATTCTCTATTGTGGCAAGTAGACGGTATAGAACAGCCATTATGGGATTACAAACATGGACTTCTCGCTCTTTCTTTTGAAAAATTATATGAAAAGACCAAAGACGAAAAATATTATCAATACGAAAAAGGATTTGCAGATGTATTGATTGATAGCACAGGTACTATCAATAATTACAAAATGGAATCCTACAATATTGATTTGGTCAATTCAGGAAAAATACTATTTAATCTGTATGAAAAGACCAAAGACGAAAAATACCTCACTGCAATACAAACGCTAAGGAAACAATTAGACGGACATCCAAGAACAAATTCGGGAGGTTTTTGGCACAAAAAGATTTATCCTTATCAGATGTGGTTGGATGGATTGTATATGGGACAGCCATTTTATACACGATACACCGTTGAATTTGAAGGGGGTAAAAATTTGGATGATATAGCCAAACAATTTGAGCTCCTTCACACACATACATTAGATGAAAAAACTGGACTTTTATACCACGCATGGGATGAAAGCAAACAAATGGGTTGGGCTGACAAAGAAACTGGTAAGTCCCCAAATTTCTGGTCTAGAGCAATGGGTTGGTACTGCATGGCCTTGGTAGATGTATTGGATTACTTTCCAGCAGATCACCCAAAACAAAAACAGTTGATTCTTTACTTGAATGAAATCTCTACTGCCTTAATTAAATTTCAAGATGAATCGGGAATATGGTATCAGGTGACAGATATGGGAGGTAGAGAAGGAAATTACTTAGAGGCATCCGGAACTGCAATGTTTGCCTATGCTTTTGCCAAAGGAGCAGACAAAGGATACTTACCTGCAAATTTTAAAGATGTAGCCAATAAAGCATTTGATGGACTAATACGAGCGTTGGTAAAAGTAGATGAAGATGGTGAAGTCCACATTACGCAAGTATGTAAAGGTGCTGGTTTGGGTGGAAACCCTTATAGAGATGGATCTTATGAATATTATCTTAGCGAGGATAGAAGGGTGGATAACCTACATGGTTTAGGGCCATTTATTTTGGCAGCATTGGCCTTAGATCGGTGAAAATTTTTGATTTATAGCTTCAAAAGTCAAGGCTTCCGAAATTTTCGTTTTCAAAAGAGCTTGACGGTGAGAATAATCAACCATCTTTTAGAAATAAATTTCGGAAGTCTATATTGGGAATTTATTTCGTCGGAGTTCCTTAGTTCTTTGCTCCTTCGTCCAAAACCTAATAAGTACAGCAAACATAAAAATAACTAAATGACATACTTACAAAAAAATACTATTGCGTTTTTGCTTACTCTTTCGGCGTGTACTTCAATGTCAGGACAAATACTTGATAAGTCATGGAAGCATATAGTGAATAAAGAAGAAGGTTCTTGGTTTGCATCCGAAGAAGCAAAAGAAATTGCAGAGAATGTATTACTTTATCAAAGGAATATTGGCGGGTGGCCCAAAAATATTCAAATGCATCAACCACTTACCAAAGAGGAGAAAGAGGATTTAATTGCGCTTAAAAATGATACCCATGACCTCACAATGGACAATGGAGCAACTACTCAGGAAATGCTTTTTCTTTCTAAAATCTACAGACAAGTCCCCGATGATAGATACCAAAAGGCATTTCTATTGGGCTTAGATTACTTACTGGTAGCGCAATATGATAATGGAGGATGGCCACAATTTTACCCCTTGCGAAAAGGATACTATACGCACATTACGTATAATGATGATGCAATGGTCAATATTTTAAATGTACTGAAAGAGTGTATGGATAAAACCAGTTATTATTCTATAAACCCTCCAGAAGAAACGCTTCAAAGAGTCAAAATAGCATTTGACAAAGGAATTGATTGTATAATAAAAACACAGTACAAACAGAACGGAGTCTTGACAAGTTGGTGTGCTCAACATGATGAAAATACCCTAGAACCTGCAAAGGCTCGTGCTTATGAACTTCCCTCTTTGAGCGGAAGCGAATCGGCAAAAATCGTTTTGTTGTTAATGTCCCTTGAAAATCCATCGAAAGAGGTGATTACTGCTGTGAATAGTGCTGTTGAATGGTTTGAAAAAGTGAAAATAACTGGATTGGAGATAGATCGCTTGTATGATGAAAATGGTAAAATCATTGATAAGAAAGTAGTAGCTGATGCAGATGCTCCTCCTTTATGGGCTCGTTTTATGGACTTAGAAGACAATACTCCTTTCTTCTGTGATCGGGATGGGATTAAAAAATATTCATTAGAAGAAATTGGTGAAGAACGTAGAAATGGATATGGTTGGTACACGAATAAGCCAAAAGAGGTTTTAAAACGATATCCAAAATGGAAGGAAAAATATTCAAGTGGAAATGGGGAAACTGAAAAAGTAAGTAAGAAACATACAGATGAGTTTTACATAGTAGTGGACAAAAGTGGAAGTGGAGATTACACTAGTATTCAAGAGGCAATAAACAACACCAAATCATTTCCCTATGATAGAATAACCATTTTTGTGAAAGACGGAGTATATTACGAAAAAGTCAAAGTTCATGAATGGAATACCAATCTCTCTCTCATTGGAGAAAGTAAAGACAAAACAATCATTACTTATGGCGATTATTTTGATAAAATAAATCTTGGGAGGAATAGTACCTTCCATACTTACACAGTTCTTGTAGAAGCTAATGATTTTATAGCAAAAAACATCACCATCCAAAATTCTTCTGGTGATGTAGGGCAAGGCGTAGCATTATCCGTCACTTCAGATAGAGTAGCCATCATCAATTGCAGTCTTTTAGGAAATCAAGATACACTGTATGCTTCAGGAGAAGGAAAACAATATTACAAAGACTGCTATATAGAAGGTACGACTGATTTTATATTTGGAAGCAGTACTGCTTTTTTTGAAAATTGTACAATACACTCTAAAAAAGATTCTTACATCACGGCTGCATCGACTCCTCAAGGCACAAAATATGGCTATGTTTTCAAGAATTGTCAACTTACTGCTGATGAAAATATATCTAAAGTTTATTTAGGCAGACCGTGGCGCATTTATGCAAAAACGGTATTTATTGACTGCGATATGGGAGAACATATTCTTCCCGAAGGTTGGCACAACTGGTCTAAACCAGAAGCAGAAAAAACGTCGCTTTATGCAGAATATAAGTGTACTGGTAAAGGATTTCAACCTGAAAGTAGAGTAGCTTGGTCACATCAACTTAAAAAATCTCAAGCAAAAAAACATACGATTCAAAATGTTTTAGGCAGCCAAAATGATAACTCCAATGACTCTTGGTATGCCAAATTTTAGGAATCACATCAACCATAAGTTGTAAAAAAATATGCACACAATATTACATCTCAATTAAACAAAGTGGTTTCATCAATTCAGATGCTAAGCCAGATAGAAAGACTACGGAGTCATTTTTTGACTCGTAGCTTATTTAAAACCGAGTTAAAATTGGAAATAAATGGTAATCTGATAAAGATTGCTACTTTTTATTGCAGTAAGTTAATAACTGCATCATAAATGTTATTTTTGGGTTTTTCAACTTATGGATTTATAGATAAATTAGCGTCAATTAACTTTACAAAAAAAAATGGTTTAATATATGGATAATCCTTTTTCTCTTAATAATAAAATTGCACTTATCACTGGGGCAAGTAGGGGTTTGGGACAAGCTCTTGCCATAGCACTGGCCAATGCAGGAGCAACCGTTATTTGCAGCAGTTCCCGCTCTGGAGGCACCGATGATACTATTCAAAAAATTATAGACAAAGGAGGTGCTGCCTTTGGAATTGCAGCTGATCTGAGTGATAGAGGAGCAGTGAAAAATTTATTAGAAACTGCATTCGAAAAATATGGGCGAATTGATATTCTTGTCAATAATGGCGGAACAATTGCTCGTTATCCTGCCACTGATTTTCCTTTGGAAGAGTGGGACAGGGTCATTGAAGTGAACCTGACTGCTTCTTTTTATTTATCTCAATTGGCGGGAAAAAAAATGATTGAACAAGGAAGCGGAAAGATCATTAATATTGCTTCAATGCTCTCTTATTCAGGAGGAATTACGGTTCCTGCCTATACAGCTAGTAAACATGGAGTGGCAGGAATTACCAAAGCTCTTGCCAATGAATGGGCGCAATACAATCTGCAAATCAATGCAATTGCGCCAGGATATTTTCGGACGGATAACACACAAAAGTTACAGGATGACCCCATTCGTTCGGAATCCATACAAAACCGTATTCCTGCCAATCGCTGGGGCAATCCAGAGGATTTGGGAGGAGCACTTGTATTTTTGGCTTCAAGTGCCAGTGATTATGTCAATGGAACAATCATCAATGTGGATGGCGGATGGATGGCGAGGTAAGCAATGAACCAAAATTATAAAAAGTTAAATTAAATATAAATTCAAAAAATGGTATCACCAAAAACAATCGGAACAGCAAAAACTACTGAGACAAAAACACTACAAGAACGAAGACACGATCTACAAGTCGTTGTGCCCGTCAAAAATGAGATTCGGAAAGTAGAAGCTTTTTATGCAACTCCTGTGCTCAACAAAGCAGAAGAAATTATTGGCGAATCCAATTCCACTTTTCAGTTTTTGAGACTTGCTAGAGTCTTGTTGGAAAAGGGAAATACAGCCCATCGAATTCTTGAGAATGAGGAGGCTGTTTACTATGTCAATCGTGGAGTAGTTTCAATTAGCATTGGAGATGAAAACTATAAATTAGGTAAAGGTGATGTGCTGTATGTCGGTATTCATTCCCGTATTGCCATTACAACTGACGACCATTGTGATGTAAGTGAGTTCAAAGCAGTAAAATGCCATACCGCTTATCCTATACAATTGATTCGCCATGCGGATATTGAAGGAACAGAATTGGCTGCTGACTTGGGCAACAAAAGACCTACTTCAAAGCGTACAGTATTCAAATTGGTAGATAAAAATGTACAAGCCAATCGCTTGCTTTTTGGAGATACCTATATGGCAAATCGAGGAGGAGTAGGAAGCTATCCTCCGCATTTTCACGGCCCTGACGGCCCTCATGGATTGGGCATGAACGCCAAAGAAGAAATCTACCATTTTAGATGTGAATCTGATATTGAAGGAGATGTACCTTATGTGCTGCAAAACTGCGCTTTACCAGAAGAAAAAGTAAATGTCTATGCCCATATTTTTGATGAAGTGGCCATTAATGTAACTCCGACTTACCATGACACCATTGCACCGCCCGCAGTAGATTTTATGTTTACTTGGTGTCTGGCAAGCTTTACTGAAGGACATAGAGACTGGTCCGAAATATACAACAAGCCAGGATATGAACTTGAATGGTAATATTTAGAGAAACTGTTTTCCACAGTAACTCCAAATCAGTTTAAAATTTTGAAAAAAAAAGGTTGATGAAATCAATTTACATTTTTATTATTACTGTGCTGTTATTCAGTTGTAAAAACGAGGTTCAGGAAACGCCAAAGGAAAATCCTTGGGGGAAAATGGATGAGGTTTTGTCGCAAATAAAAGCACCTACTTTTCGAAATAAAAATTATTCTGTAACTGATTTTGGAGTTACTAAAGATATAGAACAGAATTGGTTGGATGCGTTCAACAAAGCAATAGAAGTATGTCATTCTGAAGGTGGCGGAAGGGTAGTAGTACCTGCGGGTGAATATATACTGAATGGCCCTATTCATTTGAAAAGCAATGTCAACTTGCATATTTCCAAAGACGCTCTTGTGAAGTTCAGTACCAATGCATCGCATTATTTACCTGTCGTTTTTACACGATGGGAAGGAGTGGAGTGCATGAATTATTCGCCATTGATTTATGCGTATGAACAAACGAATATAGCTGTCACAGGTCAAGGTGTTTTAGATGGACAGGCTTCAGAAGAACATTGGTGGCCATGGTGTGGTAGTGAAAGATATGGATGGAAAGAAGGAACACCTCGACAACAAGATGAAGAAAGTCGTGGTAAACTATTTAAAATGAATGAATCTGATACACCCGTTGAAGAGAGGGTCTTTGGAGAAAATACCTATTTGCGCCCCAATTTCATTCAGCCCTATAAATGCAATAACATACTTATTGACGGAGTCACCTTCAAAAATTCGCCAATGTGGGTTGTCCATCCCGTACTTTGCGAAAATGTAACTATACAAAATGTCAAAGTCATCAGCCATGGTCCCAATAGCGATGGCTGCGATCCTGAATCTTGTAAAAATGTGTTGATTAAAAATTGCTATTTTGACACAGGGGATGATTGCATTGCATTGAAGTCGGGTCGGAATCAAGATGGAAGACGCATTGCCCGTCCTATTGAGAATGTAGTTGTGCAAGATTGCACCATGAAAGATGGCCATGGAGGAGTAGTTATAGGAAGCGAGGTATCTGGTGGCGCAAGAAATATCTTTGCTGAAAATTGCCAAATGGATAGCCCTAATCTTGACCGAGCGATTCGGGTCAAAACCAACAAGACAAGAGGTGGAATTATCGAAAATTTATTCTTTAGAAACATCATGGTAGGAGAAGTAAAAGAGGCCGTGGTCAAAGTAAATATGCACTATACCATTTCTACCAACCCCAATCAAGATTACATCCCAACCGTAAGGAATATATATGTTGAAAATGTAAAATCTTCCAAAAGTAAGTATGGGATTTTGATAGAGGGTTATGATGATAAAAATACAGTGGACAACGTACAATTGAAGGACTGCCACTTCAATGGAGTTGAATTGGCCAATTCTTTAAAACATTTTTCTAATCTTAAATTGGAAAATGTATTCATCAATGACGAGTTAATAAAGACCGAATAAAATTTATAAAACTTCAAAAAAATATGCTTTTGAAAAATCAAACGCTTATCATTAAATATACTTTTATTGTTATTGTTTTTTTTCAAACTATCACCTCCGTAGCTCAGGTTTGGCAGCCCGATTTAGGAGATGGGTATTACAAAAATCCAATCATTCATGCGGATTATTCCGATCCAGATATACTTCGAGTAGGGGAAGATTTTTACATGGTCGCATCTAGCTTTAACAGTGCGCCAGGACTCCCGATTTTACATTCTACAGATTTGATTCATTGGGAAATCATCAACCATGTTTTCCAACGCCAAATGCCCGATTCCACATTTTCAAAACCCCAACATGGTAACGGAGCTTGGGCACCTTCCTTTCGTTTCCATGATGGGTTTTATTACATCTTTTATGGAGATCCTGATTTTGGGATTTACATGTCTAAAACAAAAGACCCCTCCGGAAAATGGTTACCTCCATTGCTCATCAAAGCTGCAAAAGGATGGATTGATCCCTGTCCATTTTGGGATGAAGATGGCAAAGCATATCTTGTACACGCTTTTGCAGGGAGTCGGTCGAGTATCAAAAGTGTGTTAGTTGTCAATGAAATGAAACCAGATGGAAGTGAATTGTTAGATGATGGTGTTTTGGTTTTTGATGGACATCAAAATCATACAACCATTGAAGGTCCCAAATTTTACAAGCGCAATGGATATTACTATATTTTTGCACCAGCGGGCGGAGTGCCTACGGGTTGGCAAACAGTCCTGCGTTCAAAAAATATTTACGGCCCCTATGAGGATAAAATTGTCTTGCATCAAGGAAAAACCGATATCAACGGCCCACATCAAGGCGGTTGGGTAAGTTTGGAAAATGGCGAATATTGGTTTGTGCATTTTCAAGATAAAAACGCTTACGGTCGCATCGTGCACCTGCAACCTATGACATGGACAGATGATAATTGGTGCATCATCGGAAAGGATGAAGACGGTGACGGGATTGGTGAACCAGTGGACAAATTCAAAAAACCGAATCTAAAAAACAATAAAGGCAATACTATTCCTCAAACCTCTGATGAATTTGATGCAAATACCCTTGGACTGCAATGGCAGTGGCATGCAAATCCTTTTCCTACTTGGGGTTTTCCACAAGGTAGCAAAGGAAAGTTTAGGCTATATGCCCATGAGATACCTGGTGAATCAAACAACCTATGGGCAGCAGGAAATTTGTTGTTGCAGAAATTTCCTGCACTTGAGTTTTCAGCAACGACTCAAGTTGAATTTTTTCCGTCTGATAAAGAAAATTTGACTGAAAAAATGGGATTGCTCATCATGGGAATAGATTATTCCTATTTGGCTTTGGAAAATCAAAATGGTCAAATGTCACTATTGCAGGTCGTTTGTAAAAATGCAGAAAAGGGGGGGGAAGAAAAAGTGATGAAGAGAATATCCTTCAATGCCACCTCTATTTATTTCAAAGTAACGGTAAAAGCTGATGGTATTTGCCAATTCAGTTATAGCAAAGATGGAAAAGATTTTACGGATTTTGGTGAAAAATTTACAGCCAAAGAAGGAAAATGGATAGGGGCAAAGGTAGGGCTGTTTGGTACTCGAAGTGGAAAGACAAACGATTCAGGATATGCGGATTTTGATTTTTTCAGAATAACCGATTGATGGTTTGAAAATATCGTTCTTTTAAGAAAAGGTTGGTCTTAGATTTTTGAAAGTTTTCTTTTTAAATGGAAATGTCTTATTTTTTTGTCCTTCAATGCTTTAATCTCGCAATTCAAAAGTCTTAAAAATATTATCACAAACAATTTAAAGAAAAAATCAAGAATGAAAAATACCATTTTACTACTTTCTTTTTTATTTCTCTTTTATGGATGTAGCAGTCATTTCGACAAAAATACATCTGTCATCTACTTGGCGGGAGACTCTACCATGTCGGAAAAAGAACCAAAGGCACGTCCAGAAACAGGCTGGGGTGAAATGCTTGGAGATTATTTTGAAGATGGGATAAAAATAGAGAACCACGCTAAAAATGGTAGAAGTTCTAAGTCCTTTATTTTTGAAAGCAGATGGGATACTATAGTGGGAAAATTAAAAAAGAATGATATTGTCTTTATTCAGTTTTGTCACAACGATAGTAGCCCCACGAAAAAAGAACGATACAGCACTCCTGAGGAATACCGAAAAAATCTAATTAAATTTGTAACCGATACCCGTCAAAAAAAAGCAACTCCTGTTTTGTTTACCCCTGTAGTGAGAAGGCGTTTTAATGAAGAAGGAGAATTTGAAGAAAGTCATGGAGAATACCCTGATATCATAAGATCGATTGCAAAGGAATACAAGGTTTCTTTAATAGACATGCAAAAAAGCAGCAAAAAAGCTTTAATTGAAATGGGCGAAGACGCATCCAAAAAGCTCTACATGATTTTGGAAAAAGGCGAAAGTGCAAACTATCCAGACGGTAAAGAAGACAATACTCATTTTTCTCCAACAGGGGCAAATTTGATGGCAAGTTTAGCAGTGCAGGACATCCGTTTATCGAATTTGGATATCAAGAAGTTTTTGAAAAACCCCTAATTAGCAGTTATTGCCCCCTTTTTTTGAAGATGAATGTAGAAATAAACAGAAATGTGAATTTTAGAATATCCTTTGTTAAAAAGAGGCTGTCTTACTTTCCTAAAAAACTCTACCATTGTGCATTCAATGATTGAAGCAGACTAAGTACTCAAATAGACTTAATGACATCGAATGAGTAGAAAATTATCTGACACTAACTTTACTTTGATGAAAAAAAATTACAAAATTATTCCAATTTTACTTTTTATTTTATGTTGCTGTTCCTGTACTTCCAATCAACCCAATGATAAAACGGAAAAAGAGGAGGCTCTTTTTTTCAACATTAAAAATCCTACCAATCAAGAATGGGTAGGAGAAGTAATTAGCGTACCAGTGAGTATATTGCAGCAGGAAAACGAAAAGTTGGATTGGGCCAAAATTGGCTTTTCGATCGACACCAATTTACCTTATCAATTAATAGATGAGGATAAAAATAACATTCCTGAGGAAATACTCTTATTGGTTGATTTGAAAGGAAATGAAGAAAAAAAGGTAAATGTGAATTTTTCAAATGTAAAGGGTACTTCTGAATTTGCCAAGAAAACGCAAGCTGAAATCTCACATAAAACAGGCGGAAAATGGGAAGGAAAAGAATACAAAGAGGGTACTTTTAAAAATGTCAATTCACTCAATGTACCTCCTGAACACACCGACCACTCATGGTTTATTCGCTATGAAGGGCCAGGTTGGGAATCCGATAAAGTAGGATATCGTTTTTATTTAGACTGGCGAAACGCAGTGGACATATTTGGGAAGAAAACATCTGATATGGTGCTTCAAGACGTTGGGCAAGATGGATTTGATTCTTACCATGAACCTTCTGAATGGGGGATGGATGTATTGAAAGTTGCAGGATCATTGGGTATTGGGTCTATTGGTTTTTGGGGAGACGAGAAAGCAACTCGAATTGAAAAAACAGATTCATTGTATTGTGAAATTTTACAAAACGATAACCTTCAATCCAAAATCAGAACCCAATATTACGGGTGGCAAATCAATGATCAAAAATTGGATTTGACATCTGATTTAACTATTCAAGCAGGTAGTAGGCTTACCCGTCAAGATATTGTTATGAGCAATCCGCTTCCCAATATTTGCACAGGAATTGTAAAACTTGAAAATGTAGATTTGATGCAAAATATACCAACTAGTAATAAGGAATGGGGCTATATTGCAACTTACGGGCCGCAATCATTGGCGAAAGATAATTTGGGAATGGCTGTTTTTTTTAAAATGGAAAATGTACCACAGATAGCGGAAGACAAAGAAAGTCATGTCGTTGTGCTACAACCCACCGGTAATAAGTTGACGTATTATTTTGCAGCAGCATGGGAACAAGAATCCAATGGAATCAAGACTATTGAAGATTTTAAAAATTACCTAAACGGACAACTTGAAAAGTTAAATCAGCCCATAATGGTAAGCAAATGATTATTTAGAAGCCTATCTTTGTGAAAAACAACAACATTATGAGAATGAATTAATCCAATTTTTATTTAAAAAAAGGAATTCAACTTGAGAACAACTACAAAACCATTTTTGGGAGAACATTTTTTATTGGAAAATGAAACCGCAGAACATCTCTATCATGTGTATGCTAAGCCTATGCCAATTATTGATTACCACTGTCACCTCCCACCTGACCAGTTGGCAAGTAACCATCAATTTTCCAATTTGACGAAAGTTTGGTTAGACGGAGACCACTACAAATGGCGTGCAATGCGTACGCTCGGAGTGGACGAAAAATACATCACAGGAGATGCCAATGATTTTGAAAAATTTCAGAAATGGGCAGAATCTGTTCCTTTTACCATTCGTAATCCCTTATTTCATTGGACACATTTGGAGCTGAAAAATTACTTTGACGTTGATGAACTATTGACTTCAAAATCAGCTGCTTCAATTTATGAACATTGCACAGCCTTACTGCAAACGCCCGAATACAGTACACAGGGTTTGGCCCGAAAAATGAACGTGGATGTGATTTGTACAACAGATGATCCTTTGGATAACTTGGAGCATCACAGAAACCTTTCTCAGCAAACATTTAGCACAAAAGTCCTTCCAGCATTTCGACCAGACAAAGCCATTCTTATTGAAAGCGAAAATTTTGTTGACTACATCCAAAAGTTAGGAAAAGTAGCGGGTTGCAGCATTGAAAATTTTGACGATGTACTTCAAGCCCTGCAAAATAGAGTTGATTTTTTCCATGAAAATGGCTGCCGCTTATCAGACCACGGATTGGAGCAGACCTACGCTTCAGATTTTTCCCAACATGACCTTTCTACTATTCTACGAAAAAGAATAAAGGGCGAAAAGCTGCATCAAGAAGAAATAGATGCGTATCGTTCTGCTACTTTGTTTCATCTTGGAAGAATGTATGCAGACAAAAACTGGGTGATGCAGCTACATTTAGGCGCATTGCGAAACAACAGCAGCCGCATGAAACGAATTTTGGGGCCAGATACTGGATTTGATAGTATTGGAGATTGGTTTCAAGCATCCGCTTTGTCTCGATTTTTGAACCATTTGGATGAAGAAGATAAACTGCCAAAAACCATTTTGTATAACCTCAATCCAAGAGACAATGAAGTGATGGCTACTATGATTGGAAATTTCAATGATGGTTCTGTTCGAGGAAAAATGCAGTTTGGTTCTGCATGGTGGTTCTTGGACCAAAAAGATGGTATGGAAAAGCAAATCAATGCTTTGTCCAATATGGGCATGTTGAGTTGTTTTATTGGAATGTTGACGGATAGCCGAAGTTTCCTATCTTACCCACGTCACGAATATTTTCGCCGTTTACTCTGCAATATCATTGGCAAAGACGTACACAATGGCGAATTGCCAAATGATGTAGAATGGTTGGGTGGAATCATTCAGGACATCTGCTACAACAATGCAAAAACATACTTTGATTTCTAAATAATTTATTCCCAAATATTTCTAAATTCGATTGATTAAAATATATGAAAAAAATAGTCACATTCGGCGAAATCATGTTGCGCTTAACCCCTCCAGGATGGCAGCGTTTCTCACAAGCCAGTTCTTTTGATGTTGTCTATGGCGGTGGCGAATCCAATGTCGCTGTTTCTTTAGCCAATTATGGACTGCCAACGGAGTTTGTAACCAGACTTCCAAAAAACGATATTGGAGAGTGTGCATTGATGGAAATGCGTAAAAGAAATGTCGGAACCCAACACATCCTCAGAGGCGGCGAACGATTAGGAATTTACTTTCTCGAAATAGGAGCCGTCAGCCGAGGTAGTAAGGTCGTATATGACCGAGCAAATTCGGGAATGGAAAGTATAAAACCTGGCATGATTGATTGGGAAGAAGTATTCAAAGATGCCCAATGGTTTCATTGGACGGGTATTACACCTGCCTTATCACAAGGAGCAGCAGATGCTTGTTTGGAGGCGATTAAAGTCGCTAACAAAATGGATGTAACGGTTTCTACGGATTTGAATTATCGTAAAAACTTATGGAATTATGGTAAACAGCCGAATGAAGTAATGCCTGCTTTGGTAGAAGGTTGCGACATTATATTGGGTAACGAAGAAGATGCAGAAAAGCACTTTGGCTTGCACCCAGAAGGACTTGACGTAACGGCTGGTCACGAAGTTGATGCAAAAGCCTATTTGTCTGTTTTGAAACAAATGATGAAAATGTTTCCTCGTGCAAAGAAAGTAATCACAACCCTTCGAGGTTCAATCAGTGCTTCTCACAATACTTGGTCGGGTGTTCTTTATGATGGCGATACCTTGTTTGAAGCCCCGACTTACCAGATTACGCACATTGTCGATAGAGTGGGCGGCGGAGATAGTTTTATGGGAGGTTTGATTTATGGTTTGCTGAACTATGAAGAAGACGACCAAAAAGCATTGGATTTTGCAGTGGCAGCTTCTTGTTTGAAACATACTATTTACGGTGACGCAAATCTGGTAACAGTTGACGAGGTTGAGAAGTTAATGGCTGGAGATGCAAGTGGGAGAGTAGCTCGATAACTGAAAATATATAAAGATACAAATGGCAAGATTTACAAGAATTCAAGTTGCCCAAAAAATGGCAGAGCAAGGGATGGTTCCCTTGTATTATCATCCTGATATAGCTTTGGGTAAAAAAATATTAACAGCTTGTTATGCAGGTGGTGCAAGGCTTTTAGAGTTTACCAATCGAGGAGATTATGCCCATGAAGTATTTCGTGAGCTGAACAAATTTTGTGAGAAAGAACTACCCGAAATGATTCTTGGAGTGGGTTCTGTAACAGATGGAGGCACTGCTTCTTTGTATTTGCAACTTGGAGCCAATTTCGTGGTAACGCCTGTATTTCGGGAAGACATTGCTATTGTCTGCAATCGAAAAAAAGTATTGTGGTCACCAGGTTGTGGTTCGCTTACCGAAATTTGCAGAGCGGAAGAAATGGGTTGCGAGATTGTGAAATTATTTCCAGGAGATATCTATGGGCCTGCGTTTGTAAAAGCCATTAAAGGCCCTCAACCTTGGACGAGCATCATGCCAACAGGTGGGGTTTCTCCAACTCGTGAGAATTTGAAGGGCTGGTTTGATGCAGGAGTTACCTGTGTTGGAATGGGTTCTCAATTGATTTCCAGTGAAATAATGAAGAATGAAGATTACGCTACTTTAGAGACCAGAGTGAAAGATGCTTTGACTTTGATTCGGGAACTTAGAAACTAACTAACCAGACTTCATCCAATATGATTTTTCATCAAAAAATAAAAATTCCACTATTTTTGGTTCTTTGTGTTTGTCTTTTTTCGCAATGTGGAGAAATTTCAAAGACAAAATACTTGAAATTAGCACATGCCCTGAATATTGACCATCCTGTGCATAAAGGCATGGTTTACATGGCACAAAAAGTAAAAGAAAAATCTGGAGGTAGTCTGCAAATTGAAATCTATCCTAGCCAACAATTGGGTTCCGAAAGGCAATGCTTGGAATTGTTGCAGATAGGGAGCTTGGCGATGACCAAAGTGTCGGCGGCTGTGTATGAAAATTTTGCACCTAACAGCAAAATAATGAGTATGCCTTATCTTTTTAGGGATCGTGAGCATGTGTATAAAGTATTGGATGGACCTATCGGTAAAGAAATGCTGTTGCAGGGAGAACCTTTTTGGCTGAGAGGATTGGCTTATTTTGATGCTGGACAACGTTCTTTTTATACGAAGGATAGGCCAATAAGAACTCCAGATGATTTGAAGGGTTTGAAAATTAGGGTGCAAGAAAGTGCTACGGCCATAGATTTAGTGCAGTCTTTGGGAGCTGCTCCAACCCCTATTGCATGGGGCGAACTTTATACAGCCTTGCAGCAAGGGGTAGTCGATGGAGCTGAGAACAATCCTCCAAGTTTTTACACTTCTCGTCACTATGAGGTTTGTAAATATTATTCGTTGAATGAGCATACGGCAGTTCCTGACTTATTAATTATTGGAACAGTAGCTTGGAATCGTCTGTCAGCAGAAGAACAAACTTGGTTACAAGAAGCGGCAGATGAAGCAGTGGTTTACCAAAGAAAATTATGGATAGAGGCTGAGGAACACGCACTTGCAGAAGTTCAGAAAGCGGGCGTTGAAGTGATACATCCAGACAAAACACTGTTTGCCGAAAAGACCAAACATATGTTGGATGCTTTTAAGGACGATAAAGTTGTTTATGATTTGATACAAAAAATCCAAGCAGTAAAATGAAATCAACCATTAATAAAAATTTAGGGTACCTTCTCATTGCGTTGATGTCTATTATGACCTTGGATGTTTTGTGGGGTGTATTTACCCGATATGCAATGGGACATCAAGCAAATTGGTCAGAAGAATTGGCAAGATTTCTTTTGATATGGATTGGTGTTTTAGGAGCGGCTTATGCTTCAGGTCAAAAAATGCACCTTGCTATTGATTTGTTAAGCCCCCAATTGAACGAAGTCAACCAAAGGCGACTTTCTATTCTTATCAATATTCTGATAATAGTTTTTGCCCTATTTGTCATGGTGGTGGGTGGTAGCCGTTTGATTTATATCACCAATGTTTTAGGTCAATTGTCTCCTGCTTTACAAGTACCGATGTCTTTTATCTATTCTGTTATTCCCCTAAGTGGCTTATTGGTTATCTATTATAAAATAACAGAGCTCATAACTCCTAACGAATAAAGTAAAATTCAGAAATGGAAGTATTCATATTAGTAGTATCATTTGTTATTTTATTGGGGATTGGTGTACCGATAGCATGGAGTATAGGGTTGAGTAGTATTTTTACCATGTTGGTAAGTATTCCATTCATTCCTGCTTTGACGACTGTGGCTCAACGGATGGCAACAGGCTTGGACAGTTTTTCATTGCTGGCTATTCCATTTTTTGTTTTGGCAGGAGGGATTATGAATCGGGGAGGGATTGCAGTTCGACTGGTCAATTTTGCTAAATCGTTGGTGGGATCGCTTCCTGGAGGATTGGCGCATGTCAATATTATTGCAGCGATGTTGTTTGGAGCGATTTCAGGTTCTGCAGTTGCAGCGGTTTCTGCAATAGGTGGAATGTTGACGGATTCGATGGAAAAGGAAGGATACAGTAAGGAGTTTTCAGCGGCGGTAAACATCACTTCTAGTACAACTGGATTGGTGATTCCGCCCAGTAATATTTTGATTGTGTATTCCTTAGCAAGTGGAGGTGTTTCTATTGCAGCATTGTTTGTAGCAGGATATTTACCAGGGATTTTGACTGGATTACTTCTAATGGCCGTTTCTGCTGTTTTGGCTAAAAAAAATAAATATGCCGTAGGTAAAAGAAGTTCTTTAAGTGAAGTAGGAAAAGCATTTATCAATGCGCTACCAAGTCTGTTTTTGTTGGTGGTGGTCATTGGAGGGATTGTGAGAGGATGGTTCACTGCAACTGAAGCCTCCGCTGTTGCGGTTTTGTATTGTTTGGTTTTGACTGCCATTTATAGGGAAATTTCCATCAAAGAATTACCTGATATTATTTTGTCTTCGGTTGGCACTACTGCAATTGTCATGCTGTTGATAGCCACTTCAATGAGTATGTCGTGGATTATGGCTTATGAAAATATCCCTCAAAATATCACCGAAACCTTGCTCTCTATTAGCGACAATAAATATGTGATTCTTTTGCTCATCAATTTGATATTGTTGTTTGTCGGAGTGTTCATGGATATGACCCCCGCAGTGTTGATTTTTACGCCTATATTTTTGCCCGTAGTGGTCAAACTTGGAATGGATCCAACGCATTTTGGAATCGTTATGGTGATGAATTTGTGCATTGGATTGTGTACTCCGCCTGTTGGAGCGGTTTTGTTTGTTGGAGTTGGAGTAGCGAATACGACTATTCAAAAAGTAATAAAACCACTAATGCCTTTGTTTATAGCCATGTTGGTTGCATTGATGTTGGTGACGTATGTGCCTGAGATCAGTTTGTGGTTGCCAAGTGTTTTTGGATTGTAAACGATTGTTTAAGAAAAGATAATGAATAAAGTAGTTTTAAAAGTTCACCCAAAAGACAACATCATCGTTGCCTTAAAAGATTTGAAGGCAGGAGAGGTCATTTCTTTTGAAGGAGAAAAATATGAACTGTTAGAAGATATCCCTACCAAACACAAATTTTCGCAACAGGATTTTGCTCAAGGAGATGAGATTGTCATGTATGGCGTTTTGGTAGGAAAAGCAACCCGCCCGATTCATAAAGGTACACGAATCAGTACTGAAAATGTCAAACATTCTGCACATGATTTTGAAGTAGGAAAAAGAAATACGGATTGGGAAAAACCTGATGTGTCGAATTTTGCTAACCAGACCTTCAATGGTTTTCATAGGGCTGACGGCAAAGTAGGAACCATGAATTATTGGCTGGTGATTCCATTGGTCTTTTGTGAAAATAGGAACATCAAGGTCATTCAAGAAGCAATGACCGATCAGTTGGGTTACATTTCCAACAAAGATTTTACAATGGATGTTCGTCGTTTGGTAGAGTTGTATCGAGAAGGTGCAGAGCAGCAAGAAATTTTGGCTGAAAAAATTACCAAAACCCAACTGGAACTTAAAGAAAACCGCATTTTCAAAAATGTAGATGGCATCAAATTTTTGACACATGAAGGAGGTTGTGGAGGAATTCGTCAAGATTCCGAAACACTTTGCGAATTGTTTGCAGGCTATCTCACCCATCCAAATGTAGCAGGTGCAACGGTGTTGAGTCTTGGTTGTCAGAATGCACAAATTCCCATTCTGCAAAAAGCCATTGAAAAACGAGATTCTCATTTTACAAAACCACTGTTTTTTTTAGAGCAACAAAATAGTGCTTCTGAAAGAGATTTTATTGAAGAAGCCATCAAGAAAACCTTTGTAGGACTTATTGAAGCCAACAAAATCCAACGCAAACCCGCACCATTGAGCCAACTTACTATTGGTTTAGAATGTGGTGGTTCAGATGGATTTTCAGGTATTTCTGCAAATCCTACATTGGGCTACACCTCTGATCTTTTGGTGACATTGGGTGGAAAAGCAATCCTGTCAGAATTTCCAGAATTGAATGGCGTAGAGCAAGAACTCATCAATAGGTGCATGAATGATAGATTGGCAGAGAAATTCTCCCATATCATGCGTACCTATGCCCAACGTGCGGAAGCCGTTGGAAGTGGATTTGACATGAATCCATCGCCTGGCAATATCAAAGATGGTTTGATTACCGATGCTATGAAATCTGCTGGTGCTGCCAAAAAAGGAGGAACTTCTCCTGTAGTAGATGTCTTGGATTATACCGAACCTGCTACCCAATCTGGACTCAGTTTGTTGTGTACACCTGGTAATGATGTGGAAAGTACCACAGGGTTGGCTGGTTCAGGTGCGAATATTATTTTATTCACAACTGGACTGGGAACGCCAACGGGTAACCCAATTTCTCCCACCATAAAAGTTTCATCTAATAATAAACTTGCAGAAAAAATGGCGGATATAATTGACTTCAATACAGGTACAATTATCACAGGTGAGGATAGCATCGAAACCAAAGGAAATGCCTTGTTGGAATACATTATTCAAGTAGCAAGTGGGGAAGCTATTCCCAATGCAGTTCGCTTGGGACAAGATGATTTTATTCCTTGGAAGCGGGGAATTAGTTTGTAAAATTTAAAAAACCTACAATGCAAGTACTCAATAAGTTAACCGCCAATATACCCCATCAATATCCAGAAAAAATCCTTCAATTTGGAGGAGGGAATTTTCTGCGTGGATTTGTGGATTGGATGGTAGATATATACAATGAAAAAACTGGAAGTAATATCGGTATCCTTGTAGTGAAGCCCACAGAGCGAGGTGATTATGAGACATGGAGAGAACAGGATGGATTGTTTTATGTCTTGACCAAAGGCATCAAAAATGGGCAATTGGTGGATGAAAAACATTTGGTAAAATGTGTTACCCGAATCATTCATCCCTATAAAAAATGGAACACATTTTTGAAATCCTCCGAAAACCCTGATCTGCGTTACATCATTTCCAACACTACTGAAACAGGCATCCGAGTATCAGATATCGACCAGCCAACTGACACTCCACCCCATGAATTTCCCGCTAAGTTGACTCGGTGGTTGTACCATCGCTACAAACATTTTGAAGGAAGCGAACAATCGGGTTGCATCATTATCCCAACAGAATTATTGGAGGAAAACGGCATACTACTGCGAGATTGTATTCTGCAATATGCAGACAATTGGCAACTGGGAGCAGACTTCAAAAAGTGGATCAATACCGCCAATATTTTCTGCAATACGCTTGTGGACAGAATCATCCCTGGCGTTGGCAAAAACGGAATGGAAACAGCTTGGCAACAGGTAGGTTTTCAGGATGAAATGATTACACAAGGCGAACCCTACCATTTTTGGGGAATTGAAGCACCTCAATCCGTTCAGGAGGAATTGCCCTTGGATAAAATTGGGCTGAATATTGTATTTACCAACGATCTCACACCGTTTCGTACGAGTAAAGTCCGCATTTTGAATGGCGCACATACTGCAATGGTTCCCGTCAGTTATTTATATGGTATCGAAACAGTTAGGGAAACTGTGGAAGATGAAGTGATGGGAGTATTTGTACAAAAGGTCATTTTTGATGAAATTATTCCGACGCTGCATTTGCCAGAGATGGATGTCCAACAATTTGCCAACGATGTACTGGATCGTTTCAAAAATCCATTTATCAAACACCGATTAATCAGCATTTCGTTGAATTCTGTTTCCAAATTCAAAGTGCGGGTATTGCCATCACTTTTGGCCTATCGAGAGGCGAAAGGTATTTTACCGAAACATATAGTGTTGTCATTTGCAGCACTTATCCGTTTTTATAAAGGTGAATTTGACGGAAAAAACATCCCATTAAATGACGAAAATTGGACAACCGATTTTTTTGAAAATGTATGGAATGAATATGACGGTACGGAGAAAGGGATGTCCAATTTGGTTAAAAAAGTGCTGCAATGGGAAAAGGCATGGGAAATGGACTTATCTGATGTACCAGAACTGCACGATTTGCTTCTGCAATACCTACTCAAAATTGAAGGAGAAGGAATGCAAGAAACCGTCAAAAGTATTTTGCAATGAAAAAAATATGCCTCATATCTGTATTGATGTTGACTTTGATTACTTCAATGAAAGCTCAAAATGAAATTCCCCTTTATGTTGGTACTGTACCCAATTCGAGAAATGTTCCTGATACTGAAAAAGTTGAAAAAAGGGAAACGGGTGGAAGAGCAATTTTTAACACTGCCATCCCAACATTGACAGCTTTTGTACCCAAATATTCCAACGGTAAAGCAGTGGTTATTTGCCCCGGAGGTGGATATGTCAAAACGGCTTTTGACAAAGAAGGTGTGCTTGTAGCACAATCATTGAATGAGGATAGTATTACCACTTTTGTGCTGAAATACCGCATCCCACAAGACTTGACAAATGTCGACAAATCGCTCGCTCCATTGCAGGATGCACAGCAAGCCATTCGTTTTGTACGTAAAAATGCTGCAAAATACCAACTTGACCCGACTAAAATCGGCATCATGGGTTTTTCGGCAGGCGGACATTTGGCTGCTTCCGCAGCCACTCATTTTCATAAATTAGCAGACTCCAACGAGCTTGATACTACTTCTGTGCGACCCGATTTTGTCATCTTGATTTATCCTGTTATCAGCTTCACAGATGAATTGACACACAAAGGTTCTCGTGACCATTTGATAGGAGAATATCCCAATGAAGCGGCGATTTTGCATTGGTCAAATGAAAAACAAGTTACTCCTGATTCACCGCCCACTTTCCTCGTTCATGCTGCAAACGACATATCTGTACCCGTTGGCAATAGCCTCGCTTATTATTCAGCTTGCATCAAAAATGGCGTTCCTGTAGAAATGCACCTTTACCCAAAAGGAGGGCATGGATTCGGAATGTTCAATGAAACCACAAAAGATATTTGGATGGAGCGTTTGAAAAATTGGTTGAAGATTTTGTAATTTTCCAGATGAAATTAAATAATATCCAAAAGGTTATCATTTTTTTTGCAATTATACTGTTTATCTCCAACTGCAAAAACGATAAACCTGCTTCTCCGCAAAGTAAACCAAACATAGAACCTTCCGATTTGTCTGGTATGGAATTGGCAAAAATACATTGTGCCAGTTGCCATAAATTCCCTGAACCCTCAGAACTTGAAAAATCCTATTGGGAGAAAAGCGCATTGCCGCAAATGGCTTACCGTTTTGGTATTTATCCGAAGAATGAACGATCAACTCTGATTGAAGATGGCGTGGGTGGGCAATTGGTGGAAAGTGCCAATATTTATCCAAAAGAGCAGACTATGGCATTGGAGGATTTCGAGAAAATAAAAAAATACTATGTCGAAAATGCGCCTGAAAAATTAGTGATTGCAGCTTCTGAGCAATTGCCTTCGACTAATTTATTTCAATTAATTGAAGTAAAAGAACGTTTCAATCCGCCAATGGGAACGGTGATTAAATCATTTCCTCAAAAAAATAGAATCATCTATTCGGATGCCAAAGAGGATTATTGCTCTATTGAAATTTTGGACAACAAATTTAAACTCATTCAAAGTCTTGCCGTACCTAAACCTGTTTCTGATATTCATTTTTCAGGTGATACATTGGTAGCTACTTCAATGGGACAGTTCAATCCGAATGACCATCCATCTGGGAGTATTTTCAAAATATTCCAAAAGAAAGGCAGTAGCGAATATTCTGGATTTTTCAATGAATTAAAAGGCCTACAAAGACCAGTATTTACCATATTTTCGGATTTGAACCAAGATAAACGAGCCGATATTTTGGTTTGTGAATATGGCAATCATACAGGAGGCTTAAATTGGTATGAAAATAAGGGCAACCGTCAATACAAACGCCATGTTTTGTTGGCTCAACCTGGCGCAACTCAAGCCATTGTTCATGATTTTAATAAGGATAACTTACCCGACATTATGGCACTCATGGCGCAAGGGGACGAGGGAATAGACATTTATTTTAATTTGGGGGGAGGGAAGTTCGAGAGGCAACGGATTTTGCGTTTTTCGCCACTATATGGCTCTGTCAATATTCATTTGGAGGATATAAATAAAGATGGCTACTCTGACATTTTATACATCAATGGGGACAATGCGGATTATTCAATTGTGGACAAACCCTATCATGGAATCCATATTTTTTTGAATAATGGCAATAATGAGTTTTCTGAAAAATATTTTTACCAATTGCAGGGTGCTTACGATGCCCAGTTGAATGATTTTGATGGTGATGGAGATTTGGATATGGCTGCAATTTCTTTTTTTCCAAGAAATAATGATTCCGAAAATGGCTTTGTTTATTTAGAAAATATTTCAAAGTCAAGCAGTGAGTTTTCCTTCAAAGCATATTCTCTTCTCGGAACAGAAAAAGGTAGATGGATAAAAATGGACGTAAATGATATGAATGGCGATGGCAAGATGGATATTACATTGCTTTCATTCACAGGTATGGCACTAACGAACGATAATAAAGGGCAGTTTGAAAAGTGGCTGAAAACGAGTCCTTCTATCTTGCATTTGCAGAATAGGGGTAAATAAAAAAGGCAGGCATTTTACAATGCCCACCTCTATCTTTTTCACAAGTATGAAACTTTTTTAGTAGCCTGGATTCTGTTGCAGTTTTGGATTCTTATCAATAGCAGGCTGCGGTATTGGGAATATAGTATTGTGTGGATCTAACTCATAACTGTATTCTACCAGACGAGGCTGGTATTGAACTATTCGATTCAATAGTGCTTGGCCTGGTGTAAATATCGTCCCGTCATCATTGTACATAGGTGGTATGCTGTAGGTGGCATAGGCAGTTTTATTTGTAATTAGCTTGCCTTGACGAACCAACTCTTCATAATCTTGTCCTTCAAAACAAAGCTCCTTTCTAAATTCCAGATAAATAGCTTCTCTGAGTTCACCTTGTGATAAACCTGCCAAATCAGGTAAACCAGCTCTTGTACGGACTCTGTTCACATATTGATATGCAAGGGCTGTTGCTCCACTTTCATTACACGCTTCTGCTGCAATCAATAGAACATCAGCTAACCTTAATACCTTTATGTTATAAGCCATGCCATCTGCAACTTTGTTAAAAGGATCTCTATACTTGTTAATATGTGGAATAGGGTAGGTATTTTCATGCCATTGAATGAGAGAATCGCCACTTGGAGCAGGATATTCTGTCAGCCACGTAGCTGGTTTTCTTTTATCGTTATCATCGAATTGATTGAACCACCACAAGCTACCAAAAATAGTTCCCCATTGACCTGGACCATAGGTACTATTATTTGGTTCGTAATTGTTACCCAATTGATGCCCTTGTGGTGAAACGCCATTGTATTGTACTTCAAAAACGCTCTCACTGTTATTGTCTCGATCACCATTCCCTGTCCACCAATTATCTGCTGGGTCAGGCATCAATTCCAATCCACTTGGTGAGTTAATTACAGCTTCTGCATTTGTTTTTGCATTTGCCCAGTCTTTCTGATATAGTTGAACTTTCGCCAATAGTCCTTGTGCCGCTTCCTTAGAAGCCCGGCCAATATCATTGCTAGAATAATTATTTATATTTGGCAAACTTGCCACTGCCTCAGTCAAATCGACGATTATCTGTGCATATACTTCGGCTGCTGTATTCCTTGTAACTTGAAGTTCTTTAATATCTGATGTGCTTGTTTCAGTCAATATAAGAGGTACTCCTCCCCATCTTCTGACCATATTGAAGTAAGTCAATGCACGTAAAAATTTAGCCTCACCTATTATTCGACTTTTAAGTGTAGCATCCATATCAATTTCAGGTACATGGACAATCACAGCATTGGCACGGTTAATTGCTTGCCATACTGCACTCCATGGAAGGATATTGTAACGGCTGCTAACAAGCATACCTGCATCATTTAATTGGATCAAAGGAGCTCTGTCTGATGTACTTCCTAATCGTATAAAAGTACCATCTGAAGCAAGAGCACTAGATGTCATCCAATATCTTGAATAGTAATCATTGACATTCAATGCGGCATAAGCACCATTCACTGCAACTATAGCATCATCTGCCGTCTCGTAAAAGTTGGCAGGGGAAATAGAGTCCTTGGGAATTTCGTCAAGGAAATTGCTGCAAGAGGTAGCTATAATTGCAGCAAAAAGAACAATGATATATTTTAAATTTTTCATTTTATTTTTCTTGTTTTGATTAGAAATTAAGTTTCACTCCCAATAAAGTGGTTTTGGCCAATGGGTATGAACTAACATCCCAGCCAAAAGATCCTCTTACATTGGCACGCCCATTGGTATCAGGGTTGTAACCTTTATAATCTGTTATTGTTAACAAATTCTGACCAGTGATATAGATAGATCCATTTAGTACACCTAAAAAGTCATTCGGTAAATTATAACTCAAGGTTACTTCTCTCATTCTGAGATAACTTGCATCTTCGAGATAAAAATCAGAACCGCCTATACTAGCTGTTCCACCAACTGTTGGAGGATTTGAATTCAGTACAGGGTAAACAGCATTTGGATTCTCAGGAGTCCATGAATCTAAGCGTTCTCTTAGTAAATTCTGTCCTCTATCCGCACTCGTATTGAAGGCTCTCATCGTATTGTACACATCTCCACCTTTTTGTCCTTGGAAGAAAACCCGTAGTTCGAATTTTTTTACATATAAAGTAGTATTAAATCCGTAGATAAAATCAGGATGAGGATTTCCAATGACTGTACGATCTGCAACAGTAATTGCACCATCACCATCTACATCTACAAATTTGACCATACCTGGAAGTACTCCAGGTCTTAATTCCTGAGCTGCATCTGCTTCTGCCTGACTTCTATACAATCCATCGGTTTTGTATCCAAAGAATACTCCCAATGGTTGGCCAACGGTAACATAAGAAACTGGCGTAGCTCCTGCAAATGTAGGTAGAGGTAGTTCATAAGATTGGTCACCTGAGCCAACATCACTTGGGTCTCCCAATGAAGTTATTTCATTTTTGTTGCCAGAGATATTGAATCCAAGATCCCATCTAAAATCGCCATTGTTCAGGAGTACTCCATCCACTGAAAATTCCCATCCAGTATTTTTCATACTACCTAAGTTCTGTACCGATGGGTCACGGATACCTGAGGTTTCAGGGAGTTGAACTTCAAGTAATAGGTCGTCTGTTTTTTTGTTATAAAAATCAGCAGTAAAATTAAGCCTACTTTCAAGGAGTGATAGATCGAGACCAATGTTAGCTTGAGTGGATATTTCCCAAGTCAAGTTTGGAACAGGTACACGAAGTGGTGAAAAACCGTTTACTGTAGTACCGCCCCCAAAATTATAGGGTGTTGATTGCAGAAGTGCCAGAGATCGGTAGGTAGGAAGTTCTTGATTTCCCACTTGACCCCAACCTGCTCTCAGTTTTAAGTTACTGATAATACTTGATTCAGATATGAATTCCTCATTGGAAATTCTCCACGCACCTCCAATTGAAGGGAAAAAAGCCCATTTACCTCCCTCTGCAAATTTGGAAGAACCATCTCTTCGTCCAGTGAGTGTGATTAAGTACCTATCATCAAAGTTGTAATTGATTCTACCAAGAAAAGAAAGTATGCTAAATTCAGCATATCTAGAATCAACACTTGGTACAATGGATCCGCCACCTAAATCGTAAGGCCCTGTGATATCGGTTGCAAAACCACTAGCTGTTACCAGTCTATATTCTTCTGTTTCCTTTTGTGAGGTAAATCCAGCCAATACGGAAAGCTTACTATTTCCAAAAGATTTGTTGTAGTTAAGTGTATTTTCATTCAACAATGAAAGTCTATTTACCGAGCTTACATTAGCCGTATTAGTAGAGTTTGTTTTATTGAATTTAGAGGTTCTATACACATGTCTGTCTTGGTTTTCAGAGTCAGCACCCAAACTTACTCTGAACTTTAGGTCTTCTGTGATAAGATATTCTGCAAAAACATTTCCCAGAATTCTGGTATTGACATTTTCATCTGAAAACTCATTTATAAAAGCAACGGGGTTTAGAGAACCTTGTGCATCAGGAACGGTAGAAGGGAGGTCGTCGTGTGTGGAATAACTTCCATCAGGTAGATAAACTGGCAAAATAGGAGAGTGTCTTATGGCAATGGAGGTTACACCATTTGTTGTTTCACCTTCTGTTTCTGCTGCATTGTTAATTGAGCGAGAAATATTCAAAGAGTTTCCAAATTTAAACTTTTCACTAATATTAAAATCAAGGTTCAATCTTAATGAATACCTTTCAAAATCAGATCCTTTAATAACGCCTTCCTGATCAAAAACACTTGCGGATATGTTATACTGAACAGCCTCTGAACCACCGTTTACGCTTAATTGGTGATTTTGTATCGTTGCATTTCTGAAGATTTGATCTTGCCAATCCGTATCATTTGGTGGAGCACTTGTGAAAACAACAGGATCGCCACCTGCAGCAGCACTTGTATTATAGATATCCTGATATTCTTGAGCGTTCAACATTTCTATTCTTTCAGCAACGGACTGAACACCAAAATATCCACTGTAAGACACTTTTGGAGTACCTTTCACACCTCTTTTAGTAGTAATAAGAACGACACCATTTGCACCTCTTACAC
The DNA here is from genome assembly GCA_041392475.1 of Chitinophagales bacterium. NCBI lineage: Bacteria > Pseudomonadati > Bacteroidota > Chitinophagia > Chitinophagales > Chitinophagales bacterium. The sequence goes on along the minus strand of JAWKLZ010000001.1, from coordinate 1,267,889 downwards.
CATAAATTGCAGCGGCAGATGCATCTTTCAGTACCTCTATGGATTGAATATCTGAGGGATTCAATGACGCAAGAGGATTTTGATTTACAGTGTAATCAGTTCCTGTACTACTATCTGTTCCCCTTCCTGCGGAAGTAGAAAATTGTGATTGTCCTGTTACTGGAAATCCATCAATTACATACAAAGGTTCACTACCATTTAAGATAGAAGTTGCTCCTCTGATTTTTACACTAATTCCACCTCCTGGTGCAGATGAATTGCTTGTAACAAGCATACCAGGAACTCTTCCCTGTAAGCCCTGTTCAATCGAGGTAATGGGTTGTGAATTTAGCTGTTCAGCTGTTACGGTCGCAACAGACCCTGTAAGGTCACTCTTCTTTTGAGTACCATACCCGACAACGACTACCTGATCTAAAAGTGCGACATCTATGGCCATGACCAAATCTATGGTACTTCTTCCATTGATATCAACTACCTGACTCTTGTAGCCCGTGTAGCTAAAAACGAGCTTAGTACCTGCATCGGGTACTTTGAGTGAGTAATTACCGTCCAAATCGGTTATTGTTCCCGTGGTGGTACCTTGTAATACAATCGTTACACCGACCAATGAGTTGCCATCACTTTCAGTGACTTTACCCGTAATGGTACTTTGGGCGTAGGAGGATGTCGTGAGAAAGACAAGAGCAAGGACGGAGAGCCATAAACGCCTCGTTTTACAGGCATTTTTCATTGAGTAAAAAAGCTTCATATTGTTTATTTTAAGTGGTAAAAGAAAAATGGTTTTTCTATTAAAAAATGTTAGGTGAAGTGACATTCTAACTATATAAACAGTAACTGCAATCAATGTCCAAACGCTCTAATTTTCCTGCTTTGAAGAGAGTTTATCCCAATTTTTTAGAAGGTTATGTTTGGAATATGATTGTCAAAAAACTTTCGTTATACAGCACTTTGTTGCCTATTTAAAATAGAAAACCGTTTGTAGGCTAAATCTCCTAATTCATTTTTAATTTGCCTGTTCAATTTTTCACTTTAGCATAGCCAAGTTTAACAGAAATGATTTTTTAGAAGAAAAAGCTAGGCTATGTAGTAAATGAAAGGGGGGATGTGAAAAAATGAGAGGTAAATGTTAAAAAATGATGCCTTGAATAGTCTTTTGCTATTTAACTTTACTAATGCCACAATTTTGTTCATTAAGTATTTTGATTTAGGCAAACCAACACACTTTCTATGAAATATGTAATCCTGCTATTTTTGTTTATCCTGCTTTCTTTTACTGGTTTTGCTCAACAATCTTATTCGCCAAGAGATACTAGTTATTCCATCTACTCATCGTATCTAAAAATTAAAAAAACACATCCAGATGTACACCCTATTTGGTCTGACTTACCAAAATGTGTACAAACTAAATCCAATTTAGTATATGCCAATATAGATGATACTCGTCCGCTCCATCTTGATGTATTTTACCTCAAAAAGAAAAAAAGGAAAAAACGCCCAGCCATTCTGATGATACATGGTGGTGGCTGGACAACAGGCTCGAAGGAAAATCTGATTCCGATGGCACAGCAATTGGCAGAAAAAGGCTACGTGACTGTAACCGTAGAGTACAGACTTAGCGCAGAAGCTCGATATCCTGCGGGTATATTTGACCTAAAAACGGCTGTTCGATGGATGCGAGCAAATGCGGATGAGTTTGGAATTGACACCACCAAAATTGCAGCTTATGGTGCTTCGGCGGGTGCTCACCTCGCTTCGTTTTTGGGTACGACCAATGGTTTAGCACAGTTTGAAGGGAACAAAGGTTACCGAGAATTTTCCAGTGACATTCAAGCCGTACTCAATATTGATGGGATTGTTTCTTTTATCCATCCCGATGCTGAACCCGAATGGACGGGGTATTCAGCGAATCAATGGCTCGACTCTTATGAGACAAATTTTGAGCGATGGAAAGAAGCCTCTCCTTTGGAGTATGCGGGAAGCGATACACCGCCTTTTCTTTTTGTCAATAGTTCCTTCCCTCGTTTTCATGCTGGACGTGATGACCTGATTGACGTTTTAGATAAAAATGGTATCTTCAATGAAGTACATACATTTGATGACACACCTCATGCGTTCTGGTTGTTGTATCCGTGGTTTGAACCGACCTTAGAATATTCGCTTGGTTTTTTGAAGAAGGTATTCAAATGATCTTCTGGCCACTAAATTGAAGTGCAAAATTTAAGACTAAACACCAAAAAATTTCGACTTTGAACGAAAGAATTAGGAAGCAAGATGTGGGATGTAAATAATTGATTATCAATCAATTAAAATCTTATTTCTTGCATCTTTGCTCCTTCGTCCAGAGTCTAAATAAAATGCAATTTCTATTTCAAAACAATACTATTAAGAATGCTATGAACAATGAATTTACTAGAAGAAATTTTCTGACTTCCATTAGTATGTTGGCTGCTGGCAGCCTGCTTGCTTTTCCTATTAAAACCTTCGGTCTGAACCGTAAACTTCGTATTTGCCTTGTAGGTACAGGTATCAGAGGTACCAGTTTTTGGGGCAAAAGATTGGTCGAAGAATATTCCGATCTCTTGGAATTTGTAGGACTGTGTGACATCAACACTGGGCGACTTGAATATGCACTTGACTACATGAAGGTAAACTGCCCCACGTTTTTGGATTTTGAGAAAATGATAAACAAGGTAAAACCTGACCTTGTCATTGTGACCACCAAAGATTCAACACACCACGAATTTATCATCAAAGGCTTGGAAATGGGCTGTGATGTGCTAACCGAAAAACCCCTCACTACGGATGAAATAAAATGCCAAGCCATCCTTGATGCAGAGCGTAAATCCGACAAAAAGCTAATTGTTGGTTTCAATTATCGCTGGGGCCCTTATATGACCAAAATCAAAGAACTACTGGCAGAAAATGCTATTGGAAAAGTCACCTCTGTGGACTTCAATTGGTATTTGAATACGTATCACGGAGCTTCTTATTTCCGCAGATGGCATGGGCTTCGACAGTCAGGTGGCTCACTGTGGGTACACAAAGCTACCCATCATTTTGACTTGCTCAATTGGTGGCTCGACTCTGATCCAGAAGAGGTGTTCGCTTATGGTGCATTGGAGCATTATGGCAGCAATGGGCCTTTTCGGGGTGAAAATTGCCGTACCTGCGATTTTAAAAAGGACTGCAAATTCTACTGGGATATAACCAAAGACGAACGTGCTATGAACCTATATGTTAACAATGAACAGTACGATGGTTATATCAGAGACAATTGTCTTTTCCGTCACGAAATCAATATTTACGATAAAATGTCGGCTCAAATAAAATATGTCAATGATGTGGTGGTGAATTATTCCCTCACCACTTATTCGCCATTTGAAGGTTGGCGTATTGCCTTCAATGGCACAGATGGACGCATTGAAGCGTGGCTTGACATACCTTACCATGAGCAAAGTGACTTGACTCAATCCGAACTTCACGCCAAAGAAATGGCACAATCTGAAGGTGACTTGGATTATAAGCCACTTATCTTGCACAAAAACTGGAATAAACATGAGGTAGTACAAGTCGGATATGAAAGAGCAGGTCACGGTGGCGGCGATAACCGCTTGCACGATAAGATTTTCAGAAACCCAAATAATCCTGATCCTTTGAAACATGCTGCAGGAATAAGGGATGGAGCTATGTCGGTGTTGATAGGGATTGCAGCAAGAAAGAGCATTGAGTCAGGGCATCCTGTACGCATTGCAGAATTGACGGATTTAGAGCCACGAGCAAAACGCATTTGAGAAGGGTAGGAGTGTTATTCATCATTTATTGATTCAAACCTTTAGCAATCTATGTATAAAATAAATGTTTTTAAAATATTCTTTCTTTTTTTGGTCGCTCAATTAACAATGTGTTCTCAGAAGAAAGTGGAGCAATTGAATCCAGAAGTAGATAAATTTACCATTGAAAATTGTGTGAATACCTTTAATATGGATAAAATTGATTCGACAAAAGTGGGCTACCAATATTGGTTTGCAGACAAGAAATTTTTGGGTGATGGTCGTACCTTAAAAATGAGCGTTGTTGCACCTGGCAAAGCTACGCACGCACCACATACACATGGGGAGGATGAATTCTTTTTTGTCTTGGAAGGAACTGCGGAATTTCATTTGGATGGTCAAACAACAAGAGGTGGAACTTACACCAGTTTTTACTGCCCTTCAAACGTGGCACATGGAATTCGCAATGTAGGAGATACTGAGTTAAAGTATCTTGTGGTTAAAAAATATCAATTAGAAAAATAAATAAATGAAAAAACTACTGTATATCACAATTTTCTTGTTTACTCTTCAATCAATGGCACAAGTCAATGCAGATGACTTTGATTTTGTCGTTGCAGCAGATGGAAGTGGTGACTTTCTGACAGTGCAGGAAGCCATCAATGCCGTACCAGCGTTAAGAAAAAATCGCACCAACATTTTTATCAAAAATGGCGTGTACAAGGAAAAACTGGTCTTACCATCTTCGGCTTCAAACGTGTCATTTATTGGAGAAGATTTAGAAAAAACCATTTTGACCTTTGATGATTTTGCTCAAAAGAAAAACAGGTTTGGAGAAGACATAGGAACTTCTGGATCTTCCTCATTTTTTATTTTTGGTGATGGTTTTTCTGCCAAAAATATCACCTTTGAAAATTCGGCAGGGCCTGTTGGACAAGCAGTTGCAGTAAGGGTGACGGGTGATAGAGCAAAGTTTGAAAATTGTCGTTTTCTAGGCTTTCAAGATACGCTTTACCTAAACGGCAAAGACAGTCGGCAGTATTATAAAAACTGCTACATTGAAGGGACAGTGGATTTTATCTTTGGAGCTTCAACAGGAGTATTCGACAGTTGTGCTATTTTCTGCAAAACCAAAGGGTATATAACTGCTGCTTCTACTTTGCAGGAAACGAAGGTTGGGTATGTTTTCCGAAACTGCAAGGTTTATGGAGATGCTCCTGAGCAGGGTGTTTTTCTCGGCAGACCGTGGCGACCTTATGCCCAAACCGTTTTCTTATTTTGTGAATTGAGTAATATCATTCAGCCAACAGGTTGGGATAATTGGGGGAATCCCAATAATGAAAAGACGGCTTATTATGCGGAATATGGAAATACGGGTATGGGGGCTGCAACGGATGAACGAGTGGATTGGTCGCACATTTTGACAGAAGAAGAGGCAAAGGAGTATGAAGTATTGCAGGATTTGTTGGGAGGTTGGAATCCTATGGAGGAGAAATAGAAGGTAAGATGGTGGTATATACTAATTCAAATTTTTGAATTCACTTGGTGTATATCCTACTCGTTTTTTAAACAATCTCGTAAAGTGTTGAGGATATTTAAAACCCAATTCATAAGCGATTTCATTGACTGATTTATCACTCTCAAACACCTTATTTTTAGCCACTTCAATGGTTTTATTTTGTATGTATTCTTTTGCCGATTTACCTGTTTCTTTTTTGATTAAATCGCCAAAATAGTTGGCCGATAAATGAAGTTCATCCGCAAAATAAGCCACAGACGGCAAACCCATTGTTTGAGGTTTATCTGATAAAAAATAGCCATTTAGCAACTCTTCAAACTTAGTTAAAAGTCCTTTGTTTGAATTTTCTCGTGAAATAAATTGGCGGTCGTAAAAACGCTCACAATAATTGAGAAACAACTCAATATTTGACACAATCAATTTTTTGCTGTGTTTGTCAATAGGCTGTTTCAATTCAAATTCTATTTTTGAAAAACAGTCCAAAACCAGTTGCCTTTCGTCGTCTGATATGTGCAAGGCTTCATTTGTTTTGTAACTAAAAAAACGATACGCTTCAATATTTTTTGATAAATCAGTCCCAAGTATCAAATCAGGATGAAAAACCAATCCAAAACCCATCGGTTGATAGTTTGCACCTGTATTTTCTATTTCTGATACTTGCCCCGGTGCAAAAAATACCAAAGTTCCTGCTTGATAGTCATAATAATGGCGACCATACCTCATATCGCCACATTTCACATCCTTCAAAAACACACAATACAAGTCATATTGAAACTTTATTGTCGAGGCATTGTCCCAATTTCTCTTGTTGGTTTTTGAAAAATCTATCACGCTTACCAAAGGATGAAGGGTCTTGTGATTGTTGTCAGCATTGTAATCATTGATGCTATTTATTGGATATAATCGCTCCATTTTTGTCTATGTTTAAAACAAAATTAGTCATTTTTGAGTCTCTAAAGATGAATCTCAACCTCAATCAGTAATATTGGTAGAAGAAGCAGTAATTTTTATACTATACTTGTAGAAGATTAAAAGACCTTTGTAATCTTGGCAAAGTAGTCTATATAAGTTTAGTAACAATGTTGTTCACCAAATTACTTAAATCCATAAGAAGAATGCCTTCAATTATCATGTAATATCAATATATAACGCATAGTAAATATTTTATAAAACAAAGAAATTCATTATTTAACTATAAAAATTTCCCAAAACAACATGGCAACTTTCAATTTAAATATTAACGGAAAAAAATCACAAGTAGATGTTGACCCGTCCACGCCCATGCTTTGGGTATTGAGAGACCACCTCAATTTAGTTGGTACAAAATATGGCTGTGGAATCGCACAATGTGGAGCTTGCACCATTCACCTCAACGGAGTGGCAATGCGATCCTGCATTTTACCCGTTGAAGCAGTAGAAGATAAATCAATCACTACCATTGAAGGACTTTCTGAAAATGGGGAACATCCTGTTCAACAAGCATGGCTCGAACACGATGTACCTCAATGTGGCTATTGTCAGGCTGGGCAAATCATGAGTGCTGCTGCTTTGTTAAAGGCTAATTCAGATCCGAGTGATGAGGATATTGATGCTGCAATGCACGGAAATATTTGCCGATGTGGAACTTACACACGTATCAAAGCGGCTATCAAAACAGCTGCAAAGTAACATGTCTGAGAGAATAGTTATACATGCGAGGACATAGACAGGAATGTCTATGCTACATTAAACATCAAAAATTAAAATCATGACTTTAATAAAAACATCCATCGGCAGACGTTCATTCTTGAAATCATCTGCTTTAGCAGGAGGAGGTATAATGCTCGGTTTTAGCTGGCTGACTTCTTGTCAAAACAGCAAAACGGAAGCAGAAATCATGGCCATGCCCAAAGAATGGTTCGACATCAATTCTTATCTGAAAATTGGAGACAATGGCGTAGTCACCATCTATACGCCCAATCCCGAATTTGGGCAAAATGTCCGAACATCCATGCCCATGTTGGTAGCAGAAGAATTGGATATGGATTGGAAAAACGTAATCGTTGAACAAGCTCCTTACCATCCAACCAATTTTGGCTTTCAGTTTACAGGAGGCAGTCGAGGAATCATGTCGAGATGGGAACCTTTGCGAATGGCGGGAGCATCTGCTCGACAGATGTTGCGAGAAGCAGCAGCGCAAATATGGCAAGTTCCCGTTGAAGAAATTACCACAGAAGCAGGTATATTGCACCACAAAACAAGTGGAAAATCGGCTGGATATGGAGAAATGGCTTCGGCAGCAGCTAATATGACTGTGCCAGAGGAAGTGAAATTGAAGGAAGTTAAAGACTTCAAAATCATTGGCAAATCTCGAAAGAATGTAGATGGAAAAAGCATTGTGACAGGTAAACCTATGTTTGGAATGGATTATCGCCAAGAAGGAATGTTGATTGCGATGATAGTGCATCCTCCTGCTTTCGGAATGACCTTGCAGTCAATAGACGATACAGAAGCCAAATCAATGTCAGGTATCAAAGACGTGGTGTCGATAAAGAGCTTCAAGGATGGATTTGAAAAAGGAGGTTTTGATACCAATGCTTTCCCTGAAATAGTGGCGATAATCGGTAATTCGACTTGGGAAGTAATGCAGGCTAAAAAGCAATTGAAAGTAGAATGGAAACCCATTACTGCTTATTCTGAGACGGTTAATGGGTTTGTAGGAAAAGAAACGAAAAACATCCCTGCTGGCTTGGAATCTACCTTTGGTCACAAAGCCAACATGAAAGAACTGGCAAGTAAAGAAGGAAAAACAGTTCGTAAAGATGGTGACCCTGAAGCCGCTTTCAAAAATGCTGCAAAAACTATAGAAAGAAGTTATTCTGCCCCATTTCTTGCACATAACTCTATGGAGCCATTGAACGCTTCTGCACATGTTGAAGGTGATAAGGTCAAGATTGCAGCACCCATCCAAATTCCTAATTTCATTGTGCCTACCATTGCTGCCAGTCTGGGAATTCCCGCAGAAAACATTGAAATGGAAATGCCCCGTATGGGAGGTGGTTTTGGTCGAAAAGGTTATGCTCACTATGTGGTGGAGGCTGCCTTAATTTCACAAAAAGTAAAAGCACCTGTAAAGTTGATTTATACGCGTGAGGACGATATGACGCACGGTATTTATCGCCCTACTTATTATGCCACTTACCGAGCTGCTTTGGATGAAAACAACAATTTGACGGCACTGCATGTAAAAGCAGGAGGAATTCCCGAAAGTCCTTTATTTGCCAATCGTTTCCCAGCAGGTGCAATAGACAATTATTTGGCGGAAGAATGGTCTATTGACTCCAATATTACCATTGGTGCATTTCGTGCACCACGCTCCAATTTTATGGCGGGTGCAGAACAATCCTTCTTAGACGAAGTGGCAGAAGCTGCAGGCAAAGACCCTATTCAATTTCGTTTGGATTTATTGAAGCGAGCCAAAGAAAACCCTGTAGGTAAAGAAAATGATTACGATGCAGAACGATATGCGGGTGTATTAGAATTGGTGCGAGAAAAATCAAATTGGATTGATAATCAAGAAAATATACACAGGGGAGTATCTGCTTATTTTTGTCACAATTCCTATGCTGCACACATTTTGGACATGACTATTGAAGACGGCAAACCTATTGTCCAAAAGGTAATTGCTGCGATTGATTGCGGAATTGTAGTCAATCCTGATGCTGCTAAAAACATGGCGGAGGGAGCGATAACAGATGGTGTTGGCAATGCTTTTTATGGGGAAATGACCTTCAAAGATGGCGTTCCAGAAAAGAACAACTTTCACCAGTATCGTATGATTAGAATGGGTGAAGCTCCAAAAGAAATAGAGGTACATTTTGTGAAAAATGAAATCAATCCAACTGGAATGGGTGAGCCTCCTTTTCCTCCAATTTTCGGTGCGGTGGCGAATGCAATGTACAAAGCCACTGGAGAGCGTCAATACCATCAGCCGTTTTTAGGGAATAAAAAGGTATTAGGGTAGGATTCTTAGTGTTTACGATGTGAGGTACATGAGCAAATGTCAATTCGTAGTTGTTGATTTTCACTTTTATGGTTCTTTGACAATTTTTGTGGGCAAGACCGAGGAATTTATATTCCTCATTCTCGTTGTTATTTTAAAATATTGAAAGTTAGTTGATTAAAAAGACGAGAGTAGCGAATTTACATTCACAGATATATAAAACCACATTTTTTGTCAAAGAACCACTTTTATTTATCATAGGTGTTGTGTAAGAATAGGTTAAATTTGAAGGATTGAAAGGAAGTCTTTTATAGGCTATCTTCAACATAATTAGACTAAACAACCAAGAATAAACTTAACAATGTAAAGGAAATCCATATCGCTAATCTTACAATAAGGTCATTAGGAGAAAAACCTGCACAAGCCTTGCTTGTTAAGGGTCACGAAATTATTGTTAGCCATGTGAATATTGAAGGTTCGGGTGATGCCTTACAGGCAACTGGCACAATCTATATTTCTGATTCGAAAATACAGGGATTTGGGGATAATGTACTTGGTTATGGAGCCGTTTTTTTTAAGAACTGCGATTTTGTATCAACTTATGGACCACACATGTGGGTTCGTAATTCTGATGAAAATCATGGCAATGTTTGTGTGAATTGTACTTTCCGCACTATTGGCGATGTTGAAACGACTATCGCACGCACCAACGATAATCGAGCAAATGGTTTTCCCTATTGTGAAGCGGTTTTGCTTAATTGCTCCATGGAAGGAGTAACATCAGAAGGTTGGAGTGTTAAGGGCAATGGAATTTCAGACATTCATTATTGGGAATATAACAGCACAAACATCAGCGATGGAAAGCCTATAGGTATGAGTGAGCGAAACCCGATTTCACGACAACTTACCATGGAAAGTGATTCAGAATTAATCAATAATTATATGAATCCAGCTTTTGTTCTGGATGGATGGCAGCCCGAAATGTCTCCCTTTATAGTTACACAACCCTCTTCTGTAAACAGTAAAAAAGGTCAGGAAGTGAAATTTGAAGTTCAGGTTGCTGCAATTCAAGAAATTAATTATCAATGGTTTAAAAACGAATAACCAATTGCAGGTGCAAATGAGGCAGCGTTAGTTTTGAAGAAAGTTAAACGAAAGGATGGGGCTGATTATTCAGTGCTAATTAAAAACAATCAAGGAGCTATCTATAGTGAGAAAGCAACTTTAACCATTGAATAGGAACGAATGGGAGTTAAATCATCACAAAGCATTATTTCACTTCAATTAATATTTAGGAAGCGATGTTAAAAATCTTCAAGGGTGAACTTACTTCTTTTTTATGGGGAAATCGCTAAAATAATCAATACTTTCAATCGGTACTCTCGTCAATTCCACGTCTTCTTTATTTGTAGCATAAGCCACATACAGATAATTACCCCATACCACACTTTTCGGGTAACTATAACCTGCTCTTTTGTATTTTCCTTCAAATCTTAAGGCCTGCAAATCCGAGCCTCCACTACGCAACAAATAAGCTTTATCGAAGCGAAACCCATCTCGACTCAAGGTAATGACAAGCGGATGGCGAGTCTTATTGCCCGAAGGATTGTTGACCATGAAAGCTGTTCCATCTGGCAAATTGCCTGCACTCTGTTTGGCTCTCGAATCGGGTGTATCAACAATTACTGGCTGAGTCCAAGTTTGTCCACGGTCATGGCTTACGGAAGCGAGTTTTTTGAAGGTGCTTTCTTGGTCTCGGAAAACCATCACAACGGCATTGTCTTTTCGATAAAACCAACTGGGTTCAATCTCACGGCTCATATTTTCATTCGTTGAAGGCATATTTTGCATTTCTCCAGCCGTCCAACCAGAAATGCCCAAAGGGTCGTCTGTGAAAAATGGAGTGGCAACCAAACCAGGCTGCATGTGGAAAGCGGTGATAAGCCGTCCCTCTCGAAAAGTACGAACATCTTGCTCAATAATGCCAAGCACTGGAACACCATTTTTATCCTTCAACGGTTTTGAAGAAGTCCAATGAATGCCATCCGATGAAGTGAGGTATTCGGTAAAGCCTTCTTTTGCACTTTCTTTTTTATTGGGCCAAATATTTATATAGGCCACCAAAGTATCACCATCACTCCACCATCCGCCACTTGTTTTGATGCCATTCTCCCAAATTTCGGTCAATGGCATTGGTCGCTTCCAATCTTTTCCGTTTGGGCTGCGACTATAAAAGACCTGCGTATCTGCTCCATCTTCATCCATTGAAGAGCTTTGCCACTGTGCGTACAGGTTTCCTTTGAAGGGAAAAAGGACTACTCCGTGATTGTATTTATTGCCTTCATTTTTAGGAGAAAAAATAGTGAACGTTTCCCGTTTTTCTGCAAAGGAAAGCCCCAAAGTTTCGGGTTTTTCCAAATCAAAAAGGGAATCGACTTCAAAAGGTTTTTCGGTTTTAGAAGTACACGATAATAGACATAAAACAAGAAAAAAACTGCGAAGAAAGTTCATATTATCTGAGATTAATCCACAATCCATCATTTTTTGCGCTTCGATAAATGGCATCAATCAATCGAACGGATTTCATTGCCTCTTCTCCTGAAATAAAAGGAGTTTCGTCCTTATCAATTGCAGCCATTACGTTTTCAAAATTGCGCTGATGGGTAAGGTAACTTATTGCATTTGGGTCGTTTCCACCCACACTTGGTTGATTGCCTTTCATCAGGTTATCGTGGACAAACTCATCCTGTTCGGTTTTTTGCATAAAATCCCAAACCCGAAAATTGTCATCACTCAAAAACACCGAACCATGACTGCCACACAATTGAACTTCTGCGGGGTTTCCTGTTGAAGACCAACAAGAAGTAGCAGCTTGAATCGTTCCTCTTGCGCCGTTTTCAAATTCTAAAATAGCGACCAAAGTGTCTTCTACTTCAATGTTTTGATGTGTAAGCAATGCCATTGAAGCAGAAACTCGCTTTACTGGCGAACCTACCAAATGTAAAAATAAATCAACCGTGTGACTGCCTTGATTCATCAAAGCGCCACCACCGTCAAAAGCCAATGTTCCTCGCCATTCGGCTGAATCATAATACGCTTGCGTTCTAAACCATTTGATTTGGGCATCACAAAGTGTCAATCTTCCAAATCGACCTTCCTCTACTGCTTGTTTCAATTGCTCTACGGCGGGATTGAATCTGCGATTGTAGATACCCGAAAGCACTACATTTTCTACTTTGGCTGCATCAATCATTTGTTGACACCTCTCAGGAGTGACCTCCAAAGGTTTTTCACATATAATGTGTTTTTTGGCTTTTGCAGCCGCTATTGCAGGTTCTAAATGTGCGCCTGAGGGAGTAGCAATGGTGACAATGTCAATAGAGGTGTCTGCTAAAAAATCCTCCATATTAGAATAGCTTTTGCAGTTGAATTTTTCTCCCAACTGATTTGCCTTATCTGGATTTCGGGCATAAATAGCTCCTAATGTAGCATTTGCGCCAATGGCTTGAATGGCTTGTGCATGAAATTCGGCAACCATTCCGCCGCCAATTATTCCGAAAGTGTGCATATATAATTTGTTTTTAAACCCTTAGAATTTTACCGCCCTTTTCGGCACAGTCTCACCAATAGTCGTATTTTTTTTGAAATCCATTTTTGGAGAAGAAACCAATTCTATCTTTTCGCAAGCCTTTCCATTAATTTTTACAACCTCCGATGATGTTGAATGGGCTTCAATGTCTTCTATGGTTACATTTTTACAATTGAAGATTTCGAATGCAGGATTGTTTTTAATCGTCATATTAATCCCACTAATCTTGACTCCATTTGCATCAATGATTGAAAATCCATTATCAGCTTCAATAAGCAAATTGCTAATCTCAACATTTTCAAGATTCATTTCAGGTAAACCTTGGAGGAAAACCGCCTGATGCGCTCCGTTGATAATGATATTTTTTATCGAAATATTCTTGAATTGTGGAGTTTCTTCGCTGACAGGTACTATCTCTTCCGTTTTTTTTGCTCCTCCTTGTGCTAGCATTTCAGAAACGGATAGACCTCCATAATACAAGTTGAAGGAAATGGCATTGGTTGGAATATCGGTCATACGGATATCGGATATAAAAATGTTTTCAACAACACCGCCTCTACCTCGTTTGCTTTTGAAGCGAAGTCCTACGTCAGTTCCCATAAAGGTACAGTTGGAAACGTGCATATTTTTTACACCGCCAGACATTTCGCTACCAACGGTCACTCCACCATGACCGTGGTAAACGATGTTGTTTCTGATAATCAGGTTTTCGGAGGGAACACCACGCAAGCGACCATCTTCATCTTTTCCCGATTTTACACAAATTGCATCATCACCCACATCAAAACTTGAATTTTCAACAATGACATTTTTGCAGGATTCTACATCAAGTCCATCACCATTTTGCGAATACCACGGATTGCGAACCGTCACATTTCGAACAATTAAATCTTCAATTACTAGCGGATGCAAACACCAAGCGGGAGAATTCTGAAAAACAGGTCCGTCAAGCATCACCTTCTTACTGTTTTGGATGCTGACCATTACTGGACGAAGGAAATCCCGAATAGTTTCAAATTCTTCTTTAGTTGTCAAATCTTTACGCACGTTTAGTTCTGCATTTTCTGCTGCATTCTTGAACTGTTCAGAAGGATACCAATTCTTTTGACTATCATCTACAAATCCACCTGAAGCCACCAGTTTTTTCCATTGACTTTCGGTGAGTTTACTTCTTTTTACGTGTCGCCAAGCATCGCCCGAACCATCCCAAACCCCATGTCCTGTAAAGGCTACATTTTCAAGATTTTCCCCAAATATTGGAGATAAACAACGCCAAGTATTCAATCCTTCAAAACTTGTTTGAATAAGCGGATACAAATCTTTATTGGTAGAAAATTTAATCAATGCACCTGTTTCCGCATGTAGTTCCAGATTACTTTTTAGAATAATAGGCCCTGTAAGCCAAATTCCTGGAGGAAAGACCACTTTACCTCCTCCTTTTTTGGATACTGCTTCAATGGCATCTTCAAATGCTTGGGTATTCAAATGTTGACCGCCACTAACCGCACCGAAATCTTTTATGTTTACCATGTTGTCGGGAATGGATGGTTCTTGAACAAGCTTCATTTCAAATTCAATACCTTCATAAGTATCTGCTAATTGGGTTGTTTCTGATTTAGCGAATAAAGTTGTTTGTGAATCGTTTATCAGAAAAAGAATAAAAACTGCAAATAATACAGTTATTGGTTTGATAGGCATAAATATTTGATTTTAATTGGATTAAGAGGTAAGATTAAATTTATAAATTGAAATGTTATCTTTTTCAACTATTGCCGCCAGTTAGAGCGACTTGATTTTCTTTTCACAAACCTCGGAATAACCTTTCAATTGATTGCTGTTAAAAATTGAATATACTAAAAAAATAGTAATTCGGTTATTTCCACTTGAAGGCAAAATAAGAACATGGTTCATCGCTTGCATTGCGAACTCCATGTAGCAATTGGGAATTCATGAAATAAAAATCCCCTGTTATTCCCTTGTATTCTTTACCGTCAATGGTCATTTCCGTTTCACCCGAAAGAACCAGAATAATTTCGGTTTCTTCATGGACATGTGGATTGTGACTTGGCCCTTTTTGGTTTAGCTGAGTGATGTGCATTTCGAATCGCTCACACATTGCAGTTGGTCGGTCAAAATAGGCTATCCCGCCGCCTCGAACACTATGCCCAAAAGGCAGCGCACTTTTCTTCAACATGATTGACCCGCCCGCATCTTGTCCTCTTTCCAAATCCATTTTCTTCTTGGATTTGTACTTCATCACATAATAGGTAAGATTGCTATCTCCTACATTTTCAATGATATGTGTATCGTTTGGCATTAATAAAACAACCCCTCCTGTTTCTAAAACTTCGCTTTTGTCTTCAATGGTAATCTTCATTTTGCCTTCTTTGACGATGATACATTCTTCAAACTCATCATTGGTGCGTGCCTCATTTGGTTTTGCTCCTGGAAATTGAGTCGTTGCGTGAATTTTTAGGTATTCAAAATGGGGTGACGTACCTTCTAATATCTTTCTGGTCTCTCTTGATTCTCCTTCAGTTACGATATGTTCAGCCCATTTATATACGCCTGATTTGACAGGTTTTAATTGTATTGCAGGCGTTTTTGAAGAAAAACAAGAAAGAAAGAAAAAGCAAAAAGAAAGGATTAAAACGGTTTTCATAGGTCTCATTCTATTTAGGGATAATTTGTGAATAGTAATTTCTTTTAAAACCTTTTCAATAGCAGCATCCTATTTTTCAACAGTGATAATCACACGTTTATATCGAGTTAACCTCGGTGTGCCATGATCGGTAACTGCAAGGATGATGTGCATGGTTCCCGTTCCTGGAGGCATTACACGGCTGGTTTTGACCTGTAACCATGCTTGGGCTTGGTCAAATCCTA
The DNA here is from genome assembly GCA_041392475.1 of Chitinophagales bacterium. Lineage (NCBI taxonomy): Bacteria > Pseudomonadati > Bacteroidota > Chitinophagia > Chitinophagales > Chitinophagales bacterium. Next base: position 1,252,143 of record JAWKLZ010000001.1, on the reverse strand, counting down.
TGATGTCGTGTTTGTTGCCTGTACGGGAATTTGACATGCCTCTCGTACCAGCTTCTTCATAGCAAAACCATTCGTACGAAAGCGCATCTCCATCTGGATCTGAAGAGTTTGTTGCACTGAGGTTTACTCGCTCACCTGGCTTGGCCACAATATGAGCAGGGTGGTCTAGCATCACTATTGGTGGATGATTGGCTTTTTCGTAGGGTTCGATAGTCCAAGTCATGCGTGCAGCAAAGTCGTTTTGGTAGGCTTCACGCCAACGCCAAATGGTCGCGTGATTGGACGTATGCCATTCGCCATCATTACCCAAAACTTCATCTTGTACATTGGTCCAGATTGGGCGTGTTTCGGGCTGTAAAAACCATTTTTCTGTGCGTGGAGTATAGAGTTCATAACGCCCTCCCCAGCCGCCCCAATCTGGGCGCTCAGGAACACTTAGACCATTGTTGATAAGATTGAGGAAGGAAGGAGTATCGCCCTCCATCATAAATTCCCAGTGCGGATATTCTTTGCCCAAAGGACCTTTGCGAATATTTCGCCCAAGCCATTCATTGCTCACAAGCTCAAAGTTTGCACCATCAAAACGTCCATGAAACTTATCGCCGCCAATCGCAATCCATGTCGCATGGTGAAAACCACCTCCTGCATTGATACCAGGAGTCACTATGTAAAAAAGATTAGGAAATTGTTCACGTATCCATGGGCCACTTTTGTCTTGATCAGAAATGGCATAGACTCTAAGTTTGTCGACAAATTTAGCGAGTTCTTCGGGAGAACGAGTTTCATGTATTTTCCAAAGAGTCTGTGCAAGTAAATTTGGACCGCCCCACACCGTCACCCATAATGGTCGTGGGTCATCGAGATCGACAGCACGAATCAAGGCTTCGACTCCTGGTGAATCCTTGCCTTTTCCAACAGCATCCATATCCTTGATGGGAAGCCCCTCTGTGATACATTTTCGTAGATAATCCGCTGTAGGAAAACCAGGCTCATGGAGTTCAAGATTGTTACGTATTTTTCCATAAGCATCAACAATCCGATGGATACGATTTGGATTGACTTGTCTATTTACCTCCGTAGCAGCTAGTCCTTCAATGTCGATTTGGTTGGAATAGGTCATCAATCGCACCATAGACATGACATCATCAGGATCTCCTCCAATGTCAGTGAGGACAAAAAGTCGAGGTTTTTCGTACTTTGCTTGTGAACTTTCATCGCTTGCAAGGCCTTCATCCGTTCTTTTTACCTCCTGAATAGTGCCATCATCATTGAAGTGAAGGTATTCCGCACACGTATGTCTTTGTGTCTTTTCACAAGAAGAATTTATGTCAAGCCATCTGTGGTAAAACAAAACCCATTCTCCCTTAAATTCAACTATTGAATGGTGGTTGTTGCCGCCTTCTTCGTCCATGATTAAGCCTTGGTATTTCCAAGGCCCTTTTGGAGAATCACTCATATAATAGGAAAGCTTGCGGTTGTTTTCTGGCATGGTATAATAGTAAATACCATTTCTTTTGAATACCCATGGGCCTTCCATTTTTGGCTCATAACCACCCATGTCCATTTTATAGAAATCGCCTTTCACACTAAGCATATCATCTGCCATCTCAGCCACCATAAAATCACTGTCTTTGCCATGAAAATAGAGATAGGCTTTATCATCTTCATCTACAAAAAGGCAAGGGTCGTTGGCATAAGGCTCTGTCCATAGTGGTTTGCCAATAGCATCTTTGAAAGGACCTGTCGGAGAATCACTCACTGCAATTCCAATTCCCATCCATTTGGTACTTTTTTCTGGATTTACACGGTCTTTATGCCCCGTTCCCGCAGGAAAACAAAAATAATATTTGCCATTTTTGTAGGCACAGTCTGGTGCCCAGGCATAGTTGTCCGCCCAAGTAAGGTCTTCAACGGATAAACAAGCTCCATGGTCTGTCCAATTGACAAGGTCGCTTGATGAAAATACATGCCAATCTTTCATCCAAAAATCAAGTTGACATTCTTCGTCGTGTGATGTATAAAGGTACATTTTTCCATCAGCCCATACATGACCTGAAGGGTCAGCAGTTCTTATATTACTGCCAAAATTGAGTGGATTCTGAGAAAAGCATATTGAAGTGCTTAATAAAAAGCAAAACAAGATGAATTGACGGATAAAGTGTTTCATTCTAATTGTTTATTAAAGGGATTCAAGGATTTTAATTTCAAAATTAGTTGGAAATACTGTTTAGATATTTTTCTAACATCGTATATCCATCTTCTGTAATAGTATTTCTATCCTCCGCATTGTTTGGATTAAGACCATTCGTTTTTTCCCAAACATCAGGCATACCATCATGGTCGGTGTCAGACGGAGCTGCTGTGCTTTTCAGTTCTGGCCAACCACCTACATCTGATTGAGAATCAATTATTCCACATTTTTTTGATTTATCAGATACAGCATGATTTTGTTTGTATGTTGCGCCTTCATACGTGGCAGTACCTGTACGGGTCTCTTCAATGATGCGGGTATCAACTGCATCACGTTTGGGTAGGGTAGCTCCTACATTATTGAGAACATCCTGATAGGCTTCCTCGGCAGTTTGTTGCTTGATAGGCATAGCTCGCCACGGCTCCTCTAATTTTAATCCTGCAATATCTTCGCTTCCGCCTTGTGGGTGTACACCGCCACTCCAGTTATCTGCTGTAACAGAAGTATCTCCCTCCATAACATTTTCGGCAATATACCATTTACCATAATCAGCAGCACCGTCACGTGTTGAAGGGCTGGCAATGCGGTGGGATACTTCTCCTGGTTGAGTTGCTGGACCTGGTTTATAATAATTTGCCACTACATTAAAATTGGAGAATACAAACTCAGAACTATTTACTTGTACTTTTTCCCCCCCATAGCAACTGTGATATCCCCAATTGTACAGCACATTGTTTCTGTAGTCGGTATTTCCACTACCTGAAGCGAAACGAGGATTGCGGCTAGAGTGGTGGGCCAACAAATTGTGGTGGTAGGTGCCGTAGTTGGATCCCCAAATACCTCCAAATCCATGAGAACCTTTATCGTGTTTGGAATGGGACATACTTTCTGCCACCAAACACCATTGTACTGTTATGCTGTCACAATGGTAAATAGACATGGTCTCATCTACACTCCAACTTGCCGACACATGGTCTAAGATAATGTGTTTGTTGTATCTGCTGGAGATAGCATCAGATGCATCACCCGATTCATCTCCAAATCTTACTCGTATATGTCGAATAATTACTTGACTGGCACCAATTATTAAAGGGTATCTTTTAATACAAATACCGTCTCCTGGAGCTGTTTGTCCAGCTATGGTAATGTAGGGATTGGAGATTTTCAGGTTGCTCTTCAAATCTATTGTGCCCGAAATTCTGAACACAACCGTCCTTGGACCCGAGGCTTCAACTGCAGCACGAAGACTGCCTTCACCTGAGTCATTGAGGTTGGTCACTTCCCATACAGCACCTCCTCGCCCTCCAACAGTATATTTCCCATATCCTTCTGCACTTGGAAATGCCAATTGATTTTGAGTGAATCCGTCTATAAAACAGAAAATGAAAAACATTAAAAATATAATTTTATAAGAATGTTTACGCATGATTTTTATTTTGTATGATTATTTAATTTCGAGAACTAATCGTTGATATCTTGTTAATTGTGGTGTGCCGTTATCTTTTACTTCACAAATGATATGGATGGTTTGTCCTTTAGTAGCATCACTGGGGACTTTGAAGCAGGCCTTTTGTTTCTGTTCATCTTGTATATCAATATTGCCTGCATAAGATCCAGCTTCTTTGTATTGCCACCAGCGATATTGCAGTTTATCCCCATCAGGATCGCTGGTTTTTTTTGCATTTAGTTTCACTTTCTCCTGACGCTTGACTTTCATATCTATCTGATTTTGAAGTATTACTACTGGCGGGTGATTGGCTTTTTCAAAAGATTTCACACACCAGTCAGCTCTTGCAGCAAAATCATTTTGAAGGGCTTCTGTCCAACGCCACATAGGTTTCAGGTAGGCGGTAAGTTCTTTGTCATTCGGGATGGCTTCTTTTAGGCGTTCTCGTCCCCATGCCGAATTTCCATACCATCTACCTTCGGGATATTGATAGGTTGAATCCAGAACGGGATCAAGCCAAGTATTTTCTCGGACTTTGACATAACGACCTCCCCAACCACCCCAGTCGGGAGATTCCATACTACGCAGCCCTGTGTTGACGGTATGTAAGAAGGCGGGAGAATCTCCTTCAGATCTAAAATCTCCCTCTTCAAATCCTTTGTCTCCGCTTTCATGAGATTTATACAAGGAGCATAAAGCACCGTGATTCTCTAATATGTGTTGCTTCATCCATGACCCTACTAAGAATTTTTGTTCTGCGGCAGGGAGGTATTTTTTCCAGTGGTAAAAAATGGCTATGAACTGATCGGAGATAATGGTCAGAATGTTGTACTTTCCCCAATGTGGTCGGATATAGCTCTGATAGGTAGAATCTTGCTCCCAAATGAAGTAGAAGCGAATCTTTTTTGCTACATACTCCATTTTTTCGGGGTGATTTTCTTCAATGGTTTTTAATGCTCTGGCTATGGTATTGGTTCCACCCCATGCTTGAAGCCAGATAGGTCGGTCGTCTGATTCGTCCAAGAGGACTTTGACTATGTGCTGTGAACCAGGAGTGATGGAATCCATCTCTCCTTCCGTTTCGACATTTCCGAGGAAGGTACGCTCTCTAAGGTACTCCGCTGTCGGATATGCCTTGTCATGTTGAAGCAGATTGGGATATACTTTTTCGTAGGCATCCAGATACGACTCTGCCCAGTCATCCCCCGCCCACCTGTGTCCATGCCAGTGGTATTGCGAACTTGATGTAACAATTCCTTCGATATCCCATTCATTGGCATACAGCAGAAATCTAACCAAGGAGCACTCATCGTCTATTTCTCCATCGCTTGTGACGATAATGCGTGGTTTGTCTGATACTTGTGTATTCTGAGCCAATGTATGATGAATACTACCGATGATGCAGATGAATATCAGTATTTGTTTCAACAAAATATTTCGTTCTTTTATCATGAATTTCTGTTTTATGTATAGTTCAAATTTAAAGGCTAATTTTGTTGAGTTTTATTTTGTGGCTATTCAATTTCTACAACGACTCGCTGATACCTCGTCAATTGTGGTGTGCCGTTATCCTTCACCTCGCAGACAATATGGATTGTTGTCCCTCTAGGCGCATTTTGGGGAATTGTGAAGGAGGCATCTTGTTTTGTGTCATTTTGAATTTTTATAGTACCATCATAAGAACTAGCTTCTTTGTATATCCACCAATGATACTCTAAATCATCTTCGTCGGGATCACTTGTTCCTTTTGCACTCAAGGCAATTTGTGTTCCTTTTTTTGCTTTCAAATCTGCTGCATGTGCGAGTACAACCATAGGAGGGTGGTTTGCGTCTTCATAAGAATTCACGCACCAATCGGCTCGGGCTGCAAAATCGTTTTGCAGTGCATCTGACCACCGCCACATTGGTTTGAAGTATTCTCGGCGTTGTTCCTCAGTTGTGGTTGATTCTTTTCGTAAACTGCTTCTTCCCCAGCCGTTGCTGCTATACCATCGCCCTTTCGGATATTCATAGTCTTCAACTGGGACAGGGTCGAGCCAGGTATTCTCTCTTACTTTCACATAACGACCACCCCAGCCGCCCCAGTTGGGGGATTCCATATTTCGCAATCCCGTGTGAATGGTATGCAAAAATGCAGGGGAATCACCTTCTGATCTAAAATCTCCTTCTTCAAAACCATCTTTATCTCCTTGTGTGTGAGCTTTGTAGATTCCACATAGAGGGCCATGATTTTCCAAAATGTTTTCTTTCATCCATGCTCCTTCGAAATAGGACTGCATTTCCTTGGGTTGAACCTGCTTCCAGCGATAGGCAATTGCCTCAAACTGATCTGAAATGATGGTGAGAATGTTGTATTTTCCCCAATTTGGACGGATATAGGTTTGATAGGTAGAATCTTGTTCCCAGATAAAGAAGAAGCGTATTTTGTTTGCAACCTCGACCATTCTTTCTGGATGCTCTTCTTCAATGGTTTTCAATGCTCTGGCAATGGTGTTCGTACCACCCCAAGCTTGAAGCCAAATAGGGTGATTGTCCGATTTGTCTAGTAGAACTTTCACGATGTGTTGTGAGCCAGAGGTGATAGAATCCATTTCACCTTCCGTTTCTACGTTTCCGAGAAAAGTGCGTGCTTGTAGGTACTCTGGTGTGGGGTATTCACTATCATGTTTTACGAGATTGGGATAGACTTGTGCGTAGGCATCGAGACTCGGTTCAATCCAGTCATCACCCGCCCAGTTGTGTCCATGCCAGTGGTACTGTGAACTAGATGTAACAATTCCTTCAATGTCCCATTCATTGGCGTAGAGCAGAAATCTGACCATAGAACATTCATCGTCAATCTCTCCATCACTTGTGACGATAACGCGTGGTTTGTCTAAGTTGGAGTTTTGAGCAGTTGGCCATTCGCTTTTCAGAAGATAATGGAAGGTACTATTGACGGAATTGGGTTTGGCTTTTAGAACATTGAGTTTGTCGTTTTGCAGTAAACGAATCATTTCTGCACCTGCATAAAGTACAGGACCATAACCATGTGTGGCATGAATACTTTTGCCTCGATTGTAGTAATAGGTATTGTCATGTGCAAATGTAGTGCCTTCACAAGTGCCATCAACAGCACCATTTTCAAGTACACGAGTTTTGGTGGCATTCCAGCCTGTAAGAGCTACTGGGCCATATACATGATTGATCCATCCTTCATTGATACCTTTGGCAATGGCAAAAGTAAACATGGCAGTACAGGATGTTTCCGTATAGGTATCGGTTTTGTCCAGCATATTGTGCCAAAATCCAGTACCGTCTTGCAGCCCTGCCAAACTACGAACCATCGAACGGTATAAGTGCAAAAGTTTGTCCCGACCTTGATGATTTTCTGGTAACACGCTGAGTAATTCCGCCATTGCCATCAATGTCCAGCCATTGGCTCGCCCCCAATAAAATCGTGGGTCATAATCGCCTGATGTTACATTCCAACCGTGGTCAAATAGTTCTTTTTCGGGAATGTAGAGTCGGTCAGCCATTTGCAGAATTTGCTTGACGGCATCATCAAAATATTTGTTGTCTCCAGTGAGTACTCCCATGTTGGCAAGAAACGGAACGCTCATGTATAAATCGTCTGCCCATATTGACTGGTATTGTGGGCGATTACGAGCCAAAGTGCCGTCTTCTAATCGGAATTGTTTGTTGGAAATGTAATCTGAGGTGATATTGATTAGTTCGAGATAGTCTTCATTTTTGTCTTTTAAATAGGTTTTTATCATTGCAGCACCGATAGAGCCGCAGTCATCGAGTGCATGAAAATGGGGTGTTCTTCCCCAACCGCTATTTGCCTCTTTGCCAAATTCCTCAACATTTTTGAGGAAAAACGGTAAGGTTTCAATCACAAGGTCATAAAACTTGGTATTGTTAGCAAAAAACTTGTTGTTGCCCGTCACATCGTCAATGTATTCAAAGGCGGATAGCACAACGCCGTGAGTATAGGTCCATTCGCTCGATAAGCCCTCTGAAACCTGTGCATTTTTATTTGATTTCGAAAAGTCGGTAATTTCTTTACCTGTTTTGGCATCAATGATTTTTTGTGGGCTGCTAGATTCATAATAGACCCTTACACGGTTTAAAACTTCATTGATTCCATCGATAGTTGGATATTCATACGGAACAGCGTATGTAGGAATCCTGTTTGACTCATCTTCCTGAGCAGTTAGTTTGGTGCTAAAAAACAAAATAATAAGAAAAAACAAAACGGTTTTGTATTGAAGGCGTTGGAAAAACGTCGGAACACTAGCTTGGAAATCGGAATAATGAAGAAGGTTTGTCATGTTATGTTTTTCTTTTTATACAGATGATTTTTATTTTAAAGTTTGGCGGTTGGCTCTTATATCTAAAAAGCCATAAAGTCTTCATTAGTAAGTTGTTTGGGGGTAATTCTTATTTTGTAAATGCTTCCTTTGAACCATGAAAGCTTATTCAAGCGCACTCCAATAGAGCTTTGACCACTTTCAATCGGATTAAAAGAGTAGGGTTCTTGTAGTTCTCTAATTCCGTTTACATAAGTGGTGAGGCTATTTGGAGTGACAACGAAAGCTACATGGTACCATTCCCCAAGTGGGTGTATCAATTTTTCGTCAATAAGGGCTTTCTTGTTGGTTCCCGAAGCTGCAAAACCATCAAAGTACCAGTGGTCATCAACGGCTCGAATTTCGAGTAACATTCGGTCTTCTGATATTTCACCAATATGTAGGATTCGTTGCTCGAAAGGCGCATTTTTTGCAGGGTTGAATATCATTTCAACAGTAAACTCCTCCAGCGATTTTAATGGCATAGTATCTAAAAATATGGCATCGTCTATCCCATCAAAATATACCGCTTCTCCATCGGGGGCATGAACGATTTGGGGATTGCCACTGATTTGAATATCCGATGATTTGGTATTTAAAAAGCTGGCTATTAACCAATCAGTCGTCTGATTGGTCTGTGATGACACTGCAATTTGCTGAACTTGTCTTTCATCAGCAGTTGCTTGTGTACCCAACAATTCGCCGTCTGTAATATGGAAGCTATTCGCTTTTAATGACTGTCCAGTTCTACTAAAAATGATTGTTTTTCCCCCACTTCCGCTTTTGTAAGAAAATGTATTTCCTTCAATGTTTTGTATCTTCAAATCACCTCTAACGGTCATTTCTTCTGCAAATTCCAATTTCAATTCGCCTTCAATGGTATCCATTTTTAGGCATTTGGGGGGAGTAGTATTTTCTGGATCCCAACGATTGTCAAAAGTCCATTTTGCAGTAAGTGTATCCACATTTTGAACATTGTCACTCAACCATTCAAAAGTTTCACCTTCTTTTTTAGAACCAAAAAAATACTTTCTTTCTCCCCAAAGGTAGGGTCTATCTCTTTCAGGTTCATCGGGATAAGTCACTCGATAGATGGATTTCTCGGACATATTTTCAGAATAACTGCAATTGATCAAATAAAATTGGGCATCGTAATGGTGTCGCCCCAACTGAAAGCCTTTTACACCATCGAAAGAAGAATTTTTGACCACAAATTTTTGATTTTCATTGACACCTCCTGCATGCCAAAGTGCTGCGGTTTGTTTTACTTCAAAAAAGCTGGAACTATCAATGTAACACCATCCTCTGGGACACACAAAATCTACTGCTCCTTCAAAATGACAATTGGTGTGATAATACATTCCATTTTCAGCATCCCAAAGGGAAACGGTATCAGCCCCCTTACTCGTCACTTTGCAGTTGTCAATAATCGTTCTCGTTCCTTTGCCGTAAATGGCGAATGCGTGTGGACCTATTTTAGGTTGGGTATTGATAATAGTCAGGTTTTTTAGGATGATATCGTTGGCGTAAAGATTGACAACCGCTACACCAATAGAATCTGTTTTGTCCACATCAGTTCGCAACAAGCTGTATTGAATGATAGTACTATCTCTACTTTCTCCAATGAGTGTAAGGTTGTCTTGTATGATTCTAAATCTTTCATGATATAGACCGTTTTTAATGAAAATTACTACTCTTTCATTGCCATTTTCAGGAATTTGTTTGATTGCTTCGTTGATGGTTTTGTAGTCTCCACTTCCATCCTGTGCAACAGTAATATCTACATGTTGGCTCATCAAAATACTTGAGGTAGAGATACTTGATGTTCGTGGCGTGCTATTGTTAGCGTTGTATGCAATGACTCGGTAAGTCACCAATCTGGGTAAAACAGAACTGTCAATATAACTGTCCGTATATTTAGGCAATTTTGCGATTTCTTCAAACTCACCATTATTGTAGGAGCGTTCTACAATAAAACCCTCCTCAGCGAGGTAATTGTCCTGCCATTGAAGTTTGTAGCTTGATTCAGTGAGTTTTGTCAATTGATAGTTGCCAACAGGATTCAAAAACTCTATGCTATTGAGGTATTTTTCGAGATTTGTATAGCCATCAGTCGAAACGGTGTTTCCGTCAGCGTCATCATTGGGGTTAAGACCTTTTTTTGATTCCCAATCATCTGGCATACCATCGTGGTCAGAGTCGGTCGGTGCGGTTGTGCTTTTCAGTTTAGGCCAGCCACCTACATCGTTTTGTGAGTCAATCAATCCATTTGTACTGCCATTAGAACCTTCATGGGTGTAAGTACCTTTTCGGGTTTCCTCAACTACACGTTTGTCTAAAGTATCTCTGACAATGCTTGTTCCTGCATTTGCCAATACACTATTGTAGGCGTTTATAGCTGTTTGTGTTTGGATAAGACCGACTGTAAATGGAGAGTCTAACTTGAAATCGTCTTTTGTCAAAGAGGGGAATTCATCTATTTTGGGATGAACACCCAACCAATTATCATTTGTAACCGATTCGCTGCCATTTACATAGTTCCCACTTAAAAAGAATTTACCATAAACGCCTTTGGGTTGTTTGTTTTTCCCATCATCTGCCCAAGGTTCAAAAATTCGGTTTCTAACCTCTTCATTGGTAGTTGCTGGTCCAGGTTTGTAATAGTTGTTGATAAAAGTATATTGACCTCCTTCGCCAGCGTAGCCACTATTTCCTCCGTAGTTGTAAAATACATTGTTCCTGATGTCGACATTTTCCTCTTCGGGCTTGTCTGAATAGCGACTTCCGCACAATCGGGGATTTCGACTGTCAGAATGTGCGATTAGATTGTGGTGAAAAGTGGCTTTGTTGCCACCCCAAATTCCCGAAAATCCATGCCTGCCTTTGCCGTGAACAGAGATTCTCAGGCTTTCGTAGAGCATACTCCATTGCATCGTAAAATTGGTGTTGCCGTAAAAGGAAGCGATTTCATCTACGCTCCAGCTTGTTGTGCAATGGTCAATTATTACATTGTTGCCACCTCTACCGCCCAGTGCATCAACTCCTTCGTGCGATACATCACCAGGTCTAAAACGAATGTAGCGGATAATGACATTGTCGGCACTGACAAAAACACTCCAATTGCTGATGCAGATTCCGTCACCTGGAGCAGTCTGACCTGCAATGGTGAGGTTGTCGTTTCGTATGTTGAGATCCTTGGTTAGTTCTATGTTTCCAGAGACCCTAAAAACTATCGTTCGAGGTACGTTGAGTTCGATGCCATATCGCAAACTTCCCTCACCCGAATCGGATAGATTGGTGACTTCATATACGATTCCTCCACGTCCTCCTACCGTATAACAGCCTCCGCCTTCTGCTCCTGGGAATGCCAGTTGTTGTGCATTTAAATTGGTTAAGTTCAAGATAAACAAAAGCAGAGCAATAGAAACTTTATGCATTTTTACTTTTTTAAAAATCATTTGATACCTGATTTTATTTATATGGATATTTTTTCAATAATATTCAACCAATCACCCGTTTCCATCCTTCGTAATAGTCTTTTACTTTCATCGAATTTGCTCCTGCTAAGGTGCTTGTAGAATCCTGATTGAAGGTTTTGAGGTGGTCAATATTTTGATAAACCCCTGCGTCCAGACCAGCGAGATAGGCTGCTCCCAAAGCAGAGACATCTGCAATTTTAATATTGGTTACTTTTCGCTGGAGTAGGTCTGCAAGAAACTGAACTACGAACTTATTGGAGGTAATGCCTCCATCTATTTTAAGCTCCGTTAGTGGTGTACCTGAATCTGCTTCCATGGCTTCAATCACATCTTTGATTTGATAAGAAACGGATTCTACAGCCGCACGGATTACATGATTTTTGGTAGAATCAAATGACAAACCCTCTATACTCGCTTTTCTATTCATATCCCAATGTGGTGCGCCCAAACCACTGAATGCGGGAACAATATAAACTCCTCCATTGTCCTCTAACGAAAGGCAGATGGCCTCCAAATCACCTGTGTTTTCAAATAAACCCAATTGGTTTTTGATCCACTCAATGGTAGCGCCTGCCGAAACAATGATACCTTCAAAAGCATAATCAACTCGATTTGCCATACTCCAACAAATGGTTGTGACCATACCATTTTGAGAAGTTTTGGGCTCGCTGCCGATATTCATCAAAATGGAACTCCCTGTACCCAATGTAGCTTTAGCATTACCTGACTCAAAACAGCCTTCGCCAAATGCTGCGGCATGTGAATCTCCTATCATAGCAGAGATACTGATAGAGTGGTTGAGTAAGCCGTCCAAGTCGGTTTCTCCAAAATGAAAAGAAGAAGGTTTTAACTCAGGTAGTTTCAGATTAGACAAGCCAAAATCTGCCAACAATTCTCTATCCCATTGCAGTTCTTGTAAATTGAAGAATAGAGTTCGTGAGGCATTGGAGTAGTCGGTCATGTAGGACTTTCCTCCTGTCATTTTATAGAGAAGCCATGAATCAACATTCCCAAAATAGGCTTCACCTTTGTCAATAGCTTCTCTGATGTTGGGTTCGTTCTCGTAAAGCCAAATCACTTTTGTGCCAGAAAAATAAGGGTCGATAATCAGACCTGTTTTTTGATTGATTTTGGTTTGCAGCCTTTGGCTTTTGAGTCTATTGCAAACTTTTATAGATCTTTTACATTGCCAAACCACAGCATTGTAAAGCGGTTTGCCAGCTTTGTTCCAAAGCACAAAAGTCTCTCGTTGATTCGAAATGCCACAAGCTTTGATTTGACCAATATCTCCACCGCTTGACTTGAAACCATCGAGGCATTTTTTGATGGAAGTCAATACATTTTGATAAATTTCTTCAGGTTTTTGTTCTACTCTATTTCCTGCCAAATAATATGTTTTGAGCGGTTCTGTCGCTTTGAGTTTGGCTTTGCCCAGAGCATCAAAAATGATGGTTTTGGTACTGCTTGTACCTTGATCTATGGCCAGTATGTATGAATCCGACATCTGTATTTTATTCATTTTTTGAATTCGATTTATCAATAATAACTGCCAAAAGTATCACCACGCCTTTGATAACCTGCTGCCAAAATGGAGACACATTTAACAATATGAGTCCATTATTGAGAACACCGATTATCATTGCGCCCAAAACAGTTCCTAAGATAGTTCCCCTTCCTCCCGCCAAAGAAGTGCCTCCGATAACAACGGCAGCTATTGCATCCAACTCATAACTCATACCCGCATTGGGTTGGGCAGAATCCAATCGTGCTGTTACCAATACACCTCCAATTGCAGCTAACATTCCTGCCAATGAGTACACCCATATTTTGATTTTGGCAATGGGTATTCCAGATAGTCTTGCAGCACTTTCATTTCCTCCAATGGCATAGATGTATCTTCCAAATCGCGTTTTGCTTGTAAGAATTACTGCAATAATGACTACTATTCCCGAAATCCAAACTGGCATGGGAATGCCTATAAACCAGCCTGTGCCGAGAAAGCCGAAAGAATCTCCAAGTCCAGTAATCGGGTGTCCTTCTGTCCAGAGCATTGTGAAACCCCGTGCCATAGTGAGCATGGCTAAAGTGGCTACAAATGAAGGCACTTTGAATTTTGTGACTGCATAACCGTTGATAAAGCCCATTGCTCCGCCTGCCAACAGTCCTGTAATGACTGCTCCAAAAACCGTGAAGCCAACGAACAGATTCATGGCAGAAATACCAATTCCATGCTTTAATAGCCCTGCTGTGATAGCTCCACAAAATGCCAAGACTGAGCCTACCGAAAGGTCAATTCCTGCTGTAAGAATCACGAGCGTCATCCCTACGGAAATGCAGACATTCACCGAAATCTGCCGCATTACGTTCCAAAAATTGTCTGTAGTCATGAAATTGTCTGTCAGCAATGACAATAGTAAACACATGATGAACAAGGCAATCAATGATTGAAACTGTGCAATATTTGAATATTTTTTTAAGAATGTCATTTGTTCATATTTTCAGGAATACAAGCATTCATTATTTTATTTTCGGTGGCTTCTTCAATACCAAATTCTGCTGTGATTTGTCCTTCGGATAGTACCAGTATTCGGTCTGAAATGGCCAATATTTCAGGTATTTCTGATGATACGACCAAAACGGAAATACCAGAGTTAGCCAATATTGCGATTAGCTCGTAAATCTCATTTTTTGCATTGATGTCTATTCCTCGTGTCGGTTCATCGAGCATCAATACTTTAGGGTTGCGCTCAATCCATTTTGCGAGAATTACTTTTTGTTGATTCCCACCACTCAAATTCCGAATGAGTTGTGCTTCATTGTTGACTTTTATTTTCAAAGACTCTACATGTTTGTCGAAGAGTTTTGATTCCAATTTTCCACGAAGCAATCCAAGTTTGATAACTTTATCCAAAACGGTAAGACTCATGTTTTGAACTACTGACATGCCAGGTACGATGCCATCCTGTTTTCGGTCTTCAGGAACCAATGCCATTCCAGAATCAATCGCTTCAATGGGTGATTTGAAGTTGACTACTGCCTCATCTAAAGTAACTGTCCCTGTTAATGTTCGGTGATGTAAGCCAAAAAGACTTTCGCATAGTTCTGTTCTGCCAGCGCCCATCAGACCATAGATTCCCAAAACTTCCCCTTTGTTTAGTTCAAAATTGATGTTCTGCAAAATCGGACGTTGAAGGTTTTTGGGGTTTTGTAGCTGTAAGTTTTTGACACACAACATCTGCTTACCCGATATCTTTTTTCCCGACCTTTTGGTTTGTTTGATTTCCCGACCTGCCATCATATTGATTAACTCATTGCGAGAAATTTGATTCATTGCTCCTTGCCCGACTACAAGTCCATCACGCAAAACGACAAAATTATCTGCAAGGGCAAACAGTTCATCCAGTTTGTGTGAAATGTAAACAATGGATTTTCCTTCGGCTTTCAACTGATTGATAATTTCAAACATCACTTCTACCTCGCTTTCGCCAATTGCAGAGGTAGGTTCATCCATAAAAAACACCTCAGATTCGGTCAATAATGCTTTCGCTATTTCTACAATTTGCTGCTGCCCAACTTTTAGAGAACTCACCAGTACATCAGACTTTACTTCCAGTTTTAGTTTAGCCAGCAGAGCCTTGGTTTTTTGTTTCATTTTTTCTCGCTCCAAAATCCCAAATTTATTGGTCAACTCTCTTCCGAGAAAAACATTTTGTGCTACTGTGAGGTAAGGAATCAGATTCAACTCTTGATGGATGATAGAGATACCAAGGTCTTGAGCGTCTTTGGGTTTTGAAAAATTGACAGTTTTATTTCTGAAGGAAATAGTACCTTCATAGTCTGTGTAGATGCCAGACATGATCTTCAATAAAGTAGATTTTCCTGCACCATTTTCGCCTATCAAAGCAATCACTTTGCCCTCTTCCAAGCTCAAATTGACTCGGTTAAGTGCAGTGACACCTGAAAACTTTTTGGTGATATTTTGTGCTTCAAGTAGGGCTTTCATATTATGGGACTATTTGAATGGAAACAGGAATAATTTCTGGTTTATTCAGATTCAGGTGGGCTTTGTTTAACTCTAGTGCCCCTTCAAATTTTACTGTGTTGCCTTTCTTAACTTTTGCCCTAAAATCAGGAATTATTTTCTGTCTTATTTTATCATTGATGGATTCAGAAATAGAATTAAAGTCGGATGTTTGGTCATAATCGTTGATTTTGATAAGCCCTGACGCATCACGAACGGCATTTCCAAAAATGAATTCTGTTTCAATTTCGACAGGAAGTTCTCCGACTTGCAGCAACACATTGTTTTCATTGACTTCTAATACTGTGCCCTCACCCTTTACTTTGAAGTAGCCAATATTTCCAATTCCGAGGGCTTGTGCTTCTTGTTTGAAAGTAGTATTTGGGTCTTTTTGAAGTTGGTTTATTAGAGTCGTAATGTCTGTGGACGAATTGTAAACACTCAATAAATCCTTTACCCAAATCCCTTCAACATAAGATTTTGCATCAAATTTAACCTCCTTGCCTTCTGCCAACTTTTCATCCAAAGGACGGAAATAAACAGAATTGGACATCACAATTGCTGCAATAGATACTCCAATGATATATTTAATTGCTTTATTCATAGTAATTATTCATTTCCGTAAGCAACATATTGATTGACATTCTCTTGATTGACCATTTCTACGGTCACTGGAACTTTCTGTGCAAAGTCACGTTTGCCTTTAAAATATTCATCCGCATAGTTTGCTGCAGTCTTTGCCATCAATTTTGGAAACTGCATCCCTGTTGCCAAAATCTTTTTTTGTTGGATAGAATTGATTACATCTCCTGCTCCATCAAATCCGAAAACCATGACTTTCTCCGCTTTTCCTGCGGCTACCAAAGCCTGATAAGCGCCCATCGCCATGCCGTCATTTCCACAAAATACCCCTTTGATGTCTGGGTGTACTTGCAGAATAGATTCCATCACCTCCATCGCCTTGTTCCTATCAAAATCTGCATTTTGTTGTGCCACCATTTGAAGCTTTGGGTAATGATCGACTACAGAGTGAAACCCTTTGGAGCGACTCCATGTATTGTTGTCTCCCACTAAACCAAGTATTTCTACGTATTTGCCTTCTTTGTTCAGTTTTTCTACGAAATATTTTCCTATAGCTACACATCCTGCATAGCTATCCGATAAAATTTGGCTCGTAGCCGCATCCGTAGCATTGACCTCTCTATCCATACAAAAGACTGGAACGCCCGCTTTTTTGGCCATTCTGACATTGGCGATAGAGCCATCAGCATCAGTTGGATTAAACAAAACAGCATCGTAGCCTGAAGCAATGGCGTTTTCGAAATGATCTGTCTCTAAAGCAGTGTTGTTTTGGGAATCAAAAATGGTTGTTTCGTAACCTAACTCTTTGGCTTGATTAGCAGCGGTTTCAGCCAAAACAACAAACCATGGGTTGTTGAGAGTAGAGATAATCACTGCTACTTTTTTTTGTTGTTCCTGCGATTTATCCTTTTGTTCAGTGCATCCACACACCAAAACAATAGTGAAAAATAGATAGACTAAATAGGAAAAATTTATTCGCATTATACGTTGGATTTATTGTTGTTAATTAAACAGCTCTAAAGCTTTTGCCATAATGCCTTCTTGTGAAATGCCGTAGTGAATGAAGATTTCGACTTGCGAACCTGTAATTGTGTATTCATCAGGAATACCCATAATGCGAAAAGGATTTCTTGCTCCTTTTTGGAAGAGGTAGGAAGCACAAGCTTCCCCCAGACCCCCATTAATCATGTGTTCTTCTACTGTAATAATCGGTTTGCCCTCAGCGGCTAATTCATCCAGCAAATCCGTATCCAATGGTTTGATGGTGTGCATACTGACCACAGTTGCTTCTACATCGTGCTTCTCCTTCAATGCTTTGGCTGCCTGCCAAGCGGGATAAACCGTTTCTCCCGTAGCTATAATGGTTAGGTCGCTGCCCTTTCTTACTATTCGTCCTTTTCCAATCTCAAATGTTGCGTTCGATTCATTTAGAAATGGCATGGCTTTTTTCCCCAATCTCATGTAAATTGGCTTTTTCAATTTCGCTGCATGATACACAGCTTGTTCGGTTTCAAAATTATCCGCAGGAGCAACGATGATAAGATTGTTGATAGCACGTAGTACTGCAAAGTCATGTAAACTATGGTGTGTTGTACCAAGCGCACCATAACTCACCCCCGAACTTATTCCAATCAATTTTACAGGATTGTCGGAATATGCCACATCATTTTTGATTTGTTCAAGAGCCCGTGCTGTAAGGAAACAGGCAGGAGAAATGGCAAAAGCCTTCTTACCAGCAGAAGCCAATCCTGCTGCAACACCAACGAGATTCTGCTCTGCAATGCCTACTTCTACTATTTGATTGGGATATGTTTCTCCAAAAGGAACCAATTTTCCAGAACCTCTTGAATCGCTGGTCACCACAATAATGTGTCTATCTGTAGCCGCCAAATTTTCCAAAGTGGTAGAAAAAATTATCTGATTGGCTTTGCCCATTTTTAAATCTTTCTCTTCTATTATGTCTAACTCCATAATTTCTTAATTAATGATTCAGTAGATTCTAATTCAGATAGTGCTTGCTCATATTGTTGAGGACTTGGCACACCATGATGCCATTTCAATACACCTTCCATATAACTTACCCCCTTTCCTTTTATGGTATGTGCAATGATGAAATTAGGCTTTCCTTCCTCCAAAGGACCCTTATTAAGTGCCTCTTCTAATTCTTTGAGGTTGTGTCCATCCACCTCTTTTACTGCCCAACCAAAAGCTTCCAATTTCTCCTGAACAGAATCGGTATTCATAACTTCCTGATTAGAGCCTGTAATCTGTTGTTTATTATAATCGAGGATTGCATATAAGTTGTCCAATTTGTAATGTGCTGCGGCTAAAAATGCTTCCCAATTGGAGCCCTCAGGCAATTCTCCATCGCCTAAAAGTGTAAATACTCGGTGGCTCTTTTTGTCTAGTTTGGCTGCAATCGCTTCGCCGACACTTATAGACAAACCATGCCCCAATGCTCCTGTATTTTGTTCCACACCATTGACTTTTTTAGTAGGGTGTCCTATATAGTGTGACTTGTATTGACAAAGGGTTTCCAAATCGGATTCGGGAAAGAAACCACGGTCTGCTAAAGTGACAAAAAGTGCTTCTACCGAATGACCTTTACTTTGAATATATCGGTCTCTATCTGGATTTTTAAAATTTTTTGGATCAATGTTTAGTACCCTATTGTATAATACGTTTAGGATGTCCACACACGAAAGGCTACCTCCTGTATGGCCTGCTTTTGCAGCGTAGATGTATTTGAGAAGGTTCTTTCTCAGAAATACGGATTTTAATTTAAGTTCTTTATCGTCCATGTTTACATTGTAGTTTACCCATTATGATGATACACTTCCCATCCCAAGTAATTCTCAAATGCTTCTTTTAATGCGGCAGAGGTATGTGATGCATTCATAACTACATGGTGTTCAAAACCATTTTTACAAACGTACTGCATCAACCCTTGAAGGTTAGGGATTTTGGCTACTGCTCTGTTGCCAAATGTATTTAGTTCGTCATCAGTTAATTGTCCATCACCTACATAACATTTCATTACCCCTTTGGTGTCGTCCGTAGTAATGCGTCCGAAGGTCAAAGGTGATGCAGGTGTACGTCCGTCCAAAGCTCCGTAAGTGTTTTCGACTCCTACAGTCGTGCCTAAAATGGGTGCATTGCTAATTTCAATATCAGGGAGGAAAGATTTTGCCCAGTTTCCGCAATGGAAAAGCACACATTTTTCGTCATCATTGGCATAATTGTTATTCCAATCTACCAATGCGCTCGGTGAACCAGATGCCAATTGCATGGCGTACATACTTAGCGTTCCTGTGACATCTACTTCGCAGGCACTAGGAATCATTCCTTCACTGAACATACTTGAGCTTGTACAAACATTGCAGCCGTAGTTTTGCTGCAATGAAGTCCAGCACTGAATGGCGTTTGCATCCAAATCATTGGCTTGCATGAAGTCATTTAATACCACATCCAATTTTGCGATTTGGAATAGTGCTTCTGGTGGAGTCAGACCAACTGAGGCATAATTATGGATTTTCTCTAAATGAGCCTTGACACGTTGATCCGAATTCTCCAATTTGTTGGCATTGCCCAATATTTCGGATAAATCACAGGTGACAACGGAAATGCCATTTTTTTGAAGAATTTTTTCACTGTATCGAACTGTATTGAAGGCTGTTGGTCTTGCTCCAATTGCTCCAATTCTCACATTTTTCATCCCTCTAACTATTCGACAAACTGCCGAAAATTGCTTCAAATCTTTAATAAACGATGGGTCGGTTGGATGCACAACGTGTTTAGTCGTAATCGTATATTTGATGCCATATTGATACAAGTTATTGCAGACAGAAATCTTACCGCACCAAGAATCTCTTCTATTCGCAACATTCAATTTATGCAATTCATCTGGATAACCCTGAATCAAAACGGGTACTTTCAAATCAGCCAAATGCAGCGTATCTGCCACGCCTCTTTCATCACCAAAGTTGGGCAACACTATCAACACTCCTGCAATATCCTTTTTGTGTTTGATGAACAAATCAGCGCATTTACGAGCATCTTGATACGTCTCTACACCTCCTAATTTGGTGTCGTTTTCATTAAGCAATATTGCTTCAATACCTTGTTCGTCAAGTATCTTCAAGACATCGACTCTTGCTTCTGACACCAATTTGTCGGGAAAAAAATCTCTGTTCCCAATAATGACCCCTAAAGTGATGTTCTGTTTGTTCATCTTTGTTATTTTAATTATTAGGTCTTAATTTTCTTTTTTTTTTGCAATGATTAATTCAATTTCATTGTCTTTAAAAACCTGTTTGTGCTTTTCATTCACCCCTCCATCTGTAATAATAAAATCGATGAGTGACAAGGCTCCCAAACTGGCGAATGCAGTCTTGCCAATCTTTGTGGAATCAGCAACCAAATAGGTGGTATCAGCTGAATCTATCATGGCTTTTTTCACTACTAAATCACTTATGCTTGGATACGTAAGACCAGACTTTAATGAAATTCCAGCAGTAGCCAAAAAGAGTTTCTGTACGTTCAATCCTTTGAAAAAATCAGCCGCTTTTTGTCCTGTCAGAGAAAGGGTAGGAGGTTTAAACTCTCCGCCCGTCATTACCACTTCGATATTTGGATTAGCACCGAGCATGAGGGCAATATTTAATGCATTGGTAATGACTGTAAGGCCCTTAATGTGCATTATTTTTTTGGCTATCTCTGTGGTTGTTGAACCAGAATCAAGTATGATGGTATCTCCAGGATGAATAAAATCTAAACACTTTTGAGCGATAATTTCTTTTTTCGTAAGATTCTCTTGATGAGTCAGTTCGAAATTACGTACTTGATCTTCAACATTTTTGAGATGGACACCTCCATGTTCTCTTACTACCAATCCTTCTTTTTCTAATTTTTCCAAATCTTGACGAATCGTAACTTCTGTTACTTTGAATATCCTCGCTAAATCAGTAACCTTTGCAGCACCATCCTCCTTTATTAGTTCAAAAATTTTTTCTTTTCTCTGTTTGGCAAGCATATATTACTTTGTTTTGGTGAAATACAAAGATAATGTTTTTTCGTTTATTTTCTTTTATTTTCGTTTATTTTCTTTTTATTGTTTAAAGTTATTTGGTCAATACATTGCGTTGCTATATTTCTGGAATTAAAGTAGCGATGTGAAGCCAATCGTGTTTAATCCATAAATTTGATACGAGATTTTCCTGCCTTTCCACACAAGTCTTTTAAATCATAATATTTCAAAACGCTGGGTACAACATTGGTATAAGCATTTCGCTGCATTGGATTTTCTATAAATTCAAGATAAGATTTGATGGAATTGGAGATTTCGGTTTGAGCAATTCGCCTATCAAGATAAGTGGCGTGAATGGCTACTGGGCCGTAAGTGCCGTTTGCTTTCAGTTGAATAGGATAATCTGCAAATTGAGCGTTAGTGGAAATGAAATCAAGTAATGAAAAGATATCGGTAACTCTCTGTCCTACAATGGTTTTCCTAATGTGTAAGCCAATCATTGCATTGCGGTATTCTGAGTTCCAGTATTTGGATTCGTTGAAGTTTTCGGGATCGGTCGTTTCACCATATCCTCGCAAGTCGGCTACTACTAATATTTCACCCTGTTTGACCGAATGGTTCAAAATCGACTCATCCTTCAAAATATTGTCTTTTCCAGATTCGTTTAGCCAAATGACCACCTTACTACTTGAAGATAGAGTTTCGGGTATTAGTACAACACAGGGTAGCGGTAATTCGCCTTTTCGAACAAGTTGATATTTGTAGAGGTCATAGTTTTTTTCCTTGCTGAAACTTGTCTGTTCAGCTGTGACTTCTTGTGTTGTAAGGTTCATCCCCAAAAGACTAAATACTTTTTGTCGAACAATAGAATCATTTTGAAGTAGAAAAAGACTGCGTTCTTTAGCCCATTTTTTGGCAAGAATCTGATTGTATTCTGGTATCGAAATAGCATCCGAAAACTCTGTAAGTACTTGCCCACTTGAAGTACATTGGGTTTTAGTTTCATCGGTTCTGAAGGGTTGTTTTTCGATAACGGGATTTGGGTCGTTGTACAGCCATCTACGAAACCAAGTCACTAATGCTTCCCGTTTTTCTTTCGGCATCCCATGTCCGCTTTCGGTGGTCAATTGTTGGATAGCTTCACCTTCGCCCAAGGTTTCATAAACTTTTTTTAGTTCGTTGAAGCCTTGACTCGCTCCCCAATAATCCACAAAATCGTATAAACCCGACATGATTAACACTGGTTTGGGTGCAAACATGGTGACGAAATCTGCAATTTCGATATGTTCGCTTCCTTCATTTGGTATGTGTTGGCAGCCATCAGAAGCTCCACTTAACTCCAATACTCGCTCACGCTGTGAAAAATAACTGCATATTGAAGCTACCTTCAAACGCTTTTCTAGGCCTATCAAATAGGCGGTTTGTGTGCCTCCCCCCGAACTGCCATAAGCTGCCAATCGGTTTTTATCAATGTCGGTTCGAGTTTCTAAATAGTCAATGGCTCGGTGATTGTCCCACCATTCATAAGCCGCAAGATTGCTGCCCAACAAATTGCAGCCTGCATTGAGTAAGGTGTGTTCGGTGGTCGCACCACGGGTTGCAGATTTACCGTCGTCTTTTAAGAATTGTATTCGTTCGCCTTGACCGATAGGGTCGATAACCAATACTGCTATCCCATTTTGTGCCATCAAAGGGGCTATTAACGAACCTGCTTTGCCTTTTATGCCATGTCCACATAAATGCAAAGAGGCGGCGAAAGGACCTTTGCCTTCGGGTAAGTAAAGGTTTGCAGTGACATATCTTTTGGGAAGGCTTTCAAAAATGATGGTTTCTATTGTGAATCCATTTTCAGGAGAAATTTTTAGGACTTGTGCATTCAAAGCTTCTTTTTTGGGAAAGTCTCCTAACATGGATTCATACCTTTTCCGCAAGTCATCCCGATATTCTATCATTGCTGCTTTGGACTTCAATGCGTTGTTCAATTCTACTGTACGTTCAGCGTATTGCTGGTGTACTTCTCGCATAAGGTAGGCATTGAAGGCAGTATTTTGTCTCCAAGAAAGTGCATTGAAGTTTTCTTGTCCCAAAAGAGAAGAAGAACTTAGGGTTATCAAGATAAGGGTGAGGGTGAAAAGGGTTTTCATGCTTTGAAGGTATTAGGGTTTTTGTGCAAATTTTACAACTTTCAGTGCTTTATAAATTTTTGATTTTCAAAATGTTATTTATCGTTGCTGTCAATAAAATCAACAAGAGATTCGATGTAAAGTGAGGGTATATAATCTGCCATGATTGCGGTGTTGTGTGATTTTCCAGGAAGCACCACATGCCTAAAGTTTTTTATTTGTCGTTTCATACGATGTGATTTACCGACTGCCCTATCGAACTCTCCCAAAATGGTCATCACTGGAAACTCTATTTGAGTTAAGTCTATAGTGAGAGGCGGAGGTAATATTTTGGGTCTTGGAGGTCGAGGTGTGTTTATAAATTCTTCAATTTCCTTTTCGTTCATCCCTTTGCTTTCCAAATAAGCCATCACCAATTTTTGATACGCTTCTTTTGCATCGGGGTCTACGCCTTTACTTTCTTCGGGTATTTTAGCAATCCAAACAGAATCTGTTTCGGGAATTCCATATCCTCCCATGCTTGCAGTAATGAATCGTTCTGGCACTTTCGCCATAAGTTGCCCAATAATCGCACCTCCCATAGAGTATCCATGAAAATGTGCTTTGTCAATATTGAGGTGATTCATCAGTTCTATCACCTCCGTTTCAGAACCCCATGCCAATTCGCCACCCGCAGGCTTGTCGCTAAGTCCGTGATTTCTACAGTCCAATGCCACCACAAAATGATTTTTTGCCAATGTATCAGCGATTCCATTCTTGTACCAATTTCCATAGGCTGTACCTGAAAGTCCATGAATCAAAATAATGGGAGTGCCTTCACCTTTGGTCAAATAATGTATTCGTAAACTGTCAGAGGTAATAAAATAGCCATCTTTGGGATGGTCTAGAGCTGTTGAATTCGAAATGTCAACTCCCCATTTGGTAGCCCAAGCTGTATAGATTTCGTTTAGTGCCTTGCCCCATTCACCATACCAAGCATATCCTGTTCGACGCTCTTGTTCAATCTCAGCAAGATGGTATTTTGTGATACCATCTCTACCCAAAAAAATGGGGCGATTTGTATCAATTTCATAATACCTTGCCCAAAGGACAGAATTGGGATTGGCAACCACTTTTCGGTCAATTTTTCTTAGTTCAAAGGTTGAATCAGGTATGGTTTCGACTGCAAAACCTTCGATTTTGGAGGCTTCAATCCACTGAACAGCCGCTTCAATTGATTTTTTTACTTCAAGTGTTGGGTTTTCTACCTCCATCAACAATTTGATAATCCCAATGCTTTCCGAACCACTTATTGCAGCAGGCTCAAAGGTTCGCCCAGGTCTGGGCTGGCAAGTTTTTTCGTCGTGTTGTTGACACCAACCTGTGAGTTTGCCATTGGTTACAATTTGGCATTTTAGAATACATTCTATACCCAAATTGTATCTTTCTTTTATTTGAACGACAAGTGTAGAGTCTAAAAATGAATATTTTTCGTCAGTGTATAAATCCTTCAATAAGGTCAAACCGTTTTCCATACAGCCATCATTGAAGGTGATGTGTCGTTTGTAATCATCACTGTGAATGGGAAAAGCTTTGGGCCATCCTCCCGTAGGTGTTTGTGCGTCAAAAATGTAATGGATGCCTTTTATGGCAGCATCTTTATATTGAGTTTGCTGAGTTGCGATAAATACATTTGACAAAAACCTTATTTCATTCGTTGTGGCATAGATAAGGGTGCCATTTCGTCCCCAAGGGCCGATGGCACTTTCATCTCCTGTCCACGGTTCATTGGTCGTATTCATCAGTGGCCAGCCTCCTTCGGGAGTTTGCCAACTTATAATATTATCTGCAATGTTTTTTGCTTCTTTGCTGCGAAACCATTCCGTATCCCTTTCTTTGTATGTTGCCCACCAGTTTGAAGGAAAATTTCTTGATTTTTCTTCAACAGAATTTTTGTTTTTTTTAGTAGTTGAGTTGGTTTGAGAAAATATTGAAGTAGTGACAGAAAGTAAAAGGAAAAATGCGAAAAGGATAGTGTTTGTAGTTATCTTTTTCATCAACCAAAAGTTTATTAAAAGTTTGTAATAGGCTATATGTTTGATTTATACTCTAATTGCTCTTATATATTTTTGCTGCTGCAATCTGCTTACCTGCGGCGTACAAATTACATATATAAATCCCGCTACTAAAAGAACTCATGTCTAAGCTGACTTTATTCTTCCCTGCAACAACCAATTCATTTTTATTCAATACGGTTTTCCCATTCATGTCCGTCACTGTTATAACCGAAGCAAAATTGGTTTTGGCATCAATTGAAATAGTCAATTCATCCTTTACAAAAGTTGAAGAAAATAGAATTTCATTTACCTCATCAATCTGGTACATAGTTATACTTGTTGGATTTGAGGCAATTTTGCCAATACCTGCCCATTCTGTCACCACATTAGGAACATCAGCAACCTCTGTCACATAAGTGCTATATTCATAAGGAATAACATACTCATTGGCATTGTATTCTTCTGACGCACTCAAAGGATCAGCATCTGGAGAACTTGTTGAAGGGATATGAACAGCAGATAATCGCTGGCAATTATCAAAATAATTGTCTATTTCAGTAGCTGAACCACCTTCAGAAGGTTTTCCAAAAATGGGTTTTTTGGTATCTTTGAAGTAATTTTTTTCTGCAACTGCTTCTGACTGAATTCTTACATTTAGACCATTTTCACAGTTGACTATATAATTGTTTAACAAGTGTAACTTACCATATCGCTGCAATGGGGTTCGAGAAGAAATATTGTCAAAAAAATTGTGGTGCATAGTGGTTTTTCGGTCGTGATTGTCAGAGTTTCCCGAACCAGACAAACAACCTTTGTGATGGTCACGAAAAACACACCACGAAATGGTGATAAATTGGGAATCGTTTTTCATATCCAAAAGCCCGTCATATCTGTCTTGATCGGTCATTACCGAAGGGTCTTCGTTGTAAAACTCACAGTGGTCAATCCAAATATTTCTCGTCATGCGATCAGTAGCAGGAATTGAACTCAGGTCAGCCGAAATAGAAATAATATCAGGGTCATTGTTCGTTCCCAAAATTTTTACCTCTGAGCCTGAGATATCGACAGGAACGTCTTTCATAGTAAATTTTATATTTCTGATAATGATATTTTGCTTCGAATTGATATTGACGCTAATTTGGTTGATAAACCCATTAGAGCCAACTCCTAAAAGTGTCTTGTTAGAAGTCATATTAATTACTCTTCGCACAGGAGCATTGGGATTTGAAGCATCTGGGTTTGACCCTTTGAATTCTCGGTCAATTAAAATAACATACGGTTGGGACGATGTGCAGTATGTATTGAGTTCGTCAAAAGTAGTAGGAGTAACCACTTCACCTCCTTCACCGCCAGTTGTTCCGCCATTCATTTTTGCAAAACCCATTATTGAAAAATCGGGTGTTTGGGCAAATAATGAAGCTGTTAATAGAAATAAAACGAATATAAATTGTAAGTTTTTCATTGCGGATGAATGATTAAAGTGTTAAAAATTAAGGCATTTAAAAGTGCTGAAAAGATGAATGGGCAAAATAAAATTTGTCAATTAACAATTGCAGATCAAAGACTTTTAAAGTTTTCTTTTGAGAGCATCAAGTCGATATCTTCAAGAACAAACTTCAAAAGTCACCTCCCATTAAAGTCTTCGATGAACTAGCTATTTCTTCAATAACTTTATTTGAGATGATCCCTTTGCAGTCATAGTTTTCACCATATAGATTCCTTCTGGAAGCGTTTCTACTGCAATAGCTTCGCTTTCAAATACTTCTTTTGTAAGAAGCTGTTTTCCACTTATGTCGAATACCAAAACAGTAGCTTTCCCTTCAAAGCCAGTTATGTGAAAAGAATCACTTGATGGATTTGGGTATAACTTTATTTTAATATCTTGAATATCAGATATTCCTGTATCTAAACAGCCACATTGGATAGGACTGTCCATCGTTGGACCAGCTCCACAATCTGGGTCTGTAACGATACTTTTTACCTCTGTTGCGGCAACTAAAGCTGTAGAATAAGGGGGAACAAAAACCGTATAACCTCCTGCAACTCCTCCCGAAGTATTCCCACTACAATTGACGAAAGAGCAATTCAACGGCTTACAAATTCCTTCGGATGTACCCGATAACATTTTGCAGGGATTCTTGATGTTTTCATATTCACAATTTTCAACCCTACAATTTGCCATAAACCCAGCACCTGTTCCATTACTGCTCGTCATTCCTGAACGCATAGAAAAATAACAATTAGCCACATGTATTTTGCCATATCGACTTCGTGGCAAACGATCATTGCAATCTTTCCACCAACAATTTAAATATGTTATATTCAATTTGCCGTGACTAATAGGTTCATTGTCACTGGATCCGATAAGATTTGAATAATTGTGAACACCATCTTCTTTGTAAGTAAAAACGCACCAGGTTACCGAAACATTATCAGCACCTTTGACTACATCAAAATTCCCATCTCCGCCATTTTCAAACTCACAATGATCTATCCAAATTCTTGAAGCACCATCAATGTTGCAGTTATCCCACCCTTGTGAGGCATTGGTAGCGGGAGGTCCTTCCACTTTAATGTTTCGAATAATAACATTGCTGACTCCACTACCTATCTGAAAAGAAGCACGGACTACGACACCAGGATATCCTATAATGGTTTTATCTGATTTTACTTTTACCACATCTCCTGTAGTATTTATATAACCCGCACCCATCGAATTTTTGATATAGATTACTTTAGGGCCTGTTGATTCCGCCGCAGCTTTAAAAGCTGCAAAAGTAGTTACTTCAATAGGTGTTGTAGTACCTCCACCAGTTGGAGTACCAACAAAAGTAGTTCCATCATAATTTGCCCATCCAATAGATTCACACTGATCTTGTGCTGTGATGTGGCAAATAAAAATTAGCATTAAACTGATAAATAACAATATATTCTTTTTCATCTGGTATTACTTTTTGGTTTTTTTCAAAAAACCATGAAATGAAACTTCGGAAGTTTGTGTTATCGCAAAAACTATTACTTAATCAATTCTTTGTAGAAGGAGTCATCCGACCGAATTTTATTATTGCCGCCTTCTACAAACAATCCTCAGAAGACAATTGAAAATTTAGATAAAGAGGGTTTTATGTATTAATTTTGTATATAAGTTTTTTAGAAATCTATTTTTGCTTCGCTACAATATCTTCCACTAAACTATTGATATACACTTCCACATTATCAAAATTAGCGTGCAAGTCTCGACCATTCGCCTGATCCAAATTGACATCCAACTGATGGGATTCTTTCCAATTATCTGGAATCCCGTCACCAGAAGTATCCATCGGTGCTTCAGTGGAAATCAAGTCAGGCCAACCACCAACATCGTTTTGGGAATCAATGATACCTTTGGTGCTGCCATCAGAACCTTCAAAAGAATAGTCTCCATTGCGGACGTTCTCAATGACTCGATTATCTACTGCATCTCTTGACAAGGATGCTCCTCCAATGTCTAGGACTTTTTCATAAGCTACTTGGGCTGTATGGGTAGTTACATTGTCATTAATTGGGTGTTCGGTGAGCATTCGCATGGCTGTTTTATCTGCTGATGAAACAGTTCCATAACTAGAGTGGAATTGGTTATAAACGCCAAACGTCCAATTGTCGTTGGTTGCATTAGGATAGCCTTCCAAAAAGTTGCCTTCAATGTAGAATTTGCCCCAAATATCATATACATCCGTACCGACCGTTTTATTTTTATCAATAGATACAATACGGCTTTTATTTGAAGAAGCGGGACCAGATTTGTAATAACAATTTACAATGTTCACATTCATTGCTTCACCACCATAACAGTTGTTGCCGCCCCAATTGTAAATCACATTGTTTCGAAGGTCAACCAAATCAGTTAGTGCAAAGGCATCTCCTGCAGTCTCACCCAGACGGGGGTTGCGGCTATTGTGGTGAGCTAAAAGATTGTGGTGAAACGAAGCGTTTTTTCCACCCCAGATACCGCCGTAGCCATGTGCGCCTTTTTCGTGGACCGAATTGTTGAGGCTCTCAGAGACGATAGACCATTGAAGAGTCGTGCTTTCATTGACATACAAGGTCATACACTCATCCACCGACCAACTTATAGAGCAATGGTCAATGATTATATCTTTATGAAAACGACATTCCAACCCGTCAGCCTGCTGATTTTTGTCCTCACCTAATCTAAAACGCATGAATCTGATGATTACATTGTCAGCATTGATAACTACTGGGAAATCTTTGATACAAATACCGTCACCAGGGGCTGTTTGGCCTGCTATAGTGAGGTTGCCATTATTGATGTTTAACCTTGATTTTAAGGCAATTGTTCCTGAAACTTTGAATAGTATATACCTCGGTCCAGCTTTTTCTACTGCCTGGCGGAAACTGCCTGCGCCTGAATCTTCTAAGTTTGTGACATAATAGATTTTTCCACCTCTCCCGCCAGTGGTAGTTTTGCCAAAACCTTCTGCGCCAGGGAAGGCTATTACTTCGGTGATGTTTGTAGTGTCAGGATTTTCGATGGTTGTAGTATCGGGATTTTCGACGGTTGTAGTGTCAGGTTCTTCAATGATTGGGTTATCATCATCTACTGTGACTCCATTATTTTTGTTGCAACTGACAAAAGCTATAAACAGAAAGAAAGTTATTAGTAATGAAAGGTATTTTAGGGAGGACATTTTTTATATTTTTAATATGAAAGTTAGGTAGTAGTTTTAGTGAAAATTCAAACACAAAAACTCTTTGGTTTAAATCTTATTATAGTATTAAATACTTAGTCAAAATGATTAGGTAGAACACTTTCGTTATGTTATTGAATCCGAAAGTTCTCGTCTTTCGTCTAAATTCGTATGTCTTGGTACTTATTTGATTTGTATTATTTTAAAAGTTTCACTAATACAATTGATTAATGAGGTTTGGCTTGTTAATAATCAAGTCAAGTAGTTCATTGAAGGAGATTTTTTACTTCAATTTAGCTATTCAGTATCTACAAATTAATTCTTTATGAAAGATTTATAATGACTTAAACTAAGTAAAAAATAAGAATGAAAAGCAAATAAGTAATTATATCATATACTTAATCAATAAAAAAATACTGATATTAAAAAAGGCATGGCCTGAAAATGACCATGCCTTTTAAGATGAATACTCAATGTATGTAATAAAAATTAAGGTCTCCAGCGTGGATCACCAGCATCATTTCTTCCACTAAAACCAGTATCTGCAAAATTGAAATCTCCATCAAAAGGAGCAACCCAAAGATCCGTAGCCGTACCTGAATAATTCAATGCAGGGAAACCAGGGATTTCAGATCCAGGTGTAAAAGCAAAATCAGAAGTCGCATAAGTATTTATAATGTTGAACAAAGTAGCTTCGAGTCCATCATATATACCCCTAACAGCCAGGTTACCTGTCATTCCTTCGTCCCAAGCATGTCCCCAAATAGTATTAGTGATAGTAATACCATTGATCACATTACTTCTCACACCATCTTCACCTCTAAAACGAAAAACAATACCATCAGGATCTGCCAATTCGCTCATAGTACAATTGTCTATAACTAAGGATTGTACATTTTGGCGAGTGGTGATAAATGCGTGTATTTTGTAAAATGTGCTATTTGTTATTGACAGATTATCAAAAGCAGCTTTATTTTCTCCGTCTGTATCTGCGGTAATAACACCATATCCACCAAGATGATGAACAATACAATTGTTGATATTGTAATTGGCCAAGAACACATCTGATCTTATACGAATGATTCCTCTAAAATTGTTTATTACGCAATTGTCGAAGGTTAACTCATTAACCATCGTTGTAGTAGAGTTGTTAGGGTTAAAAACATAATCGCCCCCAAGATCTTCTCCACGAAGTTCTACGTCAATAAAGCGAATATGGTCAATCGTTGCTCCATCAGCGATGTTCCAGTTACCAGTTGTGAATAGAACTGCTTTCTGACTGCCAAAACCATAAGCTGCGGTGATGGTGATGGATTTATCTAATGATTCGGAAGGCAAGTTATAAACAAAGCCTTTTTTCAAGACAATGATTTGACCATCTGAAGCCATAGGAACAGCATTAACTACCGCATCTGGGTCTTCTGAAGTACTCAAGTCTATAACATTTGGACTAGTTAAATCTATCGCACTTTCGATGGTAGTGTAGGCTTCCCATCCACGCAATGTCTCTCCATTTGCACCACTATAGATACCGATTTGGTAAAAAGTCATGGGTTGTAGTCCAGAGACAATAAACTCTCCAGCAGCTTGTGCCGCAGCATCTACATCAAATTCAGATAAGGGGTTTGTTAACAGTTCATCATTGCCAGCAAATACCTTAATCTTGGTTACTGGTGCGCCAAGTACTTCCCAACTAACTCTTACTTGAACATCCAAAATGTCACCTACCGTTGGAATTCGCAAAATAGAAGGAAATCGTTGTGTGCGAACCTCTCCTAAATCAGATGCTTTGCTATCGAATGTAGGATCTGCCGCATGTGCTGTAGCTCTTATTTGATATAGGGTGTTCCAGCGTAAGGGCTCACCAATAATCGTTTCATCAACTACAACATAATTGGTATCTACATCAAAAGTATAAAGAATATTTGCGAACGTATCTCGACTAATTTCAATAGTATAGGAGGTTGCTTCTTTTATGTTTCCCATATTGATAATAATAGTATTGAGATCCGACATTAAATTTTCATTCAAAACGGGTCTAAATAGACGGGTTTTTTCATAGGTTGGTTCGTCTTTTTCGCAAGAAGAAAGAAAAATCATGAACCCGCCAACCAGTAGTAGAAGGGCAAGGTTTATATTGAAATTTATTTTTTTCATTTTAAATTTTTTAAATTTTGTAGTTTAATTTTATGAGCGATGTTTTAATGAATAGGATTACTAAATTTTAAAAGTTTAGTAATCCTACTTATTGAAATTAAAACTCATAACCATCATTCCTAAGCACGCCTTGGCTATTAGTAACAGCCTCCTCTGGAATCGGAAAAATATAGCGGGCTACACCTGGTTTTGGACCTTCATCAATATAGTTTCTCCAGTCCTTGATAATCCATTCTTGATAAGTAGTATTATCGTTATGGAGGGCAAGAAGCCATGATTCCCGTGTCCAACTATCGTCTGGTGCAGCAGAAATCTTTTTGTTCGGATTTAATACCGTAAAGTGACCGCTTGCGTTGAGTTTCCAATAAATGTAATCGGGTAAATCTGCATAAGGACCTGTACCGTTGAAAGCAGAATCTGCCATATCTTTAAGGGTTTGAACCGTTTCAGCCATTTTTTCTGAATAATTGCCCCAACGGATCAGTTCATATTTACGGATCATCTCACCACCAAACTCCCATGCTCTTTCATCAACAATTGCATCGAAGAAAGCTTCTTTGCTAGCTGAAATAGTGGAAACATAATTGTCTACTTTGGCATCCCAATATTGGCTATCAAATGCACGACGACGTACTCGTTTGAAAGACTCTTGTGCGGCAGCAGTAGGGCCATTCAATTCATTCTCGGCTTCTGCATGCATCAATAAAACATCGGAATATCTTAGCATTGGCCAGTTAATGCCAGTACCTTTTGCAGAAGATGCTCCAGGACCTTTATCTAAATAATAACGGCTCCACTTACCTTGCGAAATATTTGAAATGCCACCGTTGACAAATTCCTCTACAAAATCGGTATTTACTCGATAGTAGGCGCAGGTTACATCACGTCGGGTATCCAATGTATCAAAAGAGTAGTAGTACGATGGAGGTATAGCCATGTAGTTATTGCCTGAGCCATAATCATGTGAAGCTGTAGCACCGCCTACGACTGTTACTCCAATGTTCCAACCCACATCACCATTGCCGATGGCGAATGGTACTTCAAACAGTATATCGTCATTGGTTGGAGTGATGAATTTAGCATTGTTAAGGAATACTTGACGGAAATCTTCTGGCAGTTCTCGATCTTTCAAAGCCATCAGTTTTTCGGTGTACTTTTTGGCGATTTGATAGTATTCTGCATAGTCACTTTGGCGTTCCATGTTCAATTCAGGTGTCAAATAGTATCCCCCTCTTTGTAGGGCAATCCGAGCAATCAATGCAAGCGTGTATTCTCTGTTAACCTGCTCAATACCATAAGATACTTCATCAGCCCAAAGCATTTTTTCTTCAATATCAATCATATCGTCAATAACTTGCGATAATATAACATTGCGGTCTTCTTTTGGGAGAAAGAAATCATTACCTGCTTTTGGTGCTAAACGTACATTGGGTACATTCCCAAAGTAGTAGGTCAACATACTGTACCAATAGGCACGAAGCGTATAAGCCTCACCTAATAAATGATACATTGTTTTAGAAATCAAAACATCGTTAGAATTTAGAGCTGCACTTGCTTCAATTCCTTCAATGGCAATATTAGCATCTCTAATAGCGGTGTAAGCAGCATTCCAAAACTGACGCAAGTCACCATTGCTAGACAGTGCGTTCAAGTCCCAGATTTGATATCGGTCACCAGAACTTGTCCATCCGCTTTGACGCTCGATGTCGGTGTTGCCAGTCATATTATTAGATAGCCTTGAGCGAAATCCATCTACGCCAAACTGTACATAAATTGCATTTACTCCTTTACGGGCATCATCTACATTGGAGAAAACATAGTTGGTATCAAAAGTGGAAATAGAGTCAGGCTCTAAAAAAGTATCTTCGCATGAGGTTAATGTCATTATCAGTATAGCGAAGAATATTATATAATTTGTAATTTTCATATTATTATAGATTTTAAACGGTTCAAATTAAAAGGTTACATTTAGTCCAAAAGTAACTGAACGACTTCTAGGGAAGGACGAATAATCAACACCCGGTGTAAGCGCAGCAAAAGAAGAGCTTCTACTTGTACTTACCTCAGGATCGTAACCTGTATATTTTGTCCAAAGATGAAGGTTGTTACCAGTCACATAAAAACGAAGGCTAGAAACTCCCACCTTAGATGTCAAATCAGAAGGTAAAGTATATCCGAGACTTAAGTTGTTCAAGCGTAAGAAAGAACCATCTTCTACTGCCCAGGAATGGATAACTGCTTGAGCTACACCATAGCTGTTGTGTGACCAGATTGTTTTATCGGCATTCAACTCTGCTAATTGGGTCAAATCTGTTACTATTTCACCAGCTGTACCTGTATAGCTACCATCAATATCAATGTAAGTGAAGCGGTTATCGGAATTCATAGTATTGAGAAGATTCCCATAAGTAACTCTACGAAACTGATTGTATTGGATTTTACCTGTGTTGTACACATCATTTCCATAAGACCAGTTGAAGAAAACACTGGCATCAAAGCCTTTGTATCGAGCGTCAAGGCCAAATCCTCCTTGGTGCTTGGGTAGTGTATTGCCAATTACAGTTCGGTCATCGCTATTGATGACTCCATCGCCATTTAAGTCTTGTAGTTTTAAGAATCCTGGACGCAAGTTTGTATTACCAACAGTAGATCCTGAATTAGGCACACCATCTGCTAAAGTATAGCTATCAGTCACAGCATCATAACCAGTGAAATCACTAGTAGAGTAGTAACCATCCGTCACATAACCATAGATATCGCCCAATGTACCACCGACCTCTAAGTAGAAATCATCTTGATCTTTTAGGTCAGTACTTGCCCAGTTAGATTGGAAGAAGCGAGAATCAGTACCGTCCAACTCTTCTATTTTTGCTCTGTTGATACCAAAATTGAAATTAGCAGATAGAGAAAAGTCTGGTTTACTAATGATATAGGTAGTAAGTCCCAATTCTACACCTTGGTTAGAGGTACTTCCGATATTGTTCCATTGAGTACTAAAACCTGTATTGGAAGGAATGGCAGACTGTAGAAGCAGGTCGTCAGTTGTATTTTTATAAACATCAAAGCTACCGAAGATTCTACCTTCAAATAAGGAAAAGTCCATACCTAAATTGCGATTCGTGGTTGTTTCCCATTTGATAAACGGATTGTACAATGTATTGCTGGAAGGGGTATAATAAACATTATCCACATTGCCAAAACCAGGTCCACGATTTGTAGAACCTTCAAATAAGAATTGAGTGGCAGTCGCATCAATCCGATCATTGCCCGTTTGGCCATAGCTTGCACGTAATTTTAATTCTTCAATGAAATTAGCATTTTGTAAGAAATCTTCTTTTGATAATTTCCAAGCAAAGGCAAGGGCGGGGAAATATCCAACTCTATTGTCTTTTGCAAATTTGCTTGATGCATCCGAACGCATAGTTGCCGTAAGCAAATAACGGTCGTTTAATTGGTAGTTAATTCTACCAAAAAATGAAAGTCTATTGTCCTCAGTAAACTCTTGGGTTTCATGTCGGTCAGTACGACCGAATGTCATATTCGCAAATAACTCCTCTGGTGTAATAGACAAACGAAAATCTTCTGCACGTACAAAGTCGGAACTACCCCCGTTTGAATAAATTTCATGACCTACCAAAAAGTCGAGGCTTTGGTTGGTTAAGGATGTCACCTTATAAGATACAGTGTTCAACCAACGATAAGAATCACGTTCTATGTCGGTCTTTTGTCCCAAAGGTAAACTTCCACCATTGTTGAAGGATTCGCCTGTCAGTGGACCATAGAAGCGAAGTCTTGTGTCAAATGTTTTAGATCCAGTGAAGGTTGTCTTAAGATCAAGATTATTAATAGGATTCCAGTTAAGGGCTGCATTGAATATATAGTCATTTGTTGTTCTTTTTCTCCAATCTTGTTTAACGAGCTCAGTTGGGTTGACCAGACTCATCAAAAATGTTTGGTAGTCATCGTTTTCACCCAAGGCATTCAAGTCAATTTCAAGTTCATCTGCAATTCCGTTTACAGGACGAGTCTGTACGGCATCCTTAATGGTTATTTGGGAAGACCCAGAGGTTCCTGCGCCATCGACTACTGTTTTGCTGACTCTTGTGGAAGCCTCAAAAGTCAATCTATCAGATAATTTCTGATTCAGTTTGAAGTTAAGTGTATTTCTCTTATAACCAGAACCAATCATCAAACCTTCGTCTGTATTATTGGTTAGGCTCAAACTCAGCTTGGTATTCTGCGTACCTCCACTCAAACTAACATTGTGGTACTGTGATAAATTGGGGTCGCCAAACAATTCCTCTTGCCAGTCGGTAGGACGTTTTTGCTGATACAGTTCAAGGTCATCATATTTCCCATAAAATTTCTCAAAATTTCGTAGGTCAGCATCTGAACGTAATTTAGCATATTCATAATTCGCAAGTACATACTCATAAGGCGAAAGCACTTCATATCTCCTGTCTTCAGGCAAGTATTTGTACTGAAGGAAATTATTATAAGAGACCGAAATCTTTCCAGCCTTTGGTCTCTTTGTTGTAATCACTACCACACCATTAGATGCTTGAGCCCCGTAAATAGCAGTGGCAGAGGCATCCTTCAAAACATTTATACTTTCAATGTCTGTTGGTGGTATATCACGGATACTAGGCACAATAAAACCATCCACCACATAAAGTGGTGAATTATCTTGGGTAATAGATCCTCCCCCCCTGACTCGGATAACTACTTCCGCATCAGGAGAGCCATCAGTGGTTAGTACATTGACCCCCGGTAAGCGACCAGTTATCGCCTCTGCTGCATTGGTAATAGGGATTCTTGAAAGCTTTTCTCCTGATACGGATGCTACTGAGCCGGTCAGATCTGACCGACGAACAGTGCCATAACCTACCACAACGACTTCGTTTAGTAAGGCATCATTCACCGCCAACACAATATTCATTTGGCTGTTGTTTCCAACTACTTTCAACTGTGTTTCATACCCTGTGTAGGAGAATTGTAAAGTGTCACTCGGGGATGCTTGTAATTCGTAATTGCCATCGTAGTCTGTTACCGTTCCCTTGCTAGTGTTTTTTATTAAAATGGTGACACCAACCAGAGTTTCACCTTCCTTAGAAGTAACAGTACCCTTTACTGTGTTTTGTCCATAGGCTGTAAAACTTCCTAATGAAGAAAAGCATAGTAACAGGATAAAAAATGATTGTAGAGTTTTAAATTTCATAAATTGAAAATTTTATGATGTTGTATAAAGCAAAATTTGTCTGGCAAATATATGATAGAAAGTCGAAAACAAAATTCCTAATAGTATGCAGGATTTCACATTCTAATCGCCAATTTTAACCTAATTCAGTTTTCATTAAATTTGATAACCAAATCATTGCATTGATACACAAATTGTACAAATAATATCAGGTTTCATAAATTTCATGTTAGTTTAGATGAAGTTGGATGTGTACTTCGTTTTAGTCATTGCAGAGTGCAGAACCGACTAAACTAACACAGTATTCATATTTTCATATATCAAAATTGCTGACGACTTTTTATAGAAGAATGAATGAAACTGTTCTTATAGTATTCCTTGATATTTATAGTACAAAGACGTTGCGAAAGGTATGGAAGTTGCATCTTCCAATTGTTGGGCAGAGGTAATTGAAGAAAGGGTTTCATCTTACAAAGTCAAGATGTAATGGAAAAAGATTTTGTAAAATATTATGAGGGCAACATAAAAACAGGAGATACGCCCTTAACTGAAAGTGGGTAAGGAATTTTACTTCAATTAGTCATAACTTCAGAACAATTTTTGATGGAAATACCACAATGTCTGAGCATTGGCTTATGGAGTATTGGAGTTGAAATTTAAAGAGTCTGAATTTGACATTGTGTAAGCATTGCAGATTGGTTAGGAAAATCTGCTCCAAATGACTACAAACTTGGGGCAAACTGGTATGGAAATCGTCCTGAGCAATCAACAAGGAGCAAAAACCGTATTCAAAGTATCGAGAAGAGTCTCTATTGGACTGGGCAAAAGATGTAAGTTACTTAAATAGCCCTAATAGACCAATTAAGATTTTAATCAATTCTAAATCAGGTGATTATTGTGCTTTGAATTGATGCTTACTCTTATTCCCCCACATTTTTTACCACCACATAAAAATCCCGCATGGCCCACTCCAAGTTTTTCTCCTTCATCTTCTTCAATTTCATGCTTTGCCACTCCGAAGTAGGGTAAATCGTTTGCCATTCACCCGTATTATCTTTGTATTTGAAGGGCAAATCAAAACCAACCGCATCTGCTTCCCAACGGTAATCGACCATCAAATTTTTACCCTTTTTGGTAGTTTTGAACTGTAATTGTGGCACAGAAGTATAGTCGAGATATTGAGCGAAAATATGTGAAAAATCTTTTCCCGTTTTTTCATTGATATATTCGATGATATCTTTTCGGGTTACGATGCTGTATTTATAGTCCGTTTGCAGTCCCTTCAAAATTTCGTGCCACAAATCATCATTGCCTACGGCATGACGAACAGTATTGAGCATCAACATTCCTTTGTTGTACATGTCGCCATTTCCTTCATGATTTACTCCATAAGGCCCCTGCACAGGTTCACGGTTGCCGATTGTAGGTTTTTTGGCATTCACATAATCCATCGCTTTTTCGTAGCCAAACATGCACTCTACATATAAAGATTCGGTGTAGGTACAAAAGCCTTCGTGAATCCACATATCACCTATGTCGAAGGAGGTCAAGTTGTTGCCCCACCATTCATGACCTGCTTCGTGGATAATAATATAATCGAAAGTCAAGCCAATGCGTGAAAAATCAGTTCCTGCATAGCCCGTTAAATAGTCGTTGCCATACGCAATCCCGCTTTGGTGTTCCATACCCAAATAAGGAGTTTCAATCAGCGCAAAACCATCCCTCCAAAAAGGATAGGGGCCGAGCCATTCTTCATAACATGCCATCATGGGAGGCACTTGCTCAAACTGTTTTTTGGCTTTCTCCAAATTGTAAGACAAAACATAATAACGTAAATCCAAAGTACCTTCTGTTTCACTTACATAAGTGTCATTGAAGTTGGCAAAATCTGCAATGGTTATTGAAGCATTGTAGTTGTTGATAGGGTAACTCACAAACCATTCATAAGTCGTCCAATCTCCATTTTCAACCGTACTTCTCAAACGTCCATTGCTCGCCATCACCAAATTAGAAGGAACTGTTCCTGCAATCCGCATACTATCAGGCTCATCGCTTTGATGGTCTTTAGTAGGCCACCAAGAACTCGCCCCAAAACCTTGACATGCTACTCCCACAAAGTGATTGCCGTTTTTGTCTTTGTTCCAAACAAAACCACCATCCCACGGCGCACGTATTGCAACAGTTGGAGTACCAGAATAATAGAAAGTCAATTCTTCTATTTCACCAGGTTTTATCAATTCGCCCATTTCGATAAATACTGCATTGAACTCACGTTTGTACCCCAATTTGCGGTCTTTATATACAATGCTATCAATGTTCAGATTGTCAAATAAATCCAATTGCATGACAGGAAAGGATTCATTTACCAAAAAATGGATTGTATTGAAGCCTTCAATGGTTTGTTTATCAGGATCTACTTTGATATTCAGGTCATAAAACGTGACATCAAACCAAGTCCTTTCAGGGCGAAGACTTCCTCTAAGCGAATCGGCACGGGTAAAAGTAGGTTTGTTGCCGCTCAATGGACTTTGTGCAAACATATTGAAGGGCAAAAGGGTTATGAGTGTGGTCAGTAAGAAAAGACTAAGGTTTGATTGTTTCATTGTTGAATTGCTTTGACAGTTAAATGGCTATAATTGCTCAATTGCTTCACTGTTACATTGTTTTATTACTATTTCTATGGGAAGATAGCCAAAATATCAACTATCTAACCATTCAACAGTTTAACCATTGAGCATAAAAATACAAAAAACTCCTTCGATGTTACAAAGATTGTTTGCTTTAACCATACCAATTGTACTTTTACTGCTAATTGATAGCTATACTTTTCAAGCCTTCAAAACAGCAACACACCAAGTATGGGTGCATTACGCATATTGGGTGATTACTATGTTTGCCTATCTCGTTTTGGCAGTGGGCATTGTGACAGGGTTTCGGACTTGGAACAAAAAGGTGCGATCTTATATAGGCGGCTTTTTTATGAGTATTTACCTCGCCAAATTTGTCATTATTGGTTTTTTGATGATTGACGATGTAGTGCGGTTGGGGCGTTGGTTTTGGATGGTGTTTTTGGGAGAAGGAAGCACACCGATTGAACGCATTAAAATCATCAGTCAAATCGGTTTGTTTGCGGCAAGTATTCCTTTTGTCGCCATGCTAAAAGGCATGATTCACAATGCCCATAACTACCTCACCCGCAAGCATACACTTCAAATTGATCACCTTCCCAGTGTTTTTGAAGGCTTCAAAATCATACAAATATCAGACATTCATACAGGTAGTTTGGTCAACAAAACGGCCGTTGAAGGTGCTATTGAAACCATCAATGCTTTGGAGGCAGATATTGTGTTTTTCACAGGTGATTTGGTCAACAATTTTGCCGCAGAAGCCCAGCCTTTTGTGGATATTTTCAAAAAAATCAAAGCTAAATACGGTGTTTACTCGATCACAGGGAATCACGATTACGGCGATTATTCGAGGTGGGAAAGTGAAGAAGCAAAACGCCAAAACTTTGAATTACTGATAGATACACACAAGCGCATGGGTTGGAAATTGCTGCTCAACGAACACGCAATCATTGAAGTAGGAGGGAAGCAGTTGGTAATTATTGGTGTTGAGAATTGGAGTGCCAACAAACGTTTCCGCAATTACGGAGATTTGGCGAAAGCCTA
Organism: Chitinophagales bacterium; assembly: GCA_041392475.1. Taxonomy (NCBI): domain Bacteria; kingdom Pseudomonadati; phylum Bacteroidota; class Chitinophagia; order Chitinophagales; species Chitinophagales bacterium. Next base: position 1,211,191 of record JAWKLZ010000001.1, on the reverse strand, counting down.
CAAAGGTGCAGAAAACGCTGACCTTCAATTGTTACTTTCTCACGACCCTTCTCATTGGCGCGCCGAAGTGCTTCAGTTGTATCCCAAAATTGCAGCTACTTTTTCTGGACATACACACGGTTTTCAGTTTGGTATCAATACCCGCTTTTATAAATGGAGTCCTGTGAAATATGCTTACAAAGAATGGATGGGTTTGTATCAAGAAGGAACGCAATATTTGTATGTAAACCCAGGATTTGGCTATGTAGGTTATCCTGGTCGTGTGGGATTTTTGCCAGAAATAACCGTTGTGGAACTGACTTCTAAGACTTAAAATGAAAGACGAAAGATTTTTGAAGTTTTTTTGATAAAATTTTGATTATCAATTATTTTTTGTGTTTTTAAAACGAACTTCAAAAGTCTCACATCACTATCATCTTCAATTCTTTATTTGAATTTGAGTTTTACCAAGTAGGATAAAACCTTTCTTTTGTCTTTCTACTTTTGTTTTTCGTCTAAAAAGGCAATTTCTACCACTCCCGTCAATCCAATTTTCTTCAATTTCGCCACTCTAATATCGTTCACCAAGCTTTCGTCAAAAGGTACTTCAATCTTCACATAATTGTCTGTAAAACCGTGCATCATAGTGCCTTGTTTTTCTCCTTCAAACAAAACTGGGCGAACTGTATCCAAATGTTTTTCGTAAAAATGTCGGCGTTTCTTTTCCGACAATATTCTGAGCATTTGACTGCGTTCTCTGCGTACATCCAACGGCACAACAGGCGAAAGGCTCAAAGCGTGTGTGTCTGCTCGTTCGGAATAGGTGAAAACGTGGAGGTATGAAATATCCAAATCATTCAAAAAACGATAAGTATCTAAAAAATCTTCGTTGCTTTCGCTCGGAAAACCCACAATCACATCCACGCCAATACAGGCATGGGGCATGAATTTTTTGATGGTTTTCACCCTATCCGCATACAATTCTCGTTTGTAGCGACGGCGCATTGCCTTCAAAATCTTGTTGTTGCCCGACTGCAATGGGATGTGGAAATGAGGCATGAATCGCTTCGACTGGGCCACAAATTCGATGGTTTCGTTGGTCAATAAATTGGGTTCAATGGAGGAAATGCGAAAACGAGCCACAGGTACTTCATCCAGTGTTTTCACCAAATCCAAAAAAGTGACTTCTTTATCCGTTCCATCGTTCATTCTGCGCCCATAGTCGCCAATGTTCACACCCGTCAAAACGATTTCCTGAATACCCATTTCAGCAATCTTATGAGCATTTTTTACCACATTTTCGATGCTGTCACTACGGCTTTTGCCCCGAGCAAGTGGAATTGTACAAAAGGCACATTTATAGTCACATCCATCTTGCACCTTGAGGAAAGAACGGGTACGTTCGCCTACCGAATAAGCATCCACAAAAAAGTTGGCAGCTTCAATTTCGCAGGAAATGAACTGCCCTTTTTTCTGTTTGGTAAGATTGTCGAGGTGTTCTACAATGTTGAATTTTTCGGCAGCTCCCAAAACCAAGTCAACGCCCGGTATTTCAGATATTTCTTTGGGCTTCAATTGGGCATAACAGCCAACGACTACGATGTAGGCATCGGGTGAGTGCTTCAATGCTTGCCGAATCACCTTCCGACACTTTTTGTCGGCATTGTCGGTCACGGAGCAGGTGTTGATGACATAGACATCTACCTCTTTTGCTTCAAAAAAGTCAACGGTCTCAAAACCTCCTCTTTCCATCAAACGGCTGATACCCGAGGTTTCGGAGTAGTTCAGTTTGCAGCCCAAAGTATAGAAAGCTACTTTCTTGGTGCTGGTGTTTATTGCAGTATTTGTTGAAGTATTCACAGGCGCAAAGATAGGGAATTATTGAAATAGGAGGTAACACCTTAGAAAGATAGATGGTGAGTGAAGTAAGGAATAAGATACTTTTGAAGATAAGGAACTTATCCTTAATTTTATATTGACAACCAATTGTCGTAGTTATTTGTCTTTCTTTCCCCCCAACATTCTGTATATTTGCACAGTTTTTTGGAAAAGAAAGGCAGAAAGAACAATGACAACAACCGATAAAGCAAAATACAGACAGGTAAAGCGTTTGAATTTACCAGAAATAGAGGCAGAAATATTGGCCTTTTGGGAGAAGCATGAGATTTTTGAAAAGAGCATTGATATTCGCAAAGGCAACAAGCCTTATGTGTTTTATGAAGGACCTCCTTCTGTGAATGGAAAGCCTGGTATTCATCATGTTATGGGGCGAGCTATCAAAGATTTATTTTGCCGTTATCACAGTTTGAAGGGCGAGCAAGTACATCGAAAAGCAGGGTGGGATACACATGGTTTGCCAATTGAATTGGCAGTCGAGAAGACTTTGGGCATCACCAAAGAGGACATTGGAAAGAGTATTAGCGTTGAAGAATACAACCAAAAATGCCGAGAAGAAGCCTTGAAGTACCAGGCATTGTGGGGCGATATTACCCTCAAAATGGGATATTGGGTGGATATGGACAATCCCTATGTTACTTTTGAAAACGAATACATCGAAACGCTTTGGTGGATATTGAAGCAGTTTTATGATAGAGGTTTGCTCTACAAAGGTTATACGATTCAGCCCTTTTCTCCTGCGGCAGGAACGGGTTTGAGTACCCACGAATTGAATCAGCCAGGTGCGTATAGAGATGTAAAAGACGTTTCGGCAACGGCACAGTTCAAGGTGATTCACAATGAACAATCGGATCTGCTCTACGAAAAAACGGAGGAAGGCGCAAGTGTGTATTTTTTGGCGTGGACGACAACACCGTGGACGCTTCCTTCAAATACGGCTTTGGCGGTGGGTGAAAATATCACTTACCTGCAAGTCAATACCTTCAATTCCTATACTTTCAAGCCAATTAGTGTCATCATTGCTAAAGATTTATTCAGCAAATACTTCAATGCCGAAAATGCTGCATTGCCTTTGGATAGTTATGAGGCGGGCAGCAAAAACATTCCTTACGTTATTGTAGGAGAAATGGTTGGAGCAGCTTTGGAAGGTTGTAGATATGAGCAGTTGTTACCCTACGCACAGCCTGAAGATGGCGATGCTTTTAAGGTAATCTTGGGTGATTTTGTGACGACCGAAAGTGGAACGGGTATTGTGCATATTGCGCCAAGTTTTGGGGCGGACGATATGCGTATGGCGAAAAAATATGGTTTGGGTTCGCTGACTTTGGTGGACAAACAAGGGCGTTTTGTGGAGGCAGTGACGGATTTTGCAGGAGTGCCTGTGAAGAATTACGATGATGTGCCAGAAAAAGAATACCGTGCGGTGGACATTGACATTGTGGTGAAATTGAAGACTGAAAACAAGCTGTTCAAATCCGAAAAATACAATCACTCTTATCCGCATTGCTGGCGAACTGACAAACCGATTATTTATTACCCTTTGGATTCTTGGTTTGTTCGCACGACCGAACACAAGGCTCGAATGGTGGAATTGAACAAAACCATCAACTGGAAACCTGCTGCAACGGGTGAAGGGCGTTTTGGAAATTGGTTGGAGAATTTGGTGGACTGGAATTTGTCTCGTTCTCGTTTTTGGGGAACGCCTTTACCAATCTGGCGTACCGAAGATAGTAGTGAGGAAATTTGTATTGGTTCGATTGACGAATTGGCTGCAAAGGTGGATGAAGCCGTTGCAGCGGGTTTGATGGCGGATAATCCTTACTATGAAATAAAAGATGGTGAGAGGGTGCGAAAAGCAGATTTTGATTTGCACCGTCCTTATATTGACCGCATTGTGTTGGTTTCTTCAACGGGTGAACCGATGCAGCGTGAAGCAGATTTGATTGATGTGTGGTTTGATTCGGGGGCAATGCCTTATGCTCAGTGGCACTATCCGTTTGAGAACAAAGAAAAATTTGAAGAAAACTATCCTGCAGATTTCATTGCAGAAGGAGTGGATCAGACTCGTGGGTGGTTTTTTACGCTTCATGCTATTGCTACGATGTTGTTCGACCAAGTTTCTTATAAAAATGTGGTGTCCAATGGTTTGCTATTGGATAAGAATGGGGTGAAAATGTCGAAGCGATTGGGCAATACGGTGGATCCTTTTGAAGCGATTGAAAAATATGGGGCAGATGCCAATCGTTGGTACATGATTTCGAATTCGCAGCCGTGGGACAATTTGCGCTACGATATTGAAGGGGTACAGGAGGTGCAGCGTAAGTTTTTCGGAACGCTTTTCAATACTTATTCTTTTTTCAGCTTGTATGCTAATGTGGATGGATTCACGTATGAGGAGGCGGAAATTCCTGTGAGTGAACGCCCTGAGATTGATCAGTGGGTGATTTCGATGCTTCATTCGTTGGTGAAAGAAGTGGATGCGTTGTATGCAGATTATGAGCCGACTCGTGCGACTCGTTTGATTCAGGATTTTGTGAACGATCATTTGAGCAATTGGTATGTGCGTTTGTGTCGCCGTCGTTTTTGGAAAAGTGAGAGCAATTCGGACAAGTTGGCGGCTTACCAAACTTTGTATCAATGTATGGAAACGGTGCTGCAATTGATGTCGCCTGTTGCACCTTTCTTCTCTGACTTCTTGTACCAAAACTTCAACAATGCGACTCAAAAGCAAAAGGCCGAATCTATCCATTTGACAGACTTCCCTGTGGCAGATGATTCGTTGATTGACAAAGCATTGGAGGAGCGTATGGAAATGGCCCAGACGATTTGTTCGATGGTTTTGGCATTGCGTAAGAAGGTGAATATCAATGTTAGGAAGCCTTTGCAGAAAATTCTTGTGCCTGTGTTGGAGGATAGCAAACGGACGCAATTGGAGAAGGTAGAAGACTTGATTTTGTCGGAAATCAATGTGAAAGAGGTTGAATATGTGAGTGATACGAGTGGAATTGTGACGAAAAGCATCAAACCTGACTTCAAACAGTTGGGTCGAAAACTGGGTAAAAAGATGAAGGCGGTCAATATGGCTTTTCAGCAGTTTACCCAAGCCGATATTGCCAAAATCGAAGCTGAAGGGGTGTATGAGGTCGAGGCGGATGGTGAAAAAATTGGCATTAATTTAGAGGAAGTTATCATAAGTTCAGAAGACATTCAAGGTTGGTTGGTCAACACGATGAACGGTTTGACGGTTGCTTTAGATGTGACGATTACGGAAGATTTGAAGCAGGAAGGTTTTGCAAGAGAACTAGTAAGCCGTTTGCAACGTTTAAGAAAAGACATGGATTTTGAACTGACTGACCGTATTGTTGTAACTTTTGAAACACACCCATCTCTCCAATCTGTATTAGCACAATTTGGAATGTATGTCTGCAATGAACTATTGGCAGATGAACTTCTATTGGCGGAAAACTTAACGGATGCTACTACAATTGAAGCGGATGATGTGACGTTAAAAGTGAAAATCGGAAAAAACATTCTTTAGATAACTTTAATTATAACTAAGACCTAAACATGCCAGAAGAAGTGGATAATTTGAAGGGGGCTAATACCTCCAAAAATATAATAAGATACAGCGATGCTGAACTTCAAGAGTTTAAGGAGTTGATTACACAAAAATTGGAGTCTGCGGAAATACAGTTGAGTTATTTGATTGAGGAAATTGAATCTGTAACCGAAAATCCTGAAACACGTTCGGTGGGTATGGGAGAGGCTTCTACTACACAAGAGAAAGAATATTTGAATCAGATGGCTTCTCGACAACGGCAGTATATTCGACATTTAGAAAATGCGCTTATACGTATAGAAAATAAAGTGTATGGAATTTGTCGGGTGACGGGAAAATTGATTGTAAAGGAAAGGTTGAAAGCTGTTCCTCATGCAACTTTGAGCATGGAAGCCAAAACAACGATGCGAAACGGACAACAATGGCAATGATTTTGGATGTAAGACAAAAGATGTAAGAAGCAAGCCTTTGTATTGTTTTGGCTTAAGATGCTATATTTCATTTTAAAATAAGGTAATTTGAAAACTTCGAGAATTGTTTTAATTATTTTAGCGGTATTGTTGATAGATCAGGCCTTAAAAATTTGGATCAAACTCAATATGACTTTGGGGCAGGAATATCAAATTTTTGATTGGTTTATCATTCACTTTATCGAAAATGATGGTATGGCGTTTGGCATCACTTTTGGCGGTGAATATGGAAAGCTGGCTTTGAGTCTTTTTCGAATTGTAGCGGTTGTTTTTATTGGTTTTTTCCTTCGACATTTAGTGCGTACCAAAGCTCCTAATGGATTGATTTTTAGTATGTCTTTAATCATGGCGGGTGCAATTGGCAATATCATTGACAGCACCTTCTATGGAATTTTGTTTTCGGAGAGTACGTATGTGCAAGTGGCTACTTTTTTGCCAGAAAGTGGTGGCTACAAACCTTTTTTGCATGGGTATGTAGTGGATATGTTCTATTTTCCTTTGTTTGAAGGGGTTTATCCTACATGGGTTCCCTACTTGGGCGGTAATACTTTCCGCTTTTTCCAACCTATTTTCAACATTGCCGATTCAGCAATTACGATTGGTGTAGCTGCAATCATCATTTTCCAACGCAGCTTTTTTGCAGAACCGACTGCTGAGAAGGAAATGGAGGTCAATGCTGCTTCGGTGAATACAAATTCTTCTCAAGACAATATTCAGGAGGCTGTTGTGGAGTCATAAATGGGAGTGGGAAATTCGCATTAGGCAAATTGAAGGACATCTATCGTTCCTGTAAATAGCCCTATTTTGTAATCATCAATTTCTCAAAAAGACTTTTCCGTTCCAATTGTCGGCGCACCATAAAGGTGTCGCCGAAAATTCGCCGACGTTTTCCAAACTCGGCGACATTTGAGTGGCTCACTCCACCATCAACTTTCCTCCAATCTCCCCCAAACGATAAAAATAAACCCCACACGCCAAACCCTTATTTAGGAAAAGTAAAAGCCAATGCAGAAAGTTATTATCGAAACGATTTCGCCTAAATCTAATTGGTAAATCAAAATAACAACTTCAAAAGACTGCTTTACAAACAGCAGTCTTTTGATATTCAACAAATTGCAGGAACTATTATTTTAAAGGATTAAGCCAACATCAAACAGTTCCCACTTTCTCCTCCTCTATCAATTCAGGCAATCGACTTTTCAATTTACCAAACAACACTTTGCCTTTCTCGGTCAAATAAGGAAAATGCGATTCCAAAACCGCCAGTATGACCTGCTGCAAACTGATTTTTTCTTCTCCCAAAACCTCCCTCTCCGTCAAAAAAGAATGTAAGATAGCCCAGATATTTTTGGCAAAAAAATCGTAATGTCCCTCATGCGGTTCAGATAGCATAATGCCCTTACCAATAGCCAAGTAGATACCGTTTTTAGAAAAATTAAGCATCTGTTGTATCTGTTCTTCAAACACCATTGCAGCCTCTGGCACCATGCTGATGATTTCCAAAATATCCCGATAAAAAAAGCGGTGTCCGATTTGAAAACGCAAATACGTTTTAATCAAAGAAATGTAATCGTCTTTTTCCAAAAAAGCCATATTTGCACTTCTCGTTGACTTCAACTCCTCCGTCATATACGCCAAAACCGCTTCCATCAAGTCTTTTTTGGTCTTGTAGTGATATGACAAATTACCTGCGCTGATTCCTGCTTTTTTGGCTATATCCTGTAATCGCACATTGCCAACACCTCTCTTATTAAACAATTGAATGGCATTGGCCAATATCTTTTTTTGGGTTTTTTTCATGTCCTACTCAATGATATTTTTCACAAAAATACAAAAAGAAATATCGAATTTGTTTTCTAAATTAGGTTTTAAAACCTAATTTTACGTAAAAATTTATAAGTTCTAACAAAAACACAATGATACCTAAACTTCCAAAAAACCTTGTCTAAAACAGAAATTGACCAATATCTCATTAAATTGCGTACATTCGACAACAATAAAGAAGCTGAATTGAAGGGAATTCGTCAATTTTTGGAAAACGATACGGACAAAAGTTTTGTGATGTACAACAATATGCAATTATAGGTCTTCGCATTAAAAAGGAATAAATCGCAACCCACCCCTGCCCCTCCAAGGAGGGGAATACTTGTACCAAGTGGGAAATTCCCCTCTTGGGAGGGGTAAGGGGTGGGTTTAAGTAATATAAGCAATCAATGCGGAAACCAATAAAAAAAACGCCCGATTTGATTAAAGGAGTCAAAAAGGGAGATGCTTCCTTCAAAGTTTTGATTGCCTACTCATAGCCATCAAGCTAAGGTTTGCTTGTTTCTCATACAGCATTGAACAGGAAGTTTTAATAAAAAAGAAGCACACTATACAGAGGAACTATAAGAAAGCTTCCTTTCTATTATTTGTTCTTGTTCAAGTCCTATCAGACCTCACACTTCGATAAAATATCGGTTCATCGAAGATTTTAGTGGAATGAGACTTTTGTAGTTTATTCTTAAAGATATGGAATGTTTGAAAATCAGTATGTTCTTAAAAGGAAACTACAAAAGTCGTACATTGGCCCAAGAGGAAAAAGTACAAAAGTTGTAATAAAAAATAATATATTGATTAAAATTAAGAACGAGGGTAAACTGATTCAAAAGTAGTCCTTAGAGACCGTATTAGACGTTAGCCCTCGTTCTTTATATCCCATAAAAATCGGACAGTTCAGTAGGCATAAAGCCTGAGTCACGACGCAGATTTCATAGGATATATTTCATCATTATTAGTTTAACATTCAATTTATTACTTTATGAATTCTCTAATTATCGGTATAGATGTAAGTAACAAGACTTTAGACATTGCTTATCAAGAAGATAACCACTGGGTTGATTATCAAATCGAAAATACAATGAAATCCATAGAGGTATTCTTACAAGGTTTTGATGAACAACATATTACTTTTGTTTTAGAACCTACTGGCACTTACAGTGATAAGTTGCTTCATTCTTTAGACAAATCCAACTGCTCTATTAAATTGATTAATCCACAAAAAAGCAGTGCTTTTATGAAAGTCTTAGGCATTACTGCAAAAGATGATAAGCAAGCAGCAAGAGCTTTAGCAATAGCTGGAAAGACACTTGATTTGCCTGATTTTCAAATGCCTAATGAGGATATTCAAAAGAGAAAAAAATGCAAATGGCTCTTAATGCCTTTGAAAAGCAGGAACGACAGACTAAAAATCAAATTCATAGCCTTATGCAGTGTCTTTACACACCAGATGTTGTCTTAGAAGCTTTTCAAGACGTATTGAATACGATACAAGACAATATTCGAAAAATCAAACAAGAATTGGATGCCTTGACTGACATTGGTTTCGATAAATTCAAAGAACTTGCCTGTTCTGTTAAGGGTATTGGCGAAAAATCAGCCCAATTACTATACACATATACTAATGGCTTTGAATTATTTACAAATTCTAAACAATTGGTTAAGTTTGTATACACCGTGCCTTTGACTCATCAATCGGGTTCTTCTGTGTATCGAAAAGGACGCATTTCAAAAGCTGGTCCAGCTCAAATTAGGACAGTTCTTTTCAATGCTACAAGAGCAGCTATACGATTCAATAAAGAATGTAAAGAACTTT